>NZ_JBIWPL010000040.1:460-54169 GCF_044768255.1 Kitasatospora sp. NPDC101157 | reverse complement strand
ATCTCTGGCCCCGACCAAAAACAACCCCGCCCCCTCCGCCCCCCCCCCCTCAACCGCCCCCGGCGTCACCCACCCTCCCGAAAGCCCCCCGAACAACCAACACCCCCCCAACAGCAACCCCCCACTAGGGTTCCCCAGGTGGATCTGGATCTGGGACAGGTACGAGCCTTCGTCACCACCGCCGAGACCCTGCACTTCGGCCGGGCGGCAGCCCGGCTCGGCATCAGCCAACAGGGCCTCTCCAAACGCATCGCCCGCCTGGAAGCCACCCTCGGCCTCCGCCTCCTGGAACGCGACGCCCGCGGCGTCAGCCTCACCGCGGCCGGCACCCGTTTCCTGGCCCCGGCCCGGCGAGTGCTCACGCAGGGAGACCTGGCCGTGGCCGCCGTCCAGCAGACCGGACGACCACTGCGGATCGACGTGTGGGGACACCTCTACGCCCCGATGCGCACCCTCGCACAAGCCGTGGACGCGGCGCCCGGCCTGGAGGTGGAGCCGGTGCCGGGTCGGGACCTGCCGTCGGTGGCGGCGGCGCTGCTGCGCGGGGAGGCGGATGCCGGGTTCGGCCGGGTGCACGCCCTGCCGGACGGCGCCGACGCCGGGCTGACGCACCGGCTGGTCCGACTGGAGCCGGTCGACGCGCTGCTCAGCGCGGACCACCCACTGGCCGACCGGGACACCCTGAGCCCGGTGCAGTTGCGCCGCAGTGTGCTGCGCTATCCGGCGGCGGTGGACCGGCTGGACTTCCTGACCCGCTTCGCCGCGAGGTTCGACATCACCGCCCGGGTCGGCTCGACCAATCTGGGTCTGGAGCACTTCCTCGACCAGGTCGCCGCCGACCCGAGCTGCTTCTCCCTCGTCCCCGCCGACGGCCCGCTGCCGGACCGCCCCGGCGTGCGCACCGTCCCGCTGGCCGACCCGACCCCGCTGTACGCCTGGTCACTGCTCTGGCGTACCGACGGCGGCGCCGAGGACAACGGCCAACTGGACCGCCTGCTGCGGGCGTTCACCGCCGAGGCCGCCCGCAGCCGGTGGCTGGAGTACGACCCGTCCCGGGACTGGCTCCCGGACGCCGACGAGGCCGCCCTCCAGCCGTGAAGCCGCGCCCCGCTCGACGTGCCGGCTCACGACGTCGTGCACCCGTCCGGCCTTTCCTCCGGCAGACCCTTCGCCCCCGTTCCCCGGCCGTCGCCTCCGCCCCGTCGATGCCTGGAGGTGTCCGGCGTCGACTCTGCCGCCACGGCACCGACAACCGGGCACAGCGGCTGCTCGGCCCGTGCCCGGCGCCGGATCACCACCACGAGGTCTCGGTCCCCAGCACCGATCCGTCGGCGGCGTAGGAGGTCACGGTGCTGTCGGAGGAGTTCGGCTTGTGGACGACGGCGTACCAACGGGACGGCGAGTCCCCGACCCCGACCGGCACCACCTCGGTGGAGCCGCCGCCCTTCCAGCCGACCACGACCTTCGCGACCGCGGCATCCGCCTGGATCACCGCCATTTCCGTAACGCTGGCCGTCCCGACCACGCGGTCGAGCGGCACTCCGTCGGAGACGCCCCCCAGGCCCACCTTCTTCGGCCCGCCGGGGGCGGCGGCCGACTGCACGCGGTCCATGGGCTGCCGCTTTCCGTCCGAGACGAGGTAGATGTCGACCCGGTCCATGGACGGATCCCAGCTCGGGTACGCGCTCCGCGAGGAGCCCGGCGTCAGGGTCGGATCGGCGGCGTGCCGCTCCGCCCAGATCAACTCGGCCTGCTTGGCGCCGTCCTCCGAGGTCGGGGCCGCCGGCCACAGGGCCACCCAGGCCTCCAGGGCGTGGCCCTTCGAGACGCTCTCGTGGATCTTGACCCGGACGGGGGTGAACGGGTCCCTGCCGGGCCGAGTGGCCGTGGGGGTCGGCGTGGCCGTGGCGATCGGTGTGACGACGGCTGCGGGCGTCACCGCCGAACCACCCGGCCGCCACTCGCTGAGCACCGCGCCGGCCCCCGCCACCGCCACGAACACCAGGGCCCCCACCCCGGTCAGCAGCCGTCGGCGCCACAGCCGGCGCCGTCCGGCCAGGAGCAGCCGCTCGTACGGCACGGCCCCGAGATGCACGCTCTCCGCGAGCTCGCTCAGACCCCGCGCGGCCGCCGCCTCGTCGCTGGTCAGCTCGTCGTCGAGCGGCTCCACGGCCGACCACACCCATGCGATCCGGTCCCCCGTCACGGGCTCCTCGCTCATCTTCCGACTCCGACACTGATCAGTCCGCTGAGTGAGGCGGTGTCCCGGAGTTTGGCCAGCCCCCTGGCCGCCTGGCTCTTCACCGTGCCGACCGAGCAGCCCATGGCCGCCGCGGTCTGGGACTCGCTGAGGTCCTCCCAGTACCGCAGCACCACGGCCTCGCGCTGCCGGGGCGGCAGGGCGGCGAGCGCGGCGAGCAGCACGGCCCGGGCATCCGGGTCGGGCGCGGTCGGGGCGGGCCGGTCCGGAAAGGCCTCGACCAGGTACTCGGCCGGTCTGCGGCGGAACCGCCGGGCGTGCTCGTTGATCAGGATCCGGCGCACGTAGGCGTTCGGGTCGTCCGCGGCGCGGACCTTGGTCCAGTGGACGTAGGCGCGCTCCAGCGCCTGCTGGACCAGGTCCTCGGCGCCGTGGCGGTCCCCCGCCAGCAGGTACGCCGTCCGCAGCAGCCGTGACCACGCGCCGCCGATGAACTCCCGGAACTCCTCGTCCCGGGCGACCTTCTGGTCTCCCATGAACACCCCCTCCGTCCACCAGAGCCCGAGATCCCCCCCGACCGTTGCTCGGCGCCCGCGATTCGCCGTTCGCGATCGGCCGCCGGCGGCTGTGACACTGGAGGGGCTCGAAAACCGAGGTGCGCTCCGCCGTGCCTCCTTGCGAACCTAGAGGGATGCCCGCAGTGAGTTCTCCCGCAGTCCAGTCCGCCCCCGTGCCCGCCGAGGGCCCCGGAATCGGTGAGCTGGCCGCCCGCCTGCCCGAGCTGACCCTGCGCGACGAGGTGCGGATCGGACGCCGGCTGGAGGGGGCCCGCAGGGTCCGCAAGCCCGAGGCCCGGCAGAAGATCGCCACCGAGATCGCCGCCGACATCGACCGCGCCGAGCTGCTGGTCGAGCAGCGCCGGAACGCGGTGCCGAAGATCACCTACCCGGCCGAGCTCCCGGTCAGCCAGAAGAAGGACGACATCCTGGAGGCGATCCGGGACCACCAGGTGGTGATCGTCGCAGGCGAGACCGGCTCCGGCAAGACCACCCAGATCCCGAAGATCTGCCTGGAGCTGGGCCGCGGTGTGCGCGGTCTGGTCGGCCACACCCAGCCGCGCCGGATCGCCGCCCGTACCGTGGCCGAGCGCGTCGCGGAGGAGCTGGACACCCCGCTCGGCGAGGCCGTCGGCTGGAAGGTCCGGTTCACCGACCAGGTCGGCCAGGACACCCTGGTCAAGCTGATGACGGACGGCATCCTGCTCGCGGAGATCCAGACCGACCGCGATCTGCGCCAGTACGACACCCTGATCATCGACGAGGCGCACGAGCGCAGCCTCAACATCGACTTCCTGCTCGGCTACCTCAAGCAGCTGCTCCCCCGCCGCCCCGACCTCAAGGTCGTGATCACCTCCGCGACGATCGACCCCGAGCGCTTCTCCCGGCACTTCGGCGACGCCCCGATCATCGAGGTCTCCGGCCGGACGTACCCCGTCGAGGTCCGCTACCGCCCGGTGATCGACGACGGCGAGGACGAGGCCGACGAGGCGGACCGCGACCGCGACCAGATCCAGGCGATCTGTGACGCCGCCCAGGAACTGCAGGACGAGGGCCCGGGCGACATCCTGGTCTTCCTCTCCGGCGAGCGCGAGATCCGCGACACCGCCGACGCCCTCACCAAGCTGAAACTGAGGAACACCGAGGTCCTCCCGCTCTACGCCCGGCTCAGCTCGGCCGAGCAGCACCGGGTCTTCCAGCGCTCCAACCTGCGCCGGATCGTGCTGGCCACCAACGTGGCCGAGACCTCGCTGACCGTCCCCGGCATCAAGTACGTGATCGATCCGGGCACCGCCCGGATCTCCCGCTACAGCCACCGCACCAAGGTGCAGCGGCTGCCGATCGAGGCGATCAGCCAGGCCAGCGCCAACCAGCGCAAGGGCCGCTGCGGCCGCACCTCGGACGGCATCTGCATCCGGCTGTACTCGGAGGAGGACTTCCTCTCCCGCCCCGAGTTCACCGACGCCGAGATCCTGCGCACCAACCTGGCCTCGGTGATCCTCCAGATGACCGCGGCCGGCCTGGGCGACATCTCCGCCTTCCCGTTCCTGGACCCGCCGGACTCGCGCAACATCAAGGACGGCGTCCACCTGCTGCACGAGCTGGGCGCGCTGGACCCGGACGAGAAGGACCCGCGCAAGCGCCTGACCGCGCTCGGCCGCAAGCTCGCCCAGCTGCCGGTGGACCCCCGGATGGCCCGCATGGTGCTGGAGGCGGACCGCAACGGCTGCGTGCGCGACGTCATGGTGATCGCCGCCGCGCTGTCCATCCAGGACCCGCGCGAGCGCCCCGCCGAGAAGCGCCAGGCCGCCGACGAGCGGCACCGCCGGTTCTCCTCGGAGACCTCCGACTTCCTCTCCTACCTGGCGATGTGGCGCTACGTCCGGGAGCAGCAGAAGGAGCTCTCCTCCTCGGCGTTCCGCCGGATGTGCAAGTCCGAGTTCCTCAACTACCTGCGGATACGGGAGTGGCAGGACGTCTACACCCAGCTGCGCACGGTCGCCAAGCAGTTGGGCGTGACGATCGAGGAGCCCCGTCCGGACGCCGAGCCGGACGCCGACCGGATCCACCAGTCGCTGCTGGCCGGGCTGCTCTCCCACATCGGCCTGTTCGACGTGGAGAAGCGCGAGTACGGCGGCGCCCGCGGCGCCCGCTTCGCGGTCTTCCCGGGTTCCGGTCTGTTCAAGAAGCCCCCGCGCTGGGTGATGTCCGCCGAGCTGGTGGAGACCTCCCGGCTGTGGGCCCGGATCAACGCGAAGATCGAGCCCGAGTGGGTCGAGCCGCTGGCCGGGCACCTGATCAAGCGCAGCTACAGCGAGCCCCACTGGGAGAAGAAGGCCGGCGCCGTGCTGGCGTACGAGAAGGTGACCCTCTACGGGATGCCGATCGTCGCCCAGCGCAAGGTCAACTACGGCCGGATCGACCCGGAGCTCTGCCGCGAGCTGTTCATCCGCAACGCGCTGGTCGAGGGCGACTGGGAGACCCACCACAGGTTCTTCGCCGAGAACCGCAAGCTGCTCGGCGAGGTCGAGGAGCTGGAGAACCGGGCCCGCCGCCGGGACATCCTGGTGGACGACCAGACCCTGTTCGACTTCTACGACGCTCGGCTGCCCGAGGAGGTCGTCTCCACCCGGCACTTCGACGCCTGGTGGAAGAAGGCCCGGCACGAGCAGCCGGACCTGCTGAACTTCGAGAAGTCGATGCTGATCAACGACGCCGCGGACGGCGTCACCGAGGCCGACTACCCGGACTACTGGCAGCAGGGCAAGCTGCGCTTCAAGCTGACCTACCAGTTCGAGCCGGGCAGCGACGCGGACGGCGTGACCGTCCACATCCCGCTGCCGGTGCTCAACCAGGTCACCGCGGAGGGCTTCGACTGGCAGATCCCCGGTCTGCGGGAGGAGCTGGTCACCGCGTACATCAAGTCGCTGCCCAAGGCGATCCGGCGCAACTTCGTGCCGGCCCCGGACTTCGCCAGGGCGGCCCTGCGCCAGGTGAAGGACCGCCAGGAGCCCCTGCTGCCGTCCCTGGAGCACGCCCTGAAGCGCCTGACGGCCGTCACGGTGCCCCCGGAGGCCTGGGACGACGAACGGGTGCCGGAGCACCTCAAGGTGACCTTCCGGGTGGTGGACGGCAAGCGCAGGCTCGCCGAGTCCAAGGACCTGGAGGAGCTGCGGCTGAAGCTCAAGCCCAAGCTCAAGGAGACGCTCTCCTCGGCGGCCTCCGGCAAGGGCATCGAGCAGAGCGGGCTGACCGCCTGGCCGGCCGGGCTGCCGGTGCTCCAGCGCACCTTCGAGCAGCGCTCGCGCGGCCACTCGCTGCGTGCCTACCCGGCGCTGGTGGACGAGGGCGCCTCGGTCGGCGTGAAGCTGTTCGACACCCCGGAGGCCCAGGCCCGGGCGATGTGGGAGGGGACGCGCCGGCTGCTGATGCTGACGACGACCTCCCCGGCCAAGTCGATCCAGGGCCGACTGGGCAACCAGGCGAAGCTGGCGCTCTCGCACAGCCCGCACGGCTCGATCAACGCCCTGTTCGAGGACGTCGTCTCGGCCGCGACGGACCGGCTGATGTCCCTGGCCGGCGGCCCGGCCTGGGACGAGGCGGCCTTCGGCAAGCTGCACGACAAGGTGCGGGCGGACCTGTACGACCTGTCCGCGGACACCACGCTGAAGACGGCCACCGCCCTGATCGCCTTCCACAAGGCCTCGACCCGGCTGAAGTCGGTGAGCAGCCCGGTGCTGCTGAACGCCGTGAACGACGTCCGGCTGCACCTGGCCTCGCTGGTGCACCCGGGCTTCGTGACGGACACCGGCTGGCAGCGGCTGCCCGACCTCAAGCGCTACCTGCTGGCGGTCGACCGCCGCCTGGAGGCGCTGCCCAACCACCCGCAGCGGGACGCCCAGCAGCTGCTGAAGGTCCAGCAGGTGCAGCAGGCGTACGGGGAGCTGCTGGCGGCGGTGCCGGCCGGGCGGCAGCCCTCCGAGGAGGTGCGGGCGATCCGCTGGATGATCGAGGAGCTCCGGGTCAGCTTCTTCGCCCAGTCGCTGGGCACGCCGAGCCCGGTCTCGGAGAAGCGGATCATGAAGGCGATGGAGGCGGCCCGGGCGTCGCTGTGAGGTCCCCCGGGCGGCCCCGCGACCCGGGCGGCGCCCTGAGCTGCGGGTGCGCGGTGGGCCTTCAGGAGCCAGTTCGACCTGGAGGCCCACCATGGGCTACGATCTGTCTTGTTCGCAGCGCGGCAAGCGAGTGAACGAGATCAGAAAACTCTGGTCCCGTGGAGCAGTTGGTTAGCTCGCCACCCTGTCAAGGTGGAGGTCGCGGGTTCAAGTCCCGTCGGGATCGCCGTAGCGCGAGAGGCCCGGAACCGTCAGGTTCCGGGCCTCTCGCTTTTGGTCGTCCGGCTCCTACCGCACCCAGGCCCGGACCGCAAGCGGCAGGCCCTGTGATCGTCGCCACTCACCCCCTCCGGGAGGCACCCCCGGAACGGCCCGTTCTAGATACCACTAATTTAATATGTAAAATTGCACTTTTATTCACTGTAAATCCCCCCCGCATCTTGCGCACCAAATCGTTATCCGGAGTTCAGCATTCCGACCCCCTGGAAGCGCGGCGCCGAGCACGACAAAGGGACCGCCAACCGGACCCGGCGGAGTCCGGTTGGCGGCCCCTTTCAAAGAGCCTTTGGCCTATCAGGCCTCAGTGCGCTGGGCGGGAATCCCGGCCAGCAGGGCGCGCACCTCCGCCTCACGGTAACGGCGGTGACCGCCGAGCGTGCGGATCGACGTCAGCTTGCCCGCCTTGGCCCAGCGGGTGACCGTCTTCGGGTCAACGCGGAACATGGTGGCAACCTCTGCCGGCGTCAGCAGCGGCTCAGCATCAGGGGTACGAGCGGTCATGAGCGGCCTCCTCGGGAGAACCGAACCAGGGCGGTTCTATCCTTCAAATTCTGCACCTTGGCCCGCGATGCCCGAAATGGCATAGACGGGCCGAGTCGGTTATAGGACGAACGGCTTGTCCTGGTGTCTACAACTACACCATCCGTCCAGCCCTATCGACCAAACCGCCAAAATTGACCCCTCACGGGTTCAAGGCCGACGGATGGCGATGGACCACCCCATAACGGACAGTCACGCCACAGTGACGTCCGGTTACGAGGGGACCAGACCCTCCGTTTCCCCGCAAAGCACGCATCGACTCCAGAACCACCCAAAAGTGGGCACGCTCACGTGAAGTTGGGCTGGTTGTCCCATTTTTGCACATAGGGGTAAGTTCGCGTCAACGGTGAGTAGTGTCACGTTCGGCAGCTATTGACCCGAACCAGGACCTTGGTCGGCCCCGTTGCGGACCAAAGACCCCTCACAGTCATACACGGGCGGTCGGACGTCAGTTCGCCTGCCGCAGCGCGAGCACCCGCCGCCACCGCACCGTCAGTTCCCCGTACGCGCGCAGCGCCTCCGCGGTGTCCCCCGCCCGCAGCGCCCGCAGCCCGTCCTCCAGCTCCCCCGCCGAACGGTCCGCCAACAGCCGCTCCGGCCCCAGCAGATGCACCAGCCCCCCGTAGTCCAGCTCCACCAGCGAGCGCGGGTGGAACTCCTCCAGCCACCGCCCGACCTGCTCCGCCCCGCGCACCAACTCCCCCTCCGGCACCGCCTCGCGCAGCGCCCGCAGGGCCCGCGCCACCCGGCGCCGCGCCTGGGCCATCGGCACCAGGTAGAACAGCGCCGCCGCCCTCCCCCGCTCCCCCTCCGTCCCTTCCCCGTCCGCCCGCTCACCGCCCGTGCTCCCCGGCACGAAACACCGGTCCTCGTCCCCGAACGGGAGGAACCAGCGCACCGGCACCTCCCACCGGCTGGTGAGGATCCACGGCCGGGCGTCCGGGTGCCCGGACAGCCAGCGCTCCCGGTCCGCCTCGGCGGCCGCCCGCGTCGCCGGCGGCACGGCGGTGTCCAGCAGCGCCACCGGAGCCCCCGCCCGCAGCTCCTCCAGCGCCTGCCAACTGCGCAGCCTGGTCGCCCACGGGCACACGTACAGTACGCCGTCCACGATCCGCAGGTACGCCCGCCCGCTCTCCCTCTCCGGCAGCGCCCTGGGCGTGCGGGCGGCCAGCTCCGCGAGCGCCTCCCGCTGCTCCTCCAGCACCGCCGCGGCCACCGACTGCTCGGCCGCCACCGCGTCCGGCCCGTGCTCCGCCGCATAGGCCTGCCAGCCCGCCCGCTCGGGCTCCGGGTACGCCGCCAACGGCTCGTAGACGCGCAGGTGGGCGGCGTAGGGCGGCAGTACGGAGGTACGCACGACGGTCACGTCCTGCATGGTCGCACGCGCCGCGCGACCCCGGGAGGGCGCGCCCCCGAACCGTTCGCGCCCGCACCGCTGATCCCTCGCCGTCTCACCCTTCGGACAACCGGCACAAGCTCGGACAAGACGGCGGATCGGCGGCCCCCGCCCGGCTACTCTTCGCCCTAGGCGCCCGCACCACAGCAGCGGGCCTTTCCATACTGGAGTCACCACCGTGACCGACGTACAGACCCCGGCCACGCACCCCGCACCCGGCGTGCTCAGCAGGATCTTCCGCACCGAGCAGGACGGCGCCCCCGGCGACGGCCACGAGCAGGTCGTCCTCTGCCACGACCGCAGCTCCGGGCTCAAGGCGATCATCGCCATCCACTCCACCGCCCTCGGCCCCGCCCTCGGCGGCACCCGCTTCTTCCCGTACGCCTCCGAGGAGGCGGCCCTGGAGGACGCGCTGAACCTGTCGCGCGGGATGTCCTACAAGAACGCGCTGGCCGGCCTCGACCTCGGCGGCGGCAAGGCCGTCATCATCGGCGACCCGAACCAGGACAAGAACGAGGCGATGCTCCGGGCCTACGGCCGCTTCGTCGAGTCCCTGCGCGGCCGCTACATCACCGCCTGCGACGTGGGCACCTACGTCCAGGACATGGACGTCATCGCGCGCGAGACCGAGTTCGTGACCGGCCGCTCGCCCGAGCACGGCGGCGCCGGGGACTCGTCCATCCTGACCGCCTTCGGCGTCTTCCAGGGCATGCGCGCCAGCGCCCAGGCCCGCTGGGGCCAGCCCACCCTGCGCGGCAAGCGGGTCGGCGTCGCCGGCGTCGGCAAGGTCGGCCACTACCTGGTCGGCCACCTGGTCGCGGACGGCGCCACCGTCGTCGTCACCGACCCCTTCGAGGCCGCCGTCAACCGCGTGCGCGCCGCCCACCCGGAGGTGGAGGTCGTCGCCGACACCACCGCCCTGCTCCAGGCGAAGCTGGACGTCTACGCCCCCTGCGCCCTCGGCGGCGCGCTGACCGACCCGGTGGTCGCGGCGCTCGGCGAGTTCGGCACCTCGATCGTCTGCGGCGCGGCCAACAACCAGCTGGCCCACCCGGGCGTCGAGAAGGACCTGGCCGACCGCGGCATCCTCTACGCCCCCGACTACCTGGTGAACTCCGGCGGCGTGATCCAGGTCGCCGACGAGATCGACGGCTTCAACTTCGAGCGGGCCAAGAACAAGGCCACCAAGATCTTCGACACCACCCTGGAGATCTTCACCCGGGCCGCCGCCGACGGCATCCCGCCGGCCGTCGCCGCCGACCGCCTGGCCGAGAAGCGGATGCGCGAGATCAGCGCGCTGCGCACGGTGCTGCTGCCGGGCGCCCGCCGCGGCTGATCGCGGCCGTTCCGGTGAGCCGGTGCGCGGGGGGCCGTCACCTTCGGCCCCCCGCGCATCACGATGTGGAACCGGATTCTCACTTCTCCGCCCGAACGGGTGATCCGAGGTCCCCCTAGGGGGGATAATCGGTCCTGGAACGACGGACCCCGAACACCTCCGGACAGCGTGCAAATCGCCGCAAAACCTCCCCTGACCTGGGAAGACCTCGTCGCGGGTGCGGTCGGTGCGCGCCACGTCACACCGACGACGTACCGTCCAGCGGCGGAAACAGGTACCGTTAATGCTCCAAGGGACGGTCCTCCCATTCGGGCAGGCCGGTCCTGATCATGAACACGTGTCAGACTCGGGGCCGTGAGCCCCATCGTTGAGGGGGTCGACCCATGGGGCGCGGCCGGGCCAAGGCCAAGCAGACGAAGGTCGCCCGCGAGCTGAAGTACAACAGCGGCGGGTTCGACGCTAACCGTCTGTCCAACGAGCTGGGCGTATCGCCGTCCACCGCTTCGATCGACCCGGAGCCGATCGAGGAGGAGGAGGACGACGACCCGTACGCGGAGTACGCCGCCCGCTACGCCGACCTCGACGACGAGGACGACAACGAGCCGGGCACCGGGCCGTCGCAGGCCTCCCGCCGCTCGTAACCCACAGCTTCGCCGGACCGGTCCGCGCACCCCTGGGTGCCGGACCGGTCTTCGGCGTTCCCGCGTTCCCGCGATCCCGCGCGCGGACCGGTGCCGGCGCGCCGACCGCGCCCGGTGCCGGCCGACGGCTGACGGCTGACGGCTGACGGCTGACGGCTGACAGCTGACGGCCGATGACCACGGACGTGCGAGAGGGCCCCTCCGGTGCACCGGAGGGGCCCTCTGTCGTCGACGGGGCGACGGGGCCGGGACGGGGGCCGGTCAGCCCGCCGTGAAGCCCTCGTAGGCGTTGTAGAGGGCCGCGCCCTCCGCGTGCTCGCCGGTGCGCTCGACGATGTCACCGAGCAGCCAGGCCTCGACGCCGCGGTCCTCCAGGATCGACAGCACCACGTCCACCGAGTCCGGCGGGACGACGGCGACCATGCCGACGCCCATGTTGAGCGTCTTCTCCAGCTCCAGGGTGGCCACCTTGCCGACCTCGGCGACGGTCCGGAAGACCGGCAGCGGGGTCCAGGTGCCGCGGTCAAGGCGGGCGTGCAGGCCGTCCGGGATGACCCGGGCCAGGTTGGCCGCCAGGCCGCCGCCGGTCACGTGCGAGAAGGCGTGCACCTCGGTCGCGCGGGTGAGCGCCAGGCAGTCCAGCGAGTAGATCCGGGTCGGCTCCAGCAGCTCCTCGCCCAGGGTGCGGCCGAACTCCTCGACCTTGCGGTCCAGCTTCCAGCCGGCCTGGTTCAGCAGCACGTGGCGGACCAGCGAGTAGCCGTTGGAGTGCAGGCCGGAGGCGGCCATCGCGATCACCACGTCGCCGGCCCGGACCCGCTCCGGGCCCAGCAGCGCGTCGGCCTCGACCACGCCGGTGCCGGCGCCCGCGACGTCGTACTCGTCCGGGCCGAGCAGGCCCGGGTGCTCGGCGGTCTCGCCGCCGACCAGGGCGCAGCCGGCCAGCGCGCAGCCCTCGGCGATGCCCTTGACGATCGAGGCGACCCGCTCCGGGACGACCTTGCCGACGCAGATGTAGTCGGTCATGAACAGCGGCTCGGCGCCGCACACCACGATGTCGTCCACGACCATGCCGACCAGGTCGTGGCCGATGGTGTCGTGCTTGTCCATGGCGGCCGCGATGGCCACCTTGGTCCCCACGCCGTCGGTGGCCGAGGCCAGCAGCGGCCGCTCGTAGTTCTTGAAGGCGGACACGTCGAACAGGCCGGCGAAGCCGCCGAGACCGCCGACCACCTCGGGGCGGTTGGCCTTCTTCACCCACTGCTTCATGAGCTCGACGGCGCGGTCGCCCGCCTCGATGTCGACACCGGCGGCGGCGTAGGTGGCGCCGTTCTGGTTGCTGGTCACTGCGTGCGGCCCTTTCGGGTCAGGTGGGGGTGGTTCGGAAACAGCGGTGGGGCCCCGGTTCGCGGGACCCCACCGTGCGTTCGTTACGGGCGGCGCAGCGCGTCGGCCGCGCCCGCCCCGCCGAGCAGCGACTGGACGCCGTCCAGGTCGCTGCCGCTGGTCGGCTTGCCGCGGACGGCCGGCTGCTGCTGGCCGCCCTTGATCTCGGCCTCCAGCAGGAGCTTGCCGAGCAGCGCCGGGTCCGGCAGCTCCATCGGGTACTCGCCGTCGAAGCAGGCCCGGCAGAGCTTGTCCTTGGGCTGCTTGGTGGCCTCGATCATGCCGTCGATCGAGATGTAGGCGAGCGAGTCGGCACCGAGCGTGCGGCCGATCTCCTCGATGGTCATGCCGTTGGCGATCAGCTCCGCGCGGGTGGCGAAGTCGATGCCGAAGAAGCAGGGCCACTTCACCGGCGGCGAGGAGATCCGGATGTGCACCTCGGCGGCGCCCGCCTCGCGCAGCATCTTCACCAGCGCGCGCTGGGTGTTGCCGCGCACGATCGAGTCGTCCACGACCACCAGGCGCTTGCCGGCGATGACCTCGCGCAGCGGGTTGAGCTTGAGCCGGATGCCGAGCTGGCGGATGGTCTGGCTGGGCTGGATGAAGGTGCGGCCCACGTAGGCGTTCTTCACCAGGCCGGAGCCGTACGGGATGCCGCTGGCCTCGGCGTAGCCGATCGCGGCGGGGGTGCCGGACTCGGGCGTGGCTATCACCAGGTCGGCCTCGACGGGGGCCTCCTTCGCCAGCCGGCGGCCCATCTCCACCCGGGAGAGGTGCACGTTGCGGCCGGCGATGGAGGTGTCGGGGCGGGCCAGGTAGACGTACTCGAACACGCAGCCCTTGGGCTTCGCCTCGGCGAAGCGGGAGGTACGGATGCCGTTCTCGTCGATGGCGATGAGCTCGCCGGGCTCGACCTCGCGGATGAAGGAGGCGCCGCAGATGTCCAGCGCCGCCGTCTCGGAGGCGACCACCCAGCCGCGCTCCAGCCGGCCGAGCACCAGCGGGCGGATGCCCTGGGGGTCGCGGGCGGCGTAGAGGGTGTGCTCGTCCATGAAGACGAGCGAGAAGGCGCCCTTGACCTTGGGCAGCACGACCTTGGCCGTCTCCTCGATGGAGAGGTCCGGGTGGCCGGCCAGCAGGGCGGTCACCAGGTCGGTGTCGTTGGTCGCGGCGGTCCGGCCGGAGCGCGAGACGTGCTCCTCGCCGGGCAGTTCGGCGACCATGGCCGCCAGTTCGGCGGTGTTCACCAGGTTTCCGTTGTGCCCGAGGGCCAGCGAACCGTGCACGGTCGCCCGGAAGGTCGGCTGGGCGTTCTCCCAGACCGAGGAACCGGTGGTCGAGTAGCGGGCGTGTCCGACGGCGATATGCCCGTGCAACGACCCCAGCGAGGCCTCGTCGAAGACCTGGGAGACGAGTCCCATGTCCTTGAAGACGAGAATCTGGGAGCCGTTGCTCACTGCGATGCCCGCGGATTCCTGACCGCGGTGCTGCAGGGCGTAAAGGCCGAAGAACGTGAGCTTGGCGACCTCCTCGCCGGGAGCCCAGACACCGAAGACGCCACAAGCGTCCTGGGGGCCTTTCTCGCCGGGAAGAAGATCGTGGTTGAGTCTTCCGTCACCACGTGGCACGCCTTCGAGTCTAGGGCAGTTGACCAGGGCTTCCGGACCCCGGGACGTCCGGTTGGATCGGCGATCACCGAGTAACGCGCGTAGACAAAACCCCTTACGGGGCCGGGAATTCGGGTGGGGGAATTCCGGCGGACGGCGGTTGGCCTTGCGGTTCGCGCCTGTTGGGGCTCTCCGTGTGCGGAACGGTGGCCACCGGGGCGGCGCCGACGTGAGCCTGCTCACCCGGGGTTCATCCGACGGTCATGCGGCGGGCAGCAACAGGCCCCAGGCGCCCGGGTGGACCGTCCAGGTCCGGGCGCGGACCGGGCCGACGGAGTGGCCGTCCGCCTCGTAGCCGAAGCCGCGCCCGACCACCGAGACGCTCGCCGCCCGCACCCGCACCAGCGCACCCTGCGCGCTGACCACCACTTCGAGCACCCCCGTGCCGGCCGGGTCGGCCCGTCCGGCGCCCGGGAGGGTCAGCTGCACCAGGCGGACCGGCCGGTGCACGTCCGCGAGCAGCCGGCCGTCCGCCTCGACCCGGACCCGGGGGCTGTGGTCCGCCGTGTCCGGGGTGAGTGCGTTCGCCTGCTCGGCCGCAGCCAGTTTCGCCCATAGCGAACGCCAGCCACCCGTCCGGCCCACCGGCCGCCGCGCGCCGCCGCCGGTGATCCGCACCCCGCCCAGCGCCACCCCGCCGCCGTCGTCCACCAGGAGGTCGAAGGTGCGCGGCGCGCCCGACAGCACGGCCCGTGCCGCCCGCACCGGCTCGCCCGGTACACCGAGCGCCCGGGCCGTCGCCAGCTCCTCCGCCCGGCCGACCGGAACCATGCCCACCGGATCGGCGCCCAGCTCACGCTGCCGGTGCAGCGCCTGGAGCACCCGCTGAAGGGCGAGATCGGAACCGATCACCACCGGTCGCCGACGGCCCCGGTGCGAAAGCATCCGGTCGAGTTCCGACGGGCTCTCCGGATAGGCCACCTTGACGTCCGCACCCCCGCACAGCACGTCCTTCGCGATCCGCACCGACTCCCCGTCGGTCTGCCGGGCCGCCGGGTCGAGCAGTAGTAGAAGGGGCTCGGGACCGCCGGTTCCAGGCGTGGACAGGGACGACACGACCGGTCCTTCCTCAGGTAATCTCTCGGTGCAAGAGCCCCTTGCGCCATTGCGCCAGGGGCTTCGTCTATCTCGGGGCAGACTGCGGCCTACGCAGGATGCCCCAACCGGAAGGGGTGTACGCCTGTGCCGGCACTCGTGCTCGTTGGCGCTCAGTGGGGGGACGAGGGCAAGGGGAAGGCCACCGACCTCCTCGGCGGCTCCGTCGACTACGTCGTCCGCTACCAGGGCGGCAACAACGCCGGTCACACGGTGGTCATCGGCGACCAGAAGTACGCCCTGCACCTGCTCCCCTCCGGCATCCTCAGCCCGAACGTGACGCCGGTCATCGGCAACGGCGTGGTCATCGACCCGGGCGTGCTGCTCTCCGAGCTCAACGGCCTGAACGAGCGCGGCATCGACACCTCCAAGCTGCTGATCTCGGGCAACGCCCACCTGATCACCCCGTACCACCGCACCATCGACAAGGTCGCGGAGCGCTTCCTCGGCAAGCGCCGGATCGGCACCACCGGCCGCGGCATCGGCCCGACCTACGCCGACAAGATCAACCGCGTCGGCATCCGGGTCCAGGACCTGTTCGACGAGTCGATCCTGCGCCAGAAGATCGAGGCGGCGCTGCACGACAAGAACCAGATCCTGGTCAAGCTCTACAACCGCCGCGCCATCCCGGCCGACCTGGTGGTCGAGGAGTACCTGGGCTACGCGGAGAAGATCAAGCCCTTCCTCGCCGACACCACCCTCGTCCTGGACGAGGCGCTCAAGGCGGACAAGGTCGTCCTGCTGGAGGGCGGCCAGGGCACCCTGCTCGACGTCGACCACGGCACGTACCCCTTCGTGACCTCGTCGAACCCGACCGCGGGCGGCGCCTGCACCGGCGCCGGCATCGGCCCCACCAAGATCGACCGGGTCATCGGCATCCTCAAGGCCTACACCACCCGCGTCGGCTCCGGCCCGTTCCCGACCGAGCTGCTCGACGAGGACGGCGAGGCGCTGCGCCGGATCGGTGGCGAGCGCGGTGTCACCACCGGGCGCGACCGCCGCTGCGGCTGGTTCGACGCCGTCATCGCGCGCTACGCGACCCGGGTCAACGGCCTCACCGACTTCTTCCTCACCAAGCTCGACGTGCTCACCGGCTGGGAGCAGATCCCGGTCTGCGTCGCCTACGAGATCGACGGCCGCAGGGTCGAGGAACTCCCCTACAACCAGTCGGACTTCCACCACGCCAAGCCGATCTACGAGACGCTGCCCGGCTGGACCGAGGACATCAGCAAGGCCAAGACCTTCGCCGAGCTGCCGAAGAACGCCCAGGCGTACGTGAAGGCGCTGGAGGAGATGTCCGGCGCGCCGATCTCCGCCATCGGCGTCGGCCCGGGCCGCGACGAGACGATCCAGATCAACTCGTTCATCTGAGCCTGACGGCCTTCGAGGGCCCCGCGGGACGGTTGCGTCCCGCGGGGCCCTTCGCTTGGGGTACCGAGTTTGCACTAGTTCATACGGCCATTGCCTCTAGTGCAGAACCGCGCTACGTTCGAAGCCATGACCGCGAAGCTGCCCTCACCCGTCACCCTCACCGGCAACCACATCCGCCTGGAGCCGCTGGACCGCCGCCACCTCGCCGACCTCTGGGCCACCGTCGGCTCCGAGCCGGAGGTCTGGCGCTGGACCATGAACCTCCCGCCCGCCACCGAGGAGGAGCTCGGCCGGATCCTCGACGACCGCATCGCCGAGGCCGAGAGGGGCGAGTCGGTGCAGTTCGCGGTCGTCGACCTCACCAGCGGCACCGCCGTCGGCGTCACCGGCTACTACGACCTCAACGCCAAGGACGAGTACCTGGAGATCGGCGGCACCCTGTACGCCCGTTCGGTCTGGCGCACCGCGGTCAACACCGAGGCCAAGCTGCTGCTGCTCACCCACGCCTTCGAGGACCTCGGCATGGGCCGCGTCTTCTGGAAGACCGACGCCCTCAACGAGCGCTCCCGCAACGCCATCCAGCGCCTCGGCGCCCAGTACGAGGGCACCTTCCGCCGCCACCGCCTCCGCCCCACCGGCACCTGGCGCGACAGCGCCTACTTCTCGATGCTCGCCGAGGAGTGGCCCGCCGCCAAGTCCCGGCTGCAGGAGCGGCTTTCGCGCGGCTGAGCACGCGTCGTCGTCACCGGTCGGCCAACTTGGCCACGGCCCACACCGCTTTGCCGTGGCTGCCGATCAGTTCGACACCCCACGCCGTGGAGAGGGCTTCGACGATCTCCAGGCCTCGACCGCTCGCCCGCGCGTCGTCCCGGGCCGGTCGTTGGAGCGGGTTCGCCGAGGCATCGGAAACGGTGATGTGCAGCTCGCCGCCGAGGAGTTCGAGGGTGACGCCCGGTCGACCCTCCCCGTGGAGCAGGGCGTTGGTCACCAGCTCGGAGAGGATGAGGCAGGCCGAATCCGGGTCCAGTCCCATGGCGTGGAGGACGTCCCGGAGGAGTCGGCGGATCGGCCCGACCATCCCGGGAAGGGCCGGCGGGGAGAGATCGAGCCGGAACTCGGAGACGAGCGGGCCCCGGGAGGGGCCGAACTGTGGAAGGCACATGGCTTTCACCAGCCCTGAGTCGAGTGAAGGCATCTGGGAGAGAAGTGGAAACCCGTGGCCTGCCCCCGCCGACGGCGTGAGAGGGCAGGCGTCGGCAGCCTGCACGCCCACCCCCGGGGTGCCCTTCGGGTGCACTTTCGCGACTTCGCGTAAGCGACTTGCTACACACGGTAGGCCATTGCCTGGCAGTTGCGCCACCCATTACGTGGCATTGATGCCCCACCAGGCCGGGGAACATATGCCCCAATGGACAAGGCGCAGCCCGCACGAAGTGGACTGTCAACACCGGACGCGGGAGACTCTCCGCATGCCGCCGAGGACCACACCAACCGCCCGCCAGTTGCGCGTTGGCCTGGAGCTGCGAAAGATGCGTGACTCCGCCAGGAAGACCACCGCTGACGCGGCCTCAACTCTCGGCCTGGACCGGACGAAGATCACCCAGAT
The DNA here is from genome assembly GCF_044768255.1 of Kitasatospora sp. NPDC101157. Classification (NCBI taxonomy): domain Bacteria; kingdom Bacillati; phylum Actinomycetota; class Actinomycetes; order Kitasatosporales; family Streptomycetaceae; genus Kitasatospora; species Kitasatospora sp. NPDC101157. The sequence goes on along the minus strand of NZ_JBIWPL010000040.1, from coordinate 35,980 downwards.
CGAGAAGGGCCTCTACCCCGTCTCGCCCGATCGCATCCGGACCCTTGCCTGCGAGTACCAGGAAGGCGATTCGCCCTACGTCGAAGCGCTCGCCACCATCGCGGCGGAGCGCGGCAAGGGGTGGTGGGAGGAGTTCCGGGGCGTCCTGCCCGCCAGCCTTCTGGACATCTCGGAACTCGAACACCGAGCCGAGGGCCGGATACGGACCTTTCAGATCGGCCACCCTCCAGGCCTGCTACAGACCGAGGACACCGCTCGCGCGATCTTCGAGCTGGTACATCCACGCCTACCCGCCCGGGACCTCTGGGCGCGAATCGCCCACCGCGTGGAGCGCACCCGGGTCCTCACCGGGGCAGCCGCCGTCGAGTACGACGCGATCGTCCACGAGGCGGCCCTGCGGATGAGGTTCGGCGGGAAGGACGTGGCCCGCGCCCAGCTCGAACACCTCCGCTCGATGGCCGAGCGCGCCAACATCACCGTGCGGGTCATCACCTTCGACGCCCCGGGCTTCTCCGGCGCCGGGAACGCGGTCCTCTACGTCGGCGGTGCAGTCCCTCGACTGGACACCGTGCAGATCGACTCCGTGCACGGCCCGATCTTCCTCGACGACGCCAACCAGCTACGGAACTACCGCGAGACGCTCGACGCCATGGAGAGGTCGGCACTCAGCCCGGCCGACTCGATCACCTTCATGGATGATCTTCTGAAGTCGTCCTGAAAGGGGAAAGACCATGGAAGACCTCGACTGGCGCACCCCCAGCATCTGCGGCGCGGGCAACAACTGTCCCGAGGTGGCGATCACCGGTGACTCCGTCTTCGTTCGCAGCAGCCTCGCCCGCGACACGCCCCCGGTTCGCTTCACGCACCAGGAGTGGGGGGACCTCCTCGACGGCATAGCCAAGGGAGAGTTCACCGTCTGACCGGCACGGATGGAGGTTCGTTCCGGTGGCCCCTTGCGCCTCGCAAGGGGCCACCGGCCAGAAGCCGCGGCTCGGACCCCCGAGCCTGAGGCACAGGGTCCGGATTCTCGACCGCCCGTCCGTGGCCGAACAGCTTTCCCGTTCTGGAAATATCAGATCCTTGACCCTGCGCTTTGGAAGCCAGGATCATCGACGAGACAGCAACCACCCACAACTGGGGGCACTTGATGCTGCGTTGGCTGGCTGGAGACGGGTCCTGCAAGAACGGAAACTGCCCCACTCTGTGGGGCAGCGAGAATGGGGACTACGTCGTCCAGGGATACGTGATCACCGATCCTCGACGCCTGGCAGAGTTGAACCTGCCTGCTGGCGAATCTGCGGTTGTGATCCCCGCTTCGGTCCTGGAAGGATACTTCAGTGCTCAAAGGTGAGGATTTCGGCCGTCTCTTCGAGACGTTCGAACGAACGGCCTTCCGTCTCGAAACGCTGGCCGTCTACGACGTGGACGAGGAACGTGAGGAATTCGCCGATTTCCTCGCGGGGAAGGGGTTGCCACCGGAGTCCTCCGACAACCCCTGGGTCCGCTCCATGACGAACCTGGGCAAGCGGGTGGCCCGAGTACACGTCCTCCAGTCCCCGCTGTCCGACTACCTCCGGTACGAGTTGGCGTCGTACCCCGGCAACATCAAGGCCGGCGAATCGATCGGCATCATCGACACGGCTCGACAGGAGGTCGCCGGTCTGCCCGACCACGACTTCTGGCTGTTCGACGACTCCCTGGTCTACCGGATGCACTACACCGACGCAGGGCAGTTCCTCGGCGCCGAACTTCTGCCGGGCGACCGCTTGAACGAGTACCGCCTGTACCGGGACATCGCCCTGGCGAACGCCGTGCCCTTCGGGGAGTACACGGCAGCTTGAGCGGGGACCAGCACAACGACCTGGGAAGAGCCCTGCGGGCGCTGCGGATCGCCTCGGACAGGACAGCCGAGACCGTCGCCCGCAGGGCTTCCATGTCTCCGGCCAAACTCTCGAAGATCGAGAACGGCAAGACCCTACCGAGCGTGCAGGACGTGGACCTCATCCTGTCCGCACTCGGCATATCCGGCGAGGCCAAGGCCGAGTTCCTGGATGCAGCCCGCGGCGCGGCCACCGAACAGACCGCCTGGCGGGAACTCCGCCGCATGGGGCACTGGAAACATCAGCAGGCCATCAAGGCTATCGAGGCCCGGACGACCGTTCTCCGGCTGTTCCAGGGGCAACTTGTCCCCGGGCTACTGCAAACTGCCGAATACGTCTCCGCTGTATTCTCGATTCCTCCGGTATTGCCGGAGGAATCGAGAGCAAAAACGATCGGAGCTCGACTTGAGCGCCAGGCCGTCCTGTATGACCGCCACCGCGAGTTCCATTTCGTTATTTGTGAGCATGTGCTGCGGTGGCGGATCTGCCCGCCTGGCGTCATGGCCACTCGGCTCGATCGCCTGGTTTCACTGTCCCGGCTCCCCAATGTGACCATCGGGGTCCTGCCCCTCACCGGGCTGATGCCAGACTTTCCGATGACGTGCTTCAGCATGCACGACGATCGCCTGGTCATGATGGAGACATTCCATTCAGAGATCACCACGCGCGACCCCAGGGACGTCAGCCTCTATCTTTCGACGTTCGCCAGATTCGATGCCGCCGCGCTTCACGGAGACGACATGCGCACGCTGGTCGAAGGAATCCGAGACGAGTACTTTCGCGAACAGTAAAGCGCATAGCGATCACCTCGACTCCCCCGTAGGTTAGTGGCCCGCCGGAGCAATTCGAGAGTCCTGGGAGTCATCCATGTCCACTGCGGATTTCGCAAGTCCGACCGGCATGAAGCGTCGCCGCAGCCACGCGGAGCTCATGGAGCGCGTTGAGAACAACCCGGTGCGGAAGGACCTGACGACCGGGCGGCTGGTCGAGGTGGTGGGGGCGGAGGACGGGCGGGCCCTGGTGCGACCGTTGTTCGAACCGGACGGTCCTGTGCGTCAGGTGCCCGCCGGCCAGTTGACCACCCGCATCGGGCTGTGGGGATGACCGTGGCCGAGCAGTGGGTGCCGGTGGTCGGCGAGCGCGTCCACGAGCGCCGCACGGGGGTCGCCGTGGAGATCATGGAGATCGACAAGGCGGCCGTCTACGTCCGTCCACTTCGCGGTGGGCTGGAGCGGGTGGTCCGGCGCTCCGATCTGGTCCCGCCGGACGATGCTCCGGGCGGGTTCTTCGACTGGCAGGCCTCGCGCGGCTAGTGCTGCTGCACCCGGCATGGCTCGTCCTTCCGCCGGCTCCTCTCCTGAGTCTTCCGCCCAAGTCCGCCCGGCCTCCTGTGCGCGGGACCGGGCGGTCAGACGCGGGGTGGGCTAGTCGCGGTCGACCGGGGTGGGACGGCGGGGGGTGAACTCGCGTTTCAGGGGGCGGAGTTCGCGGGGCTGGCCATTGACCAGCCAGACCAGCCAGCCGACGAAAAGGACGGCGAGGAGGAGGGTGGACAATCCGGCGACGAGAAGGGCGTTCACCAGGACGGGGAATTACGGGGAGGAAGACGGAGGGGCGGCGGAAGGGGCACGGCTGTCTCCGGTCGGTGATGTCGAACGCCCTGACCATGCATCTGATGTGTACGTGCAGCTGATTGGCGACTTGGCGACTGTTTACGGGGCAACAAGTCAGCGAGTGACACGGATGACCATAGAGTCAGGGTGCCAGAGTTGCTACCGAGGGACTGGACGTTCACTCCATCGTGGGGTATCCCCCATTTCGCTAGCTAGTGCCCGGTGTCCACGGCACACTTCACCGGAAGCATCGACCGTAGCCGCGATCCGGAGAAGAGAGTCATGCCACCCCGCTTGTCGCCGACCGTGCGCCAGCAGCGCCTGGGAATCGAACTGCGCAAGATGCGCGAGCGCGTGGGGGTGACGCCCAAGAGCCTGGCCGCCACGATCGGCACCGACCTGCCCAAGATCTCGCAGATGGAGAACGGGAAGTCGGGCATCAGCGCCGAGCGGCTCCGGACCTGGGCGCGCACCTGCGGCTGCCCCGAGGGCCCGTACCTCGACGCGCTGCTCGCGATGACGCAGGACCGCCGTAAGTACTGGTGGGACGGTTACCGGGGGCGGATGCCCAGCGGGATCGTCGACATCGCGGAGATGGAGCACCACGCGGCGTCGCTGTCGATCCTGAACAGCACTTTCATCCCCGGGCTGCTGCAGACCTCGGACTACGCCGCCGCGGTGTTCGAGCGGCTTCCCGCGCACTACCGGCAGGAGGCGGAGGTCCGGAAGGCATTCCGGATTCGGCGCCAGCAGATCTTCGTCGACCACCCGAAGCCGTACAGCGCAATCCTGCACGAATCCGCACTGCGGATGCAGTTCGGCGGTCCGGAAGTGCTGCGCGAGCAGTTGCGGAGCCTGCTGGAGAATTCCGAGCGGCCGGGTGTGGAGATCCGGGTGATCCCGTTCAGCGTGCCCACCTACACGGGGTCCGGGGAGAGCCTGTATCTCGCCCGCGGGCCGGTCCCGGAGCTCGACACCGTGCAGATCGATCTCTCTCACGGGCCGAAGTTCGTGCACTCCGAGGCGGAATTGGCCTCCTACCGCAGGATCAAGGAGAAGACCGCGGCGATCGCGCTCGGGACGGCGGAGTCCCGGGACTTCATCCGGGCCTTACTGAAAGACTTCGTATGAGTACGTGGCGCAAGGCGTCAGCCAGCGGCGAGAGCACCGACTGCGTGGAGGTCAGATCGGCGGGCGGCCTGGTGGAGATCCGGGAGTCGGACCTGCCCGAGGTGGTGGTGCGCACGACGCCGCGCAAGTGGGCGGCGTTCGTCCGCGGGGTGAAGGCCGGGGAGTTCGACCGGTACGCCGACTTCACCCGGGCCCGGCCGTGAACCGGGCGGTCAACCCGGCTGTGGACCCGGCCGTGACCCCGCTGGGACGGCGGTAGGCTTGGCAGCCCACAGTGGACCCCTGCGCCTGGCACAGCACTCCGGGTCGGGGTGCGCGTGCGGGAGAAATCGGAGCATCCGAGGATGGCTCGGCACCTGATCACCAGCGCCCTTCCGTACATCAACGGGATCAAGCACCTGGGCAACATGGTCGGGTCGATGCTCCCGGCGGACGTCTACTCCCGCTACCTGCGCCAGACCGGCCACGAGGTGCTGTACATCTGCGCCACCGACGAGCACGGCACGCCCGCCGAACTGGCCGCGCAGGAGGCCGGACTGCCGGTCGCGGAGTTCTGCGCCCAGGCGCACGAGGCCCAGAGGGCGGTGTACGACGGCTTCGGGCTGTCCTTCGACCACTTCGGCCGCAGCTCCTCGCCGCAGAACCGGGAGATCACCCAGGAGATCGCCCGTGAGCTGCAGCGCAACGGCTTCATCGAGGAGCGCTCGATCCGCCAGGTGTACTCCAACGCCGACGGCCGCTTCCTGCCGGACCGCTACATCGTCGGCACCTGCCCGCACTGCGGCTACGACAAGGCGCGCGGCGACCAGTGCGAGAACTGCACCCGGGTGCTGGACCCGACCGACCTGCTGGAGCCGCGCTCGGCGATCAGCGGCAGCGCCGACCTGGAGGTCCGGGAGACCCGGCACCTGTTCCTGCTCCAGTCGAAGCTGACCGAGGAGGTCGAGCGCTGGATCGCCGACCACGGCGACGACTGGCCGGTGCTGGCCTCCTCGATCGCCCGCAAGTGGCTGACCGAGGGCCTGCAGGACCGCTCGATCACCCGTGACCTGGAGTGGGGAGTCCCGGTGCCGGCCGACGTGTGGCCCGAACTGGCCGCCGAGGGCAAGGTGTTCTACGTCTGGTTCGACGCCCCGATCGAGTACATCGGCGCCACCAAGGAGTGGGCGGACGCGGCCCCGGCCGAGCGGCGGGACTGGAAGTCCTGGTGGTACGACGCCGACGAGAGCGTCCGCTACACCGAGTTCATGGCCAAGGACAACGTCCCGTTCCACACCGTGATGTTCCCGGCGACGATCCTCGGCTCGCGCCGCCCGTGGAAGAAGGTCGACTACGTCAAGGCCTTCAACTGGCTGACGTACTACGGCGGGAAGTTCTCCACCAGCCAGAAGCGCGGCATCTTCACGGACGTCGCGCTGGAGCTGCTTCCCGCCGACTACTGGCGCTACTTCCTGATGGCGCACGCCCCCGAGTCGGACGACTCCAGCTTCACCTGGGACCTCTTCGCCTCGGTGGTCAACAAGGACCTCGCCGACACCCTCGGCAACTTCGTCAACCGGGTGCTCTCCTTCAGCCGCAAGCGCTTCGGCGACGACGTCCCCGCCGGGGCCGCGGCCGGCGAGGCGGAGGCCCGGCTCGGCGAGCAGATCGCCGGGCTGCTGGCCGAGTACGAGGCCCAGCTGGACGCGCTGAACTTCCGCAAGGCGGCGCAGGCGCTGCGCGCGCTGTGGAGCGCGGGCAACGCGTACCTGGACGAGAAGGCGCCCTGGCAGCAGGTGAAGACCGACCCGGAGGCGGCGGCGCTGACGCTGCGCACGGCGATGAACCTGATCCACCTGTACGCGGTGGTGTCCGAGCCGTTCATCCCGACCGCGGCGGCGGCGATGCGCCGCGCCTTCGCGCTGCCCTCGGACGAGCGCACCTGGATCACCGGGGACGAGGCCCGGTCGCTGGGCCTGGTGCCGGCCGGGACGCCGTTCACCGTGCCGCCGGTGCTGTTCGCGAAGATCACGGACGAGGACCTGGCGGCCTGGACGGCCCGCTTCGGCGGCACCGAGGGCTGATCCGGCCGACGGAACGCCCCGAGGACCCCGACCGTGGCGAACGGTCGGGGTCCTCGTAGGTGGTGCCGGGCCCGTGGGGGCGGGCCCTCGGGTCGGCCCGACGGCGCGGGTCGGTGACGCGGGTCGGTGACGCGGGTCGGTGGGGGCGGGTCGGTGGGGGCGGGCCGGTGGTCTGGGCTACCAGCGGGTGGTCTCCGCGAAGAAGCCGGGGATCTCGGTCGCCCTGCCGGCGGCCACCGCCTCGTCGTGCACCAGCGCGCCGACCGCCAGGTCGAGCACGCCGAGGCCGAACGGCGAGAAGACCACCGGGCGGTCGGTGCCGACGGCGACCTCGCCCTCGATCACCTGGGCGAGCGTGCCGGTGACGAACTCCCGGTTGCCGTAGAGCTGTTCGGCCAGGTGCGGCGAGGTGTTCGCCTTCATGCAGTGCTCCACGTCGTCGAGCACGTTGTACGCGCCGCCGATGATCTCCGGGGCGAGGTCGCGCAGCGAGATGTTGAGCACCAGCTGGCCGGGGGCGAAGGTCTCCGGGGCGAGGATGTACGGCTCGCCCGCGGTGGTGGCCAGCACCACCACGTCGGCGCCCTTGAGCGCCTCGCCGAGGTCCTCGACCACGCGCGCCGGGTAGCCGAGTTCGGCGTCGGCGTGGTCGACCAGCGCCTGGGCGTACTTCGTCTCGCGGTCGTGCACCACCAGCTCGTCGATCGCCCACTCCTGGGCGCCGAAGAACTCCAGGATGTTGCGGGCGATGATGCCGGCGCCGACCACCGCGAGCCGGCCCGCCGTACGGCCACCGCTGAGCACCTCGGCGGCGAGCACCGCGGAGGCCGCGGTGCGGGCCGCGCTGATCTGCGAGGCCTCCAGGACGGCGAACGGGTAGCCGGTCTCGTAGTCGTTCAGCAGCAGGGCGGCCGAGGCGCGCGGGAAGCCACGCTCGATGTTGGCCGGGAAGCTGCTGATCCACTTGATGCCGGCCAGACCGACGCCGCCGCCGAGGTAGGCCGGCAGGGCGATGATCCGGGCGTCCGGCTTGGCCGGGAACCGCAGGAAGTAGCTGTCGGGGTTGACCGACTCGCCGGCGCCGTGGGTCAGGTAGGTCTCCCGGACCTCCTGGACGATGCGCTGACGGGCTCCCGCGATGACCTCGCGGGCGGTGGTGCCGTCGATGACTCTGAACTCGAACACGGTGGTGGCTCCAGTCGAGGCCGCCCTGCGCGGGCGGGGATGGGAATTGCGGGCGAGGTGATCAGCCGACGTAGGCGGTGCCGGCCGGCTCGTGGTGGCCGTTGGCCGCGTGCGCGCCACCGGCGTGGGCGCGGGTGCCGCGGCCGCCGCCCAGCCAGCGCGGCAGGTACCAGTTGCGGTCACCGAGCAGGGCCATCACCGCGGGCAGCAGCACCGCGCGGACCAGGGTGGCGTCCAGCAGGACCGCGACCGCCAGGCCGATGCCGAGCTGCTTGAAGTCCTGCATGCCCAGGGTGCCGAAGACCGCGAACACCGCGACCATGATCAGACCGGCGCTGGTGACCACCCCGGCGGTGTTGCGGATGCCGAGGCCGACCGCCTCCCGGCTGGGCTTGCCCTCCAGGTGCGCCTCGCGGATCCGGGAGACCACGAACACGTGGTAGTCCATCGAGAGGCCGAAGAGCACCACGAAGACGAACAGCGGCATCCAGGACTCGATCGCTCCCGGCGCCTTGGTGCCGACGATCGAGGCGCCCCAGCCGTGCACGAACACCGCGGTCATCACGCCGTACGCGGCCGCCACCGAGAGCAGGTTGAGCAGGATCGAGGTGATCGAGATGGTCAGCGAGCGGAAGGAGAACAGCATCAGCAGGAAGGTGACGCCCATGACGAAGGCGAACACCGGGACGATGCTGCGGTGCAGCTGGTCGTTGTAGTCGACCGAGAAGGCGAGGTCACCGGCGACCAGCGCGGTGGTGCCCGGGACGGTCTTCAGCGTCTGCGGCACCAGCTGCCCGCGCAGCGCCGCCAGAGCCGCCTTGGAGGTGGCGTCGGTGCCGTTGCCGGCCAGCGGAACGTTGATCTCCGCGATGTTCTTGTCCTTCCAGTACCGCACGTCGATCTGGTTGCCGGTCTTGCCGGAAGCCAGTGCGGCCTGCTTGAAGTCCTCGATGCTCTTGGTGACCTGCGGCGAGTCGATGTTGTCGGCCTTGACCACCACGGTGGCGGGCGAGGGCGAGCCGGGGAACTCGCGGTCGATCCGCTGCGAGACCGAGACCAGCGGGTTGTCCGAGGGCAGCAGCTTGTCCATGCCGAGCTTCTCGGTCTTCATGCCGAGCGCCGGAACGGCCAGCACGACGAGCACCGCGGCGGACAGCACGGCGAAGATGCCGGGGCGGGCGAGCACGCCGCGCAGCAGCGCGTTGGCGGGCTTGACGCTGGCCGCGGCGGCCTGGCGGCGCTTGCTGATCCACGGGATCCGGCCGGACGCGACCTTGTCGCCGAGCATCGACATCAGGGCCGGGAGCACGGTCATCGAGCCGACCACCGCGACCGCGACGACCTCGATGGTGGCCATCGCGAAGCCCTCGAAGACGGTCAGCCCGGAGAGGAACATGCCGGCCATCGCGACCATGACGGTGAAGCCGGAGACCATCACCGAGTGGCCCGAGGTGTGGGCGGCGATCCGCAGCGCGGTCGCCTTGTCCCGGCCGAGCGCCCGCTCCTCGCGCTCACGGCGCAGGTAGAACAGGCAGTAGTCGACGCCGACGGCCAGACCCATCAGGAACATCACCGAGTTGGTCATGGCGTCCACCGGCACCAGCTGGCTGCTCAGCGAGAGCAGACCGAGCGCGCCGATGCAGGCGGTGACCGCCAGGGCGACCGGCAGAACGGCCGCCACGAAGGCACCGAAGACCACCAGCAGGATGCCCAACGCGACCGGCAGAGCGGTCAGTTCGGCGCGGGTGAAGTCGTCGCCGAGGCTGTCGTTGATGCCCTTGAGGGCGGTCGCGCCGCCGAACTCGCCGATGGTCACCTGGGGGTGGGCCTTGGCGGTGTCGTTCACCGCGGTGATCACCGGGTCGATCCGGTCGGCAGCGGTGTCCGGGTCACCGGTGACGGCGAACATGATCAGCGCGGAGTGCTTGTCGGCCGAGAAGGCCTGGGTGGCGTACGGGTCGCGCAGGTTCTCCGCGAGACCGGTCTTGTTGACCGCGTCGGAGGTGGCCTGGACGGCGCCGCGGAACTCGGGGGAGTCCGCGGTCAGACCGTCGCTGTGGATCAGGATCAGTTCGTTGACCGGGTCGTTGATCCCGGCGTCCTTGAGCACCTGGGCGGCGCGGCCGGAATCCCCGGTCCCGTAGTCGGCCTGGGTCAGGCTCTTCTGGCCGACCATGCCACCGAGCACGGTGACCAGGACGACCAGAACAACCCAGCCGATGACGGCGGTCTTGCGGTGGTGGGCACTCCACTCGCCCAGCCTGGCCGCGAAGTTGCTTTGACGTGCCATTACCTCTCCTGCGATAGGCGGCATGATCAAGCCGCAGTGGCGACAGTCGGGTTCGGATGTGTCCTCACCGGCATGAGGGGGACCGGAGGAATACCCACGACCGTAGGCCCTCCCGAACCGCCGCGGGGCCGCGGGGAGTTGCAGCAACCTGCGGTGGCAAGCTGCTGCCAGCCGAGCCCGGCCGAAGCCCCTTACCGCGTCCGTTTCCCCGGTGCTACGGTCGGTTCCCGTTGAGGGACAACCATTCGAGCGGACCACATTCGAGTGAAGCCCGGCCGAAGACGCGGGAACGCCCACCGGCCACGAACGATTCCACCGAATTCCCTGATTCCGCGCCGGAATGCGTTCCGGCGTCTGCTTTCCGAACGATCCACCTACCTCCGTGAAAGGGGGAATGAATGATGGACACCGCCATTCGGGCGACCGGTCTCGGCAAGAGATACGGGGAGCACCACGCGCTGAGAGGCGTCGACCTGGAGGTGGCGGCCGGAACCGTGCTCGGTCTGCTCGGGCCCAACGGGGCCGGCAAGACCACCACCGTCCGGCTGCTGGCGACGCTGCTGGAGCCGGACCAGGGACGCGCCGAGGTGGCCGGTTTCGACGTGGTCCGCCAGCAGCGCCAGGTGCGCCGCCGGATCGGCCTGGCCGGCCAGTACGCCGCCGTGGACGGGCTGCTCACCGGCCGCGAGAACCTCGAACTCCTCGGTCGGCTCCTGCACCTGGGCCGCAAGGGCGCCCGCGAGCGGGCGGCCGAGCTGCTCGCCCGGTTCGAGCTGGAGGACGCCGCCGAGAAGCCCGCCCAGACCTACTCCGGCGGCATGCGCCGCCGGCTGGACCTGGCCGCCGCGCTGATCGGACGGCCCGAGGTGCTGTTCCTGGACGAGCCGACCACCGGGCTGGACCCGGCGAGCCGGCTGGTGCTCTGGGAGATGGTCCGCGAGCAGGTCGCCCAGGGCGTGACCGTACTGCTCACCACCCAGTACCTGGAGGAGGCCGACTTCCTGGCCGACCGGATCCTGGTGATCGACACCGGCCAGGTGATCGCCGAGGGCACGCCCGACGAGCTCAAGCGCAAGGTCGGCGAGGAGTGGCTGGAAGTGGGCGTCGCCACCGACGCCGCCCTGCCGCAGGCCCTGGCCGTGCTGGGCCCGGTGGCCGCCGCCCAGCCCGAGGTGGACCGCACCGGGCGCCGGATCACCGTCCAGCTGGCCGACGGCATCGGCACGATCGCCGCGGCGGCGGTCGCGCTGGAGTCGGCCGGCGTGCCGGTGACCGACTTCGCGCTGCGCCGCCCGTCGCTGGACGACGTGTTCTTCCACCTGACCGGGCGCGGCACCCAGGTGGGCCGGGCCCCGGAGGAGGGTGCCCAGCGGCTCGAACCGGGCGCGGAGGGCTCGGAAGGCCCTGAGCGCTCGGAAGGCCCTGAGCGCTCGGAGGGCTCGGAGCGCTCGGAGGGCTCGGAGAGCGAGGCCGGGCAGACCGGGAAGGCCGAGCGGGATCCGGTGGCCGCCGCCACCGCACGGACGGGAGACGAGCAGTGAGTGACATCGGCGCCTCGGCCGGCCTCGGCACGGCCATCGGCGACACCGCCGCCCTGATCGGCCGCCACCTGCGGCACCTGCGCCGCACCCCCGAGAAGGTCATCGCGATCACCCTGACCCCGGTGACCATGGTGGTCGTGCTGGGCTACCTGTTCGCCAGCGTGGTGACCGTGGCCGGCTCCGGGGAGTACCACGACTACGTGATGGCCGGGGTGTTCGCCCAGGTCGGCCTGACCTGCGTCGGCGTGGCCGCGCTGGGCGTGGCCACCGACCTGCGCACCGGCCTGATCGACCGCTTCCGCTCGCTGCCGATGGGCCGCTCCGCCGTGCTGGTCAGCCACACCGCGGCCGACCTGCTGACCGCCGCGGCCGCCACCTTCGCGGTCACCCTGGCCGGCCTCGGCGTCGGCTGGCGGATCCACAAGGACGCCGGCTCCGCGGCGCTGGGCTTCGTGCTGGTGCTGGCCTTCGCCTACGCGATGCTCTGGCTGGGCGCGCTGGTCGGCATGCTGATGCGCAACGCCGAGGCGATCAACGGCATTTCGGCGCTCTTCCTGGTCGTGCTGTCGTTCCTGTCCAACTCGTTCATGCCGCTGTCCGGGCTGCCCGCCTGGCTGGGCGCGGTGGCCGAGTGGAACCCGGTGAGCCTGGTGGCCGCGGCCTGCCGCGAGCTGTGGGGCAACGCTCCGACGGTGGTCGGTTCCAGCCTGCCGGACCGGCACCCGGTGCTGCTCTCGGTGATCGTGGTGGCGGCCCTGCTCGCGGTGCTGATCCCGGTGAACCTGCGGGTCTACCGCACCGCGGTGACGCGTTGATGATGCACGGGGCAGGCCGGTTCGGGCGAGGCGGTAGGTGTCCCGCCCGGACCGGCCGTTCGCGTGGGCGCGTGGGCTCAGGAGCCGGCCAGGCCCTGGCCCTCGCGCTCCGGCGCGCCGCCCTGCAGCAGACCGCGCTCGCCGGCGATCACCCCGGCCTGGAAGCGGCTCCGGCCGCCGAGCCAGGCCATCAGCTCCGCGGTGATCCGGCGCGAGGTGCGCACCGAGACGCCGAGCTTGCGGGCCACCACCTCGTCGGTGTGGCCCTGCGCGAGCAGGCTGAGCACCGCCATCGTCTGCGGGTTGAGGCCCTCGGCCCCCTTGGCCGGGGCCTTCCCGTACGGGGCGGCGTTCTCCCAGACGTACTCGAACAGCGCGCAGAGCGCGGAGACCAGTCCCGGACCGGACAGCACCAGAGCCCCCACGCTGGTGTCGTCCGGATCGGTCGGGACGACCGCCACCGTGCGGTCGAAGATCACCAGGCGCATCGGGAGCGCGGGCGCGACCCGTACCCGGGCGCCCCTCTCCGTGAGCCAGTCCAGGTGGGCGATGGTGCCGCCGTCGTTGGCCGCGCTCTCCAGGTAGATGCTGCGCATCTGCACGCCGCGGTCGAAGACCGCCTGGTCGGCGGCCTGGCTCGCCTTCCGGGCGGCCTGGGACTGCCCGCCGCCGGTCGCGAAGCCCATGATCTCGCTGGTGCAGGAGTGCGAGAGCTCCTCCAGTCTCAGCCGGATCTGGTCGACGCCCTCCAACTGTTCGACGCCCAGGCCCCGTTCGCCCTTGCGGTTCTCGGCGTACTGGGCGACGAGCTTGGCGGCCTCCAGCCGGCTCTGCGCGATCTGGCGCTGCCGCTCGGCGAGTTCGGCCTCCTGCCGGCCGATCAGCATCGCCAGGCTGACCTCCGGGTTCACCAGGAGGAGGTGTCCGGGCTCCAGCTCGGAGTGCCTGATCAGGGTGAGCCGGGCGAGTCCGTCCAGGGCGTCCCGGACGCGTTGTTCCGGCCAGTTGAGGTCCTGGGCGACCCCCGCGATTCCGAGCTCCGGCCGGGCCAGCACCGTCCGGTACACGGCCTCGGCGTCGGGATCCAGTCCTAACACTGACAGCACCGCCTGCCCCCCGAATATTTCGAACCTGATGAAAGTGCCACGTCATTGCCGGATCTCGGGGGCATGCTACGACACCCGACCCGGGGCCACCCGAGGTTTCAGGACAGGGCCCTTTCCTGCGGGCTTCGAGCGGGTCCACCCACGAGAGGATTTGACATGTATATCACTGTCGGACGTCTGGTTCGGGGTATGGTCGGACCGGAACAGGTCTCGCCCGACAAACTCGTCGAACTGCTCCGGAAGGCCGCCCTTCCGCACGAGGGACTTGAGCACGTGTATGTCGAGATCGATCCCCTCGGTGCCGATCTCGTCTTCTTTCTCGGACCACCGAAATCCGGAGACCTGGATTCCGCTGCGCGGCGAATCACCAGCCGCTGCCTACGGGATGCGCCTGAACTGCGCGGATGGCGGCTGGCGGCCCAATTCAGCGACGACCGGCTGCCGTTGCTGGAGGAGTGACGGCGGGGCTCGGAACTGTGCAGGGTGCTGCCATAGCAGGACCCTGACAGCCGTGAACCATGGCACGGAACGTGTGTGCGAGACAGACTTGGTCATGCCGAAGGGGGCCGGAACCCCCTTCCCGCAGGATTAGAGAGCCGGGTTCGCCTAGCCATTCAGCGCAGGATTTGAACCCGGCGGAGCGCTCATCCGTTTCAGCTGTTTCGCCGCCGCTTATTCCGCGGCCCGCGACGTCTTTGCCACCGGGGGTTCACCATGAGCAGCATCACCGTTTTCGCCGGCCGCGCCGCCGCCCTCCTCGGCCTGCTGGCCGCCGGCATCACCCTCAGCGCGCCGGCCGCCGGCGCCGTCACCACCACCGCCGCCGCCCCGGCCGGCGCCCGCACCGCCACCGTGCACGGCGACGACATCATCTGGGACTGACGTCCCGTCACTCGACGCGAAGGGGGACGGGCCGATGCCCATCATCAGAACACCGCAGGAGTTCAACGAGGACGAACTCTTCGTCGACCTGCGGGCGATGTTCGACTACCCGCTGTACCTCAAGTGCGAGGGCTTCAACTTCGCTGGATCCGTCAAGCTCAAGGCCGCCCTCAGCATGGTCGACGCCGCCGAGCGCGACGGGCGGCTGACCCGCGACTCCATCCTGGTGGAGTCCTCCTCGGGCAACCTCGGGATGGCGCTCAGCATGATCGCCTCCGTCCGGGGCTACCAGTTCATCTGCGTTGTCGACCCACGTACCAATCTGTCCACCCGTCAGCTCATCGAAACCCTCGGCGGCCAGATCCACATGATCACCGAGCCGTCGCCCGAAACCGGGTTCCTGGGCGCCCGGTTGGACTACGTCCGCGACCTGTGCGCGTCCTCGCCGCGGTACGTGTGGCTCAACCAGCACGCCAACCCGGACAACTGGCGGGCCCACTACCGCACCACCGCTCCCTCGATCCACCGGCAGTTCCCCGACGTGGACGTGCTGTTCATCGGAGCCGGGACCACCGGAACGCTGATGGGCTGCGCCCGTTACTTCAAGGAGCACCGGCCGGACACCCGGATCGTCGCGGTGGACAGCATCGGCTCCGTCACCTTCGGCGGCGAGCCCGGCCCGCGGATGATCCCCGGCCTGGGCGCCGGCGTCCGGCCGGCCCTGCTGGACGAGGACTTCGTCGACGACGTGGTGCACGTGCCCGAGATCGACACCGTCCGGACCTGTCACCGGCTCGCCCGCGGTGGCTTCCTGTTCGGCGGCTCCACCGGCACGGTGGTCAGCGGCGCCGCGGCCTGGCTGGCGAAGCACCGCGGCGGCAAGGACGTCGTCGCCGTCGCCGTCTCGCCCGACCTGGGCGACCGCTACCTCGACACCATCTATCAGAGCGCCTGGGTGCGCGACATCTACGGAGCCGACGCGCTGGACGCGGTCGAGCGCCTCACGCCGCCCAACGCCATTGTCACGGGGGTAAGATGACGATACGTCATGACGCGCGTCCGTTCGAAACAGTGCGTCCCGAAGAGCTTCCGCTGTCCGCCGCCCAGCGCGAGATGTGGTTCGCCCAGCAGCTCGACCCGGGCAATCCGGTGTTCACCATGGCGGACTGCCTGGAGCTGACCGGCCCGCTGGACCACGAGCGGTTACGGGCCGCCTGGCAGCGCGTGCAGAACCGCACCGAGGCGCTGCGGGTGCGCTTCGTCGAGCGCGACGGGCAGCCGGTGCAGCTCGTCGAGCCGCCCCACGAGCGCCCCCTCCCGGTGCTCGACCTGACCGGTGAGCCGGACCCGCTCGCCGCCGCCGAGGCGTTCCTGGACGCCGACCGGCGGCTCCCGTCCTCGCTCGGCCCCGACGCCTTCGCCGCCACCCTGCTGCTGATCGGCCCCCGACTGGCCTGGCTGCACGTGAAGGCCAACCACATCCTGGTGGACGGCTTCAGCAGGTCCCTGGTCTACGCGCGTCTCGCCGCCGAGTACGACCTGCCCGACGCCGAGCCGGCCGCCGACCCGACCCTCGCCGAGCTGCTCGCCGAGGAGGGCGAGTACCTCGCCTCCCCCGCCCACCAGCGCGACCGCGCCTACTGGGCCGAGCAGTTGGCCGACGGCATCGAGCCCACCGTGCTCTCCGCCCACCTCGGCGCGCCCGCCCGCAGCACCCTGCGCAGCACCGGCCTGATCCCGGCCGACACCGTCACCAGGCTGCAGGACGCCGCCTGGGCCGAGCGGGTCACCTGGCAGACCCTGCTGATCGGCGCCACCGCCGGCTGCCTGGCCCAGCTGGCCGGCACCGACCGGGTCGTGCTGACCCTCCCGGTCGCCGCCCGGACCACCCCGCTGGCGCAGTCCGTCCCCGGCATGCGCGCCAACTTCCTGCCGCTGCCGGTCGCCACCCACCCCGCGCTCGGTCGCGACGGCCTGCTCACCCAGGTCGCGGCCACCCTGCGCGGAACGCTGCGCCACCAGCGCCACCGCCACGACGAGATCCGCCGCGAGCTCGGACTGACCGGCGACGCCGGCCGCACCTTCGGCCCGACCGTCAACGTGCTGCAGACCGGCGGCGAGTTCGCCCTCGGCGACTGCCGCGCCCGGGTCCGCAACCTGTCCACCGGCCCCGTCCCGGACCTGCAGATCCTGTTCCTGGACAGCGGCGACGAGGGCTGCGAGCTGCGGATCGACGGGGACGCCGACCGCTACCCCCAGGAGCGCCTGGACCTCTTCCGCGACGCCCTGCTCGGCTACCTCACCGAGTTCGCCACCGTCTCCACCGAGCTGCCGGTCGGCCGGATCGCCGCCCTGCCGGCGGCCGAGCGCGAGCGCGTCCTGGCCGAGGGGAACGGCTACGGCCGGCAGCCCGAGGTCTTCACCGACGTGCTGCCCCGGATCCGCGAACTCGCCCTGGTCCGGCCCGGTGCGACCGCCGTCCAGGACGACGACGGCCGGCTCGACTACGCCGAACTGGTCGCCCGGGCCAGCGCCCTGTCCCGCCGGCTGGTCGCCGCGGGCGCCGGGCCGGACCGGCTGGTGGCCGTCGCCGCCGCCCCCGGGACCGGCTTCGTGACCGCCGTCCTCGGCGTGCTCGGCGCGGGCGCGGCCTGGCTGCCGCTGGACGTCCAGGCCCCGGCCGCCCGCGGCGCGGCGCTGGTCGAGGCGGCGGGCGCCGCCGTCCTGCTGCACGGCGAGGACCAGCGGCCGTACGTCGACGCCCTCCTCGGCGCGCTGCCCGGGCCGGTCCCGTCCGTCCTGGTGCTCGACGACGCCCGCGACGAGGAACTGCTGCCGACCGCCGGCGGCCCCGCCGAGCTGGCCTACGTCATCTACACCTCGGGCTCCACCGGCCGCCCCAAGGGCGCCATGGTGCACCGCGACGGCATGGTCAACCACCTGCTCGCCAAGCACGCCGACCTGGAGCTGTCCGAGGCCGACACCGTGGTGCACAACGCCCCGGTGACCTTCGACATCTCGGTCTGGCAGATGCTGAGCCCGCTGGTCGCGGGCGGACGGCTGCGGGTGGTCTCCCGCGAGCTCGCCGCCGACCCGGGCGCGCTGTTCGCGCTCGCCGACGCCGAGGGCGTCACCGTGCTGGAGGTCGTCCCCTCGCTGCTGCGCGCCGCCCTGGACTCCTGGGAGTCCGGCGCGCCGATGCCCCCGCTGTCCGGACTTCGCAAGCTGGTGGTCACCGGCGAGGCGATGCCCGCCGACCTGGCCCGGCGCTGGTTCGCGCTGCGCCCCGGCATCCCGCTGGTCAACGCCTTCGGGCCGACCGAGTGCTCGGACGACGTCACCCACGCCCTGATCGGCTCCCCCGCGGAGCTGGACTCGGTGCGTGCCCCGATCGGCCGCCCGGTCCGCGACACCCGGCTCTACGTCCTCGGCGACTCGCTGCAGCCCGTCCCGATGGGCCAGCCCGGCGAGCTGTACGTCGGCGGGCGCGGTGTCGGCCGCGGCTACCTGAACGACCCCCGGCGCACCGCCGGGGCCTTCCTCGCCGACCCCTTCAGCCCGCTGCCGGGCGCCCGGATGTACCGCACCGGCGACCGGGTGGTGCACCGGGCGGACGGCCAACTGGAGTTCCTGGAGCGGGTCGACCACCAGGTCAAGATCCGCGGCCACCGGATCGAGCCCGGCGAGGTCGAGGCCGCGCTGCGCGCCGTTCCCGGCGTCGCCGACGCGGTGGTCACCGTCGCCCGGGACCCCTCCGGCGGCGCCCGGCTGGTCGCCCACCTCGCCGGTGACGCCGACCCGGCCGCCGTCCGCGCCGAACTGGCCCGGGCACTGCCCGACTACATGGTCCCGGCCGTACTGGTGCCGATGGCGGCGCTGCCGCTGACCCCCAACGGCAAGGTGGACCGCAAGGCCCTTCCGGTGCCGGACTTCGGCGCGCTGCGCCGCGAGCGGCGGGCCCCGGCCACCGAGCGCGAGGCGCTGCTGTGCGCGCTGTTCGCCGAGGTGCTGGAGCTGGACGAGGTCGGCGCCGACGAGGACTTCTTCGCGCTCGGCGGACACTCGCTGCTGGCCGGCCGGGTGGTCACCGGGCTGCGTGCCCGGCTCGGCGTCGAGCTGCCGATCCGCACCCTGTTCGAGGCGCCCACCCCGTTCGCCCTGGCGCTCGCCCTGGACGGCGCCGAGCCGGCCCGGGAGGAGCTGGCGGCCGGCCCGCGGCCGGAGCGGATCCCGCTCTCCCCCGGGCAGCAACGGCTCTGGTTCCTCTCCCAGTTGGACGCCGCCGGCGCCACCTACCACCTCTCGCACGCGGTCCGGCTGACCGGCGCCCTGGAGCGGGCGGCGCTCGCCGAGGCGCTGGCCGACGTGGTCGCCCGGCACGAGAGCCTGCGCACGGTCTTCCCCGCCGAGGACGGGCGCCCGCACCAGCGGGTGCTGCCGGTCGGCGAGGCCGGGCCGGAGCTGCCGGTCGTGCCGTTCGCCGGCCGCCCGGCCGAGGAGCTGGACGCCGAGCTGGCCGCCCGGGCCGGCACGCCCTTCGACCTGGCCTCCGAACCGCCGCTGCGCGCGGTGCTGTTCGAGACCGGCGTCGAGGAGCACGTGCTGCTCCTGGTGCAGCACCACATCGCGGCGGACGGCTGGTCGGTGCGCCCGCTGGTCGAGGACCTCCGGGCCGCCTACCGCGCCCGGCTGGCCGGCGGCGCCCCGGACTGGGCCGAACTTCCCGTCCAGTACGCCGACTACACCCTCTGGCAGCGCCGACTGCTCGGCGAGCAGGACGACCCCGGATCGCTGATGTCACGCCAGCTCGACTACTGGGCCGACCAGTTGGCCGGCCTGCCGGAGGAACTGGCGCTGCCCGTCGACTTCCCGCGCCCGGCGGTGCCCAGCTACCGGGGCGCCACCGTGCCGCTGCGGCTGGACGCCCGGGCGCACCGCGCCCTGGCCGCGCTGGCCCGGGAGTCCGGCGCCAGTCCGTTCATGGTGGTGCAGGCGGCGCTGGCCGTGCTGCTCGGCAAGCTCGGCGCCGGTACGGACATCCCGCTCGGCACCCCGGTCGCCGGGCGCACCGCCCAGGCCCTGGACAGCCTGGTCGGCTTCTTCGTCAACACCCTGGTGCTGCGCACCGACCTCTCCGGCGACCCGTCCTTCCGCACCCTGGTCGGCCGGGCCCGGGAGACCGTCCTGGCCGCACTGGCCCACCAGGACGTGCCGTTCGAGAAGCTGGTCGACCGGCTCGGCGCAGGCCGCTCGCTGGCCCGCCAGCCGCTCTTCCAGGTGATGCTGGCCTTCCAGAACAACGCCGGGGCCCGCCCCGAGCTGCCCGGCCTGACCGCCGAGGTCAGCCCGGTCGGCACCGGGACGGCCAAGTTCGACCTGGCCTTCGAACTCGTCGAGCAGTACGACGGTTCGGGTGAGCCGGACGGCCTCACCGGCACCCTGGAGTACAGCACCGACCTGTTCACCGAGCGGACCGCCCGCGGCCTGGCGGACCGGCTGGCCCACCTGATCGGCCTGCTCACCGGCCGGCCCGACCGGCCGCTCAGCGGGCTCGACGCCCTGCTGCCCGAGGAGCGCGAGCTGCTGCTCGGCTCCTGGAGCGGGGCCGCGACGCCGACCACCGTCGGTGCCGTCCAGCTGCCCGCGCTGTTCCAGGCCCAGGCGCACCGCGCGCCCGAGCGGCCCGCGCTGCGCTGGTTCGAGGACGGCGCGGTGCGCGCCGAGGTCGGCTACGGCGAGCTGAACGAGCGCGCCAACCGGCTCGCCCACCACCTGATCGCCCTGGGCGCGGGCCCCGGACGGATCGTCGCCCTGGCGCTGCCGCGCACGGTCGACGCGGTCGTCGCGGTGCTCGCGGTCCTCAAGACGGGCGCGGCCTACCTGCCCGTCGACCCGGCGTACCCGCGCGAGCGGATCGCCTACCTGCTGGAGGACTCCGGTCCGCTGGCGGTGCTCAGCCACGGCTCGGTGGCCGGACGGCTTCCGGAGCAGGCGACCGCGCCGGTGCTGCTGCTGGACGACCCGGCGACCGCCGCCGCGATCGCCGACGCCCCCGCGCACGACCCCGAGGACGCCGAGCGGACCACCCCGCTGGGCCCGGACCACCCGGCGTACGTGATCTACACCTCGGGCTCCACCGGCCGCCCCAAGGGCGTGCTGGTGCCGCACCGGGCGGTGGCGGCGCTGGCCGCCGAGCACGACCGCTTCGGCGTCGGCGAGGGCACCCGGCTGCTCCAGTTCGCCTCGTTCAGCTTCGACGCCGCCGCCTGGGAGCTGCTCACCGCGCTGCTCAACGGCGCCGTCCTGGTGCTGGCCGCGGAGGCCGACCGGGCGCCCGGCGAGCCGCTCGCCCAGCTGGTCGCCGAGGCCGGCATCGAGGTGGTCTGCCTGCCGCCGACGGTGCTCGCCGCCTGGCCGGTCGGGCTGCCGATGCCCGAGGGGCTGACCCTCATCACGGCCGGCGAGGCCTGCCCGCCCGAGCTGGTGGAGCGCTGGTCCGCGGGCCGTCGGATGCTCAACGCGTACGGCCCGACCGAGACCACGGTCTGCGCCACGGTCAGCGAGCCGCTGGCCGGAGCGGTCAAGCCGCCGATCGGCCGGCCGCTGGCCGGCGCCCGGGTGTACGTGTTGGACGAGGCGCTGCGGCCCACCCCGCCCGGCGTGACCGGCGAGCTGTACGTGGCCGGCGCCGGGGTGGCCCTGGGCTACCTGCACCGGCCGGAGCTCACCGCCCAGCGCTTCACCGCCGACCCGTACGGCGCCGAGGACGACCGGATGTACCGCACCGGCGACCTGGTGCGCTGGACGGCCGACGGCCAGCTGGACTACGTGGGCCGGGTCGACGAGCAGGTCAAGCTGCGCGGCTTCCGGATCGAGCTCGGCGAGATCGAGACCGCGCTGCTCGCCCGGCCCGGCGTGGAGCAGGCCGCCGCGGTGGTCCGCGAGGACCGCCCCGGCGACAAGCGGCTGGTCGCCTACGTGACCCCGGCCGACCTGCCGGTCGGCGAGCTGCGGGCGGCGCTCGCGGCGGAGCTGCCCGACTACCTGGTGCCCTCCGCGTTCGTCCCGCTGGAGACCCTGCCGCTGACCGGCAACGGCAAGCTGGACCGCCGGGCGCTGCCCGCGCCCGACTACGCCGCCGCCTCCACCGGCCGGGCCCCGGCCGACGCCCGGGAGGCCGCGTTCTGCGCGGTCTTCGCCGAGGTGCTCGGACTGCCGGAGGTCGGCGCCGACAACGGGTTCTTCGACCTGGGCGGCGACAGCATCGTCTCCATCCAGCTGGTCAGCCGGGCCCGCGCGGCCGGGCTGGTGGTCACCGCGCAGGACGTCTTCACCCACCGGACCCCGGCGGCGCTGGCCGTGGTGGCCCGCGACGGCGGGGACGAGGGGGGCGTCGCCACGGTCGGCACCGAGGACGGCGTCGGCCCGATGGGGCAGCTGCCGATCGGGCACTGGCTGCGCGAACTCGGCGGACCGGTGGACGGCTTCCACCAGGCCGTCCTGGTCCGCACCCCGGCCGACGCCACCCGGGAATCGCTCACCGCGGCCCTCCAGGCGCTGCTGGACCACCACGACGGGCTGCGGATGCGGCTGCTGCCGGACTGGTCGCTGCTGGTCACCGAGCCCGGCACGGTCGAGGCCGCGGCGCTGCTGCGGACCCTCGACGGCCCGGCCGCCGACTGGCCCGCCGAAGCGGTCGCCGCCCGGCAGCGGCTGGCGCCCGGCGAGGGGGTCATGGTCCAGGCGTTGTGGCACCCCGCCGGCAGCGAGCTGCTGCTCACCCTGCACCACCTGGTGGTGGACGGGGTGTCCTGGCGGGTGCTGCTGCCCGACCTGGCCGCGGCGCACGCGTCCGTCCTGGCGGGCGAGCCGGTCCGGCTGCAGCCGGTCGGCACCTCGCTGCGGCACTGGTCCGGACTGCTGGAGCGGACCGCGGGCACGCCCGAACTGCAGGCCCAACTCGACTGGTGGCGCACCGAGTCGGCCGGCGAGGAGGCCCCGTTGGGCCACCGGCCCGCCGACCCGGCGGTGGACACCTTCGCCACCGCCCGTACGCTGCACCGCACCCTGGACGGCGACACCACGGCGGCGCTGCTCACCGAGGTCACCGGGGCGTTCCACGCCGAGGTGAACGACGTACTGCTGACCGCCCTGGCCCTCGCCGTCGCGGACTGGCGGCGGCGCACCGGACGGCCGCAGGGGCCGGTGCCGGTCGAGCTGGAGGGCCACGGGCGCGAGGAGTTCGCGCCCGGCGTGGACCTGTCCCGCACGGTCGGCTGGTTCACCACCGCCTACCCGCTGCGGCTGCACCCCGGCCCGGTGGACCTGGCCGAGGCACTGGCCGGCGGCCCGGCCGCCGGACACAGCCTCAAGCTGGTCAAGGAGCACCTGCGGATGGTGCCCGCGCACGGGCTCGGCTGGGGCCAACTGCGGTACCTGGCCGGCGCGGAGACGCTGTCCGGGACGGCCCGGCCGCAGCTGGGCTTCAACTACCTGGGCCGGATGCCCGCGCCCACCGGCGAGGACTGGTCGCTGACCGAGCAGTCCGCCGCCCTGGCCGCCGGGGCCGATCCGGAGATGCCGCTGCCGCACGTCCTGGACGTCAACGCGGTGACCGAGGACGGCCCGGACGGCCCGCGGCTCAGCGCCCGCTGGACCTGGGCCGGCCAGGCGCTGGCGCAGGCCGACGCCGAGGACCTGGCCGAGAGCTGGTTCCAGGCCCTGCGGGCCCTGGTGCGGCACACCCGGGAGCCCGGCGCCGGCGGCTGGACGCCGTCCGACCTCGACCTGGTGGCACTCAGCCAGGACGAGATCGACGAATTCGAGGACGAGATGGACGACTGGGGGGACGAGCTGTGACCACGGCCTCGGCCGAGCCCCGCGCCGGGCGACGACCCGGACGGAGCTCCAATCTGAGCGACATCCTGCCGGTGGCACCGCTGCAGGAAGGGCTGATGTTCCACGCGCAGTACCACCGCGAGGAACTCGACGTCTACACCGTGCAGTTGGTGATGGACCTGGCCGGAGAGCTGGCCCCGGCGCGGCTGCGCGCCGCGGTCACCGCCCTGCTGGAGCGCCACCCCAACCTGCGGGCGGCCTTCCGCTACCGCAAGAACGGCGACCCGGTGCAGGTCGTGCCGCGCGAGGTCGCGCTCGACTGGCGGGAGCTGGACCTGCGGGACGCCGCCGACGCCGCCCGGGAGAGCGAGGCCCTTTCCGAGCACGACCGGCTGCGGCCCTTCGACCTGGCCCGCCCGCCGCTGCTGCGCTTCAGCCTGCTGCGGCTCGGCGAGCGGGAGCACCGCCTGGTGCTGACCGCCCACCAGATCCTCTTCGACGGCTGGTCGATGCCGATCGTGGTGCGCGAGCTGTTCGCCTGCTACGCCGACCGCGGTGTCTCGCTGCCGCGCCCCGCCCCGTACAAGTCCTACCTGGCCCACCTGGCCCGGCAGGACAAGGCGGCGGCCGAGGCGGCCTGGACGGCCGCGCTCGACGGCTTCACCGAGCCCACCCGGCTGTCCGGCGCGACCGCCGGCGGCGAGTCCGCCCGGCGCGGCATGCCCGGTGAGCACGCCGTCGAGCTGGACGAACGGGAGTTCGCCGCGCTCACCGGCTGGGCCCGCAGCCGCGGCCTGACCGTCAACACCGTGGTGCAGGGCGCCTGGGCCACCGTGCTGGGCACCCTGACCGGACTGCGCGACATCGTCTTCGGCGGCACCGTCTCGGGCCGCCCCCCGGAGCTGCCCGGGGTCGAGGGCATGGTCGGGCTGTTCATCAACACCCTCCCGGTGCGGGTCGACCTGAACCCGGCGCAGAGCTTCACCGAGCTGCTGTCCGCCCTGCAGGACCGCCAGTCCGTCCTGCTGCCGCACCAGCACCTGGGCCTCAACACCATCCAGCGCCTGGCCGGGGTCGGCGACCTCTTCGACAGCGTGCTGGTCTTCGAGAACTACCCGCTCGACCCGAAGGCGCTGGCCGGCGAGGTCGCCGGGCTGCGGCTGACCGGCCTGCGGGCCGGCGACGCCAACCACTACCCGCTCAGCCTGATGGCCCTGCCCGGCGAGCGGCTGCGGCTCCAGGTCGGCTACGACACCGCCCGGTTCACCCCGGCCGAGGCCGCCGTCGTCGCCGAGCGGCTGCTGCACGTGCTGCGCACCGCCCAGGCCGAGCCGGACCGCCCGCTCGGGCAGCTGGACCTGCTGCTGCCCGGCGAGCGCAGCCGGCTGGCCGTCACCGCCCCGGAGCCGGCCGAGACCGACCCCTGGACGGACGTGGTGGCGCGGGTCCAGGAGTTCGCCCGCACCGTCCCGGACGCCGTCGCCGTCTCCGACGGCACGGAGCGGCTGACCTACCGCGAGCTGGCCGGCCGGGCCGGCGCCGTGTCCCGGGCGCTGCTCGACGCGGGCGCCGGGACCGGACCGGTCGGCGTGCTGGCCCGGCCCGGCTGCGGCTTCGTCACCGCCGTCCTCGGCGTGCTCGGCGCGGGCGCGGCCTGGCTGCCGCTGGACGTCGCCGCGCCGGTCAGGCGCGGTGCCGTGCTGGCCGCCGAGGCGCACGTCAGCGCCCTGCTGGTCGGCCCGGACGAGCGCGCCACGGCCGCCGAGCTGCTGGCCGGGGCCGGGCTGGACGTCCCGGTGCTGGAGCTGGGCACGGCCGTCGCCGAGGAGCCTCCGGCCCCGCGCGGCGCCGGCGACGACCTGGCGTACGTCATCTTCACCTCGGGCTCCACCGGCCGCCCCAAGGGCGCCATGGTGCACCGGGCGGGCATGGTCAACCACCTGTTCGCCAAGATCGACGACCTGGAGCTGGACGGGCGGACCGTGCTGGTCCACAACGCCCCGGTCACCTTCGACATCTCGGTCTGGCAGATGCTCTCCGCACTGGTCGTCGGCGGACGGCTGCGGGTCACCGGCCGGGAGCTCGCCGCCGACCCGCAGGCGCTCTTCGGCCTGGTCGCCCCCGAGGGCGTCACCGTGCTGGAGGTCGTCCCCTCGCTGCTCCGGGCCGCCCTGGACAGCTGGGACGACGGCGCCGAGCCGCCCGTGCTGGACGGCCTGCGCAAGCTGGTGGTCACCGGCGAGGCACTGCCCGCCGATCTGGCCCACCGCTGGTTCGCCCGCTACCCGGCGATCCCGCTGGTCAACGCGTACGGCCCGACCGAGTGCTCGGACGACGTGACGCACGCCGTGATCGGCTCCCCCGCGGAGCTGGACTCGGTGCGCGCCCCGATCGGCCGGGCGGTGCGCGGCACCGGACTGTACGTCCTGGACGACGCGCTGCGCCCGGTGCCGGACGGCGTCCCCGGCGAGCTGTACGTGGGCGGGCGCGGCGTCGGCCGCGGCTACCTGGACCAGCCCGGCCGCACCGCCTCGGTGTTCGTCGCCGACCCGTTCAGCCCGCTGCCGGGCGCCCGGATGTACCGCACCGGCGACCGGGTGATCCGCCGGCCGGACGGCCAGCTGGAGTTCCTGGAGCGGGTCGACCACCAGGTCAAGATCCGCGGCCACCGGATCGAGCCCGGCGAGGTCGAGGCCGCGCTGCGCTCGATCGAGCGGATCGGCGACGCGGTGGTGGTGGTCCGCCACGGCGGGGCCGGCGACGCCCGGCTGGTCGGCTACGTCACCGGCGACCTCGACCCGGCCTGGGGCCGGGCGGCGGCCGCCGCGATCCTGCCCGAGTACATGGTGCCCTCCGCCCTGGTGGTGCTGGACGCCCTGCCGCTGACCCCCAACGGCAAGGTGGACCGCAAGGCGCTGCCCGAGGTCGACCTCGCCGCGTCGTCCGGCCGGGGCCCGCGGACGCCGCAGGAGGAGGTGCTGTGCGCCGCCTTCGCCGAGGTGCTGGACCTTCCGAAGGTCGGCATCGACGAGGACTTCTTCCAGCTCGGCGGCCACTCGCTGCTCGCCACCCGGCTGGTCAGCCGGGTGCGCACGCTGCTCGGCGCCGAACTGCCGATCCGCGCCCTGTTCGACGCGCCCACCGTGGCCGCGCTGGCCGGGCGGCTCACCCAGGACGCCGACCGCCCCGCGCTGACCGCCGGGGAGCGCCCGGAGCTGCTGCCGCTGTCCTACGCCCAGCAGCGGCTCTGGTTCCTGGACCGGCTGGAGGGCCCGTCCGCCACCTACAACCTGCCCTGGACGCTGCGGCTGCGCGGCCCGCTGGACCGTGCGGCGCTGACCGCCGCGCTGACCGACGTGGTCGAGCGGCACGAGAGCCTGCGCACCGTCTTCCCGGACCGCGACGGACTGCCGTACCAGCAGGTCCTGCCGGTCGAGCAGGCCGCCGTCGGACTGCCGGTCCGCGAGCTCGACGAGTCCGAACTCACCTCTGCCGCGGAGGAGTTCGCCACCGGCAGCTTCGACCTGGCGAACCGGCCGCCGATCCGGGCCACGCTGCTCGCGGCCGGCCCGGAGGACCACCTGCTGGTCGTGGTGATCCACCACATCGCCGGTGACGGCTGGTCCAACGGCCCGCTCGCCCGCGACCTCTCCACCGCCTACGCCGCCCGGCTGGCCGGCCGCGCGCCCGCCTGGACGCCGCTGCCCGTGCAGTACGCCGACTACGCGCTCTGGCAGCGCGAGCTGCTCGGCGAGGAGGGCGACCAGGAGTCCGTCATCGCGCGCCAGATCACCTACTGGAAGGAGCAGTTGGCCGGTCTGCCGGAGGAGCTGCAGCTGCCGGTGGAGAGCCCCCGGCGGGCCACCGCCGGCTACCGCGGCGACAGCGTCCGCTTCGCCGTCCCGGCCGAACTGCACCACCGGGCGGTCGCGCTGGCCCGGCAGAGCGGGGCGAGCCTGTTCATGGTGCTCCAGGCCGCTCTGGCCACCCTGTACGGCAAGCTCGGCGCGGGCGAGGACATCCCGCTCGGCACCCCGATCGCCGGTCGCACCGACGACGCGCTGGACGACCTGGTCGGCATGTTCGTCAACACCCTGGTGCTGCGCACCGACCTGTCCGGCGCGCCGACCTTCCGCGAACTGCTGGACCGGGTCAAGGCCACCGACCTGGCCGCGTACGCCCACCAGGACCTGCCGTTCGAGAAGCTGGTCGACGCCCTCGGCCCCGAGCGCGCCCCGGCCCGCAACCCGCTGTTCCAGACCCTGCTGGCGCTGCACAACAACGCCTCCGCCCGGCTGGAGCTGCCCGGGATCACCGCCGAGGCGGGCGCTGCCGAGCTGGGCGTGGCCCGGCTCGACCTCTGCTTCGAACTCGCCGAGGTCTCCGGACCGGACGGCCCCGGCGGGCTGGAGGGGCGGCTGGAGTACAGCACCGACCTGTTCAGCGCGGCCGGCGCCCAGCGGCTCGCCGACCGGCTGGTGCACCTGCTGGGCGTCCTGGTCGACCAGCCGGACCGGCCGATCGGCACCGCCCCGGTGCTGCTGCCCGGCGAGCAGGAGGAGCTGCTGGCCCTCGGGGCCGGCGCCCCCGCCCGGGGCGACGGGCAGCCGCTCGCCGCCCTGCTGGAGGCCACCGCGGACGCCCACCCGGACGCGACCGCGCTCGAACACGCCGACCAGCGGCTCGACTTCGCCGAGCTGCACCGCCGGGCCAACCGGCTCGCCCGCGTCCTGGTCGACCAGGGCGCGGCGCCGGACCGGCTCGTGGCGATCGCGCTGCCGCGCTCGGTCGACCTGGTGGTGGCCGCCCTCGCGGCGGTCAAGTCCGGGGCCGCCTACCTGCCGATCGACCCGTCCTACCCGGCCGACCGGATCGCCGGGATGGCCAAGGACGCCCGGCCGGTACTGACCGTGACCCTGACCGGGGTGGCCGCGGCCGTCCCCGGCCTCGACAACGGCCGACTCCTGCTGCTGGACGACCCGGCCACCCGAGCGCTGGTCGACGGCCAGGCCGCGGACCACCTGCGCCCGGCCGAACTGGCCGCGCCGGTAAGGCCCGAGCACAGCGGGTACGTCATCTACACCTCGGGCTCCACCGGCCGCCCCAAGGGCGTCGTGGTCCCGCGCGGAGCCCTGGTCAACCACCTGTACGACCTCACCGAGCGGGTCGGCCTGGCCCCCGGGCGCACCCTGCTGGCCGTCACGACCTTCGGGTTCGACATCGCCAACCTGGAGCTGTTCGGCCCGCTGCTCAGCGGCGCCCGGCTGGTGCTCGCCCCGCACGACACCGTCCGCGACCCGGAGCTGCTGGCCGAGCTGACCCTCGCCACCGGGGCGGACGTCATGCAGGCCACCCCGACGCTGTGGCACGCGCTGGTCACCGCCCGGCCCGACGCGCTGGCCGGGGTGCACGTGATGACCGGCGGCGAGGCCCTCAGCCCGGCCCTGGCGGCGGCGCTGACCGGCGCCGCGGCGAAGGTCAGCAACCTGTACGGCCCGACCGAGACCACCATCTACTCGGTCGGCGTCGACCTGGCGCCCGACCACACCGGCACCCCGCCGATCGGCCGCCCGCTGGCCGGCAACCAGGCCCTGCTGCTGGACTCCGAGCTGCGCCCGGTGCCGCCGGGCGTGGTCGGCGAGCTCTACCTGGCCGGCGCAGGCCTCGCCCGGGGCTACCTGGACCGCCCCGGCCTGACCGCCGAACGCTTCACCGCCGACCCGTACGGGCCGCCCGGCTCGCGGATGTACCGCACCGGGGACCTCGCCCGCTGGCGGCCGGACGGCTCGATCGACTACCTCGGCCGGGTCGACCACCAGGTGAAGATCCGCGGCTTCCGGATCGAACTCGGCGAGGTCGAGGCGGTGCTGACGGACCATCCGCTGGTCGAACGCGCCTCGGTGACCGACCGGGAGGACTCCCCCGGCGAGCGCCGGCTGGTCGCCTACCTGGTGCCCGCCGGCCCCGAGCGGCCCGAACCCGCGGCGCTGCGCGCCCACGTGGCGGCCGTACTGCCGGAGTACATGCTCCCGGCCGCGTACGTCCCGCTGGAGGCCCTGCCGCTCACCCCGAACGGCAAGGTGGACCGCAAGGCGCTGCCCGCACCGGGGGCCGACGACCGGGCGGTGGCCCGATCGGACGGCCGCGCGCCCAGCGGACCGGTGGAGCTCGCGCTCAGCCGGGTGTTCGCCGAGGTGCTCGGCCTGGACCGGGTCGGTGCCGAGGACGGCTTCTTCGAGCTGGGCGGCGACAGCCTGAAGTCCATCCAGCTGGTCAGCCGGGCCCGCGCGGCCGGGCTGGAGCTCACCCCGGCCGACGTCTTCGCGCACCGCACCGTGGCCGGGCTGGCCCTGGTGGCCGGCACCGCCGAGGGCACCGGCGTGCCGGAGGACCCGTTCGCGCCCGTCCTGGCGATCCGGCCGACCGGCACCCGCCGTCCGCTGTTCTGCGTGCACGGCGCGGTCGGGCTCGGCTGGCCCTTCCTGACCCTCGCCGCGGAAATTGACGCGGACATTCCCGTGTACGCTTTCCAGTCGGGCGGCGTGCGCTCCCCGGAAAAGCTCCCGGAGTCCGTCCGGGAAATCGCCGGAAAATACCTCGGCGAAATGCTGGAAATCCAGCCGCAGGGGCCCTATCGTATTCTCGGCTGGTCGTTCGGAGGGCTCGTCGCCCACGAGATCGCGGTCCAGCTGCAGGCCCGCGGCGAACAGGTCGAACTGCTCGCCGACCTGGACGGCTACCCCGGCAGCGGCTCGCCCGCCGAGGACGTGCCGGACGACCGGGCCGTCCTGGCCGAACTGCTCCAGCGGGCCGGCCTCCCCGGCGAGGGCCCGGTCGACCCGGGCGCCGCCCGCGAGCGCCTCGCCGAGGCCGGCAACGCGCTCGCGGAGCTGGACGAGACCGAGCTGACCAGGCTGCTCGGGGTGATCCGCACCCACAGCCTGCTGGGC
The DNA here is from genome assembly GCF_044768255.1 of Kitasatospora sp. NPDC101157. Lineage (NCBI taxonomy): Bacteria > Bacillati > Actinomycetota > Actinomycetes > Kitasatosporales > Streptomycetaceae > Kitasatospora > Kitasatospora sp. NPDC101157. The sequence goes on along the minus strand of NZ_JBIWPL010000040.1, from coordinate 5,686 downwards.
GAGGCCCACCGCCCCGGCCGCTACCAGGGCGACCTGCTCCTGTTCGCGGCCACCCGCGGCGTCGCCCCGGGCGACCCGGACGAGGAGTCCTGGCGGGAGCACGTGACCGGCCGGATATTCCGGCACCCGGTCGACAGCGACCACGACTCGATGCTCGAACCGGCCCCGGCCGCATTCATCGGAAAGACCCTGTCGGCCACCCTGCGAAAGTCGGACTGAAAACAGGCGGCGACCGCCCCGGACAATTCCGCCCCGGGGCCGCCGCGCCCGGCGAGAAGCCAATTCCCGGGAATTCCGAAAGGACCAGAATCATGAGCAACCCGTTCGACGACGAGCAGGGCACCTTCATCGTGCTCGCCAACCACGAGAACCAGCACAGCCTGTGGCCCGCCTTCGCCGAGGTCCCGGCCGGCTGGCGGACCGTGAAGGGCGCGAGCACCCGGCAGGAGGCGCTCGACCACATCGAGCGCACCTGGACCGACCTGCGGCCGCAGAGCCTGATCGACGCAACCGCCTGAGCACCACCCACCCAACACCACTGAGGAGCACACCATGAGCGCTGTCGCCATCGACGAGGCCAAGGTCCGCGAGATCGTCGCCGACTGCCTCGACCTCGAAGTCGAGGAGCTGACCCTGACCGACCACTTCATCGACCACTACGGCGCCGACTCGCTGAACGCCATCGAGGTCCTCGCCCGCCTGGAGAAGGAGTTCAACGTCACCATCCCGCAGGAGGAGCTGGCCAACATGGTCAACCTGTCCGCCGTGCTGGAGGTCCTGTCCCGGGCGAACGCGCGATGACCGAGCCCCAGCGCGTGGTGGTGACCGGCATCGGCGTCCTGTCGAGCATCGGCAACGGCGTCGAGGAGTTCACCTCGGCCCTGCGCGAAGGCCGCTGCGGCGCCGGGCCGATCACCAGCTTCGACACCACCGGCTTCCTGCGGACCTTCGGCCACGAGGTCGACGGCTTCGAGCCGGAGAAGTGGATCCACCACCTCCCGGTCGAACAGCTCGGCCGCGCCACCCAGTTCGCCGTCGCGGCGGCCCGGATGGCCGTCCAGGACGCCGGCCTCGGCGAGCAGGAGCTCGCCGGGCTGCGCGCCCAGGTCACCGTCGGCACCACCGACGGCGAGGCCGCCGAACTCGACAAGATGATGGCCGAGTCGGTGGGGAAGGGACCGGACCACCCGGCGGACCAGCTGATGGCCGGTCGACTGCCGTCCCACCAGCTGGCCCTGGCCATCGCCCGGGAGCTCCGGCTCCCCCGGGCGGTCCCGACCGTCCTGGGGACCGCCTGCGCGGCCGGCAACTACGCGATCGGCGACGGCTTCGACGCCGTCCGCGGCGGCGAGGCGGACATCGCCGTCGTCGGCGGCGCGGACGCGATCTGCCGCCGCACCTTCGCCGGGTTCAGCCGGCTCGGCCTGGTCTCCTCCGACTTCTGCCGTCCGTTCGACGCCGACCGGGAGGGACTGCTCACGGCCGAGGGCGCGGGGGTCCTCGTCCTGGAGACCCTGGAGTCCGCCCGGCGCCGCGGCGCCCGCATCTACGCCGAGCTGCTCGGCTACGGGCTCAACTGCGACGCCCACCACCCGACCGCACCCGACCAGGCCAGCGTCGCCCGCTGCATGGAGCTGGCGCTCGCCGACGCCGGGGTCAAGGCGAACGAGGTGGACCTGGTCTCCGCCCACGGCACCGGCACCCCCACCAACGACATCACCGAGACCCGCGCCATCCGCGAGGTCTTCGGCGACACCCCGCCGCGCACCGTCGCCCTCAAGGCGATGCTCGGCCACTCGATGGGCGCGGCGAGCGCGCTCGGCGCGGCCGCCTCGGCGCTCGCGCTGGCCCACGGGTTCATCCCGCCCACGGTCAACCACCGCACCACCGACCCCCAGTGCCAGATCGACTGCGTGCCCAACCACTCCGTCCCCGCGGACCTCCGGGTGGTGGTCAACAACGGCCTGGCCTTCGGCGGCAACAACGCCTCCGTCGTCCTGGGGCGCCACGACGAGGAGCACAGCCGATGAGCGAGCGAGTCATCAAGAGGAGCGCGCGGGCGAATGCCCTCGCCGAGCACAGCGAGGCGGGCGCATGAGCGAGCGCAGCGAGCGAATCATCAAGAGGAGCGCGTGGGCGAATGCCCTCGCCGAGCACAGCGAGGCGGGCGCATGAGTCCCAGCACCATCCACCGGGATGCGCCGCTGATCACCGCGTGGTCCGCCGTCTCCCCGTTCGGCCTCGGCCGCGACGCGTTCGCGGCCGGGGTCGGCCGGGGGGAGCCGGCCCACGAGGTGCCCGACTTCGACACCCGCAAGGTGCTCGGCAAGGCCGGCACCCGTACCTTCGACCGGGCCACCGGCCTGGCCGTCACCGCCGTCCGCGAGCTGCTCGACGAGGCCGAGGCCGCGCAGAGCCCGATCGCCACCGGCGGCGGCACCGCCCTCGTCCTCGGCACCACCCTCGGCAGCGCCCACAGCTCCGCCGGGTTCAGCCGGGCCTCCTTCGAGGGCGACAAGCCCTACGACGTGCCGGCCCAGCTGATGCCGAACGTGCTGATGAACGGACCGGCCGCGGCCACCGCCATCCGCTTCGACCTCAAGGGCCCCAACACCACCCTGGCCGGAGGCGCCGCGGGTGGCCTGCTCGCCCTCGGCTACGCCCGCCGCCTGCTGGCGGCCGACCGCGCCGAACGCGCCGTGGTCGGCGCGGTGGAGGAGCAGTCGACCACCCGCGAGTGGCTGGCCGGCGACACCGCGCAGCCCCTCGGCGAGGGCAGCGTCGTCCTGCTGATGGAGACCGCCAGGACGCTGCCGCCCGGCCGCCGGGTACTGGCCGAACTGCTCTCCCTGGACGTCCGGCTGGACCTCGACGACGACCCGGCACAGGCCCTCGCCGACGTCGTCCGCGAGGCCCTCGACCAGGCCGGCGCGACCCCCGACGAGGTCTGGGCCGCGGCCGTCACCGGGCAGCCGGCCCGCGACCGGCTCGCCGAGCTGGTCGGCGCCGAGGCCGTCGACCGGGTCCCCGCCCTGCTCGGCGACACCGGCTCCGCCGGGACCGTCTTCTCCCTCACCACCGTGCTGTCCCTGGCCGAGAACGACCCCACCGCTACCGGCCGGGTCGCCGTGATCGCCTCGCTGGACCACCAGGGCCTGGCCGCCTGCGCCGTCCTGCGCCTCACCGGCGGTGACCGATGAGCGCCCCCGGCACCGCCCTGATCAGCGGCGGCTCCCGCGGCATCGGCAAGGCGGCCGCCCTGCGGCTGGCCGCCGAGGGCTACGCGATCAGCTTCTGCTACCAGTCCGACCAGCAGGCCGCCGACCTCCTCACCAAGGAGCTCGACGCCCTCGGCGTGGGCGCCCTGGCCGAACGGGTGGACGTCACCGACGCCCCCGCCGTCCGCGCCTGGGTCGCCCGCACCGAGCAGGAACTCGGCCCGATCACCGTCGCCGTCGCCAGCGCCGGGATCACCCGCGACAAGCCGCTCCTCCTGATGGCCGACGAGGACTGGCGGGCCGTCACCGACACCAACCTCACCGGCACCGCCAACGTCTGCCGTGCGGTGGCCTTCCCGATGGTCAAGCGCCGCGCGGGCTCGATCATCACGCTCTCCTCGGTCTCCGGTGTCTACGGGAACCCCGGCCAGAGCAACTACGCGGCCTCCAAGGCCGGCATCATCGCGCTCACCCGCGCCCTGGCCAAGGAGGTCGGCCGCTACGGCGTCCGGGTCAACGCGGTGGCCCCTGGCATGATCGAGACCGACATGACCTCGGTGCTCACCGACGCCCAGCGCACCGAGGCCCTCAAGAACATCCCGCTCGGCCGGTTCGGCACGGCGGACGAGGTGGCCGACTCGGTCGCCTTCCTGGCGGGCCCGCAGTCCGCCTACTTCACCGGCTCGGTCCTGCAGATCGACGGCGGCATCGTCCTGTGATCCGACGCACCAGACGTGCCGTCAACTTCGACTAGGAGAAACGACCATGACCATTCCCGCCGTGCGCACCTTCGACAACCACACCCCGCTCGTCGACACCGAGCTGCTCCCCGGCCGCGGCACCGGCGTCAACGCCGCCCACCGGATGTACGAGCACCTCATCGGCATCTGGGCCACCGGCGTCATCGAGGCCGCCCACGACCTCGGCGCCTTCACCGCCCTGATCAGCGGCCCGGCCACCGCCGGCGAGCTGTCCAGCAAGCTCGGCACCGACCTGCGCGCCACCCGCGTCCTGCTCGACGGCCTGGCCGCCTACGACGTGGTCGAGCGCAGCCGCGCGGCGGACGGCCAGGCCGTCTACACCCTGCCCCCGGAGATGCACGACATATTCGCCCCCGAGGGCCTGTACAGCCTGGTCGGCAAGATCCGGCACGACCGCAACGTCGCCTGGAACGCCTGGCGCAACCTCGCCACCAACGTCCGCACCGGCGCCCGCAACTCCGAGGGCTCCCAGCAGCTCAACCAGATCTCCGAGGAGGACTACACCTCCCTCGTCCGCGGCATCAACTTCTGGGCCCCGCCGATCGCCTCCACCCTCGCCACGGCCCTGCGCGAGCAGGGCTGGACCGACGGCACCGGCCGCACTCTGCTGGACGTCGGCTGCGGCACCGGCATCTACAGCCAGCTCCTCCTCCAGGAGTTCAGCGGCCTCAACGCCCGCGCCCTGGACGCCGAGCGGATCATCCCGATCGCCAACGCCCAGGCCCACCGCCTCGGCGTGGCCGACCGCTTCAGCCCCGAGGTCGTCGACTTCTGGGCCGACGACTGGGGCACCGGTGTCGACGTCGCCCTCTTCGTCAACATCTTCCACCTGCAGACCCCGGAGTCCGCCCGCGAGCTCCTCCTCCGCTCCGCCAAGGCCCTCACCGAGGACGGCGTGATCGCCATCGCCGACCACATCGTCGACGAGGACAGCACCGACGGCAACACCCAGAACCGCTTCTTCCGCCTCTTCGCCGCCTCCATGCTCGCCACCGGCGGTGGCGACGCCTTCACCGTCCAGGACTACGACCAGTGGCTCGCCGACGCCGGCCTGCGCCGCGTCGCCCTGCTCGACACCCCCATGCACCGCCTCCTCCTGGTCAAGCACGCCTGATCCGCCCCCTCTCCCCACCCCCTCGCCGGCCCCCCCCCCCCCCCCGGGGGGGGGGGGGGGGGCCCCCCCCCCCGGCCCCCCCGGCCCCCCCCCCCCCCCCCCGGGGGCCGCCCCCCCCCCCCCCCCCCCCCCC
>NZ_JBIWPL010000040.1:0-450 GCF_044768255.1 Kitasatospora sp. NPDC101157 | reverse complement strand
CCCCGTTTTAACCCAGGCCTCCCCCCCCCCCCCCCCCCCCCCCCCCCCCCCCCCCCCCCCCCGGGGGGGGGCCCGTCGGGGTTCCCACACCCGGAGGCCCCGGAATGCCCCACCGCACCCCCCTCTTCCGCACCGACCGCACCGACCTCACCCCCGAGGAGATCGCCACCCTCACCCTCCTTCTCCTTAACCACCGGGGAGCCCAACCCGCCACCAGACCCCGACCCGCCCCCCGCAGAGTCCGCTGGCACGACGTCTCCCTCAAACCCCCCACACCCACCACCTCCTGGCACATCGTCGCCTGACCCCACGGCCCCGCCGCCCCCGCGCCGGGGCCGTACCCGTGCCCGCCCCCACCCCGTGGGCGCGCGGGGCCCCGCCCCCCGCGCCCCCCCCACCCCCCCCCCCCCACCCCCCCCCCCCCCCCCGGGGCGCGCGACCCACCCCCCC
>NZ_JBIWPL010000039.1:0-66261 GCF_044768255.1 Kitasatospora sp. NPDC101157 | reverse complement strand
GGACCGCCTTCCAGCGGGCCCTCCGGGCGCTTCGTTCTTTCGTGTTTCCAGCTTATCAGATGTTTTCCGCTCCGTTTTCCGGAGTTTCATTCATCCGATTTCCCGAACTGGTCGGGGCCGCTTTCCGCGACGTCCACCACATTAGCGCATTCCGATGGTCAATCGGAATTCACACTCACACCCGATGACGGCAACGCCGACGGACCCAAGCGAATGGGCTTCGAGGTGTGAGGGTGGGTCTTGCTGAGTGGGGTGGCCGCTCCAGCGACTCGTTCAACACTAGGCCACCTGGAGGACATCGTCAAACGTCGAGGGCCGGATCTGTCCAGATCCGGCCCTCGGGGCTCGAAGCCGCAGCTCAGAGCGGGTGTTCTTTCAGCCAGTAGATCAACTGACAGGTCGGCGGACCGGTCAGCCGGCCGCGACCAGCTCCGCCGCCGCCAGGTTGCGCTTGCCACGGCGCAGCACCAGCCAGCGGCCGTGCAGCAGGTCGGCCTCGGTGGGCACGGTCTCCTCGTCCGTCACCTTGACGTTGTTGAGGTAGGCACCGCCCTCCTTGATCGTCCGGCGGGCGGCCGAGCGGCTCGGCGCCAGGCCGACGGCCACCAACAGGTCGACCACCGGCTGGAGTTCGGTGACGTCGGCCTTCGGCACCTCGGCGAGGGCCGCGGCCAGGGTCGGGGCCTCCAGGTCGGCCAGGTCCCCCTGGCCGAACAGCGCCTTGGACGCGGCGACCGCACGCTCGTACTGCTCGGCCCCGTGCACCATCGTGGTGAGCTCCTCGGCCAGCGCGCGCTGGGCGAGGCGGGCGGCGGGGCGCTCGGCGGTCTCGCGCTCCAGCTCCTCGATCTCCTCCTTCGAGCGGAAGCTGAAGATCCGCAGGAAGTTGGAGACGTCCCGGTCGTCCGCGTTCAGCCAGAACTGGTAGAAGGCGTACGGGGTGGTGAGCTCGGGGTCGAGCCAGACCGTGCCGGACTCCGTCTTTCCGAACTTGGTGCCGTCCGCCTTGACGATCAGCGGCGTGGCCAGCGCGTGCACGGACTTGCCGTCGGCCTTGCGGATGAGGTCCGTGCCGGCGGTGAGGTTGCCCCACTGGTCGCTGCCGCCGGTCTGCAGGGTGCAGGCGTAGCGGCGGTTCAGCTCCAGGTAGTCCATGCCCTGGAGGATCTGGTAGCTGAACTCGGTGTAGCTGATGCCCGCGTCGGAGTTGAGCCGGCGGGCGACGGCCTCCTTGGCGATCATGTTGTTGACGCGGAAGTACTTGCCGACGTCGCGCAGCAGACTGATGGCCGACATCCCGGAGGTCCAGTCCAGGTTGTTCACCATGCGCGCCGCGTACGGGCCCTCGAAGTCGAGGAACCGCGAGATCTGGCCGCGCAGGCGCTCGACCCAGCCGGCCACCGTCTCGGGGTCGTTGAGCACGCGCTCGGCGGTGGGCTTCGGGTCCCCGATCAGGCCCGTGGCGCCGCCGACCAGGCCGAGCGGGAGGTTCCCCGCCTGCTGGATGCGGCGCATGGTGAGGATCTGCACCAGGTTGCCGAGGTGCAGGCTGGGGGCCGTCGGGTCGAAGCCGCAATAGAACGTGACCGGGCCGTCCGCGAACGCCTTGCGCAGTGCGTCCTCGTCGGTGGACAGGGCGATCAGCCCACGCCACCGCAGCTCGTCGACGATGTCCGTCACGGTCACGCTTCTCCTTCGATCGGGCGCCCGCCCGCTGTCGGCCCGGTTCGGTCGGGCCCCGGGGTCGGTACGACTCCAGCCTGATAGAGCCTACGCGGTTCCGGCCAGCGAGTTTCCCCCGAGGCACCGGGTCCGGTCGACGGACCCGCTCCCCCGCGTTCCTCCTCGACACCGGAAATTCCGTTGTTCGTCGGCTGCGGGCCCATTCAGAGTGGGGTCACCGCCGTGCGGCGGCAGTGACGTGTGTGGAGACGGTCGTGCCGCCGTGGCACGCCCGTGGGAAGGGTGTGCCGAGTGCGCAACACGCTGGTTCTGAACGCGAGCTACGAGCCCCTGACGACGGTGTCGCTCCAGCGCGCCGTCGTCCTGGTGCTCCAGGACAAGGCGGTGGTGGAGCAGGCGCACCCGCTGCGGTCGATCCGGGGGACGGGCGTGGCCGTCCCGGTGCCACGGGTGATCAGGCTGCAGAGGTACGTGAGAGTGCCGTTCCGACAACAGGCCCCGTGGTCGAGGCGGGGTGTCCTGGCCCGGGACCAGCACCTGTGCGCGTACTGCGGGCGCCGGGCCACCACGGTGGACCACCTCCAGCCCAGGTCGCGCGGTGGGGAGGACAGCTGGATGAACACCGTGGCCGCGTGCGCGGAGGACAACCAGCGCAAGGCCGACCGGACGCCGGAGCAGGCCGGGATGAAACTGCTGCGGCGGCCGTTCGTACCGACCCCGCAGGCCACCTTGATGCTCGCGCTCGGGCTGCGCGGTTCGGAGGCCCGGGAGCTCGCCGACTGGCTGCCGGCCGTGCCGGGGCAGCCCGTCACGGCGGCCTGACGGGGAGCCGGGCGCCGGCCCGGAACCGGGTTCCGGGCCCGGTCCGGCCTCAGCCCTTCGCCTGGTACCCCGCCGCCGTGCCGTAGTTGGCAGCGTGCTCCGGCACCACGACCACCTGTCCGCCGCCGATCAGCACCCGCCCGGAGAGCAGCAACGAGCCGGTGCCGGGCGGGAAGTTCCCGCCGACCGCCTCCTGGCCGCCCGCCAGCGGGAAGCGGCCGAGGCGGGCCGGCTGGTCGCGGCGTTCGTCGGCGGCCAGCACCAGCGAGCCGCCGTCGATGCCGACCGCCCGGGAGGTGCCCTTGGCGGCGGTCGGCGTCTTCCAGCGCTGCTTGCCGGTGTCCAGGTCGTAGCCGACCGCGGACACCGGCCCGCCGCCGTTCGCCGGGGTCATCGCGGCGACCATCGTGCGGCCCTCGAAGAACACCTCGGGCGTGGCCGAAAACGTTCCGTGGGTGACGTTCAACCGGCCGCCGTCGGTGACCACCGGGATCTCGACGGCCGGGTCACCGGCGGAGCCCCAGGCGAACACCCGGTCGTCCTCGGGCTTCCCGCCGGTGGTGAGCACCACGGCCGGTTCGGCGGAGAGCACCGTCACCGTCTTCGGCTGGTTGTTCAGGCCCCGCCACCAGCTGACCTTGCCGTCCGCCGCCTTCAGCGCGACGGCCTGGTCGGCGGGCGTCGAGTCGGCGCAGGAGGAGGCGACCAGCACGGTCTTGCCGCTGACGCCGCCGGACAGCGTGCAGAACTTGCCCTGCCCGGTGTACTGCCAGACGTCCTTGCCGTCGGCGGCCGCCCAGGCCGCCGCCCGGTCGTCGCCGACCGCGATCACCATGTCGTCGGTGACGCCGATCCGCGCCGAGTAGGCGTCCTTGGCATCCGAGAGGCTCTTGCTCCAGGCGATCTTGCCGGTCTTGGTGTCCACGGCGGCGACCAGGGTGCAGGGGCTCTTCGGGTCCGCCTGCGGCCGGAACAGGGCCGCGCCCAGCCCGGCCTGGTTCACGCTCGCCGAGAGGCCGCACGGCACGGCCCCGGCCGCCGGGGGCTCGACCGACCAGGTCGGCTTCCCCGTCGCCCGGTCGTACGCGTGCACGCCGGAGCCGTCGGCGCGGACCACCGCTTCGGTCAGCAGCCAGCTGCCGACCAGCGTGTCGTCGCCCGTCTGCTGCGCGGCCGCGGGCTGCGCCGACCAGATCCTGGTGTGCGCCACCGCGAAGCCGGGCTCACCGCCACTGGACGCGGACGCGCTGCCGCCGCCCTCGGCACCGACCGTCAGCGCCGCCGTTATCAGCACTCCGAGCGCGGCCACCCCGGCGCCGGCCCGCACCAGCAGGGCCCGCCGGCTGGGCACGTGCTCCCCGGTCAGGACCGCGGCCCGGACCTTGTCCGCCAACGAGGAAGAGGAGGGGGAAGAGGAAGAGGAAGAGGGAGAGGAAGGAGAAGGAGGAGAGGTGGGACCGGAACCGCCGTCACCACCGCGACCGCCCCGCCGAGCGGCCCGCGAGCGCGCGCCGGGCTCGGCGGGCGCGGCAGGAGCCGCCACCGAGGCCGCTGCCCCCGCCGGGGACTCCTCGACGGCCGGCTCGGGCTCCGCCGGCGACTCCTCGATCCGCACGTAGCCGTCGGCCGAGTACTCGGCCCCCGCCGGGACGTAGAGCCCCTCCTCCACCGACTGGGCCTGCGCGGCGTACGCGGTGTACGGCTGCTGCCCGTGGTCCGGGTACTGCTGCTGGTACGGCTGGTACTGCTCCTGCCCGCCGTACGACCCGTAGGACCCGTGCGACCCGTGCGCCTGGCCCTGCTCCTGGTAGCCGTGGCCCGGGAAGCCCTGGCCCTGGAAGTAGCCGCCCTCGACGTACCCCGTCTGCGCGTAGCCGCCCTGCTGCTCGTGAGGGACCTGCTCGTACTGCCACTGCCCGGACGGCTCGGGCTGCTGCCACTGCGCAGCCTGCTGCTGCGGGTCGTCGTAGCCCTGCCAGTCCTGGCCGCCCTGGGGGTACCACGGCTGCTGCTGGGCATGGGCGTCTCCGAAGGGCTCCTGTGCCACCGTTCCGTCCCTCCCAGCCCCCCAGCCGGCCTGCCGATTGCGGCAGTCAGCATCTCACGCCCGCCGGGGCCCGCCACCCGGGCCCTCGACGCGGTGGCGGGGACCGGGTCTCAGGCCGCCGACTCGGCGCGCAGGGCCTCGTCGATGCGGGCGGCGAGGGTGAAGTCCAGGCCGGTGAGGCCGCCCTCGCTGTGGGTGGAGAGCACGAAGCGCAGGGTGCGCCAGCGGATGTCGATGTCGGGGTGGTGGTCGAGTTCCTCGGCCTGCTCGGCGACGGCGACGACCACCCGGATCGCGGCCGGGAAGTCGGGGGCGTCGGCGCTGCGGACGATGCTGTCGCCGTCCCGGCTCCACAGCGGCACGTCCGCCAGCGCCGCCGCGATCTCGTCCTCGCTCAGTCGTGCCCTCTTGCTCATCGGTGCGCTCCGGGTCTCGTCGGTGGTGCCGGTCGGATGCCGGTCAGGCGGCCTGCCGGCGCGGACGGGTCACCAGTTCGCCTCCGCAGTTGGGGCAGTTGGCGGCCATGGCCTCGGTGCAGTCCGCGCAGAAGGTGCACTCGTAGGAACATATCGAGGCGGGGCCGTCGGCGGTCAGCGACACCTCGCAGCGCTCGCAGGTCCCGCGCATCTCCAGGGCCATGACGTTTCTCCTCCGATGTAGGTACGGTCCGACGGTCGGTCAGTCCTACGGTCCGACCGCCGTTCAGCTCAGCAACAGCTTGGTGACGGCCACCAGTCCGACCACCACGATGACCGCGCGCAGCGCGGTCGGCGGCAGCCGGCGGCCGACCTTGGCGCCCAGCAGGCCGCCGACCAGCGAGCCCGCCGCGATCAGCCCGGCGGCCGTCCAGTTCACCGTCGAGGTGAACAGGAAGAACAGCGCGGCGACCCCGTTGACGATCATAGCCAGGGCGTTCTTCACGGCGTTGATCCGCTGCAGGTCCTCCTGGAGCAGCATGCCCATCAGCGCCATCAGCAGGACGCCCTGCGCGGCGCCGAAGTAGCCGCCGTAGATGCCGGTGAGGAACACCCCGGCCAGCAGCACCGGGCTGCCGTCCGGGTCGCCGTCGGCCCGCCGCCGCGCCGCGACGGCCTTGGCCACCCGGGGCTGGATCACCACCAGGACGAGCGCGAGCAGGATCAGCGCCGGGACGATCGCGTCGAAGGCCCCGCTCGGCAGCTTGATCAGAAGCAGTGCGCCGAGCAGCCCGCCGAGCAGCGAGGCGGTGCCCATCCGCCGCAACCGGCGGCCCTGGCCGACCAGTTCGCGGCGGTAGCCGATCACGCCGCTGAGCGAGCCGGGCACCAGGCCGAAGGAGTTGGAGACGTTGGCGGTCACCGGCGGGATGCCGACGGCGAGCAGCACCGGGAAGGTGATCAGGGTGCCGGAGCCGACGATCACGTTGATCATCCCGGCCCCGACGCCGGCCACCAGGACGGCGATCGCCTCCCAGAGCGTCATGGGTCACCTCTCCTAGCGGTCCTGTCCGAGGGGATCATGCCGGACCCCGCCCCGGCCGGACCAGGCCCGCCCACGATTCGGGACGCACGCCACACTGCCGTCACGCCCCAGGCTGCGCCGCCGTCACGCCCCCACGCCGCGGCGCCGCCTGCACGGCACACGGCCCGGAAAGACACCGGGGGCCCGCCACCACCAGGCAGCGGGCCCCCGGCCGGAGAACTCGGCCGATCACTCCGGGTCGATCTTGCGGTACTCCCGCGCCGGGTCCACCCGGGGACGGGCGGCACCCTTCTCGACGTCCACCGGCCGCGGCCCGGCTGACGGGTCGATCGGCACCTGGGTGGCCGCCGGGGGCGCCTGCGGCACGCTCGGCGCCGCCACCGTACCGCCGTTGGCCCCGCCACCGTTGCCGGTCAGGCCGGTGAAGGCGCCACCGAGGCCCTTGAGCGCGTCGCCGACCTCGCTGGGGATGATCCACAGCTTGTTGGAGTCGCCCTTGGCCAGCTCGGGCAGGGTCTGCAGGTACTGGTAGGCGAGCAGCTTCTGGTCGGCGTCGCCGTCGTGGATGGCCTCGAAGACCGTCCGGATCGCGGCCGCCTCACCGTCGGCGCGCAGCACCGCGGCCTGCGCCTCACCCTCGGCCCGGAGCACGTCCGCCTGCTTCTCACCCTCGGCCTTGAGGATCTGCGCCTGGCGCTGGCCCTCGGCGGTGAGGATCGCGGCGCGCTTGTCACGGTCGGCGCGCATCTGCTTCTCCATCGAGTCCTGGATGGAGGTCGGCGGCTCGATCGCCTTCAGCTCGACGCGGTTGACCCGGATGCCCCACTTGCCGGTGGCCTCGTCCAGCACCCCGCGCAGACCGGCATTGATGACCTCGCGCGAGGTCAGGGTGGACTCCAGGTCCATCGAACCGATGATGTTGCGCAGCGTGGTCACGGTCAGCTGCTCGATGGCCTGGATGTAGCTGGCAACCTCGTAGGTGGCCGCCCGGGGGTCGGTGACCTGGTAGTAGATGACGGTGTCGATGTTGACCACCAGGTTGTCCTGGGTGATCACCGGCTGCGGCGGGAACGGCACGACCTGCTCGCGCAGGTCGATGCGGTTGCGGACCCGGTCGATGAACGGGACGACGATGTTCAGCCCTGCGTTGAGCGTCCGGGTGTAGCGGCCGAAGCGCTCCACGATCGCGGCGCTGGCCTGCGGGATGACCTGGATCGTCTTGATCAGCGCGATGAAGGCCACCACGACCAGGACGACCAAAACGATAAGGACGGGTTCCACGGACTCTCCCCTAGACGACCAGGGCGGTCGCGCCCTGGATTTCGACGACGTCGACCTGCTGCCCGGGCTGGTAGACCTGGTCCGGGTGGAGCGCGCGGGCCGACCAGATCTCGCCGTTGAGCTTGATCCGTCCGCCCTCCCCATCGACGGTTTCCGCGACGACCGCGGTGGCGCCCTGGAGCGCCTCGATGCCCATCTTGATCTGCGGTCCCCGCTGCAGCTGCCGGTAGGCGATCGGACGGACGAAGGCGACCAGCGCGACCGAGACCACCAGGAAGGTCACGGTCTGGAGGACCACCCCCGCGCCCAGCCCGGCGACCCCGGCGGCCGCCAGCGCGCCGACGGCGAACATGGCGAACTCCGGCATCGCGGTGAGCACCAGCGGTATGCCGAGGGCCGCGGCGGCCAGGAGCCACCAGATCCAGCTGTCCACACGACCATCCTAGGGAGCGAGGGCCTTCGAGGCGGACAGTTCCCGCAGGTCGAGGGGCGGAAACCGGTCGCACGTGCGACCGGTTCCGACGAGCCCTCGTGAGGCGGGCGGACAGGGGGTCAGCCCAGCGGCAGGCCCTGCGCCGACCAGCGGTCGCCGTGGCGCTCCAGGGTCAGCGGCAGGCCGAAGCACTTGGAGAGGTTGCGGGCGGTCAGCTCGGTGTCGATCGGGCCGGCGGTGAGCACCTTGCCCTGACGGATCATCAGCACATGGGTGAAGCCGGGGGCGATCTCCTCGACGTGGTGGGTGACCATCGCCATGGCCGGCGCGAACTCGTCCTGGGCGAGCGCGCCGAGCCGGCGGACCAGGTCCTCGCGGCCGCCGAGGTCCAGGCCGGCCGCGGGCTCGTCGAGCAGCAGCAGCTCGGGGTCGGTCATCAGGGCGCGGGCGATCAGGGTGCGCTTGCGCTCCCCCTCGGAGAGGGTGCCGAACTTGCGGGCGGTGAGGTTGGCCATGCCCATGCGGTCGAGCAGGGCGAGGGCGCGGCCCTCGTCGGACTGCTCGTAGGTCTCCTGCCAGCTGACCGTCATGCCGTAGGCGGCGGTGAGCACGGTCTGCAGCACGGTCTGCTCGGCCGGCAGCTTGTCGAACATCGAGGCGCCGGCCAGGCCGATCCGGGAGCGCAGCTCGAAGACGTCGATCTCGTCCAGCTTCTCGCCCAGCACCGAGACCTTGCCCGAGCTCGGGAACAGGTACGAGGAGGCGATCTGCAGCAGGGTGGTCTTGCCGGCGCCGTTCGGTCCCAGGATGACCCAGCGCTCACCCTCGGAGATGGACCACGAGACCTGGTCGACCAGCGCGCGCCCCTCCCGGACCACGGATACGTCCACCAGCTCCAGCACGTCGCTCATGCCTACGCCTTCCCCAAATACAAAAATGTCGGCCGTCGGTGCGGGCGGCGAGCCTACTCCGGCGGCCGGTGGGCACGGGGTGGGTGCGCCGCACGCGCATGGGCAAACCTACGCCACGCGGATGACCGCCGATTCCGTAGGCTGGCCGGATGCTCGCGACTCCTGCCGACAATCCGTACGAAGAGCCCCGTTCGGGGCGGCTGACCGCCTGGGGCAACGCCCTGCTGGGCGGGCTCGTGCCGCCGGACGACGCCGCCACGGCCGTACTGGGCGCCGACGAGGGCCACCGGGTGACCGGGCTGCCCGGGGACGCTCCGGGCGAGCAGCACGGGCTGACCTGGGCGCTCGGCCGGCTGCGGGTGCTGGGCGTGAAGGGCCTGCGGCTGGCGCTGCCCTCGGCCGGGCACCCGCTGGGGCTGACCGGCCCGGCGGCCTTCAACGAGCGGGCCATGGCGGCCGGCGAGGCGGTGCTCGCGGTGGGCGTACCGCTCGGCCTGGTCCCGGAGGTCACCGTGTACGGCCCGGAGGGGGACCGCGCGGCGACCGTGCTGTGGCGCTGCTCCGAGGTGAACGACGCCCCGCCGGCCGACGTGCCCTCGCTGTACGAGGCCGAGCGCGAGCTGGCGGACGGGCTGCGCGAGGCGACCGTGCTGCTGACCCGGCTGGATGTGGCGGGCGCGGGTCCGGAGGCGCTGCGCGCCCTGGAGGCGTACCGCCGGCGCGGCCACGCCGAGTTGCTCGCCCCCGGTTATCCGCCGCGCGCCGTGCGGGTGCTGGAGTCGGCCCGGCAGGTGTCCGCCCTGCTGGCGATCGCCTCGGGCGGCCACGGCGCGGCCGTGAGCGCCTCCGAGATGACCGCCCGCCAGTCCGTGCTGGCCCCGCTGCGGCGAACCGCCCGCCGCGCCCAGGTGGCGGCCTACAACGCGCTGGTGGACGAGCGCGACGGCCGCTAGGTCGGCGTGCCCTCGCGGGTCTCGCCGTTGCGGACGGCCCACAGCGCGGCCTGGGTGCGGTCGGCGAGGTCCAGCTTCATCAGGATGTTGGAGACGTGGGTCTTCACCGTCTTCTCCGACAGGTGGAGGCTGCGGGCGATCTCCCGGTTGGAGCGGCCGTCGGCGATGTGGCCGAGCACCTCGCGCTCGCGCTCGGTGAGGGTGCCGCCGCGGCCCTGCGGGGCGCGCGGGCCCTCGTCGGCAAGCAGCGCCTCGGCCAGTTCCGGCTGGAGCAGCACGTGGCCGGCGTGCACCGAGCGGATGGCGCCGGCCAGCGCCTCCGGGTCCACGTCCTTGTAGACGTACCCGGCGGCGCCGGCCCGCAGCGCGGGGACCATGGTGCGGTGCTCGGTGAAGCTGGTGACGATCAGGATCCGGGCCCGGCTGCCCTCGCCCTTGAGCGTGCGCAGCGCCTCGATGCCGTCGACGCCGGGCATCTTGAGGTCCATCAGGACGACGTCCGGGTCGAGCTCGCGGGCGCGCTCGACGCCCTCGGCCCCGTCGGCGGCCTCCCCGACCACCTCGATGTCGTCCTGGACCTCCAGGAAGGTGCGTAGCCCGCGGCGGACCACCTGGTGGTCGTCGACCAGCAGGACGCGGATCGACGGCGTGCTCTCAGGCACCGGGGACCTCCATCTCGACGAGCGTCCCCTTGCCGGGGGCGGACTCCAGGGTGAGCGTGCCGCCGACGGCGGCCGCGCGGTCGCGCATCGAGGCCAGGCCGAGGTGCCGGCCGGCCCGGCGGACGGAATCGGGGTCGAAGCCGCGCCCGTCGTCGCGCACCCGCAGCACGGCGCCGCGGGCGGCGGTACCGGTGAGGGTGACGGTGACCCGGCGGGCGCCGGAGTGGCGCAGCGCGTTGTGCAGCGCCTCCTGGGCGACCCGCAGCAGCGCGGCCTCCTGGGCGGGCGGCAGGGCGCGGACGCCGTCGGCGGCGAAGGCGAGGTCGGCGGTGTGCGCGCGGTCGAGGAGCTGCACCTGGGAGGCGAGGGTGGCGCTCAGTCCGTCCTCCTCCAGGGCGGCGGGGCGCAGTTCGACCACCACGGCGCGCAGTTCGTCGGCGGCCTCGGCGGCGAGCCGGGCGACCTCGGCGAGTTCGGCGCGGGCGCGGGCCGGGTCGCGGTCGACGAGCTTGGCTGCGGCCTTGGCGGTCAGCCGCAGCGAGAAGAGCTTCTGCGATACGGCGTCGTGCAGGTCGTGGGCGATCCGGGCGCGCTCGCCGGCCAGGGTGAGTTCGCGGCTGCGTTCGTACAGGCGGGCGTTGGACAGGGCGAGGGCGGCGTGTGCGGCGAGGATCCGCAGCAGTTCCTCGTCGTGGTCGGTGAACAGGCCGCCGCCGCGTTTGTTGGCGAGGAAGATGACGCCCATCACCTGCGGCTCGTCCTCGGCGGCCTCGGTGTCCAGGACGGGCATGCCGAGGAAGGCGTCCATCTCGGGGTGGGCGGAGGGCCAGCCCTCGAAGGCGGGGGCCTTGCGGACGTCGACGAGACGGGTGGGGCCGGTCTCGTGCAGCAGCTCGGCGAGCACGCCGTGCTGACGGGGCAGCGGGCCGATCGCCCGCCACTGTTCGTCGGTGACGCCGTCGACCACGAACTGGGCGAAGCCGCCGTGGTCGTCGGGCACGCCGAGGGCCGCGTACTCGGCGCCGAGCAGGTCGCGGGCGGAGGCGGTGATGCGGCGCAGCACCTCGCGGACCTCCAGGTGCCGGCTCATCGCGAGCAGGGCCTGGCTGACGGCTTCGATACCGGCCAGCGGGTCGCAGGCGGTGGGCGGGTCGCAGGCGGTGGGCGGGCCTTCAGGGGTCCGGTGGTCACCGGTGGTGCAGGGCATACCGCCAAACTACCGCCGCCGGGGGCGCGTCCGCGTCCGCCCCGGGCCGCCCCGGACGCAGGTCCGGGGACCTAGGGCGGTGGGCCTGCCGCCCCCGAGCCACCGCTGTCCGAGCGCCCCGGGGGCGAGCGCGGCGGGGGACGGCGAAGGGCGGCCCTCCCCTCGTGGGGAGAGCCGCCCTGGGCGAGGCCGGGGGTGTCAGCCCTTCTGCATGACCTCCGGCTCGTGCCGGCGCTGCAGCCGGGTCACGATCACGCCGATGACGATCGAGATGACGACCAGCACGCTCGCGTCGATCGCCCACTGGGCGACGGAGTGCTTCCACAGCGGGTCGTAGTTCGGGTGCTGGAAGTCCTTGTTCCAGGGGCCCATGAGCTCCGACAGGTTGAGCGTGGTGGAGACGATGCCGGTGCCCCAGCGGGCGGGCATCAGCCAGGCGACCTGCTCCAGGCCGGGCTTGCCGAAGATCTGGAAGAGGCAGCCGGTGAAGACGACCTGGACGATGGCGAACATGACCAGCAGCGGCATGGTCTTCTCGGCGGTCTTCACCAGCGCGGAGATCATCAGGCCGAACATCATCGCGGCGAAGCTCAGCAGGATCATGCCGATGGTCATCTCGATCATCGGCGTGTTCTGGACGATCAGACCGTGCTCGGGGAGCTTGCGCGGCAGGAAGCCGACCGCAGAAATGATCGCGCCCTGGATCACGGAGAAGATGCCCAGCACGATGATCTTGGACATCATGTAGGCCGACCGGGACAGGCCGGTGGCCCGTTCCCGTTCGTAGATCGCCCGTTCCTTGATCAGCTCGCGGACCGAGTTGGCCGCTCCGGAGAAGCAGGCGCCGATCGCCAGGATCAGCAGGATCGTCGCGGCCCCGCTGTTGAGGTGGAGTTGCGTCTTCGGGTTGGGTGCGAGCCCCGGTTCGTTGGGGATCAGCACGCTGACCGCGCCGATGACCGCGGGCAGCAGCACGGACAGCGCCAGGAAGCCGCGGTCGGAGGCGAGCACCGACATGTAGCGGCGCATCAGCGTCCACAGCTGCGAGCCCCAGCTCTGCGGCTTGGGCGGCTTGATGGCCTCCTGGGCGACCTGGACGTGCTGCACCTCGCCCGCCTCGACGGTCGGGGCGGAGTACTGCTGGTAGTGCACCGAGCCCCGGTAGCGGCCGGCCCAGTCGTGGTCCGGGTAGTTCTCGAAGGCCTGGAAGACGTCCGCCCAGGTCTCGTACCCGAAGAAGTGCAGCGCCTCGTCCGGCGGGCCGAAGTAGGCCACCGAGCCGCCCGGCGCCATCACCAGCAGCCGGTCGCAGAGCGCGAGTTCGGCCACCGAGTGGGTGACGACCAGGATCGTGCGGCCGTCGTCGGCCAGGCCGCGCAGCATCTGCATGACCTCGCGGTCCATGCCCGGGTCCAGGCCCGAGGTGGGCTCGTCCAGGAAGATCAGCGAGGGCTTGGTGAGCAGCTCCAGCGCGACCGAGACGCGCTTCTGCTGGCCACCGGAGAGCGCGGTGATCTTGTTGTCGGCGCGCTTGTCCAGGCGCAGCTCGTAGAGCACCTCGTCGATCCGGGCGTCGCGCTCGCGGGCCTCGGTGTCACCGGGGAAGCGCAGCCGGGCCGCGTACTTGAGGCCCTTCCGGACCGTCAGCTCGCGGTGCAGGATCTCCGACTGCGGCACCAGGCCGATGCGCGAGCGCAGTTCGGCGAACTGCTTGTAGAGGTTGCGGCCGTCGTACAGCACCTCGCCGCGGTCGGCCGGGCGGTAGCCGGTGAGGGCGCGCAGCAGGGTCGACTTGCCGGAGCCGGACGGGCCGATGACGGCCACCAGGGACTTCTCCGGGACGCCGAAGCTGACGTCGTTGAGCAGGATCTTCTTGGCGCCCTTGTGCTCGACCTCGACGGTCAGGTGGCGGGCGGAGAAGGAGACCGCGCCGGTGTCGACGAACTCCTGCAGCTGGTCGCCGACCAGCACGAAGCTGGAGTGGCCGACGGTCAGCCGGTCCTGCGGGCCCATCAGCTGGCGCTGCACCGGCTGGCCGTTGAGGAAGATGCCGTTGTGGCTGCCGAGGTCGACGATCTCGTAGCGGCCGTCCGGCAGCTGGCGCAGCTCGGCATGGTGGCGGGAGACCTGGAGGTCGGACACCACGATGTCGTTGTCCAGCGCACGGCCGATCCTGACGGTGCGCATGCCGGCCGTCAGGTTGCGGATCATCGTCGGCTGCGGGCCGCCGCCACCGCCGTGCTGCGGCGCGGCCGGGAAGCCCTGCTGCTGCGGGGGCGGGAAGCCCTGCTGCTGCGGGAACCCGCCGTGCTGCGGCGGTTGCTGGTCCTGCGGCTGCGGCGCGTACGCCTGCTGCTGCGGCACGTACTGCTGCTGGGGCCGGCCCGGCCAGGCCTGCTGCGGCTGCTGGTACGGGTCCTGACCCGGCCACGGCTGCTGCGGGGCGGGCTGCTGGGGCGTCGGGCCGGGGCTGCGGCTGGTGACGGCCTCGTGCACCGGGGACGGCTGCGGGGCGGCGGCGTGCGCGGGGGCGGAGAAGGCGAGGCGGGGCCCGTTCTCCGGGTTGCCCAGGTTGACCACACCACCGGGGAACAGCTGGGCCTGCATGGTGCGGGCGCCGGCCACGTACGTGCCGTTGGTGCTCCCGTGGTCGTCCAGCTGCCAACCGCTGCCGTTGAAGCTGATGGTCCCGTGCTGCCAGGAGACCCTGGCGTCGTCGAACGGGAAGTCCGACTGCGGGTTGCGTCCGATGGTGTAGGACCGCCCGGGCTCAAGAGTCCGCTGCTGTCCGTTGATCTCAATGACGAGTTGCGGCACTGCTCGCCTGCCCCGCTCTCTCGGTTCCCCCGAATTCGGCCCCCGGCCGGGGTGCGCTGTTCCTCTGACTGACGGGGGGAATCATTCCAGCCCGCCGTCCGCCGATGAAAGTCACCCCGGGTGACTGTGACCAGCCTGCTACCCACGGCCGCCGGCCGGCCCCTCGGGCGCGCGCGTCCCGCGACGTGGGACGGGTGCCCTCGGCCCGGCGACCGACGGGTAGCGTGGGAGTCACCATGAACGCATCGCCCTTGGCCGCTGAGCCCCTCCCCGCCGCCCAGCCCCGGACCGCGGACGAGCGCACCCTGCTCGTCAAGGTGTTCGGCAAGGACCGCCCCGGCATCACCGCCGGCCTCTTCGCCACCCTGGCCGGCTTCGGCGTCGACGTGATCGACATCGAGCAGGTCGTCACCCGGGGCCGCATCACGCTGTGCGCCCTGGTCACCCCGCCCCACGCGCCCGGCGCCGAGGGCGGCCTGCGGGCCACCGTGCACCGCTGGGCCGAGGAGCAGAAGCTTCAGGCCGAGATCCTCTCCGGCATCGGCGACAACCGGCCGCGCCGCGAGGGCCGTTCGCACGTGACGGTGCTCGGCAACCCGCTGACCGCCGCCGCCGTGTCCGCGCTGACCTCCCGGATCGCCGCGGCGGGCGGCAACATCGACCGTGTCTTCCGCCTCGCCAAGTACCCGGTGACGGCGGTCGAACTGGCCGTCTCCGGTGTGGCCACCGAGGAGCTGCGGGCCGAGCTGGCCCAGGAGGCGGCCACCCAGCGGGTGGACGTCGCGGTGGTGGCCGCCGGGCTGGAGCGCCGGGCCAAGCGCCTGATCGTGATGGACGTGGACTCCACGCTGATCCAGGACGAGGTGATCGAGCTGTTCGCCGCCCACGCGGGCTGCGAGGAGCAGGTGGCCGAGGTGACGGCGGCGGCGATGCGCGGCGAGCTGGACTTCGCCGAGTCGCTGCGCGCCCGGGTCGCACTGCTGGCCGGGCTGGACGCCTCGGTGACCGAGAAGGTCCGTTCGGAGGTCCGCTTCACCCCGGGCGCGCGCACCCTGATCCGCACCCTGCAGCGCCTGGGCTTCCAGGTGGCGGTGGTCTCCGGCGGCTTCACCCAGGTCACCGACCACCTGGTGGAACAGCTGGGGCTGGACTTCGCGGCGGCCAACACCCTGGAGGTGGTGGACGGGAAGTTCACCGGCCGGGTGGTCGGCGAGATCGTGGACCGGGCCGGCAAGGCCCGCTGGCTGGCCCGCTTCGCCGAGCAGGCGAAGGTGCCGCTGGAGCAGACGGTGGCGATCGGCGACGGCGCCAACGACCTGGACATGCTGAACGCGGCCGGGCTGGGGGTGGCCTTCAACGCCAAGCCGGTGGTGCGCGAGGCCGCCGACACCGCGGTGAACGTGCCCTTCCTGGACACCGTGCTCTACCTGCTGGGCATCACCCGCGAGGAGGTCGAGGCGGCCGACGGCCTCCCGATCGAGTAGTCAGCCGATCGAGTGGCTCCGAGCCGGGCCTGCGGACGTACGTGAGGGGCGCGCGGATCGATCCGCGCGCCCCTCACGCGTGTGTCGGCCGTCAGTCCTGCGGCGTGTGGTACGAGACCAGCTCGGCCACGCCCGGCTCGACGCCCTTCCACGAGCCGCTGAAGCTGAGCACCGCGATCGCCGCCGTGGGGAAGCCGCCCAGGCGCAGCCGCTCCAGCGCGTCCCGGTCGCCGGCGTCCCCGGCCAGCACCTGGGTCAGGCCCAGCACCCCGGGGTTGTGGCCGACCAGCACCACGTCCGCGTACTCCTCGGGGGTCTCCTGGAGGACGGCGATGATCTGGCCCGGGCTGGCCTCGTAGATCCGGTCCTCGTACACCGTCTTGCGGGCCCGCTTGGGCAGCTCGTGCGCCGCCAGTTTCCAGGTCTCACGGGTGCGCAGAGCGGTGGAGCAGAGCACGAAGTCGGGGTTGATGCCGGAGTCGGCCATCCAGCGGCCGGCGTCCGGGGCCTGATGGCGGCCCCGGTCGGCCAACGGCCGCTCGTGGTCGTCCACGCCGTTCGGCCAGTCGGCCTTGGCGTGACGGAGAACGATGATCCTGCGGGGCGTGTCGGCGCTCATACCCAGCAAGCTTGGCAGAAAAGCGGCCCGGGGGCGCGACGCCCCCGGGCGCCGCCACTCCCCGGGGCGTCAGCCCATCGAGGTGGCGACGGTGGCGATGATCGCCACCAGCACGACGATGGCGGCGAAGGCGAGGGCGATGCGGCCGAGCTGCTTGCGGCCGTCGGTGGGATTCGGGTCGAGAACGGGCATGTCGGGAATTCTTCCATCCCGAACACGCCCGTCCTCCGCTGGCCCCACCGCCTTGGTCAGGCCTTGACCCGTCGCTCGGCCGGGTGATCCGCCTCGTCCTCGATGTGCCGGGCGCGCGCGGCCCGCAGGCCGAACAGCATCTGCGGCACCAGCAGCAGCGCCAGGAAGCCCAGCGGCCCGTACCACTGGCCGGTGGCCTGGTAGATCCGGCCGACCAGGATCGGGCCCGGGATGGAGATCAGGTAGCCGACGCCCTGGGCGAAGGCGGACAGCTGCGCCACCCCGCCCGCCGTCCGGGCGCGCAGCCCGATCATGGTCAGCACCAGCGGGAAGGCGCAGTTGGACAGGCCCACCAGGACCGCCCAGATCCATGCGCCCCCGGCCGGGGCGAGCGCCAGACCGGCGTAGCCGGCGATGCCGCAGGAGGCCAGCACCACGACGAAAAGCCGCTGGTCACCGCGCCGGGCGGCCAGGTTGGGCAGCACGAAGGAGACCGGCACGCCGATCACCATGGTGACCGCGAGCAGCACTCCGGAGGTGCCCTTGTCGACGCCGGCGTCCTGGAAGATCTTCGGCAGCCAGCCCATCACCACGTACGCGCCGGTGGCCTGGAGGCCGAAGAAGCAGGCCATCGCCCAGGCGGTGCGACTGCGGGTGATCGGCAGCTTGGCGGGGGCGGCGGGGCCGCCCGCCCGGTCGCCCCGCTCGCGCTTGGACACCAGCACCGGCAGCCAGAGCAGCAGCGCGAGCGCGCCCAGGGCGGCCCAGATGCCCAGGCCGTAGCGCCAGTCGCCGCCGAGCGCGCCGGTCAGCGGCACGGTGACGGCGGCGGCCAGCGCGGTGCCCGCGGACAGCGCCATGGAGTACAGGCCGATCATCGGACCGACCTTCTCCGGGAAGTACCGCTTGATCACCACCGGCAGCAGCACGTTGGAGACCGCCACCCCGGCCAGCGCGAGCGCGGTGAGCAGCAGGAACACCGCGGTGCCGCCGGCGAAGGAGCGGGCCAGCACGCCCGCGGTGATCGCGCCCATCCCGGCGGTGACCACCGCGATCGGGCCGATCCGGCGGGCCGCCGCGGGGGCGGCGAAGCCGAACAGCGCGAAGCACAGCGAGGGGACGGCGGTGAGCAGTCCGGCCAGGGTCGGGTTCATCCCGAGGTCTGCACGGACCTGGT
Organism: Kitasatospora sp. NPDC101157; assembly: GCF_044768255.1. NCBI lineage: Bacteria > Bacillati > Actinomycetota > Actinomycetes > Kitasatosporales > Streptomycetaceae > Kitasatospora > Kitasatospora sp. NPDC101157. The sequence goes on along the minus strand of NZ_JBIWPL010000039.1, from coordinate 48,512 downwards.
CGAGCAGCGGCCCGAGGCTGGTGACCACGGGACGCAGGTTGACGGCGGCGGCGGCGATCGCGACGGCGAACAGCACGCCGAGGTACTTGGCGGGGCTGGAGGGCCGCTCGGTCTGCGGCCGGGCCCCGGTTCGTGGGGAGGCGGTGGTGGTGTCTGCTGCGGGAGGCATGTGACCCATCATAGAATGATGGGATGAATTGATGCACCTCGGAATTGGCATGATGTGCCGACCGTTCATCCACCGGTCACCTCCCTCCAGGGGGCCACCCACCCCGTAGTCGCAAGGAGTCCCCGTGGCGCTGTCCTCGCCGAGGCGCACCCCGCTGTCCGACCAGGTGATCGCGCAGCTGCGCGCCCAGATCACCTCCGGGGAGTGGCCCGTCGGTTCGCGCATCCCCACCGAGGCCGCCCTGGTCGAGCAGCTGGGGGTGGCCCGCAACACCGTCCGCGAGGCCGTCCGCGCCCTCGCCCACAACGGGCTGCTCGACATCCGCCAGGGCTCCGGCACGTACGTGCTCGCCACCAGCGAGCTGGCCGGGGTGATGCACCGCCGCTTCGCCGACGCCGACCAGGCGCAGGTCGCCGAGCTGCGGGCGGCCCTGGAGACCTCCGCGGCCGGCCTGGCCGCCGTCCGCCGCACCGACCGCGACCTCGAACTCCTGGAGGCCGCGCTGGAGCGGCGCGAGGCCGCCTGGCGCTCCGGAGACGCCGAGGACTTTGTCCAGGCCGACGCCGCCTTCCACCAGGTCGTGGTGGCCGCCGCCCACAACGACGTACTGCTGGCCGTCTACTCCGACCTCGGCGAGGTCACCCGCGAACACCTGCGCAACGACGTCGGCCCCGAGCTGATCGCCGAGCGCTACATCGGCCACGACACCATCCGGGACGCCATCCGGGACCGCGACGCCCAGCGCGCCTCGGTCGAGGCCGGCCGGGCCATCGGCGTCTGTGCGACCCCCGAGGCCTGACCGGCCGGGTGACCCGCCCGCTCACGGAAAACGCCGCTGCCCGGCGCCCCCGAGGACGGGGTGCCGGGCAGCGGCGGTGTCGGACGGTCAGGCGCCGATGGCGTGCAGACCGCCGTCCACGTGGATGATCTCGCCGGTGGTCTTCGGGAACCACTCCGACAGCAGCGCGACGATGGCGCGGCCGGCCGGCTCCGGGTCGCTCAGGTCCCACTTCAGCGGGGAGCGGTGGTTCCAGGTGTCGGCCAGGTCGCCGAAGCCCGGGATGGACTTGGCGGCCATCGAGCCCAGCGGGCCGGCCGAGACCAGGTTGCAGCGGATGTCCCGCTCGCCCAGGTAGCGGGCCAGGTAGCGGTTGGTCGCCTCCAGCGCGGCCTTGGCCGGGCCCATCCAGTCGTACTGCGGCCAGGCGAACTGCGCGTCGAAGGTCAGGCCGACGACCGCGCCGCCGTCCTGCATCAGCGGCAGCAGCGCCGTGGTCAGCGACTTCAGCGAGTACGCCGAGACGTGCATCGCGGTGGCCACGGACTCCCACGGGGTGTCCAGGAAGTTGCCGCCCAGCGCGTCCTGCGGGGCGAAGCCGATCGAGTGGACGATGCCGTCCAGGGTCGGCAGGGTCTCCCGGACCTGGTCGGCGATGCCGGCCAGGTGCTCCGGGTTGGAGACGTCCAGCTCCAGCACCTTGACCGGCTTCGGCAGCTTCTTGGCGATCCGCTCGGTCAGGCTCGGGCGCGGGAAGGCCGTGAGGATGATCTCCGCGCCCTGCTCCTGGGCGAGCTTGGCGGCGTGGAACGCGATGGAGGACTCCATCAGCACGCCGGTGATCAGGATCCGCTTGCCTTCGAGGATTCCACTCATGATCAGTGACCCATGCCCAATCCGCCGTCGACGGGAATGACGGCTCCGGTGATGTACGCGGCCTCGTCCGACGAGAGGAACCGCACGGTGGAGGCGACCTCGGCGGGCGCCGCGTAGCGGCCCAGCGGCACGCCCGAGACGATCTCCGCGCGGCGCTCGTCGCTGAGCACGGCGGTCATGTCGGTGTCGACGAAGCCGGGGGCGACCACGTTGACGGTGATGTTGCGCGGGCCGAGCTCGCGCGCCAGCGAGCGGGCGAAGCCGACCAGGCCGGCCTTGGAGGCGGCGTAGTTGGCCTGGCCCGGCGAGCCGGAGAGGCCCACCACGGAGGAGATCAGCACCACGCGGCCCTTCTTGGCCCGCATCATCAGCTTCGACGCGCGCTTGACCACCCGGAAGGTGCCGGTCAGGTTGGTGTCGACGACGGAGGTGAAGTCCTCCTCGGACATCCGCAGCAGCAGGGTGTCGTTGGTGATGCCGGCGTTGGCGACCAGCACCTCGACCGCACCGTGCTTCTGCTCGATCTCGGTGAAGGCGGCGTCGACCTGGGCGGCGTCCGTGATGTCGCAGCGCACCGCGAGGACGTCGAACTTGGCCAGCGCCTCGGGCACCTCACCCGAGCGGCTGGTGATGGCCACCTTGTCGCCTGCCTCGGCGAAGGCCTGGGCGATCGCGAGGCCGATGCCCCGGTTTCCTCCGGTGACGAGAACCGAGCGGCTCAACGATCCACCTCTCTCCGTGTGTGAGCGCGTACGTCGGAATGCGTACGCGGTGTGACGCTATCGGGCGGTCGGCGGCGGCGGCGAATCGGGCTCCCACAGCGCCGCACCGGCGGAACTGTGGCAATCCGACAATCCGCACCCGCAGCACCGGGCGTCCCGGGACCGTCCGCCGCAGGCCGGGGCCCCGCCCGGATCGGCGTGGGCTGTCCGGGAACAACACGGGCGGGCGTGCCCGTTGCCCCCCTGGTGCGAACCGCCCCGGGGCCGGCCGTACCCTTCCCCGAAGAGTCCCGGCGAGGAAACGAAGGCAGGGCGCATGACCAAGGTACGGCCCGGGAGCACCCACCGACGCGGACGACTGCTCGCCCTCACCGCCCTGGCGGCGGGCCTGGGCGCCACCGCCTGGTCGCTGCGCGACCTGCCCGCGGCGTTCGGGCGCCGCCCCGACGGCGAGCGCGAGGAGCGGGTGCGCAACTCCCCCCAGTACCGCGACGGCGTCTTCCACAACGCGCCGTCCACCCTGGCCCGGGCCGCCGGCGCCCCGGACATCGACCGCGACACCGTCCGCCGGATGCTGTTCGAGCGCGAGGGCCGCGTCCCGGCCCACCCGGTGCCCACCGTGCGCCCCGCCGCCGCGACCGGTCCGGCCGCCGAGGGCGTGGAGATCACCTGGTACGGCCACGCCTCCGCGCTGGTGGAGATCGAGGGCTCGCGCGTCCTGCTCGACCCGGTCTGGAGCGACCGCTGCTCCCCCTCCGCCCACGTCGGCCCCAAGCGGCTGCACCCGGTCCCGGTCGAGCTGGAGGAACTGCCGCCGGTCGACGCGGTGCTGATCTCGCACGACCACTACGACCACCTCGACATGGCCACCGTCAAGCGCCTGGTGCGCAGCCAGTCCGCACCCTTCGCGGTGCCGCTGGGCATCGGCGGCCACCTGCGCCGCTGGGGCGTCCCCGAGCACCGGATCATCGAGCTGGACTGGGACGAGACCTGCACCCTGGGCGAGCTGGTGCTCACCCTCACCTCCGCGCACCACTTCTCCGGCCGCGGCCTGACCCGCAACACCACCCTGTGGGGCTCCTGGGTGATCGCCGGCCCGCGCCGCAAGGTCTTCTACACCGGCGACTCCGGTTACTTCGAGGGCTACGCCCGGATCGGTGAGCAGCACGGCCCCTTCGACGCGGCCCTGGTGCAGATCGGCGCCTACGACGAGGCCTGGGCGGACATCCACATGACCCCCGAGGACGCCGTCCTCGCCCACCGGGACCTCCGGGCCGGACTCCTGGTGCCGGTCCACTGGTGCACCTTCAACCTGGGTCTGCACCGGTGGGCCGAGCCGATCGAGCGGCTGCTCAAGGAGGCCAAGACCCAGGCCGTCCCCCTGGCCGTCCCGCGCCCCGGCGAGCGGGTCGACGTCGACAACCCGCCGGAGCTGGACGGCTGGTGGGAGGCCGTCGCCTGACGGCGCGGCAGGCCCCCTGGCCGAAACCGCAACGCACCGGGCCGAATACGCTGGCCGGAAACCCCGCGGACGGGAAATGATGCGGTGCGGACGCCCCTGCGGCGCCCGCACCGCCACCCTCCGCGACCTGGGAGCCCGATTGCCTCCGATCCCTCCGGCCGACACCGCCGGCGCCGCGCGCGAGCGCGCCGTCGACCCGCTGTTCCTCGCCCTCCCGCTGCGCTCCCTCGCCGACGCCGCCCTCAGCCGGGCCCGTGAACTGGGCGCCGGTCATGCCGACTTCCGCCTGGAGCGGGTCCGCAGCGCCTCCTGGCGGCTGCGCGACGCCCGTCCGGCCGGCACCTCGGACAGCGTGCAGCTGGGCTTCGCCGTCCGGGTGCTGCTGGACGGCGCCTGGGGCTTCGCCGCCGGTGTGGACCTCACCCCCGAGGCCGCGGCGAAGGTCGCCGCCCAGGCCGTCGCGGTGGCCCGGCTCTCCGGCGGGATCAGCCGGGCGGCCGGTTCCACCGAGCGGGTCGAGCTGGCCGACGAGCCCGTCCACCGGGACGTCACCTGGGTCTCCGCGTACGAGGTCAACCCCTTCGAGGTGCCGGACGCCGAGAAGACCGCCCTGCTCGCCGAGCGCAGCTCCCGGCTGCTGGCCGCCCCCGGCGTCTCGCACGTCCAGGCCGCCCTGCTGACGGTGCAGGAGAACAAGTTCTACGCGGACACCGCGGGCACCATGACGACCCAGCAGCGGATCCGGCTCTACTCCGACCTGGAGGCCACCTCGGTCGACGAGCGCACCGGCGCCTTCGACTCGATGCGCACCCTGGCTCCGCCGGTCGGCCGCGGCTACGAGTTCCTCACGGGGGTGCCGGGGTCGTCCCCCCACGGACGCGGCCTGACCGGCGGCGGGTGGGACTGGGACGCGGAGCTCGCCGAACTGCCCGTCCTGCTGGCCGAGAAGATGAAGGCCCCGAGCGTCCGGGCGGGCCGCTACGACCTGGTCATCGACCCGTCCAACCTCTGGCTGACCATCCACGAGTCGATCGGCCACGCCACCGAGCTGGACCGCGCGCTCGGCTACGAGGCCGCCTACGCCGGCACCTCCTTCGCCACCTTCGACCAGCTCGGCAGCCTCCGCTACGGCTCCGATCTGATGCACGTCACCGGCGACCGCACCGCCGAGCACGGCCTGTCCACCATCGGCTACGACGACGAGGGCGTCGCCACCCAGTCCTGGGACCTGATCCGGGACGGCGTCCTGGTCGGCTACCAACTCGACCGCGGCATGGCCAGGTTGAAGGGCTTCGAGCGCTCCAACGGCTGCGCCTTCGCGGACTCCCCCGCGCACGTCCCGGTCCAGCGGATGGCCAACGTCTCGCTCCAGCCTGCCGCCGACGGCCCCGACACCGAGGGCCTGTTCGCCGGGGTGGAGAACGGCCTGTACATCGTCGGAGACCGTTCGTGGTCGATCGATATGCAGCGCTACAACTTCCAGTTCACCGGGCAGCGCGCCTACGCCATCAAGAACGGCGAACTCGCAGGCCAGGTGAAGGACTTCGCCTACCAGGCCACCACCACCGACTTCTGGGGCTCGATGGCGGCGGTCGGCGGCCCGCAGACCTACGTCCTCGGCGGTGCCTTCAACTGCGGCAAGGCGCAGCCCGGTCAGGTCGCGGCGGTCAGCCACGGCTGCCCGTCGGCGCTGTTCCGCAACGTCAACGTGCTCAACACCCAGCAGGAGGCGGGTCACTGATGACCGCGATGCAGCCCCACGAACTCGTCGAGCTGGCACTCGGCCTCTCCCGCGCCGACGGCTGCGTGGTGATCGCCGACGAGGAGTCCACCGCCAACCTGCGCTGGGCCGGCAACGCCCTGACCACCAACGGCGTCACCCGCGGCCGCCGCCTCACCGTGATCGCCACCGTGGCCGGCGCCGAGGGCACCGCCTCCGGCGTGGTCTCCCGCGAGGCCGTCACCGCCGAGGACGTTGAGGACCTGGTCCGGGCCGCCGAGGAGGCCGCCCGCGCGGCCGGTCCCGCCGAGGACGCCCAGCCGCTGATCGCCGACCGGCCGCCGTCCCCGGACTTCACCGCGCCGCCCGCCGAGACCTCGATCGAGGTGTTCGACGCCTTCGGCCCGGCCCTCGGCGAGGCCTTCGCCCGCGCCGCCGCCCAGGGCGAACTGCTCTACGGCTTCGCCCGGCACGAGATGACCACCAGCTACCTGGGCAGCTCCACCGGCCTGCGGCTGCGCCACGACCAGCCCACCGGCACGGTCGAGATCAACGGCAAGACGGCCGACCTCACCGGCTCGGCCTGGGTCGGCGCCGCCACCCGGGACTTCACCGACATCGACGTCCCGGCCCTGCACGCCGAGCTCACCAAGCGGCTCGGCTGGGGCGCCCGCAAGGTCGACCTGCCGGCCGGCCGCTACGAGACGCTGCTGCCGCCCTCGGCCGTCGCCGATCTGATGATCTACCTCCACTGGTCCTCCGGCGGCCGTGACGCCCACGAGGGCCGGACGGTCTTCTCCAGGCCCGGCGGCGGCACGCGGGTCGGCGACAAGCTCTCCGGCCTGCCGCTGACCCTGCGCGCCGCCCCGGACGAGCCCGGCCTGGAGGCCGCCCCGTTCGTGCTGGCGCACAGCTCCGGCGGCGACGTCTCGGTCTTCGACAACGGCGCGCCGATCACCGCCACCGACTGGATCCGCGACGGCGTGCTGACCGAACTGATCACCAGCCGCCACGCGGCCGGCCTCACCGGCCTGCCGCTGCGCCCGGCGGTCGACAACCTGGTGCTGGAGACGGCCGACCAGGAGTCCGCGCCGACCCTGGACGAGATGATCGCCCGCACCGAGCGCGGCCTGCTGCTCACCTGCCTGTGGTACATCCGCGAGGTGGACCCGGCGACGCTGCTGCTCACCGGCCTCACCCGGGACGGCGTCTACCTGGTGGAGAACGGCGAAGTGGTCGGCGCCGTCAACAACTTCCGGTTCAACGAGTCCCCGGTCGACCTGCTCGGCCGGATCACCGAGGCGGGCCGCACCGAACGCTGCCTGCCCCGCGAGTGGAGCGACTACTTCACCCGCACCGCGATGCCACCCGTGCGTGTCGCGGACTTCAACATGAGTTCGGTCAGCCAGGCCTCATAGCCGCTGGCCAACGGGGGGATACCGAGAACATGATGGACGAGAAGCGGCTGGTCAGGTCGAGCAGGATGCTGTCGCGCATCCTGCGCCACGAGCCGGAGCTGGTGGGCATCACCCTGGACGGCTCCGGCTGGGTCCGGGTCGACGTCCTGCTCGACGCCCTCGCGGCGAAGGGCAGGCCGCTCTCCAGGGCCGAGCTCGACCACGTCGTGGCCACCAACAACAAGCGCCGCTTCGGCTTCTCGCCGGACGGCCTCTCCATCCGCGCCAACCAGGGCCACACGGTGGCGGTCGACCTCGGTCTGACCGCCACCGCGCCGCCCCACGTGCTCTACCACGGCACCGCCGACCGCCACCTGGCGTCGATCTTCCGCGAGGGCCTGCGCCCGATGACCCGGCAGGACGTGCACCTCTCGGCGGACACCGAGACCGCGACGCGGGTCGGTGCCCGGCACGGCCGCCCGGTCGTGCTGACCGTCAACGCGGCCGCGATGGCGGCGGCCGGCCACGAGTTCCGGCTCAGCGAGAACGGCGTCTGGCTCACCGACGCCGTACCTCCGCAGTACCTCTCCCGGCGCTCCTGACGGCCGACGGGCCCGTACGGCCCTCCTAGCACGCCCGACCGGGTGGGCCCCGCCCACCCGGTCTCGTCGTCCCCGGCCCCCGGGCGTACCGTGAGAAGGCCGCGCGGCACGGCGCGGGTGCGTGGACGAGGGCGGTAGGACACATGGGCAAGAGCGCCGAGGACGGGCAGGTCTACCGGATCACGGGGGCGCGCAGCAGCCTCACCGAGGACGTCCGGGGGCGCCAGCGCCGCTACGTCATCTCGATGCTGATCCGCACCCTCTGCGTGCTGCTCGCGGTGGCGCTGTGGGACGTCCAGCGCTGGCTCGCCTTCGCGGCGCTGGCGGGCGGCGTGCTGCTGCCGTACTTCGCGGTGCTGGTCGCCAACGCGGGCCGGGAGCGGGCACCGTCGCTGCCGAGCACCTTCGACTTCCCCTCGGAGACGCCGCTGATGCTCGGCCCGGGTGGTACGGGAGGGGCTGGTGCGCCCGCCGGTACAGGACAGGCAAAGAGCGCCGGCACCGGAAGTTCACAGGGCACGGACTGACCGTCCGGTTCACGGTGGTTGAGCCCGAATCGGCTGAGCAAAAGCTCAAAAGAAGCTCAGATTAATCATGCAAGACCTCCCCATCCGAGGGTCTCGGCGTGACATACTGCGTACGCGCTCCGCATCCCCCGTCGGAGCGACGGACCGACGCCGGGCGGCTCCCCCCGTGGCTGCCCGGCGTCGCCATGCCCGGATCCCGACGGGCCGGACGGCGCGCCGCGGCGGCGTGACAGACTGGCGGTGACGACGCACCCGCCGAGCACCGAGGACGACCCCCGAATGGACACCCCGCAGACCCCGATCTGCTCCGCCAAGGGCTGCCGGGCGGACGCCCGTTGGGTGCTGGTGTGGAACAACCCCAAGCTGCACACCCCGGACCGCCGCAAGACCTGGCTGGCCTGCGAGGAGCACCGCGAGCACCTGTCCCAGTTCCTGGGCGTGCGCGGCTTCCTCAAGGAGGTCGTCGCCTTCGCCGACTGGGTGCCCGAGGAAGGCTAACCGCCGATCGCCGACATCGGCCGGTCGGGCTGGTGGAACTCCGGGTCGTCGATCCCGGCCCCGGCCTTCTTGCCCCACATCGCCGTCCGCCACAGCGCGGCCAGCTCCGCGTCGTCCGCCCCCGAGCGCAGCGCGGTGCGCAGGTCGGTCTCGCCGGTCGCGAAGAGGCAGTTGCGCACCTGCCCGTCGGCAGTCAGCCGGGTCCGGTCGCAGGCCCGGCAGAACGGCCGGGTGACGGAGGCGATCACGCCCACCCGGCCCGGCCCGCCGTCCACCACCCAGCGTTCGGCGGGGGCCGCGCCCCGGCGTGCGGACGGCTCGGGGGTGAGCTCGAAGCGGGCGCCCAGCAGGTCGAGGATCTCGCCCGCGGTCACCATCGACGAGCGGTCCCAGCCGTGCTGGGCGTCCAGCGGCATCTGCTCGATGAAGCGCAGCTCGTAGCCCCGCTCCAGGCACCAGGCCAGCAGGTCGGCCGCCTCGTGGTCGTTGACCCCGCGCATCAGCACCGCGTTCAGCTTCACCGGCGCCAGTCCGGCCGCCTCGGCGGCGGCCAGCCCGTCCAGGACGTCCTGGTGGCGGCTGCGGCGGGTGAGCGTGCGGAACACCTCGGGATCGAGGGTGTCCAGGGAGACGTTGACCCGGTCCAGCCCGGCCTCGCGCAGCGCGGCGGCCGTGCGGGCCAGTCCGATGCCGTTGGTGGTCAGCGACAGCTCGGGGCGGGGTTGCAGGTCCGAGCAGGCGGCCACGATGGCGACCAGTCCGGGGCGCAGCAGCGGCTCGCCGCCGGTGAAGCGGACCTCTCGCACGCCGAGGTCGCGCACGGCCACGGTGACCAGCCGGACGATCTCCTCGTCGGTCAGCAGGTCGGGCTTGGCCAGCCACTGCAGGCCCTCCTCCGGCATGCAGTACGTACAGCGGAGGTTGCACCGGTCGGTCAGGGAGACCCGCAGGTCGACGGCCTGTCGTCCGAAGGTGTCGAGCAGCACGTGGCTTCCCTTCCCGAGTAGCGGCCGGCTTCCGGGGAAAGCAGCCGGCCCGGCCACCGTCGCGGCGGGGCCGAGCCAGCATAGTCATGCCGCAACGATCAGTGGGCGCCCAGCCCGGTGAGCGAGCGGACCTCAAGTTCAGCGTACTTCGCCGGGTCGGGGCGCTCCTTGGCCAGGAGGGTGCCCAGCCAGCCGGCCAGGAAGCCGATCGGGATGGAGACCAGGCCGGGGTTCTCCAGCGGGAACCAGTGGAAGTCGGAGTGCGGGAAGAGCGAGGTCGCCTTGCCCGAGACCACTGGGGAGAAGACGACCAGCAGCACCGAGCTGATCAGGCCGGCGTAGACCGAGCTGACCGCGCCGGTGGTGGTGAAGCGCTTCCAGAACAGCGAGTAGAGCAGCGTCGGCAGGTTCGCGGAGGCCGCCACGGCGAAGGCCAGCGCGACCAGGGCGGCGGTGTTGAGCTTGTCCGCGTAGAGGCTGAGCACGATCGAGACCGCGCCGATCCCGACGGCCGCCCACTTGGCCGAGCGCACCTCCTCCCGTTCGCCGGCCTTCCCGCGCCGGATCACATTGGCGTACAGGTCGTGCGCGAAGGAGGCGGAGGATGCCAGGGTGAGCCCGGCGACCACGGCCAGGATGGTCGCGAAGGCGACCGCCGAGATCACCGCGAGCAGGATGGCCCCGCCGGTGCTGCCGCTGCCGCCGCCGAGCGCCTCGGCCAGCTGAGGGGCGGCCGTGTTGCCGGCCGCGTTGGCCGCCTTGATCTGCTTGGAACCGACCAGCGCCGCCGCGCCGAAGCCCAGCGCCAGGGTCATCAGGTAGAAGACGCCGATGATGCCGATCGCCCAGAGCACCGACTTCCGGGCCGCCTTGGCGGTGGGCACGGTGTAGAAGCGGACCAGGATGTGCGGCAGGCCGGCGGTGCCGAGGACCAGCGCGATGCCGAGGCTGATGAAGTCGAGCTTGGCGGTGCCGGTGCCGTACTTCTGCCCGGGTTGGAGGAAGGCTTCGCCCTTGCCGCTGGCGCTCGCCGCCGCGCCGAGCAGTTCGGAGGGGTTGAAGTGGTACTTGGCCAGCACCAGGACGGTCATCAGCGCGGCGCCCGCGATCAGCAGCACGGCCTTGACGATCTGCACCCAGGTGGTGCCCTTCATCCCCCCTATCACCACGTAGATGATCATCAGCGCGCCGACCGCGACGACGGTCCAGCGCTTGGCGGCGTTCCCCTCGACCCCGAGCAGCAGGGCCACCAGCGTCCCGGCGCCGACCATCTGGGCCAGCAGGTAGAAGATCGACACCACGATGGTGGACACGCCCGCGGCGGTGCGCACCGGGCGCTGGCGCATCCGGAAGGCGAGCACGTCCGCCATGGTGAACCGGCCGGAGTTGCGCAGCGGCTCGGCGATCAGCAGCAGGGCCACCAGCCAGGCGACCAGGAAGCCGATCGAGTACAGGAAGCCGTCGTACCCGGCCAGCGCGATGGTGCCCGCGATGCCCAGGAAGGAGGCGGCGGACATGTAGTCGCCGGAGATGGCCAGGCCGTTCTGGAAGCCGGTGAAGCCGCGCCCGCCCGCGTAGAAGTCGGCTGCGCTGCGGTTCTGCCGCCCGGCCCACAGGGTGATGGCCAGGGTGGTCAGCACGAAGAGTCCGAACAGCGCCATCGTCAGGCCGCGGTGGTCGGTGGCGGAGCTCGCGAGCGAGGTCATTCGGCGGCCTCCCGGGGAGCATGGACGACGGCGCCGTGGGCCTCGCGGATGGCGGCGGCGGGCGGGTCGATCCGCCGGTCCGCGTAACGGGCGTACCAGCCGGCGATGACGAAGGTGGTGGCGAACTGCAGCAGCCCCAGCACCAGGGCCACGTTGATGTGCCCCAGGACCTTGGTGCCCATCAGGCCGGGGGCGTAGCAGGAGAGCAGGACGTACAGCAGGTACCAGAGCACGAAACCGATGGTGACCGGGAAGGCGAAGCTCCGGAACGAGCGCCGCAGGGTACGGAACTCCTCGCTGTCGTCGATGAGTTGGACTTCCGTGGCGGTAGTGGCGATCGGCGGCGAATCCACTCTGTCTCCTCACTCCTTCGGCGTAGCGGTCACACGAGGGAAAGAATCGAACGTGAGGGGCGTCACATTCCTCGTGCGCGCCGCGCAATGCTAGGAGCGTCGCGCCCGAGCCGGAAGGGGTTGACCGCGATCAGCCGGTCGTTCACCCCCTCGCACCATCCAATTGGCCGAAAAACACCCCTTCCCGTCACTCATGGATTCGGCCCCGGCAACCGAAAAGGGCGGCACCGTCCCACGGTGCCGCCCTTGTTGGCGAATCGTCAGAAAGCGATCCGGACCTTCAGTGCGGAGCGGTCGTCCATCGCCCGGTAACCGTCCGGGACGCCGTCCAGGTCCACCGTCCGGTCGAAAACCAGGCCCGGCTCGATCGCGCCCGAGAGCACGTCCGGAAGGAGCTCGGGAATGTACGCCCTGGCCGGCGCCACACCACCGTTGAGCGAAACGTTTCGGCCGAACATCTGGCCGATGTCGACGCCCGCGCTGCCGCCGTGCGGCACACCCACGTAGCCGACCGCGCCGCCGTCCCGGGTGATCGAGATCGCCGTCCGCATCGACTCCTCGGTGCCCACCGCCTCCAGAACCGCGTGCGCGCCCAGGCCGCCGGTCAGCTCCTTCACCGCCTCGATCGCGGCCTCGCCGCGCTCGGCCACCACGTCCGTCGCCCCGAAACGCCGGGCCAGCTCGGTCCGGGCGGGGTGTCGGCCCAGCGCGATGATCCGGCCAGCGCCCAGCCGGTTCGCCGCCAGCACGCCGCACAGGCCCACCGCGCCGTCGCCGACCACCGCGACCGTCGCGCCGGGGCGCACCCGCGCCGACACGGCCGCGTGGTGCCCGGTGGACATCACGTCGGACAGCGCCAGCAGTCCCGGCAGCAACTTCTCGTCACCCGCCGCCTCCTTGGGCAGCTTCACCAGCGTCCCGTCCGCGAACGGCACCCGGACCGCCTCGCCCTGGCCGCCGTCCGAGCCGACCTGCCCCCAGAACCCGCCGTGCGGGCAGGACGTCTGCAGCCCTTCGAGACAGAACTCACAGACGCCGTCCGACCACACGAAGGGGGCGACCACCAGGTCGCCCTTCGCGAAGCCGCGGACCTCGGCGCCGACCTCCTCGACGACGCCCAGGAACTCGTGCCCGATCCGCTGCCCGGCCACCCGCTCGGCCACCCCGCGGTAGGCCCACAGGTCGCTGCCGCAGATGCAGGCGTTCACCACCCGCAGCACCACGTCCGTCGGGTGCTGGATCACCGGGTCCGGTACCTCTTCGATCCGGATGTCGTTCGGTCCGTGGATCACCGTGGCGCGCATGCGTTCTTCCTCACACAAAATCCGACCGAGCGGCCGGAAACGATCTCGACCAGATGTACGACACCCCCGCCGACCACTCTATTCCGGCTGCCCGACCGGAACATTTCGACCGGACCCCGCCGACTCGCCCCTTATCCTGTTGGACCATGCAACCGATCCAGCCCGAGACGTACGGCGCGCCGCGGACCGCCCCGGTCCCCGCCCAGCGCTCCGCCGCCCCCGCCGAGGGCTTCGCGGTCGTCGACGTCGAGACCACCGGTCTCGGCCGCTCCGACCGCGTCATCTCGGCGGGCGTCTACCAGCTGGACCAGGACGGCGAGGTCACCGACCACTGGTACACCCTGGTCAACCCCGAGCGGGACCCGGGCCCGGTCTGGATCCACGGCCTCACCGCCGAACTGCTCTCCGGCGCGCCGACCTTCCCCGAGATCGCCGACGAGTTCGCCGCGCGCCTGCGGAACCGCGTGCTGGTCGCGCACAACGCGCTCTTCGACTGGAACATGATCTCCCGCGAGTTCTCCCGGGCCGGCCTCCGTGCCCCCGTCGAACAGCGGCTGTGCACCATGGTGCTCTCCCGCGACCTGCGCCTGCCGCTGCCCAACGGCAAGCTCGCCTCGCTCGCCGCCCACTTCGGCGTCCAGCAGCGCCAGGCCCACAACGCCCTGGACGACGCCCGGGTGCTCGCCGAGGCCTTCCGGCCCAGCCTCCGCCTGGCCCACCTGGCCGGCCTCCCGCTGCCGCTGCAGACCTGCGTCGCCGTCACCGACCTCGGCGAGGACGAGCCCGCCACCCCCGGCCGCGGCAACTGGACCGGCTCCCAGTACCGCCAGGCCAAGAAGCGCCCGCCCTGCCCGTACCCCAACCCGGGGCGCTGGGAGGACGGCAAGCCGCTGGTGCAGGGCATGCGGGTGGCCTTCACCGGCGACACCGCCACCGACCGCGAGGTGCTGGAGGACCGCGCCGTCGAGGCCGGCCTGCACATCGCCACCTCGGTCAGCCGGCTCACCAGTTTGCTGGTCACCAACGAGCCGACCAGCTGGAGCGGCAAGGCCCGCAAGGCCCGCGACGTCGGCACCCCGATCGTCACCGAGGACGCCTTCCTCCAGCTGCTGCGCGAGGTCGCCCCGCACCCCGGTGCGTGAGCCCGTTGTGAGGTCGGCGTACCGTTCCCATGTGTACCGATTTCTGCTGACCCGCCAGTGGCTGATCACCATGCTGATCGCGCTGCTGCTGATCCCCGCGACGATCAAGCTGGGCTTCTGGCAGCTGCACCGCCACGAGGCGCGGGTGGCCCGTAACGAGCTGGTCGGCAAGGCCCTCACGGCGTCGCCGGTGCCGTTCGACAGCCTGTCCGCGGCTCCCGGCGCCGCGGTGCCGTCCGCCCTCACCTGGCACGCCGTGACGGCGACCGGACAGTACGACCCGGCACACGAGTTCGTGGTCCGCAAGCGGACCGACTCCAACGGCACCCTCGGCTACTTCGTCGTCACCCCGCTGAAGCTCTCCGACGGGAAGGGCACCGTGCTGGTCAACCGCGGCTGGGTCCCCTCCGGCGACGGCGCCACCGAGTACCCGCCCGTCCCGGCCGCCCCGGCCGGCGAGGTCACCCTCACCGGCCGGCTGCGGGCCGACGAGACCACGGGCAGCAGTGGCGGCTGGGTCAAGGACCGGGCCGGCCTCCCGGCCCGCCAGTTCAACCTGATCAACAGCGAGCAGCAGTCCAAGGAGACCGGCGCGCCCCTCCTCGGCGGCTACCTGGAGCTCACCGCCACCACCCCCGCCCCGGCCGACCAGCCCGAGCTGATCCCCGAGCCCAACCACTCGGACATCGGCCCGCACATGGCCTACGCCATCCAGTGGTGGCTGTTCACCGCGATGATCCCGGTCGGCGTCTGGGTGCTCATCCGCCGCGAGGCCAAGGACCGTGCCAAGCAGGCCGCCGAGCCCGAGGTCGAGCTCGACGCCCTGCCCGCCTGAGGCCGAGTCCCCGGCAGCGCCGGAGGACGTTCGGCCCGAGGACGTTCTAGAGGACGTCCTCCAGCTCCCGCAGCAGCCGCGCCTTCGCCCGGGCACCCACCACCGACCGCACCGGCTGCCCGCCCCGGAACAGCATCAGCGTCGGCATCGACAGCACGCCGTACGCCGCCTGGGTCCGGGGATTGTGGTCCACGTCGACGCTCACCACCCGCAGGCGGTGGGCCTCCTCCCGCGCGACGTCCGCCAGCACCGGCGCCATCATTCGGCACGGCGGGCACCAGTCCGCCGTGAAGTCGACCAGCACCGGCCCCTCGGCCGCCAGCACCTCCGCCGCGAAGGTCTCGTCCGTGACCGCCGGCACACCCTCGATCCGCACCATCGTCTACTCCTCCGTCAGTTCACACAGGGGCGGCTGCTCGGAGACCGCGAGTTCGTCCCGCGCCCGGACGGCCCGGGCGAACTGCCCGGCCACCTGCTCGCGCACCTCCTGGAGCCGCCCGATGCACTCGTCCAGTTCGGCGAGCTTGCGCCGGTAGACCTCCAGCGAGGCCGGGCAGGAGTCCCCGTCCGGATGCCCGGCGCGCAGGCACTCCACGAACGGCCTGGTCTCCTCCAGGCCGAAGCCGAAGTCCTGGAGCGTCCGGATCTCCCGCAGCAGCCGCAGGTCCGCCTCGTCGTACGCCCGGTACCCGTTGCCCGCCCGCCGGGCCGGCAACAGCCCCAACTGCTCGTAGTACCGCAGCGCCCGCGTGGTCGTCCCCGCCCGCTCCGCCAACTCCCCGATCCGCACGCCGAACCACTCCTCCCGAACAGCCGGTACCGACCGTAAACCTTGCCCCGGGCGTCAACGCCAGTGCGAATCCGCAGGCCTGGGGCCAGCCGGACGGGCCCCGCCCGGCAAGATGTCCCCATGGATCTCGGACTGAAGAACAAGGCCTACATCGTCACCGGCGCCACCCGGGGCCTCGGCCTCGCCGCCGCCCGCGAACTCGTCGCCGACGGAGCCCACGTGCTCGTCAGCGGCCGCACCCAGGAGGCCGTCGACGCCGCCGTCGCCGAGCTCGACACCCTCGGCAGCGCCCACGGCCTGGTCGCCGACAACGCCGCCCCGGACACCGCCGAGCGCCTGGTCGCCGAGGCGAACCAGCGCTTCGGCCGCTTCGACGGCATCCTGATCAGCGTCGGCGGCCCCCAGGCCGGCCCGGTCGGGACCACCCCCGAGTCCGCCTGGCGCGACGCCTTCGAGTCCGTCTTCCTCGGCGCCCTGCGCCTCGCCCGCACCGCGGCCGCCACCCTGCCCTCCGGCGGCGTGATCGGCTTCGTGCTCTCCAGCTCGGTCCGGCAGCCGATCCCCGGCCTCGGCATCTCCAACGGCCTGCGCCCCGGACTCGCCATGGCCGCCAAGTCCCTCGCCGACGAGCTCGGCCCGCGCGGCATCCGGGTGCTCGGCCTGCTCCCCGGCCGGATCGACACCGACCGGGTCCGCGAGCTCGATGCCCTCGCCCCCGACCCGGAGGCCGCCCGCGCCGAGGCCTCCGCCGCCGTCCCGCTGCGCCGCTACGGCACCCCGGAGGAGTTCGGCAAGGTCGCCGCGTTCCTGCTCTCCCCCGCCGCCTCCTACCTGACCGGCCTGATGGTCCCCGTCGACGGCGGCGCCCTCCGCTCGCTCTGACCTACTCCAGCTCCCGGTGCCCCCGCCGACGACCGCGGCGCCGCTTCCCGGCGGGGGCCTCCTGCAGCACCCGGATCCGCAGCTCGGCCGGCAGCTCCGCCAGCCCCAGGCTCCGGACGGCGTCCGCGCGGGGCCCGTCCTCGAAGTGCTCCACCAGCCCGACCGGGTCCCCGCCCGGCGTCAGCCGTACGGCCCCGCGCAGCCGGGGATGTCCGGGCGCGCGCACCAGCCGCACCCCCGCCCGCTCGACCTCCGGCAGCACCGCCGTGCCCTGCTCCAGCGCCTCCTCCAGCGCGCTGGCACCCACCTTCAGCCGCAGCCCGCCCGCCCCCGGGGTCGGCACGTCGATCCAGGGCAGCCCGGTCCGCCGCAGCTGCGCGACCAGCCACCAGGCCGTTCCCACCAGCAGCACCGACAGACCGCCGATCACCGTCGGCCACCACCAGGAGGACCCCACCCAGCGCCCGCGGGAGCGGGCGCTGACCACCGGCTGATCCGGCGAGGTCAGCGGCCACCAGGCCGGCGGGTGGACACCGAGCCGCCGGTACAGGTCCAACCCGCCCGCCAGCACCAGCACCCCGGCCCCCAGCAGCACCGCCCCCACCAGCCCCAGCAGCACCCGGTTGACGACCGTCCGCCTCACCGCGCCGCCTCCTCCGCCCGGTCGGCCGGCTGATCGGGCGCCTCGTCGGCCGGCGCTCCGGCCGACCCGCGCCAGGACCGCACGTCCAGCCGCAGCGGCCGCGCCAGTCCCACCCGCCCCAGCTCCTCCCGCAGCTGCCGCTGCACCACCGCCGGATCCACCGGCCCGCTCACCGACACCCGCACCCGCCGCCGCCCGACCGTGATCCGCAGCCGGTCGATGCCGGTCAGCCCGGCGGCCCGGTCCGTCAGCAGGTGCCCGATCCCGGCCCGCTCGATCGCCGCCTCCGTCCCCCCGTACGGCCGCAGCACCAGCCACCGCCGCAGCCCGGGCGCGATCGCCAGCCACAGCAGCCACCCGCCCAGCAGGGTCGAGACCCCGGCCCCCACCAGCACCCAGAGGTCGTCCAGGTGACGCGTCGCCAGTTCGTCCGCGATCTGCGCCCGCCACCGCCGGGCCGGCTGCCCGGCCCGCACCGCGATCACGTCGTACAGCAGTGCCCCCGCCACCACCAGCACCGCCGTGGCGACCAGCGCCGCCGGTGCCGCCCGGCCCGCGCGCAGCCGGGGCACCCGCAGCGCCGGGCCGGCCTCCCGGTCCCGGCTCACCACGCTCCCCCGGCGACCAACTTCTCGACGACCACGACCACTTCGGACACTCTCGTCCCGGTCAGCCCGAGCACCTGCGCCGCCACCCGGTCCCGTACGCCGCGGGCGAGGCCCGCGAGGTCGGCGGGGAAGGGCGCGTCGACGGCCACCCGCACGGTCACCGTGCTGCCCGGCCTGGCCACCGACACCCGGGGCGGGGCCCCCTTCGCCGACCGCCCGGCCCACGCCTCGGAGAGCACGTCCCGGGCCGCCTTCCCGGCGATCCGCGCGTACACCCGGTCGGCGACCCGCAGCCGCCCCCGGCGGGCCGCACCGGGGGCGGGGGCGGGCGCGGGAACCGAAGCCCCCATCAGCGCCGCCGGTCACGGCCGCGGAGCAGGTCCCCGAGGTCGCCCAGGTCGATGTCGCCCTCCAGCAGCCGCCCGGCCACGAAACCGACCAGCCCGAGCGCCGCCACCAGCAGGAACGCCGCGAACCCGCCGAAGTACCCGGCGAAGCCGAGGGCCATGCCCACCACCAGGCCGACGATGGCCAGGTTCATCCGCTACTCCCTCGTGCTCCGCCGGACGTCACTTGAGCTTGGGCCGCTGCCCGGGCGCCGGCGCCGGCTCCGCTTCCTCCTCGAACTCCGGCTCGTCCGGGAGGTGGACGTCGTTGACCGCGATGTTGACCTCGACGACCTCCAGGCCGGTCATCCGCTCGACCGCGTCGATGATGTTCTCCCGCACCTGACGGGCGAGTTCGGGGATCACCACGCCGTACTCCACCACCAGGGCGATGTCGATCGCGGTCTGCTTCTCGCCGACCTCGGCCTTGATCCCGCGGCCGACGCTGGGCCTGCCGCCGGGCACCCGGTCCCGCATCGCGCCGAAGGTGCGGGCCAGTCCGGAGCCCAGCGCGTGGATGCCGGAGACCTCCCGGGCGGCCATCCCGGCGATCTTCTCCACCACGCCCACGGCCAGCGCCGTCCGGCCGCGCTCACCGGTCGGCTGTCCACCGCCCGCGCCCGCATCCGGCGCGGGCGCGGTCCTGGCCCCGGCGTGTGGTCCGGGCGTCGGCCCACCACCGGGGTTCTTGTGCATGGTCGCGGGCGTCGGAGTGTCAGGCATGGGGCGCATCTCCCTCGTAGCGGCTCCAGCTATATCGCAAACCTCCTCAACTCTGGCATTCCGCCACGGCTGCCGCCCGCCGAGCGCGCTCCCGCCGCCGCCCCGGACGCGCCGGAGGCCCGGCCCGGGACTGTCCCCGGGCCGGGCCTCCCAGCGAGGACCGGCTCAGTCGCCGATGCCCGCGAGCTCCCGCAGCCGCCGCGCCTGCGCCGCCCGTTCGGCCGAACGCTGCTCGTCGTACGACCGTCCGGAGGCGCCCTGGAGCAGCGCCTTGGTCTCGGTCACGGCCCCGCGGGGAGCGGCCAGCAGGGCGGCGGCGAGCTCCCGGGCGGCCGGGTCCAGCTCCGCGCCGGGAACGGCCAGGTTGGCCAGCCCGGTCGCGACGGCCTCCTCCGCACCGACCCAGCGGCCGGTCGCGCAGATCTCCAGTGCCCGGGCGTAGCCGACGAGTTCGACCAGCGGCTTGGTGCCGGCCAGGTCGGGGACGAGCCCGAGCGAGGTCTCCTTCATGGCGAACTGGACGTCGTCGGCGACCACCCGCAGGTCACAGCCGAGCGCGAGCTGGAAGCCCGCCCCCACGGCGTGGCCCTGGACGACGGCGATGGAGACCAGGTCCGCGCGGCGCCACCAGGTGAAGGCCTCCTGGTACGAGGCGATGGCGTCGTCCAGCTCCTTGTCCGCGGAGCCGGCCAGCTGCAGGAAGGTGGGCTCACCGGGGATGCCCTCGGGGGTGAACATGGCCCGGTCCAGCCCGGCGGAGAAGGAGACCCCCTCGGCGCGCAGCAGCACCACCCGCACGCTGCCGGGCAGTTCGCGCCCGGCCTGGGCGAGGGCGCGCCAGAGCGCGGGCGACTGGGCGTTGCGCCGCTTGGGCTGACAGAGGGTGACGACGGCGAGTTCGCCGTCGATCTCCAGACGGACGCCGTCCCGCTCCCAGCTCGGGGCCTGCGGGTCGGTGGCGGGGGCGGTCATGCGGGAACCTCCGGTGGCGGGGGACGTGGCTACCGGAGAGTAACAAACCTGGGCGCGAACGGGCAGGGCCCGGGGCCCGGGAAGATCGGAGCGGGAAGGGGGTCCGGGATCCGGACATGACGATCGGCGGCCGGTCCACTCGGCCCGAGGGTGGACGCCCGGCTGTGGTCAGCCGTCGTCTCCTCGGCCGGCGTCCTGCCGCCGCGCCATCCAGCTCAGGGCCGACGGACCGTCAGGAACCGGCCGCGGCAGTCGCCTTGTTCTTGCCCCGCGTGGCACCACCGCGGCCCCGGAGGATCACTCCGGACTCGCTCAGCATCCGGTGCACGAAGCCGTACGAACGACCGGTCTCCTCCGCGAGAGCGCGAATGCTCGCCCCGGAGTCGTACTTCTTCTTGAGATCGGCCGCGAGCTTCTCACGCGCGGCACCGGTCACCCGGCTGCCCTTTTTCAGAGTCTCGGCCACCCGTGCCTCCTCGTAGCGTTGCTCGGTCAGATTCCCATGATCACCCATCGACCGCGTCCTGGCCACCCATTCGACAAGGTCGATGTCGCAAATGCGTGGTCCTGCGGTGGTGATCCGAGTGCATCAGGGCGCTCACGCAGAGTGCACGCCCCCGGGCGGGTTCCGCCGGGTGCCGAGAAAGAGCTGATCAGCAGTGTCGGCCCGACCACGATCGAGTGGCGGGCCGACAGGAAGTGCTTAAACGGAATCCGGGCCTTCTTCATTCCCGGACACGCCGAAAGGACTAGATTTTCTGGTCCGAAAAGCGGATGGGGCGTCTACTTCCGGTCAGGCCAGCGACACCAGATCGGCGTACGACGGGTTCCACAGGTCCTCCACCCCGTCGGGCAGCAGGATGATCCGCTCGGGGTCGAGCGCCTCGACCGCGCCCTCGTCGTGGGTGACCAGCACGACCGCACCGGAGAACTCGCGCAGCGCGCCCAGGATCTCCTCGCGGCTGGCCGGGTCGAGGTTGTTGGTGGGCTCGTCCAGCAGCAGCACGTTGGCGGAGGAGACCACCAGGGTGGCCAGGGCCAAACGGGTCTTCTCACCACCGGAGAGCACACCGGCCGGCTTGTCCACGTCGTCGCCGGAGAACAGGAACGAACCGAGGATCTTGCGGATCTGCACCAGGTCGGTGTCCGGCGCGGCCGAGCGCATGTTCTCCAGCACGCTGCGCTCCGCGTCGAGCGTCTCGTGCTCCTGGGCGTAGTAGCCGATCTTCAGGCCGTGGCCGGGGATCACCTCGCCGGTGTCCGGCGCCTCCACCCCGGCGAGCATCCGCAGCAGGGTGGTCTTGCCGGCGCCGTTGAAGCCCAGCACGACGACCCGGGAGCCGCGGTCGATCGCCAGGTCGACGTCGGTGAAGATCTCCAGCGAGCCGTAGGACTTGGACAGGCCGCTGGCGGTCAGCGGGGTCTTGCCGCAGGGAGCCGGCTCCGGGAAGCGCAGCTTGGCGACCTTGTCGCTCGCCCGGACCTGCTCCAGGCCCGCGAGGAGCTTGTCGGCGCGGCGGGCCATGTTCTGCGCGGCCACCGTCTTGGTCGCCTTGGCGCGCATCTTGTCGGCCTGGGCGTTCAGGGTCGCGGCCTTCTTCTCGGCGTTGGCCCGCTCGCGCTTGCGGCGCTTCTCGTCGTCCTCGCGCTGCTGCTGGTACTGCTTCCAGCCCATGTTGTAGACGTCGATGGTGGAGCGGTTGGCGTCCAGGTAGAAGACCTTGTTGACGACCGTCTCGACCAGGTCGACGTCGTGCGAGATGACGATGAAGCCGCCCTTGTAGGTCTTCAGGAAGTCCCGCAGCCAGACGATCGAGTCGGCGTCCAGGTGGTTGGTGGGCTCGTCGAGCAGCAGCACGTCGGAGTCCGAGAACAGGATCCGGGCCAGCTCGACGCGGCGGCGCTGACCACCGGAGAGGGTGTGCAGCGGCTGGCCGAGGATGCGGTCCGGCAGGCCCAGCGCGGCGGCGATGGTGGCGGCCTCGGCCTCGGCGGCGTACCCGCCCTTGGTGAGGAACTCGGTCTCCAGGCGCGCGTACTTCTTCATCGCGTTGTCCCGGGTGGCGCCCTTGCCGTTGGCCATCCGGTCCTCGTTCTCGCGCATCTTCTTGAGCACGGTGTCGAGGCCGCGGGCGGAGAGGATGCGGTCCTTGGCGAGGACGTCCAGGTCGCCGGTGCGCGGGTCCTGCGGGAGGTAGCCGACCTCGCCCGAACGGGTGACCGTGCCGGCGGCGGGCAGGCCCTCGCCGGCCAGCACCTTGGTGAGCGTGGTCTTGCCGGCGCCGTTGCGCCCGACCAGGCCGATCCGGTCGCCGGCGGCGACCTTGAAGCTCGCGGACTCGATCAGGATCCGGGCACCGGCGCGCAGCTCAAGGGCGTTGGCGGAAATCATGGCTGGGACTACTCCTGGGACGTGGGCGGGCGGCCGGGTACGGGCCCGGGCAGCGGGAAGTGGGGCTTCATCGGCGGTCGGCGCGGTGGAACTGGGCGCCGCCGCCCGCTATTGCCCGGAGAAGATAGCCATGACGGCCAGTCTACCGGGCCGCGCGAAACGCCCCCGGGCACTACCGTCCCGGGGTACCCGCCGGGGTCCGGCTACTGCTGCGCGGCCGCCTGGTCGCTCGCCGACGCCGCAGGGGCGGGCGGGGTCGGCGGGACGGTCGCCGTCGGACTCGCCGACGGGTCGGTGCAGCCGCTCTGCGGGCGGACCGCGGCGAACGGGGCGTCCGGGCTGGAGCAGGCCGTCTCGGGGGCCGCGGCCTTGGTGTCGAAGACCTTGGGCGGCACGATCGGGCCGTCGGTGATCTCCACCCGGCTGCGGTCCAGCACCTTCACGGTCGCGGCCGGGCCGGTGATCATCGACCAGCCGTTGCTGTCCAGCCGGTAACCGGTGATGCCCCCGGAGACGGCCACCCCGCTGCTGTTGGTGCAGGTCCGCGGGATGAGTACGGCGTAGTCGGTGTGGACGGTGCGCAGCGGGTCGTAGAGGCAGCCGTTGGAGGGGCGGTCGTTGTAGCGCAGGTCACCGTCGGCGTCGCGCAGGCCCATGGTCAGGTTCGGCGTCACCACGGCCAGCCAGGGCGAGCCGTCCCGCTGGACGGTGTGCAGCGCACCTGCGGCCCGCTGCACGGCGGTGTCCTTGCGCTGGGCGTCGGTCCGCTTGTCCGCGCCCGGCTCGCCGCCGGCGCGCAGGTAGTCCGCGAGGCCGGGCACGGCGCGGTGCCAGCGCACCTCGTGGTCGCCCGGGCGCACCGAGGTGACCAGGCCGTCGTCCCAGACCACGATCGCGTTGTCGCCGGCCATCGCCAGGTAGAGCGCCTCCGCGCCCTCGCGGCGGTACGTCCAGGCCCGCTCACCGGTCTGCTTGTGGTACGCCTCCAGGCCGGGGCCGACCACCTTGAGGTCCAGGTCGGCCGAGCTGACCGACTGGGAGTTCACCGGGGTCGCGTCCGCGTCGGCGGGCCCCGCCACCCGGTCGCCGAACGGCACCGGCTTGTTCGCGTGCGCCGCCGCACCGGCCGCAAGGACCAGCATCACCGCCAGGGCAGGCAGGAACGAGCGGGGGGTGAGGACACGCGGCGGCTTCCAGGACACGGCCGGAGCGTACCTTTCACCGACCGCGCGAGTCAGCCGGAATCGCCCCCGGGCCGTCCCGCCCGCCGCACGCCCGATCGTGCGCGCCCGTCCCGTACGCCCGCCCGCCCACCTGCACCGTCGGCCCCCGGCCGGCCGGCCGGACCGGCTGCAACGGGCTCCGCGAGCCCCGCCGGACCGTTACAGAGCTGATACACGCGGCTGGGCCGATGGGGGGCTGCGGCAGACGGCGTTCGAATATCGCCCACTTTAGGGTGACATTCGGCTTTCCCGTCCGTCGCCGGGCCTACTGTCGGCGAGCGCGGCGCCACCCTCCGTCGAGGTGGTCACCGCCCGCTCCCCCACCCCGCGACGTCCGGAGGACAGACCATGCGCATCGGCCGCCTGACGCTGGCCGCCGCCACTCTGCTGCTGACGGCCACGGCCAGCGTCCCGGCCGGGACGCCGCTCAGCCAGACCGAACGGCACGCCCTTTCCTCGGACGCCTTCGAGCCGCGCGGGGCGGCCCCCCGCCCGCCGGTCCAGCGGCCCCGGCACGAGCCGCCGTTCGGCGCCTTCGTCGGCTCCTGGGACAACTACATCCCGCAGATCGGCAAGTACTCCCAGTGGCTCGGCAACGCGAACCTCCAGGTCGGCCACACCTATCTGGCGGGCAACGGCTGGGCGGACATCGAGGGCGAGCCGGCGGTGCTCGGCATGTGGTCGCAGTGGCGGCTGGCCGACCCGTCCCGGCTGCTGGTGCTCGGGGTGCCGATGCTGGTGCCCAACGAGGCGCACGTGCCGGACGGCGAGGTCGCCCGGCTGCTCGGCCAGGGCGCGCGCGGGGACTTCGACAGCCACTTCCTCCGGCTCGCCCGCCGGCTGGTGGCACTCGGCGGCGCGGACACCGTGATCACCCTCGGCTGGGAGATGAACGGCATCACCTACACCCACCGCTGCAAGCCCGACCCCTCCGCCTGGAAGGCGTACTGGCGGCGGATCGTCGGGGTGATGCGCTCGGTCCCCGGTCAGCGGTTCCGCTTCGACTACGCCCCCAACCGTGGCCTGGACGCCATCCCGTGGACGAAGTGCTACCCCGGCGACGACGTGGTCGACATCATCGGCATGGACAGCTACGACCAGCCCGCCGGCAGCACCTTCGACGACCACGTGCGCGAGCCGTACGGCCTGCAGGACCAGGTGGAGTTCGCGGCCAGGCGCGGCAAGCCGGTCTCGTACCCGGAGTGGGGGCTGTTCCGCAACGGCGACAACCCCCAGTTCGTCCGGCGCATGGTCGACTGGATGCGCACCCACGACACCGCCTACCAGACCGTCACCGACTACTGCCCGCACGGCTTCTTCCAGTGCCGCAGCAACCCGCGTTCGACCGCGGTGTTCAAGCAGCTGATGAACGGTTCGCCGGGGGCGCCGCTCGTGCTGCCCTCGGCGCCACCGGCCCCGGTCGTGCCGGTGGCGCCGGGCGCCCCCACCCCGCCGGCCCCGCCCACCGCGCCCGCTCCGCCGACCGTGCCGGGGCCGCCCGCCCTGCCCGGGGCGACCGCGAGCCCCTCCGCCGCCGCGTCGCCGAGCCCGTCGGCGAGCCGGACGCCCTCGCGGCGCTGAGCAGCGGTCAGGCCCGGCTACGGGCCAGCAGCGCCTCCTTGAGCCGCGGGAAGCGGGTGCGCAGCTGGTGCGCCGCCGCCTGCCGGGCACGCACCGCGCCGGCCCGGGCGGCGGCCGCCGGGGCCATCCCGGCCGGGCCCAGCAGCAGGCGCTGGTTGGGCAGCCGGTCCGGCCGCCAGCGCTGCTTGTACGGTTCCTGGCCGCGCAGCAGTGCGAGCACCGGGATGCCCGCGCCGACCGTCTCGTCCAGGGCCGCGCCGAACAGCAGCCCGGCGATGTCCAGCCGCTCGCGCAGCCCCGGATGGGCGCCGTACAGGTACAGCCCGCCGAAGGAGGGGCAGAGCAGCAGCAGGTTGACCGCGACCAACTCGCCGTCCAGGTGGAACCGGTGGACGGCCGCCCGACCGGTGGCGACCAGGCCGACGGTGGACTCGGTCAGGTGCCGGGCGAAGCGCTCGGTGCGGTGCTCGGCGGTGACGCCGCGCTCCTGCCACTGCTGGAAGTGCAGCCGCAGCAGTCCCTCCAGGGCGGCGGGCACCTCGTCCACCGGCGTGGAGCTGACCCGCACCCCGGCCTCGGCGATCTTGCGCAGCTTCACCCGGCTGCGCTGGGCGGTCTTGCCGGGCACCCGCTTGAGCAGCCGCTCCATCGGAACGGCCGGGAGGTACTGGCACAGCGAGTCCTCGTGGCGGCGGCGGGAGCCGCGCCAGTGCTCGTACACCCGCTGGACCGCCGCCTCGGGGTGCACC
This sequence comes from Kitasatospora sp. NPDC101157, assembly GCF_044768255.1. Classification (NCBI taxonomy): domain Bacteria; kingdom Bacillati; phylum Actinomycetota; class Actinomycetes; order Kitasatosporales; family Streptomycetaceae; genus Kitasatospora; species Kitasatospora sp. NPDC101157. Next base: position 22,486 of record NZ_JBIWPL010000039.1, on the reverse strand, counting down.
TCGCGCAGTTCCAGCCAGTGCCAGGGGCGGGTGAGCGGGAGGGCGGCGGCGAACTCGGCGGCGGCCCGGTCCGCGCAGTCGTCGTCGAGCAGGACGTCGCCGTAGTCGACCAGCCCGCCGCCGAGGCCGGTGAGACCGCCGAACGGGCCGCCGCGCCGCATGAAGGCACCCGCGCCGACCAGCCGGCCGTCCCGGCGGACCAGCACCACCACCAGCGCGCCGGGGCGGCCGTAGTGGCGCCACCAGGAACGCTGCCAGGCGGCGGCCTGGAAGAAGGTGGCGGTGCGGCAGCGGGCCGTCAGGTCGTCCCACTCCTCGGCGACGGTGTCGAGGGCGTCGTCCTCGCGGCGCAGCTCGGTGGTCCAGACCGGCGCGGCCGACCGGGCCGGCAGGCCGGCGGCGCGGGCCTCGGTGCTCATCGCCCGCTCCCGGCGGCGGTCTTCGCCTCGGCCGGGGGCTCGGTCTCCGCCTCGGGCTTGCCGCCGGGACGGGTGCCGGCCTTCCCGGCGGGCTCGGCGGCGGGCTTGGGGGCGGGCTTGGGGGCGGTCTTCGGCTCGGTGCTGGAGGCTTCCTTGGTCTCGGTCTTCGGCCGGGTCCGGCCGGCCTGCGCCGCACTGCGCGGGCGGGGTGCGGCCGGGGCCGGGGCCGGGGCGGCCGCGGCCGGCTCCGGAACCGCCGGTGCGGCGGGCGCCGACGGGGCCCCGGCAGCTGTCGGAGCACCGGCTTCGGCCTCGGCCTCGGCGCCGGCCGCGCCGCCGCGCCGCCGGGTCATCAGCACCAGCGAGCCGAGCAGCAGCCCCGCCGCGGCGCCGACCGCGACGTCCAGCTTGCCGGAGGGCGTGGTCGGTTTGTCCGGCTCGGCGGCCGGGGCCAGCGTCACCAGCCGTACGTTGGTGTCCCTGCTGCTGGTGTTGGCGAAGGTGACCAGCGAGCGGGCCACCGCGTCGGCGGTCCGGGCGGCTTCCCGGGCGCGCGGACCGGTGCCGGTGATCTCGATCATCGGGGCGTCCGGGGAGGTCGTCCCGGACACCAGGGACTCCAGCTCCGCCCGGGTGCGCCCGGTCTCGGCGGCCGCGGCCGCGAGCACCTGGGGCTGGCCCGCGAGCCGCCCGTAGGCCTGGGCGAAGTTGGTCGCGGTCCCCGACTCCCCCTGGTTCTGCGGCACCACGAGGACGTAGGCGCTGGCCGAGTACGAGGGGGGCGAGACGACGGCGTACCCGGCGCCGGCCGCGGCGCCCAGCGGCACCGCGAGCGCCACCGGCCACCAGCGGCGGACCAGGTGGCGGGCGCTTCGGCGCGGTGTGGTCATGGGTGTGACTCCTTGGGTCTGGGGCAGCGGTACCGGCGGCGGGCGGTCAGACGCGGGCCAGTCGGTCGTAGAGGGCGCCCAGGTCGGCGGCGACCCGGGCGATGTCGTAGTGGCCGACGGCCGGCGGGTGCGGCAGCGGGTCGGCGATGTGGCCGCTCAGCTGCCGCAGGTCTCGCAGCGCGGCGGCGTACGCGGCGGGTTCCGAGGGGATGCGGCGGGCCTGCGGGGCGGCGCTGGGCGGCAGTTCGTCCAGCGCCGGGCACGCGCTGTGCCGCACCGGGAGCCCGGCCGCGAGGCCCTCCAGGACGCCGAGGCCGAAGGTCTCCGCGGTGGAGGGGGCGGCCAGCACGTCCATGGCGGCCAGCAGGTCGGGCACGTCGTCGCGCTCCCCGGTGAGCACCAGCCGCTCCCGGACGCCGAGTTCGGTGGCCCGGCGCTCCAGCTCGACCCGTTCGGGACCCTCACCGACCAGCACCAGGCGGGTGGCCGGGTCGAGGTCGGCGAGCGCGGCCAGCAGCACCTCGAAGCGCTTGCCGGGGACCAGCCGGCCGACCCCGCCGACCACCCAACTGCCCTCCGGCAGGCCGAGTTCGGCCCGGACCCGAGCGCGGGCGGCGGACCGCTCGGCGTGCGGGCGGCGGTAGCCGGCGGTGTCGATGCCGTTGGGGATCAGCTCGATCCGGGTCGGCGGGACGCCCCAGGAGCGCAGCGTCTGGGCGACCTGCCGGGAGACCGCGACGGTGGTGCTGCCGAGCCGCTCGGCGGCCAGGTAGAGCCCCTTGACTCCCCGGGTGACCGGCCGGCCCTCGATCACCCCGGCGTGCAGCGAGTGCTCGGTGGAGACCACCGCCCGCACCCCGGCCAGCCGCGCCGCCAGCCGGCCGTACAGCTGGGCGCGGTAGAGGTGGGTGTGCACCACGTCGTAGCGGCCGGCCCGGACCAGCCGGACCAGCCGGGGCACGGCGCCGAGGTCCCGGTTGCCGCGCATGCCGAGGTGGTGGACGGTCACCCCGTCCGCGCGCAGCGCGTCGGCGACCGCGCCGGGGTTGGTCAGGGCGAGCACCTCGCAGCACTGGTGCGGTGGCAAGTGGCGCAGCAGCAGGTGGAGTTGGCGCTCGGCGCCGCCCGATGCGAGCCCGGTGACGATGTGCAGCACCCTCACGACCGGCGCTCCGTGACCGCCCGCTCGGCGCGGATCCGGCGGCCGCGCCTCAGTTCGGTGACGGCGTCCCGCAGCCGGTGCCGGCCCTTCTTGGCGCGCAGCCGCCAGGCGCCGTCGCGGTCGCCGACGTAGCAGCGGGGCAGGGCGAAGCGGCCGGTGAGCGGGGAGTGGGCGATGGCGCAGGCGTAGTCGTACCCGGCGTCGCGCACGGCCAGGGCGGCGGGCGCGTCGACGGCGCCGTACGGGTAGCAGAAGCCGGTGACGGGGCCGCCCACCGCTTCCTCCAGCAGCCGCCGGCTCTCCCTGGTCTGCACCGCGAGGACGTCGGCGGGCAGGCCGGGCAGCGCCTGGTGGCCGAGGCCGTGCGAGCCGATCTCCCAGCCCGCGGCGGCGAGTTCAGTGACCTCCTCGACGGTGAGCAGCTTCTTGCGCGGGCCCTCGGTGTCCCAGCCGTTGTCCTGGCCGAGGAGGTCGGCGACCACGTACGCGGTGGCGGTGAAGCCGTACGCCTGCAGAATCGGCACCGCGTAGCGGGCGAAGTCCGCGTAGCCGTCGTCGAAGGTGAGGCCGACCAGCTTGTCGTCCCGCCCGTGGGCCCGGGCCCGCATCAGCTCCCGGACCGAGACCCCGCGCCGCCCGCGTCTGTGCAGCCAGGCGATCTGCTCGGCGAACCGCTCGGGGCTGACGGTGAGTTGGTACGGATCCTCCTTCTCGACCGCCACCGAGTGGTACATCAGGATCCACGGCGAGGAGGAGCCGGGCCGGGCGGGTTCGCCGACCGGACGGCGGCTCCTGGGCAGTCGCGCCCGGTCGGACGGGGCGTTGGTGACGCCCGCCCGGGCCGAACGGAGGGTTCCCCGTTCATTGTCCATGGGGAAACTTCCCTTCATCGGCGACGATTGGCGGGTCCGGCGCCTCTCCGGCGGATCTCGTCGGATCGGCGACTGACGACAGCGCGGCGAGCTGCGCGCTCGCACTCCGCGGGCCCGGCGAGATCCGCCGGAGGGGCCCCCGCCCCATGACCCGGGCGGCGGCGAGGACGGGACCGCGCACCTCGCGCGCCCCGAGTCCGGTACCGAGGGCGGCGAAGGCCAGCACCACGGTGAGGCCCCCGACGACGGTCGAGCTCAGCGGACCGGAGGCCAGGCCCGCGGCGGCGGCCCCCAGTGCGGTGGCCCCGGCGGCGGTGCCGGCCAGCCGGGCGTGGCCGCCGAGCACCCGGCGCAGCCGCAGCGGGATGCCGCGCAGCACCAGGCCGCGCAGCAGCAGCGCCGCGGTGGTGGTGATCCCGGCCGCGTTGCCGGCGGCCAGGCCGAGGGCGCCGAAGCGGGGCGTGGCGAGCAGGCCGACGGTGACGGTCACGGCGAGGCCCAGCAGCATCGCGGCGAGCGGGTACCAGTCCAGCAGCCGGCGGCCGCCGTCCTCGGCGCGCGGGTCCCCGGCCCGGCGGACCACCGGGCGCAGCGAGAAGTAGGGGCGGATCATCACCCCGGTCAGCGCCTGGGCGGGCAGGCCGACGCTGTACACCCGGATGACGGCCGCGGTGGCGGCGGTGTCGTGGGGGCCGAAGGCACCGCGCTGGAAGAGCAGCGAGACCACCGAGGGGGCGCAGGCCATCAGGAAGGCGGTGCCGAGCAGGACGACCGCGGCGGCCTGGCCGAGGTCCTTCTCGACCCGGTCGCGGGCGGCCGTGAGGTCCCCCGCCGCGAGCGCCCGGGCGACCAGCGGGAAGGTGACGGTGCAGATCAGGATGCCCGCGGTCATGGCGAGTTGGGACACCTTGGCGGCGTAGTTGAGGTGCGAGATGGTGCCCGCCGGCAGCGCCGACCCGAGGTAGCGCTCGACGAAGACCTGGGACTGGCGGGTCAGCGTGAACGCCGCCACCGGCAGCAGGGCCAGCGGCATCAGCACCAGGGCGTTGCGGCCGCGCCGGCCGCGGCCGGTGCCGGTCCGGCCGGCCCGCAGGCGGCGCAGGAACGGGCCGACCAGCAGACCGGCCATCAGCAGACTGCCGAACGCCACGCCCAGCGCGGCGGAGCGCACGCCGAGCAGGCCGTGGAAGCCGAACAGCAGGGCCAGGATGCCGAGGTTGTAGGCGACGTAGATGGCGGCCGGGGCGGTGAAGCCGTGGTGGGCGCGCAGCGCGGCGGCCAGGTAGCCGGCCACCCCGAAGGGCAGCACGGTGATCGCGGTGATCCGGGTGCAGACGACGGCCAGGCCCGGGTCGGGCAGGCCGGGGGCCAGCAGTTCGACCAGCTGGGGGGCTCCCAGGGCGGCGACCAGGGCCAGCCCGCTGAGCGCCAGCAGCAGCCAGGGCAGGGTGGCGCGGACCAGGTGGCGGACCGGGTCGGGGCCGTCCGGGTCCTCCTCGCGCAGCACCAGGGCGAGGGCGAAGGCGGGCACCATCAGGAAGGACATGGCGTCCTCGATCAGCAGCGGCGCGGCCGTCTCGGGAACGGTCCAGGCGACCAGGAAGGCGTCGGTGCCCTGGCTGGCCCCGAAGTAGCGGGCCAGCAGCAGGTCGCGCAGCAGCCCGAGGCCGGAGCCGGCCGCGCTGAGCACGGCGGTGATCCCGAAGGCCTTGGCGAGGAAGCCGCCCCGGGGAGCCCGGTCGGCCCCGGGGGCGGGGGCCTCGACCGGGGCGCTGCGGGGCGCGGGGAGGGTGGAGGCGAGGGTGGCGGGCCGGTCCGTGTTCACAGTGCCATCGCCCGCTCGTGGCTCCGGGCGGGCTCGGGGCCGGGCGCCTCCTGGAAGGCCGCGCGGGCCGCCAGGCCGAGGACGACGGAGGTCAGCACGGTGGTGGTGCCGCCGATGTCGGCGTAGAGGAAGTCGACCAGCACCCAGGTGAGCAGGGCGAGGGCGGCGAGGACCGTGCCGCGGCGGTGGCGGAGGCAGCCGAGCAGCAGGGTGAGGAAGAGCGCGGCGTAGGCGGTGATGCCGATCAGGCCCTGCTCACTGAGCACCAGGAAGTACATGTTGTGCGGGGAGAGCAGCGGCTCGCGCTGGAAGCCGATGGTCGAGTCGGCGGCGTCGCTGCCGGAGGACAGCCGCAGCGGGGCGTGGCTGTCGCGCAGTCGGGGGAAGGCCTTGGGCCCGGCGCCGTGGACGGGGTGGTCCTGCCAGATCCGCCCGGCGGTGGTCCACAGGTCGTAGCGGTCGGAGACGGACTGGTCGGGCGCGGCGGAGACCGAGCCGATCGAGCTGAGCCGCTCGGTGACGCCGGAGGCGCCGAGCCCGAGGCCGCCGATCAGGACGACGGCGGCTGCCAGGCCCAGCACGGCGCCGCGGACCAGCAGCCGGGCGTCGGCGCGCAGCAGCAGCACGGTGGCGGCGACGCCGGTGGCGATCCAGCTACCGCGGCTGAAGGAGACGGCGAGCGGGAGGACGAGGAAGGCCGCCGCGGCGAACATCGCCCGACGGAGCCGGGCGTTGCCCCCTTCGCCGCGCTCGCCGAGGGCCAGGGCGAGGGCGGCCAGCAGTCCGTAGCTGACCACGGTGGACATCGCCATGATGTCCAGCGCACCGAAGGTGCCGACGGCGCGGATCGGCTGGCCGGTGTAGGAGGCTCCGGTGCGGGTGAGGTACTGGTTCGCGCCGACCACGCCCTGGATCAGGGCGGCCAGCACGAAGGAGCCGAGCACCAGCCGCTGGTCGGTGCGGTCGCGCAGCGAGCAGAGCACGGCGAGGGGCACCAGGACGAACACCTGGGTGAGCCGGACGAAGCCGGTGAGGCTGGTGGCGGGGTCGATCGATCCGGCGGTGGCGACGGCGGCGGCGACCACGACGCCGCCGAACAGCAGGCCGGCGGTGCGGCTGATCGCCGGCAGCCGCCCGCGCAGCAGGTTGAGCGCGGTGAGCGCGACCAGGGCGAGCGAGGCGACGTCGGCGGCGGTGACGTGGACTGCCGCGGTGACGTCCTTCTCGCCCGCGGGCACGCAGACCAGCAGGACGGTCGCCGCGGCGAGCAGGCTCGGCCGGTCCGCGAGTGCGGGCAGGGCCCGCCGCAAGGTGGTCGCCCGCCCGCTCGCCCCCGCGGCGGGACCGGCCGGAAGGGTCAGGTCCACGCCGGGTCAGCTCCCGTCCGGGTGGAGCATCATGGCCGCGGTGCGGCACAGGATCTTGACGTCCTGCCAGAGGCTCCAGCTCTCGATGTAGCGGTTGTCGAAGCGGGCCCGGTCCTCGATCGAGGTGTCCCCGCGCAGGCCGTTGACCTGGGCGAGGCCGGTGAGGCCGACCGGGACGCGGTGGCGGTCGGCGTACTCGGGGTAGGCCTGGCTGAACCGCATGACGAAGTACGGGCGTTCGGGGCGCGGGCCGACCAGGCTCATGTCGCCGCGCAGGACGTTCCACAGCTGCGGCAGCTCGTCCAGCGAGCTCTTGCGCAGCAGGCGGCCGACGGCGCCCATCCGCTGGTCCTGGGCGATGTTCCAGCGGGTCGCCGACTCGTGCTCGTTGCTGGGGCGCAGGGTGCGGAACTTCAGGACGGTGAAGACCCGCCCGTCCAGGCCGGTGCGCTGCTGGCGGAAGAGCACGCCGGGGCCGGTGTCGAAGCGGACGGCGAGGGCGCACAGCGCGAGGACGGGGGCGAGCAGCAGCAGGCCGAGCCCGGCGGCGGTGACGTCCAGGGCGCGCTTGACGGCCCAGCCGGGGCGGCGCATGGCCGGGCTGCCGAGCCGCAGGCAGGGGAAGCCCCACAGGTGGTCGGCGCCGGCGATCGGGGTGGTGGGCAGCGAGCCGTGCTCGCGCAGCGCGGGCACCAGCCAGACCTGGCAGCCGAGCCGGACGGCGTCGCGCAGGGTGGCGGCGGTCTCGGCCTCGTCGGCGGCACCTGCGGTGGCGATCACGTGGTGGATCCGGTGCCGGCGGACCTCGCGCTCCAGCACCTCGCGGCCGCCGAGGACGGGCAGGTCGGTGTCGCCGGCCAGCAGCGGCGGGTCGGCGTCCAGGAAACCGACCGGGCGCATGCCGTACTCGCCGTGTTCGCGCAGGGCGGTGGCGACCGTGCGGCCGAGCCGCCCGGCGCCGAGGACCAGGACGGGGCTGGGGCGGCCGCGGCGGATCCGCCGGACCAGGTGGTAGAGGAAGCCGCGGCCGACGGAGGCGATCAGCAACTGGGCGCCGAGCAGGACGGTGAGGCGGGCCGGGGTGGCCGGGCCGCAGTCGGGCCAGCGGCCGTCCAGGCAGCCGGCCAGGGTGACGGCGAAGGCGGTGGCGACCACGGCCCGGACGGCCAGGGCGGGCAGTTCGTCCAGGACGGACAGGGTGAGCCGGGTGCGGTAGAGGCCGCCGGCCAGGTTGAGCAGCAGGAGCAGGGGCAGGACGGCCGTGGCACCGAGCAGCGGGGCGAGCGGGACGGGCGGGTCGATCGCCCGGTTGGCGATGCCGGTGCCGGTGCACAGCGCGATCGCGTCGACCTGGACCATCGCGAGCGGCAGGGCGAGCCGGGAGCGGACCGCCCTGCGGTGCCGGCGGGGCGACGGCACGGCCCGGGTGTACGCCGATCCGGTCGGCCGGTCGAGCAGCCCCGTGGCGGGCAGACGAGGGCCGGACAGGGGCCCGCCGGATCGCGGCACACTCTCGTGGTCAATGGTCATCAGCGCACGAACTCCCCTGCTGTGTGCCCGGGGTGACGGCCCCCCGGCACCGATGGGCGAGGAGCGGCCGTCCCGGCCCGGTGGGCGCGGTCCTGACAGCACCTGCCATCGCTGGCGGCTCTCGGTGGTCCCGCGAACGGGCCGATCGCGGAACTGCCGGTCACCTTGGAAGCGGCCGCGAGGGGCCCGGAGGCGAATTTCCGGGATGACATAGAAACGAAGCAGGCAAAATCCGACAATACCGAACCCTTACAGAGGGGCCGGAAGTTGACTTGCCGTTTCATTCCAGCCGCCCATTAATAGGTATTTCGGATTGAACGCCTCGCCCATATCCGGTTGAGGGTGCGAATACTCCGGCGCCGGAACGGCGGGGATTCACGGCATGTGAAACGATCAGATCCGCTCTGGGACACGGGCCCGGCGCCGTCCGGCCGCCGGCCCGGCACCCAGTAGGTCGCGATACAGGTCGTCCACCTGTTCGACCACGGTGCGGACGTCATGGCGGCCGACCACGTGGTCACGCAGCCGGGCACCGCGTCGCTCGCACTCGATCGGATCGGACAGCGCTTCGGCCATCCGGGTGGCGAGCACCTCCGCGTCCTCCGGCGGCACCACCGACTGCGCCCGCTCGTTCTGCGGCAGGCACTCCCGGGCGCCCGGCACGTCGGTCAGCAGCACCGGACGGGCGGCCGCCATCGCCTCCAGCGGCGCCAGCGCCATGCCCTCCCAACGCGAGGGCAGCACCACCAGGTCGGCCGCCGCCAGCCACGGGCGCGGGTCCGGCACGTCCCCGACCAGCCGGACCCGGCACGGCTCGGCCGACTCCCGGACCGTCTCCGCCACCCGCTGCTCCTCCGGCCCGCCGCCGACCAGCGCCAGCCTGGCCCGCGGGACCCGGCGCAGCACCTCCGGCCAGGCGGCCAGCAGCACGTCCTGGCCCTTCTGCCGGCACAGCCGCCCGACGCAGACCGCCAGCGGGGCGTCCAGGTCCAGCCCGAGCGCGATCCGGGCGGCCCGGCGGTCGGCCGGCGCGTAGTGGCGGACGTCGACGCCGTTGGGCACCACCGCCCAGTCGGCGTGCACCCCGACGGCCACCCCGTCCGCCCGCTCCTGGACGCTGACGCACAGCAGCCGGTGCGCCCAGCGGGTCGCGAAGCGCTCCCAGCGCAGGGTGGCGGCGGCCATCGGGCCCTCCGCGGCTGCGAAGGACCAGGCGTGCGGCTGGAAGACGGTCGGCACCGCGCCGCGCACGGCCAGCCGGCCGGCCAGCCCGGCCTTGGCACTGTGCAGGTGGACGACGTCGGGCGCGGCGGCCCGGACGATCCGGCGCAGCCGCCAGGTCTCGGCGGCGGTGGCCGGGCCGGGCGAACGGTCGGCGGACCAGTCCCGGACCAGCGCGCCCACCGCGGCGGCCTCCTCGGCCAGCCGGCCGCCGCGCGGGCAGGCGACCAGCACCCGGTGCCCGGCCTCGCGCTGCCCCCGGACCAGGTCGACGACGACGCGGGCGACTCCGCCGTCCACCGGCTGCGAAACGTGAAGGATCGTCATATGCACGGCGGCGAGCCTAGGGTGGCTCTCCCGCACCGCGAGACCCTCGTCACCCGCAGGTGGCGGGCCGTCCACCCGTACGGCTTGCCGCTCGTACGGGCGGACGAGCCGCTCGAAACTCCGGGCGATTCACCCGGTCCATCGGAACGGCTGGTACTCCGGCCCGGTCAGCGGACCTCGGCGGCCAGGTTGGCGAGCACCTGGTCGTGGATCCGGTTCAGGCCCTTGGGGGCGAAGGTGCGCTCGAAGAAGCCGCCGATGCCGCTCGCGCCCTGCCAGGTCGCGGTGACGGTGACCTTGGAGCGGCCCTCGCCGGCGGCCGAGACGGTCCAGGTGATCACCATGCTGGAGTTGGCGTCCTTCTCCACCAGCTGGTCCGGCTTCGGCGCCGAGACGGTGAACAGGCAGTCGCGCACCCGCTTCTCGGTGGCCTGCAGCTTCCAGTGCACCTGGGTGCCGGCACCGGTGCCGCCGACCCGCACCTCGTACTCGCTGTACTGCGCCGGCAGCAGCTTGGGGCGGGTCACCTGGTAGTCGGCCAGCGCCTCGTACACCCGCTCGGGGGCGGCGTCGTAGACCCGCTCGGTGGTGGCCTGCACCTGTCCCATGACCTTGCTCTCCTCGTGTGGTGGGTACCGGTCTGGCGGACCGTTCTCACCGGCAAGCCAATCACAGCGGCGGAATGCTCACGCGGCGGGCCGGTCCGCGGACGCCGGCCCGCGGGCGGGAGTCTGCGGACCGGCCCGAGAGGATAGGGTGGCCGGTGTGCTCGATCTGGTGACTGCGCTGCGCTACGTGGACCCGCTGCGGGCGGGGGGCTCGGTGCCGGGGATCGTCGAGACCGACGACCTGGGGACGTACGTGGTCAAGTTCACCGGTGCCGCCCAGGGGCGCAAGGCGCTGGTGGCCGAGGTGATCGTCGGTGAACTGGCCCGGCGGCTCGGGTTGCGGGTGCCGGAGCTGCGGCTGGTGGACTTCGATCCGGTGGTGGCCGCGGACGAGCCGGACACCGAGATCCAGGACATGCTCAGGGCCAGCGCCGGGCTGAACCTCGGGATGGACCTGCTGCCCGGGGCCGCGGACTACCGGCCGGGGGCGGTCCCGGTGGACTCCGCCGAGGCCGGGCGGGTGGTCTGGCTGGACGCGCTCACCGGCAATGTCGACCGCACCGTCCACAACCCCAACCTGGTGGTCTGGCACCGGCGGCTCTGGCTGATCGACAACGGCGCGGCGCTGATCTTCCACCACCGCTGGGCCACCGCCGAGGCGTCCGTCGGCAAGCGGTACGACCTCAGCGCCCACGCGCTCGGCGCCTGCGCCCCGGACGTCCGGCTGGCCGACGAGGACCTCGGGCCGCTGGTCACGGTCGAGCTGCTGGAGGAGGTGGTGGCGCTGGTCCCGGACGAGTGGCTGGCCGACGAGCCCGGCTTCGACTCGGCGGACGCCGTCCGGCGCGCGTACGTCGACCACCTGGCCGCCCGGGCGGTGCTCTCCGAGGAGTGGCTGCCGGAGGGGTTCGCCACCCCGGAGCAGCTGCGCGAGGCGGAGCTGCGGCGCGCGGCCCGCACCCGGGCCGGTCGGCCCGCCTGGCTGCGGGAGGTGCCGGACCTGCACGGCAAGCCGTCGGTGGAGACGGTCTGGGAGCACCACTTCGAGGGCTGATACCGGGGCCTCCCGGTGACCGGACGCAGTCGGGGAGCGGGGCCCGTGGCCCCGCTCCCCGAATCGGCGTTCGCCGCTCAGCGCTCGGTGGTCAGTGCGTCAGCACGTCAGCACGTCAGCGCCACCACTGGACCGCCTTCTCGGCGTTGATGATGCCCGCGCCGTAGAAGCCGTTGTCGTCCGCGCCGCCCTCGCAGGTGGCGGTGAACTTGCCGGTGTTGCCCGGGTTGTACACGCCGGTCGGGCAGGCGTGGGACTCGGCCTGGTTGGTGAGCAGCTCGGTCAGCTCGTCCGGGCTGGCCCACGGGAAGGTGCTGGCGAGCAGCGCGACCACGCCGGTGACGTGCGGGGTGGCCATCGAGGTGCCCTGCATGTACCCGTACTTGTTGCCCGGGATGGTCGAGAGAATGCGACCGTTCTTGTCCGGGGTGTTCGGGATCTGGTAGCGGGCGTCACCGCCCGGCGCGGCGACGGTGACGACGCCCTTGCCGTAGCTGGAGTAGTACGACTTGTCGCCGTTGACGCCGACCGCGGAGACCGCGACCACGCCGGGCAGCTCGGTCGGCAGCGACAGGCAGTCGTTGGTGATCGGGCGGCTGCCGGGCTTGGTGTCGTCCGGGCTGGCGACGTCAGTGGTCTTGTGCGCCAGGTCGATGTTCTCGTTGCCCGCGGCGGCGATGTCCAGGACGCCCTTGCGCTGCGAGAAGGCGACGGCCTTGCGGACCGCGTCCGAGATCGCGGCCTGGTCCTTGTCGTTCGGGCAGTTGAACATCCACGGGTCGACGTAGTAGCTGTTGTTCGTCACCTTGAAGCCGTGCTCGCCGGCCCAGACGAAGCCGCAGACCGCGTTCTCCGGGTAGATGAAGCCACCGTCGTCGACGACCTTGACCGCGGCCAGCTTCACGTTCGGGGCGACGCCGATGACGCCCTTGCCGTTCTTGGCGGCGGCGATGGTGCCGGCCACGTGGGTGCCGTGGTCGCTGGTGGTCGGCTGCCAGGCCTTCCAGTCGGTGTTCGTCCTGCCGTCGAGGCAGGAGACCGACTGCGAGGCGTCGACGTTGGCGGCCAGGTCCTCGTGGGTGGCGTCGATGCCGGAGTCCAGCACGCCGACGGTGACGTTGCGGCTGCCGAGCGAGAGCTTGTGCGCCTTGTCGACGCCGATCTGCCGCATGTCCCACTGGTTGGGCTCGTACGGCTCCTGGCCGTCGGCAGCGGCGGCGGCGCCGGTCGGTTCGGCGGCGACGTCGGCCTTGCCCTGGTCCGAGGCGAGGATGCCCTTGGTGCGGCTGGCGCCGACGGAGTCGACGCCCTTGGCCAGGCGCAGCTTCTCCGCGAACCTGGTGTCGTTCGAGTGGGCGACCACGACGCCGACCTGCTCGTAGGACTGGACCACCGTGCCGCCGAGGGCGGTGATGGCCTTCTCGACCTTCTGCACCTGACCGTGGTTGGCCTTGGTGTTGACGACGTAGCTGAGCAGCGGACCGGTCGTCGAGTCGCCGGTGGGCGCCGCGACGGCGGTGCCGGCCGGGAGCGCGAGGGCGCCGGCGGTGGCGAGCACGAGGCCCACTGCCGCGTACCGGGTCCGGCGGATCCGAGTAACTCTCATTGGGGTAGGCCCTCCCGAGTCGTCATGCGGCAGCTGCGGTGGCAGGTGCGCTGGGATGACCGGGACGTTAATGAATATTCGCTGAAAAGCGCAAGAGGTAGTCATCTAATCGTCACATCACAACCAAGAGCGTCGGTTAGCGCTCCATCGGTCAACAACCGCAACAGGGCGGGAGATTGTTAAAAAGTGATGGTTCGCCGACGAGACGACCTGGCTGGTCATGTACGCGAGGAGCAGCCGGAACGCCTACGGAAGCGCGTACAACCGGCGCGCGTTGTCGGCGGCGACCAGTCGCGCCAACCGCCTGGCGTCCGACGCCGAACAGGCGCCGTCCGCCTGCCAGTCGGAGAGCAGCCTGCCCAGTCCGTACCGGAACTGTGCGGCGCCCACCGAGAACAGTTCGGGAAGTCCGTAGGCATCGGTGGAGAACAACAGTTTTCCGAACGGCACGAGTTCGAGCATCTCCCCGAGCACTGCCGCCACCCGCGGCCCGGTGTAGGAGGCCGTCAGCCCGAGGTCCGTGTGCACCGCCGGAAAGGCCTGGGCCAGCCAGGCGGCCTGCCGGTGGTACGGATAGCCGTGCAGCAGCACCAGCGGGACGCCGCTCGGCTCGGCGGCGCGGACGAAGTCGGTCAGCAGGGCGGGGTCGGCGAGGTGCAGGGTGAGGTCGGGGTCACCGAAGCCGGTGTGGAGCTGGAGCGGCAGGCCCAGCTCGGCGCAGATGTCCACGGCCGTCCAGAGCAGGTGGTGCAGCAGCACCGGGTCGGTCAGCCGGGGCCGCCCGCCGCGCAGCCAGGCCCCCGCCGCGGCCACCACGGCCGGGCGCGCGGGCCGTTCGGCCGGGACGGCCAGGCCGTGCCGGTAGGCGAGCACCGACTTGACCGCGACCGCGCCGGTGGCGGCCGCCGCCAGCGCCTCGGCGACGGCCTGCGGCCAGTCCTCGGCGCCGGAGTCCACCGTCCCGGCCACCGACTCCAGCCGGACCACCTCGTGCACCACCGCCCCGGTGGCCTCGGCGAGTTCGGTCAGCGACAGCAGCTCGTGGCCCGCGGCTTCGGTCAGCCCGGTGTCCACCAGGCAGGTGTCCAGCCCGGCGGCCGCGAGCAGCCGGCGGGTCGCCTCGGCGGCGCCCAACTCGCGCCGCCGGGCCAGGTAGTCGGCGGCCGGGGCGTGCGCGGGCAGGCCGAGCGCGGGCGGACACCAGCGCCGCACGGCCAGGCCGAGCGCACTGTCGAAGGGCGAGCAACCGGGCGCGGGCGGGCGGTCGGACTCGGTGAGCAGCCCGGCCAGGGCGTCGTCGGCGAGCTCGGTGGCGACCACGCCGTGGCAGTGGTGGTCGACCAGCGCCCCGATCTCCGGGAGCCGGGCCACCGGTCAGTACCTCCAGCGCGTCGCGGCGACCAACTCCTCGGGGCCGACGGCCGCGTACTGCTCGGCCTCGGCCCGGCGCACCGCCAGCACGGCCTGGTGGAGCGGCTCGCCGAGCGCCTCGCGCAGCACCGCCGAGCGCTCGTAAGCGGCGATCGCCTCCGTCGGGGTCTGCGGCAGCCGGGGCACCGTACCGGGCTCGGCGGCGGCCGGATCCCCGGTGAACTCCGGGGGCAGCGGGTGGCGTTGCTCCAGCCCGGCGAGGCCGGCGGCGAGCACCCCGCCGACCGCCAGGTACGGGTTGGCGCTCGCGTCGAAGCACTTGACCTCGGCGTTCGCGGCGGCGGCCCGCTCCCCGGTGGAGCCGGTGATCAGGCGCAGCGCGGCCTCCCGGTTCTCCAGGCCCCAGCACTGGTAGGCCCCGGCCCAGTGCGACGGCACCAGCCGCAGGTACCCGGCGGGACTGGAGCAGCCCAGCACCAGGAGTTCGGGCAGGGCCCGGAGCACTCCGGCGAGGAAGCCCTCGGCCTCGGCCGTCAGCCCGTGCGGACCGGGGCCGTCGTGGCCGAGGTTGCGGCCGTCCCGCCAGAGGCTGAGGTGCAGGTGCCCGCCGTTGCCGACCGCGTCCGGTTCGACCACGGGGGCGAAGGAGGCCCGCAGGCCGTACCTGGCGGAGACGGCGCGGACGGTCTGCCGGACCAGGACGGAGGTGTCGGCTGCGCCGACCGGGCCCTCGGGGGCGACCGAGACCTCGAACTGGCCCGGGGCGTACTCGGGGTGGATCTGCAGCACGCCCAGCCCCTGCTCGCCGAGGGCGCGCAGGACGTCCCGCAGGTAGTCGGAGAGGTCGGTGAGGCGGTGCATGCCGTAGGCGGGGCCGTGCGTCGGGTACTGCGGCGGCTCGTTCGGGGCCCCGGCCAGGGCGACCACCCACTCGACCTCGATACCGGCCTTGACGCTCAGCCCGGCGGCGGCAACCGCGGCCTCCATCCGGCGCGCGAACAGCCGTTGGCAGCCGGGGTGCGGGCCGCCGGCCTGGGTGTGGCGGTCCCCCGGGGCCCAGGCCCAGCCGGGCTGGGCGGCCAGCGGGACGAGCCGGTCGAGGTCGGGGTAGAGCCGCAGGTCCCCGGTGGGGCCGCCGATGACCGGGCTGGTGGTGATGGAGTCGTCGGCGAGGAACACGTCGAAGCAGGGCGACGTCCCGACGCCCCACTCGGCCGCGTGCACCAGGCCGCCGAGCGGCACGGCCTTGACCCGGGTGATGCCGGCGTTGTCCACCCACGTGACGGCCACCGCGTCGACGGCGGCGGTGCGCAGCCGGTCGGCCGCCTCCTCGGCCCGCGCGGCGCGCTCGGCCCGTGGGGGCAGCGCGACGGCGGCCGTGAGGGCGGCCGGGGCGGTGCCGGGGCCGAACGGCCCGGCGCGCCCGGTGGGGTCGGCCGGCTCTGCGGGCTGGGAGGCGGTGACAGTGCCCATGTCACCATGCTGCCCAACCGACCGGGTGCCGGTAACTCCCCTATCGGGTGGAACAGATGGACGCCCGTCCGTCCGTTCACTCGATGGAGGAGTCGCCGCCCGGAGCGAAGCGGGCCACCAACTCCCCCGCGGTGATCCGCTCCACGGCGTCCGGGGCGCCGTCCAGCGGCCCCGGGTAGAGCCGGTAGAGCGTCCCGCCCGCTCCCGCCGGGGCGGGCACGTCGGCGTGCACCAGGGCCGTGAACGCCCGGGTGCCGGCCAGGCGTTCGGCGATCAGCCGGGCGGTGTCGTCCGGTGGCTGCTCGGTGCGGTGGTCGCTCTCGTGCCGCTCGCGCACCCGCTCGGCGAAGGCGGCCACCGGTTCGTCGGCTCCCCGGCGGTAGCAGCCGAGCCCGCGGCCCGTCCGGTCACGCACCCACACCTCGTCGCTGCCGGCCGCGGCGGCGGCGCAGCCGAGGTCCCACAGGGTGGCCCGGGAGCCCGGGGCGAAGTGGGTCAGCACCGACTCGGCCAGCGAGCCGATCGCGGCGTGGTGCCGGCCGACGTTGTGGAACCCGGCGCCGGAGCCGACGTTGAGGTCGGTCCAGGTGTGGGTGCGGGCCTGCAGGTCGACGATCATCGGCACGCAGATCCGGGCCTCCCCCGCGAGGTCCAGCCGCTGGCGCACGCTGCGGGGGTGGAAGCTGCCGGTGCGCTGCCGGGCCGCCTCGGAAGGGGTGAGGGACATGAATCCGGCGAAGGCGTCGGTGAGGTCCTCGAAGGGAACGTCGTTGTAGCTGAAGACCACCACCACGGCGTACCGGGCGCCTGCCTTGCCCAGCGCCCGCACGTCGAGGTCGACGAACTCGGTGGCGCCGTGCGGCGGCGGGGCGGTGGTGAAGTCGCCGGAGTGCACGGCGGCGCGCGGGCCGAGCACCAGCCGGGTGTAGTCGCACAGGCCGGTGAAACGCCATTCCTCGTCGTAGAAGGCGACCGACAGGTCGAGGTCCACCCGCTGGTGGGCGCGCTGCATCCAGTGCACGAACAGGCGCAGGTGCTGCCCGTCCGGGAGCGGCTGCACGCTGCCGCGGGGGACCGCGACCAGGGACTTGGCACTGGCGCGTTCGGCGAACGGGACGAACAGGTCGGCCAGTCCGGCGTCCAGCACGGCCACCTCGTAGCGGCCGGCCTCCGCCGCCGACCGCTCGGCGCGGCGCAGCAGTTCGGCCTCGATCAGGGCGCAGACCGGCGCGCTCAGCCCGGCCGGGACGGGCGTGCCCCAGTCGGAGCGGGCGTGGGCGGAGGCGACCCGGCCGCGCGGGAAGTACAGCCGCTGCTCGCCGAGCCGGCGGGGTGCGCGCAGCCGTCCGTACGCGCCGAGCAGCGGCCCGGGGGCGACGGCGCGCAGGGCCCGCGGGAGGGCGTCGGCGAGTCCGGCGGGCAGCGGTTCGCCGGGGAGCCAGGCGGCCTGCACCCGCAGCAAGTGGTGCAGTCGGCGCACCAGTTCGCCGGGACGGGTGGCCAGCAGCCGGACGGCGGCGGGCAGGTCGCCCTGGGCGAGGGCGTGCTCGACCCGGGCGGCGAAGGTCTCGACGGTGAGCCGGGTGTGGCCGGCGGGCGTCTCGCGGACCCGCAGCGGGGCGGGGGCCTCGCGCAGCTGCGGGCCGAGGCCGTGCAGGTCGAGGTCGCTCTGCCGCACGACCGCGAAGGCGGCGGCCGCGTAGGGGAAGCGGTCCCGGTGCTCGTAGGGGTGCAGCAGTTCGCCGGCCCGCAGCCAGGCGGCGCGGTGGCGGCGCAGGTCCTCGGCGAGGGTGCCGACCGGGAACGCGTCCAGGACGGCGAGCAGTTCGCGGCGCAGCGGGCGGGGCAGGTTGCGCAGCCGCAGGGTGCGGGCGGTGGCCGGCAGCAGGTCGGGCTCGGCGCCGGACCAGGCCCAGATCAGCCGCAGCACGTCGGTGGCGGTGGTGAGGTGGGCGGCGAGCAGCGGGCGGGTGCGCTCCGGGTCTCGGCGCAGCAGGGTGGCCAGCACGGTGGCGCGGCTCTCCCGGACCGGGATCTCCGCGGGCAGCCAGGCGGCCGGGTCGGCCGGGGCGTGGTCGAGCAGCAGGGCGAGGTCCTCGCGCTCCTGCGGGTCGAGCGGGGTCCGCCGGGTGAGCAGGGCGGCGAGCGCGGCGCCGACGAGCGCGGCCGCGTCGCCGGCCTCGGCCAGGCGCAGGGGCTTGAGCGTCTGGCCCGGTGCCAGGTCGCGGGCGGCCTTGCGGGCGCCCCTGGTGTCGGTGGGCAGGTGGTGCTCGCGGTCCAGCGGAGTGTCGCAGAGCGGGCAGTGGCGATCGTCGCCGTCCTCGCCCAGTTCCTCGAAGCAGTCCCCGCACAGCAGGTGGGCGCAGGGGGCGAGGGCGCCGATCCCGGCCTCCAGGCTGGTGCGCTCGCAGACCACGCAGAGCTGGCCGGCCTGGTGGAGAAGGTGGCCGCGGACGAGGACGGAGTAGTCGGCGTGGGCGTGCGAGGGCACGCCGTCGGGGAAGCGGCGGAACAGCGGCTGGTGGCGGCGGTCGCTGCCGAGCAGGGCCTCGATGCCGGCCAGCAGCCGGGCGCCGGCCTCGGCGAGGTCGGCCGGGCGCAGTCGGCGCAGGGCGTCGTGCAGCGGCTTGGTGAGGACGTGGCCGAGCCGTGCCAGGTCGGCTTCCAGGGCCACCAGGCCCTTGGCCGTCCACGGGTCGGGTTCGCCGGGCGCGGCCCCGGGTGCGACCAGGACCTGTCCGTGGTGGCGCAGCAGGTAGGCGTCCAGGGCGCTCCCGGGCGCGGCGGTGTCGGGCTTCTTCACTTCTCTGTCCCCCGCTGGATATGACGAAGCGGGGGCGGAGAGTGGGCGCACTCGGGTCATTTCAAAGATGAGGAGAAGGAAGCACGCCGCGGAGCCGCCCCCGCGTCGATCACCCTAGCGAATCCGCTGCGGGGCGCCGAACGGTTTTCCGCCCCCGCCCCCTTCCTACCGGCCAGTAGCTTCGCTACAGTGGCCGCACGCACGACCGCCGGGCTTCGGGAGCCGCACCGGCGGGAGGTCGCGGTCGCCGTGTCTGCGGCACCCGCGCGGTGCGTCTTCACCGGCCGGTGCCGCGAACCGCGGCGGGCCGGGTTTCTCTCCTCGTATCAGCGCCGCTTCCTTCACCTTCGAGCGCCTGAGCACCACGGCACACCCCGCAGTTCGGCCGGAGCGGACCGGCCGACGCCCGGGTCTGCCGGATCGTCATCTCCCCAGCCCCCGCGCGTGGACCCTCCTCCGGCGGCGGCCGCCCCCGTTTCGTCGACGGGTGCGGCGGCCCGCCCGCCGGAGCACGCGCGGGCCCTTCATGACTAGGAGTCAGGACATGGAGCGTCCCTTCCCCACCGTGGCCGTCGTCGGCCTCGGCACGATGGGTGCCGGCGTCGCGGTCGCGGTCGCCAGGAGCGGCCGCCGGGTGATCGGCATCGAGGCCACCGAAGACTCGGCCGCCCGGGCGCTGGCCCGGATCGAGGAGGCGACCGCGCACGCGGTCGACCGCGAGCGGATCACCGCCGAGGAGCGCACCGCGCTGCTGGCCCGGATCTCGGTCGGGCACGCGCTGGCGGCCGCCGCCGACGCGGACCTGGTGATCGAGGAGGTCCCCGAGCAGCTGGAGCTGAAGCGGGAGGTCTTCGCCGAGCTGGACCGGATCTGCCCGGAGAGCACCGTGCTGGCCACCGGCACCACCGCCCTGTCGGTGACCCGGATCGCGGCCGCGACCGCCCGTCCGGAGCGGGTGCTCGGCCTGCACTTCTTCAACCCGGTGCACACCATGAAGCTGGTCGAGGTGGTCCGCACCGTGCTGACCTCCCCGCAGACCGCCGAGGAAGCCGCCGCCTTCGCCCGCGACCTGGGCAAGGAGCCGGTGGCGGCCGGCGACCGGGCCGGCTTCGTGGTGAACGGCCTGCTGTTCGCGTACCTGAACCAGGCCGCCGCGATGTACGAGTCCAAGTACGCCTCCCGGGAGGACATCGACGCCGCGATGCGGCTCGGCTGCGGCCTGCCGATGGGCCCGCTGGCCCTGCTCGACCTGATCGGCGTCGACACCGCGCGCACCGTGCTGGAGGCGATGTACGAGCAGTCCCGCGACAAGCTGCACGCCCCCGCGCCGATCCTCGGCCAGCTGGTCTCGGCCGGGCTGCTGGGCCGCAAGTCCGGCCGCGGCTTCTACACCTACGAGGCGCCGGGCTCGTCCAGGGCCGTGGACGCGGCGACCGGACCGGCCCGCGCCCAGGTGCCCGGCCGCGCCGTGCACACGGTCGGGGTCTGCGGCTCGGGCACGATGGCCACCGGCATCGCCGAGGTGTTCGCCAAGGCCGGGCACCCGGTACTGCTGGCCGCCCGCAGCCAGGAGAAGGCCGACCGGGCCAAGGCGCAGCTGGCGAAGTCGCTGGAGCGCTCGGTCGCCAAGGGCCGGCTGAGCGGGGAGCAGCGGGACGCCGCCCTGGCGCTGGTCACCCCGGTCGGCCAGTACTCCGAGCTGGCCGAGGTGGACCTGGTGGTCGAGGCGGTCGCCGAGGACCTGGCGGTCAAGCGGGAGCTGTTCGCCACCCTGGACAAGATCGTCCGCCCGGGCGCGGTGCTCGCCACCACCACCTCCTCGCTGCCGGTGATCAGCTGCGCGACCGCGACCTCGCGGCCGCAGGACGTGATCGGCATGCACTTCTTCAACCCGGCCCCGGCGATGAAGCTGGTCGAGGTGGTCTCCACCGTGCTGACCGCCCCGGACGTCACCGCGACGGTGCTGGAGCTGACCGCGAAGGTGCGCAAGCACCCGGTGGAGTGCGGCGACCGGGCCGGCTTCATCGTCAACGCCCTGCTGTTCCCGTACCTGAACGACGCGGTGCGGATGCTCCAGGAGCACTACGCGACGGTGGACGACATCGACACCGCGATGAAGCTCGGCTGCGGCTACCCGATGGGCCCCTTCGAGCTGCTGGACGTGGTCGGCCTGGACGTCTCGCTGACCATCGAGCAGGTGCTGCACCAGGAGTTCCGCGAGCCGGGCCTGGCCGCCGCGCCGCTGCTGGAGCACCTGGTGGCGGCGGGCTGCCTGGGCCGCAAGACCGGCCGCGGCTTCCGCGACCACGCGCGCCGGTGACCACCGCACGGCCCGGGGGCGGGCAGCTACCGTACGACCCGGCGGCGGGGTCGGGCGGCGCCTACGGCAGCGGTGGCGCGGCGTACGGCCCCGGGGCCGCCGGGCGCCCCGGCTGGACCCCGGGGACGGTGTCCGCGCGCTGGCCCAGACCGGCCGTGACCGGCCCGGTCGTGCCGGTGCGCCGGGGAAGGGCGGCGGGCGCGCAGCCCGGGCCGTGTAGCGTTCCGGACATGGATCGGGTTCAGTCAGCCTCGCCGCAGCACTCCGCCGGACCGCGCGGCACCGACCGGACGGCGGGGCCGTCCGGGGGCGCCGCGCCGGAGGCGGGGCCGGGCAGCCGCCGGGCGGCGGCGCAGCGTCAGCAGATGCGCCAGGACCTGGCCGCTGCGGCGATGGAGCTGTTCGCCTCGCAGGGCTACGAGGAGACCACCGTCGACCAGATCGCCGCGGCCGCCGGGGTGGCCCGGCGTACCTTCTTCCGGTACTTCCGGTCGAAGGAGGAGGCGATCTTCCCCGACCACGACGACACCCTGGTCCGGGTGGCCGACCTGCTGGCGAGCGCCGAGCCGGAGGAGCACCCGCTGGACGTGGTCTGCCGCGGCATCAAGGAGGTGCTGCGGATGTACGCCTCCACCCCGGGGGTGTCGGTCGCGCGGTACCAGCTGATCCGTCAGGTCCCGGCGCTGCGCGAGCGGGAGATCGCCGTGGTGGCCCGGTACGAGCGGCTGTTCACCCGTTACCTGCTGGGCCGGTTCGACACCGGCGAGTCCATCCCCTCGGGCTGGCAGCGCGGGGGCGAGGACGACTCGATGCTGGCCGAGGTGTCGGCGGCGGCGGTCGTCGCGGCGCACAACCACGTGCTGCGGCGCTGGCTGCGGGCCGGCGGCCGCGGTGACGTGGAGGCGCAGCTGGACCACTCCTTCGAGGTGATCCGGCGGACCTTCTGGGCCGCCAGTTCGCCGGGTGCCAGACGCCGGGGCTCGCTGGTGGCACCGGGTGCCAGTGGGATGCCAGAGGCCGGGGTGGCGGAGAGCGCACTGAGTGCCAGTCCCGGAGGTGAGGTACTCATCACAGTCGCCCGCACGGATGCTCCGCTGGACGTCGTGGTGGACAGCATCCGGGCCGCACTGAGCGGCGCCCGGGACGCCTGAAGGTCATAAAACAGCAGTTCAGAGGCTGATTGAGGGCCCGCGCCGAATCTCCGGCGCGGGCCCTCGGCATACCCGCACCATCCGCGCCCCAGCCCCTTCCAGAGCGTCGGAATTCCTGACACCCGGTGTCTTTACGAGTGGCACAGGGTGCCACTACCTTGTTACTCACCAGTCGCGGCGCCGCGGCTCCCCACCTCGGCGCGCCGTCGTCCGGCGTTCCCACACCCCGGGAGCTGTGCCCGACCAAGCAGTGCCGGATCCGTCCGAACCACCCCGGGCGACCGCCTGACCGCCAACCACCCACCTCAGCGAAGCCGGTGTCCGCTCCCGGTTCCCCCAGACGCCCTGTGACCCTCACACAGGTACGCCTTCGGAGGCAGCCATGCAGGAAATCCTCGACGCGATCCTCAGCTCCGACGCCACGTCGGCGGACTTCGCGGCGCTCAAGCTCCCCGAGTCCTACCGGGCGGTCACGCTCCACAAGGAC
>NZ_JBIWPL010000038.1:0-67917 GCF_044768255.1 Kitasatospora sp. NPDC101157 | reverse complement strand
GCCCGCCGCCCCCGCTTCCACCGCCGCCCGCGCCCCGCGCCCGCCCGGGGGGGCCGCACCCCCCGCTCCCGGGCCCGAGGGGGGGGGCCCCCCCCCCCCCCCCCCGGCCCACCCCGGCACTCGCGCAGAACCGGGCGGGTCATCGCAGCCGCAGGTGCGCGGTGGTGCGGGCGAAGGCCTGGTCGAGCGGTTCCGCCACGTGGTGGTCGTGAAGGCGCGGACGATGTCGCCACCGTCGAGTCCACCGGCACCGGGGACTCCTCGGGTCACGTCCGGACGAGCTTCGTCCTCGACAAGTACCGCTGCCACCACGCCGTGACATCCCGGCACCCACAAGGAGCCGCGGCGCCCCCGCGCCGCGGCTCCTTCCTGTGCTCAGGGCTTCAGCAGCCCTCGCTCATAGGCCTTGACCAGACGGCGCGGCACCAGGTGCTCACGCCCGTCGACGACGATCGGGACGAGCTGCGGGGTCGCGGCCTTCCACTGCGAACGGCGGTGGCGGGTGTTGCTGCGGGAGGTCTTGCGCTTGGGAACGGCCATGTGAGTTCCCTCCTATCGGGCCGTGGAGGCGTAGGGCAGCAGGGCCATCTCGCGGGCGTTCTTGATCGCCCGGGCCATCGCCCGCTGCTGCTGAACGGTGAGGCGGGTGACCCGGCGACTGCGGATCTTGCCGCGATCCGAGACGAACTTCCGCAGCAGGTCCGTGTCCTTGTAGTCGATGTACGTGGTGCCCGCCTCGAACAGCGGGTTCGGGCGCGGACGGGCCGGCCGTCCGCCGGCGGGGCGCTTGGCCATGTCGGTCCTTCTCTCTGGTCAGGAGACGGGTTCGAGCAGGTCCTCGAAGGCGTCGGGCAGGGCCTTCCAGCCGCTCTCCCCCGCCATCAGTTCGGCGTCGGTGAGCAGGCAGGAGTCGAGCAGATCGGTGATCCCGTCGACGTCCAACCCCTCGGCGGTGAAGACGAGTTGCTGGACACGGTCGCCGTGGGCGGGATCCCAGTCGAGGGCCGCGGCAGCCCGGCGGGCGGGCGGGTACAGCTCCCAGGCGGCGTCCGGCAGCGAGGCGAGCCAGGGCCCGCACTCCTCGACGGCCAGGTTCGCACCGGCCGCGTCCCAGGCGAGCATCAGCTCGGGACGGTTGGCCAGCCAGAACCGGCCACGGCTGCGCTGGGCGGCCGGCACCAGCAGCTCCAGCGCCTCGTACAGACGGACCGGATGCAGCGGCCGCCGTCGCTCCCACACCAGGGTGGCCACCCCCGCCTCGTCGCGCTCCTGCGGCAGCAGTGCGAGAGCCGGATTCACCCGGTCGCGCGCCGCGGCCACGTCGAACCCGCCGAGTGCGGCGCGCAGCAGTTCGCCGGTGCCGAGCAGGACGCGCCGGGCCATCGGGTGGAGCTGCCGGAGCAGGGCCAGCCCTGCCCCGCCCCCGCGTGCGACGGCGATCGTGGTGGCGTACTCGATCTGGTGGGCCAGTGCCTCGGCGCGCGTCCGGGTGTCGTCCGGGGAGGTGTGTTCGCCGTGCTCGGCCAGGTCGTCCGGGACGGAGAGTTCACCCAGCAGCCGGTCGGGGTCGACCGCGACCACCACGCCCGCCAGTTCGATGAACTCGTCCGCCGGGCGGCCGTCCACCTCACCGCCCGCGATCACCTCGACTGCCGGGTGCGGGTCACTGCCGCCCCACAGCTCGACGACGGCCGGCCCGTGCTGCCCCTTCTCGGCCAGGCGCAGCAGCTCGGGCAGCAGGTCCTCGCGCAGGGCGCAGCAGGCGCAGTCGTTGGTCAGCGGGAGGTCCGACGTGACGACGGTGCCGCCGGCGTCCCGGAGTTCGCGGTGGACGGTGCGACGTGTGGCGTCGCGCAGGTCGTGGTGGAGGACGACGCCGTTGACGCTTCCGTCCAGCAACTCCTGGACGGCCCGGCGGCGTTCGGCGCGGTGCAGGCCGGCCACCACCACGACCGGGAGCCTCAGGTGTTCGGGCACCGCGCTCACCAGCTCGACTTGCGCACACCGGGCAGCTGTCCGGCGTGGGCCAGGGTGCGCAGGTTGATCCGGGAGAGGCCGAAGGCACGCTGGTAGCCGCGCGGGCGGCCGTCGACGGCGTCGCGGTTGCGGATCCGGGTGGCGCTGGCGTCGCGCGGCTGACGGGCGAGTTCGGCCTGCGCCGCGGCACGCTCGGCAGGCCCGGTGCCCGGGTGGGCGATGATCCGCTTGAGTTCGGCCCGGCGCTCGGCGTACCGCGCGACGGTCGCGCGCCGCTGCTCGTTCCTGGCGATCTTGCTCTGCTTGGCCATCAGACCTTCTCCCCCCGGGCTCGGATGCGGGCGACGGCGGCCTCGATCCCGATCACGTCGACGGTCTTCAGGCCCTTGGCGCTCAAGGTGAGGCGCACGTACCGGCCCTCACTGGGCAGCCAGTAGCGCTTGCGCTGGATGTTCGGGTCGAACCGGCGGCCGGTACGGCGGTGCGAGTGCGAGATCGCGTTGCCGAACGCCGGCTTGCGGCCGGTCAGTTGGCAGTGGGCGGACATGGGCTGCTCCATCGGACGGGTACAAGGACATGGCGAGCGCCCGCCCCGGGCACGGCGGCCCGGGCGGCGCCCCCACCATAACCTAGATGAAAATGGATTTCATTTGCTACGCCCGATCCCCATCCACCCCCAGGCGGACCCCGTGGCCCGCAACGGCCTGCGCCCGGCCCCCGACCGCGCTGAATCGGATAGCGCCCGTCCGCACGCTGGGGCGGGGTGCTGCGCCCCGCGTGCACCTGACACCCTTCTGGGGGCACCTCGGCGCACGAACACACCGTTCGATCATGCGGGCACGGGAGTGACTGTCCGGGACCGCACACTCAAGTCAGCTTCGATTCGGCTAGGTTGAGAACCCATAGTCGAAAGGGCCTCAGTCGGATGTGGTGGCCCAACAGGAGGCCACTGATGAGCGATCGCAGCGCCATCGAATGGACGGAGGCGACCTGGAACCCCACCACCGGGTGCGACCGGGTCTCATCCGGATGTGACAACTGCTACGCCCTCGCGCTGGCGAAGCGATTGAAGGCGATGGGCGCGGAGAAGTACCAGGCGGACGGTGACGCCCGCACGTCGGGGCCGGGTTTCGCTCTCACGCTCCACCGGGACGCCCTGATGGTGCCATACGGTTGGAAGAACCCGCGGACGGTGTTCGTGAACTCGATGTCGGACCTGTTCCACGCGAAGGTGCCGCTCGACTTCGTGCGCCGGGTCTTCGCAGTGATGGCGGACACCCCTCAGCACACCTACCAGGTGCTGACCAAGCGGGCGAGGCGGCTCCGGCGCGTCGCCGACCGGCTCGATTGGCCGGAAAACGTGTGGATGGGGGTGTCCGTGGAGAGCTCGGCCGAACTCGACCGGGTCGACGACCTCCGCGACGTCCCGGCGGCGGTGCGGTTCCTGTCGTGCGAGCCGCTGCTCGGCCCGCTGGAGGGGCTCGGTCTGGACGGCATCCACTGGGTGATTGCCGGCGGCGAGTCGGGCCCCGGCCACCGGCCGGTGGAGGCGTCCTGGGTCAGGCAGGTGCGAGACGTCTGCCAGGAGGAGAACGTGGCGTTCTTCTTCAAGCAGTGGGGAGGCCGCACTCCCAAGGCCGGCGGGCGGTTGCTGGACGGACGGACCTGGGACCAGATGCCCTTGCCCGTCACGGTCTGACCGGCGGGCGGACCTCCAGCTTGTGAACCGGGGATCCCTTGCCGTCGCTGGGCGTTCCCCCTGCTCCGTGCAGGTGTTTGACCGCCTGGCGGGCGACCGTCTCGGGGACCTGGCCGTAGTGTTCCCCGAACACCTGCAGCGTGTGGTCGACCAGCTTGAACGGACGCCCGGCCCGCAGCAGTTCGGCCAGATTCGCGGCCATGGCCGGTACGGCCCGAGCGCGGACGTGGTCAGGATCGGGACGCTGCAGGGTCGCCACCGAGAACAGCGCGTCGTCCTCGGTCAGTTCGAGCCCTTCCCACCACGTGTCACGGGCCCGGGCATGCGCATCGCCGAATGCCCACAGACCGTGGTTGCTGCGCGTCCCGAAGACCAGGTTGTAGACGGCCTTCCGGCCCGGTGCATTGGTGACGGGCACCGAGACCGTGGTCATGCCCGTCCGTTCGCCGAGGAGCCTGCTGTACTCGGCGGCGACTTTGTCGTCTGCGTCCCTGGTGTAGCCGTCGGCGAAGAAGTCCCGCCACCAGCGTCCGCCGCACACCTCGTCCAGGCGCTCATTGGTCCGCTCGTTCCCCTTGGAAGAGTGGGAGTTCCCTCCGATCCGGCGCACCGCCATCATGCTGAAGTTGAGCAGCAGCTCGGTCGGCGGCCAGGTCTCCTTGCGGCGCCTGGCGAGAACGTCGACGAGGGTGTCGAACGGCAGGGCGAGCCCGCACGGGTCCAGGAACAGGAACAGCGGTCGGCCTACGGCGGCGGCCAGCACCTCGTCCATGAGTCCTGTCACGTCACCGTGGAAGGCGCGGGCGTCGACGCCCTGCCCGCGGTACTCGGCGACAACGGACTCCAGCTGGGAGAAGGACGGCGCGGACCTCTCCGCGAAGAAGCAGGTCCAGCGAACCAGGTTCTTCGCCTGGTGGTCAGCCGCGACCTTGAGGACGTGTTCGGCCGATCCCGCCGCTCCGTTCTCGTAGCGACCCTCACCGGCGTACCCGTCCAGATAGACGACCTCACCACCGCTCTTCGAGCCGGTCATCCCTCCGAAGCGGGGTATGTAGCGGCTGAGCAAGGTGTGCTTGAAGACGCTGGGCAGCGCAGGTGCCGACCAGTACTCCCCCGATGTGCCCTTCGACATTCATCCCCCTCCGCGCCCGGTACGACCCGACCACTGATCGCTCCAGGGTGGGTGCGGCGCGTGCATCGCGTAAAGACCATGTGTCAGCCATCCGGCCACGCCGTGCCGCCGCGCGGGGCACAACAGTGCCCCGGACGTCCACACGAACCTGGACGGGAAAGCAGATACATGTAACCATGCCAGTGAAAGCACTGTTCAACATTATTCCGAAGTTGACTTGTGCTGTATGGTGCAACCAAGCCGACCATCGGAACCAGGACCACACCCATGTCGCAGCCGCCCGCACCATCCGCCCAGGTGACCGCCGCCGAGATCTCCCGCATCGCGGGAGTCACGCGTGCCACCGTCAGTAACTGGCGCCGTCGGCACGAGGACTTCCCGGCACCCTCGGGTGGCACGGACAGCAGCCCGCTGTACGACCTGGAGCAGATCCGCGCATGGCTCGCCTCACGCGGACAGCGCACGGCGGCCACACCCAGCGGGGAACTGCGCACCACCCTGCGCCTTCGCGAGCGGGCCGGCGCCGGCACGTCCGATCTGCTCCTGCTGGTCCTGGCCGCGGCCCGCCGCCCCGCCGACGGCCTCACCGGTCTGCACGCACTCGTCGACGCCGATCTGGTGAAGCAGGCGAACGACGCGGCGGCCGAGGTCGTGGATGTGGTGCCGGACACGGCGCCCGTCCGGTTCACCGACGCCGACGCCCCCGTGCTGCGAGCCCTGCTGCTCTGCGTCCGCGACGAGGGCGCACAGACAGCGCTGGGCGTACTCGCGGACAGGGAGCTGGAGGACAGTGCCGCCAGCGGCGCCTACCGGACGCCGGCCGCACTCGCCGACCTGCTGGCCCGCCTGGTTCCGGGCTCTCCGGCTCGGATCCTGGACCCCGCCTGCGGCAGCGGCACCCTGCTGTCGGCCGCCGCCGCGCTCGGCGCGCGCGAGCTCTACGGGCAGGACAGCCTTCCCGTCCAGGCGCGGCGCACTGCGGTCGGCCTGACCCTGACGGCCCAGGATGGCTCCGCCGTCACCGTGCGCACGGGTGACAGCCTGCGCGCCGACGCCTTCCCGGACCTCACCGTCGACGCCGTGCTGTGCAACCCTCCCTACGGCGACCGGGACTGGGGTCACGACGAACTGGCCTACGACCCGCGCTGGGCCTACGGTTTCCCGCCCCGCGCCGAATCCGAACTCGCCTGGGTCCAGCACGCATTGGCCCACCTCGAACCGGGTGGCCACGCCGTACTGCTCCTCCCGCCGGCCACGGCGTCCCGCTCCTCCGGCCGTCGCATCCGCGCCGAGCTGATCCGCAGCGGCGCGCTGCGGGCGGTGGTGGCCCTGCCACCGGGAGCGGCAATTCCGCTGCACATCGGCCTGCAGGTGTGGGTACTGCAGCGGCCGCAGCCGTCCTGGCCGGCGCACCGGACAGTGCTCTTCGTCGACACCACGGGCGAACCCACGGCTCCGCAGCGAGGCGGCAGCCGTTCCGGTGCGGTGGACTGGACACGAGTGACCGAGCAGATCCTCTTCGCGTGGAAGACCTACATCAAGGAGCCGAACGCGTTCGAGCCGCAGGCCGGCGTGGCACGGGCGGCGAGCGTGGTCGACCTGCTCGACGAGGTCGTCGACGTGACCCCGGCCCGCCAGGTGCGTGCGTCCCAGACGGACATGGACCCACGAGAACTGGCCGACCAGGCCGTCACGGCCCGCGAGGCACTCACCGAGGCAACGCGGTCGGTCGCCTCCCTGGCCGCCACGGAGCCGTGGAGCGCGGCAGGCGCCTCGGCCCGGCAGTGGCGTTCGGCCACCGTGTCCGACCTGGCCCGGGGCGGCGCCCTGAAGGTCCTGCGAACAACCCCCGCCGCGCCTCGACAGGCAGACGGCGAAGGCGGTCCGGACGTAGGCAGCGGGGCGACCCGACCAGCCCTCACCGGTGACGACATCGCCCGCGGAAGCGGACCCACCGGGAGGATCGACGACGCTCAGGCCACCGAACAGGTGCCGGAGATCGCCGTGGGCGACGTGCTGGTCCGCGGCCTGATCGGCGGCCGGGGCCCCGTCGCGCGGGTCGCGGGCGAGGACGAGGCGGGCGTGCTGCTCGGCCCGAACGTCCACCTCTTCCGTCCCGATCCGGCGCGCCTCGACTCCTGGTTCCTCCACGGCTTCCTCGGCTCGGAAGCCAACCTGGCCGGCGCCTCCACCGGCAGCTCCACCCTGCACCTCAGCCCGGGCCGGCTGCGCGTTCCCCTGCTACCGCTGGAGGAACAGCGGCGGTACGGGAAGGCGTTCCGACACGTCGCCGCCCTGCGCGAACAAGCCCGCCGAGCCGAGGAGTTCGCCGAGCGGACGGCGCGGCTCGTGGCCGACGGCCTCACCGGCGGGCAGCTCGTCCCGAGCGAACCCGAAACACTCGAACTCCCACTCACGCCATCCGTACCGGCCCTGGAAGGGAAGCGGAAGAAGTCTTGAACAGCAGCAAGCACACGGAGTTGGCGAACCACGCGTGGTCCGTCGCCGACCTCCTGCGGGGGGACTACAAGCAGTCCGACTACGGCAAGGTCATCCTGCCGTTCACGGTGCTGCGGCGACTGGAGTGCGTGCTGGAACCGACCCGCGAAAAGGTCGCGGAGATCGCGGAGCAGTACAAGGACAGCGACATCGACCCGGACCGCTTCCTGCGCCGGGCCTCGGGCCACGCCTTCTACAACAGGTCCGGCCTGACCCTGAAGAAGATCGCGGCGGACCCGCAGAACGCGGCCAAGAACCTCGCCGTGTACGTCGGGGCGTTCTCCGACAACGCCCGCAGCGTGCTGGACCGCTTCGAGTTCGCCCAGCAGATCAAGCGGCTGGACGGTGCCGGTCTGCTCTACCAGGTCATCGGCAAGTTCACCGACCTGGACCTGCGGCCCGAGATCGTGCCCAACCACAACATGGGCTACATCTTCGAAGAGCTGATCCGCCGCTTCTCCGAACAGTCCAACGAGACGGCCGGTGAGCACTTCACGCCGCGCGAGGTCATCCAGCTCATGGTGCGACTGCTGGTCGCCCCGGACGGCGACGCGCTCCAGCTCCCGGGCGCGGTGCGCACCGTCCTCGACCCGGCCTGTGGCACGGGCGGCATGCTCTCCGCGATGGACGACCTGATCACGGACCTCAACCAGGGCGCCACGGTCGAGGTGTTCGGGCAGGAGCTCAACCCCGAGTCCTGGGCGATCTGTCGGTCCGACCTGATGATCAAGGGTCAGGACCCGGAGAACATCGCCTTCGGCAACTCCTTCTCGGATGACGGCCACGCGCGCAAGACCTTCGACTACATGCTGGCCAACCCGCCGTTCGGCGTGGAGTGGAAGAAGGTCAAGGACGAGGTCGAGGCCGAACACAAGTCGCTCGGCGAGGCCGGCCGCTTCGGCGCGGGCCTGCCGCGCATCAACGACGGGTCGCTGCTGTTCCTCCAGCACATGATCTCGAAGATGAAGCCGGTGGACGTCAACGGCGGGGGCGGCTCGCGTATCGCGATCGTCTTCAACGGCTCGCCCCTTTTCACGGGAGCGGCCGGCTCGGGCGAGTCGGAGATCCGCCGCTGGATCCTGGAGAACGACTGGCTGGAGGGCATCGTCGCCCTGCCGGACCAGCTGTTCTACAACACCGGCATCTCCACGTACTTCTGGATCCTGACGAACAGGAAGAGCCCGGACCACAAGGGCAAGGTCGTCCTGCTGGACGCCCGCGACCAGTGGCAGAAGATGCGCAAGTCCCTGGGCGACAAGCGCAAGCGGCTCAGCGTTGACCACATCGCCACCGTGGTGAAGCTGTACGGCGAGGCCCTCGACGTGGCGGGCGATGCCGAGCACCCGCTGCACGGCAAGGTCAAGGTCTTCCGCAACGAGGACTTCGGCTACCAGCGGATCACGGTGGAACGCCCGCTGAAGCTGCGGTTCGAGGTGACGGAGGAGACGCTGGCCGCGCTGGAGGCGTCCAAGGTCATCCAGAAGCTTCCGCAGGCCCTGGCCCTGGCGGACGCCTTCAAGTCCCTGACGGGCGAGAGCTGGACGACGAAGCAGGACGCCTGGCTCGCCCTGAAGGACGCGGTGGTCCAAGCCGGCGAGACCTGGCCCACGGGCGCGCCGTTCAACAAGGCACTGCGCGAGCTGATCGGCGTCCGGGACCCGGAGGGCGAGGTCCAGCTCATCAAGGGCCAGCCCGAGCCGGACGCCGACCTGCGGGACTACGAGAACGTCCCGCTGGGCGACGATGTCGAGGAGTACCTGGCGCGGGAGGTCCACCCGCACGTACCGGACGCGTGGATCGACCACAGCAAGACGAAGATTGGATACGAGATCCCGTTCACCCGTCACTTCTACGTGTACGAGCCCCCGCGGCCGCTGGCTGATATCGACGCGGAGCTGAAAACGCTGGAGTCGGAGATTCAGAAGCTGCTGGGGGAGGTCACGGAATGACCTTTCCCGTTACGAAGCTGAAGTGGGTGGCTACCAGCACTGCAGGTGGAACCCCCTCCGTTGCCGAGCCATCCTTCTGGTCGGATGACGAGGAGACAGGACTGCCATGGGTGTCCATCGGAGACATGTCCGGGCGGGAGCAGGTCACCACCACTAGCCGCAGGGTTACGGATTCAGGGGCTTCGGCCGCTCGCCTCCCAGTAGGTGCCCCGGGAACCCTACTCCTGAGCATGTACGCGAGCCTCGGCCACACCGCATTCCTGACGGCGCGGGCCAGCTGGAACCAGGCCATTCTAGGGATCGACGTCTCACCGTCTTACGACGTAAGGTTCGTAAAGTACGCCCTGGATGCCATAAAGCCAACTCTCACGGAGTTTGCGCGAAGCAACACGCAGGCCAACCTCAATGCCGAGCAAGTCGGCAATCTAATGCTTCCCGATCCGCCACTGGCCACACAGCGCCGCATCGCCGACTTCCTCGACGCCGAGACCTCTCGCCTCGATAATATTTCCCGAGCTAGGCACTGCCAGCAGGAGCTCCTCGCCACGCGCTTCCTTACCCGCACCCTCGAAACGGTGCAGGGGGCGACGGAACCGGGCCCCCGGAAACCAAGCGGCCTGGGCTGGCTCGGCACAGTTCCCTCATCCTGGCCAATCATGCCGGTAAGTTATGAGTTTGAAGTCCTCCTGGGGAAGATGCTGAACCAGGAGAGAGTTCACGGGGCTCACCTCGCTCAATACCTGCGCAACACCAACGTACAGTGGGACCGCATCACCACAGACGACCTTCTTTTGATGGATTTTCCCCCGGAAGAACAAGCGCGCTATTCCCTAAAGCCTGGAGATCTGCTGATTTGCGAGGGAGGTGAGCCGGGACGCGCTGCCATCTGGGATGGCCGAATCAGTGAGATGTACTACCAAAAGGCACTGCATCGCGTTCGCGCTCGCGGCTATAGTTCGCCTCGCTGGCTGTTCTACTGCCTACGCGCGGCAACCGCCCAGAATGTTTTCGCTATCGAGGGCAACTCGACCACTATTGCTCACCTAACTGGAGAGCAACTACGTGCCCACAAATTCCCCTTCCCGGCTCGAGAAGCGCAGGACAGATTGACTGACAGGCTCGATGCTGACGCTCGGTTGCAGGAGCAGCTTGCAGAGCTGCTGTCTCGCCAGCTCAAAGTCCTGGCCGAACGCCGCCAGGCGCTCATCACCGCCGCCGTAACCGGCCAGTTCGACGTCACCACCGCCAGCGGCCGCAACGTCACCGAAGGAGTCTCCGCTTGAGCCCCGTGCACGACGAATCTTCCTTCGGTTCCGCCATCGTCGCCGCCCTCTGCGAGCGCGGCTGGCGGGAGGCGAACCCGGAGGACTACCGGCCCGACCTCGGCCTGGACACCAACGAGTTGTTCACGTTCATCGGCGCTACCCAGCCCGATGAGTGGAACGAGCTCCTCACCGTCTACGGCGGCAACCCCGACGAGGCGCAGCGCGGTTTCGCGCAGCGCCTCGACCGGGCCATCGCCGACGACGGCCTTCTCCACGTCCTCCGGAACGGAGTGAAGGACCGCGGGGTCCGTCTCCGTGTCGCCTACTTCAGGCCCAACCTCATCTCTGCGGACTCGGTCCTCGACGGCTACCGGGCCAACCGCCTCACCGTCGTCCGGGAACTCCTCTATGCCACCAAGCAGGCCGACTGGGGTCACCGCCTCGACCTGACCCTGTTCCTCAACGGCATCCCCGTCGCCACCGCCGAGTTGAAGAATCCGCTCACCGGTCAGGGCGTCGAGCAGGCCAAGGAGCAGTATCGGGACGACCGCGACCCGACCGAGCTGATCTTCACGCGCCGCGTCATCGCCAACTTCGCGGTCGACCCGGACCTGGCCTTCGTCACCACCCAGCTCCGCGGCAAGAGTACCCGCTTCCTGCCGTTCAACACGGGCTCCAACGGCCCCGGCCAGCCCGGTGGGGCCGGCAACCCCTCCCCCACCGCCCACGGCAGGTACGCCACGTCTTACCTCTGGGAAGAGGTCTGGCAGCGGGACAACTGGCTCGACCTCCTCCAGCGCTTCGTGCACCAGCAGAAGCACAGGACGCCCGGCGGCGGCACTTCCAAATCGACGATCTTCCCCCGCTTCCACCAGTGGGACGTGGTCCGCAAGCTCACCGCGCACGCGGCCGCGCACGGTGCCGGCCAGAACTACCTGGTGATGGCCTCGGCCGGCTCCGGAAAGTCGAACACCATCGGCTGGCTCTCTCACCGCCTGAGTGATCTGCACGCCGATACCGACCCGGCCGTCCTCGACCCCGAGGCCGTCGCCGCCGGCCGCCTCAAGCCCGGCGAGCCCGTCTTCGACAAGGTCATCGTCATCACCGACCGCCGCAACCTGGACGCGCAACTCCGGGAGACGGTCGGTAGCTTCTCGCAGACCGACGGCCTGGTCGTGAAGGTCGACGAGAGGCACGGGGCGAAGAGCGAGCAGTTGGCCCGCGCCCTTTCCCGGGACACGGGGAAGATCGTCACGGTCACCCTGCACTCGTTCCCGGCACTGCTGGACTACATCAAGCGCAATCCCACCGAGATCAAGGGCACCCGCTTCGCGATCATCGTGGACGAAGCGCACTCCTCCCAGTCCGGTGACGCCGCCACCGCCGTGAAGTCCGCCCTGCGCGACCTCGGCCTGGATGCCGACTCGGACGACCGGGGCGCGACCACCGTCACCCTCGACGACAAGCTGAAGGCGAAAGCGGTCGAGCGTTCCCAGGCCGCCAACCTCTCCTACTTCGCCTTCACGGCGACCCCCAAGGCCAAGACGCTCGAACTCTTCGGCACGGAAGGCATGGAGGACGGCAAGGCCGTCTACCGTCCCTTCCACACCTACTCCATGCGCCAGGCCATTGAAGAGGGCTTCATCCTCGACCCCTTGCGCAATTACGTCACCTACAACACCTACTGGAAGCTCGCGAACCTCAACCGGGACGAGAAGGAGGTCGACCCCTCCAAGGCGAACAGCCTGTTGGCCCGGTTCGCGCTGATGCACGAGCACACGGTGTCCCAGCACGCCCAGGTGATCGTGGAGCACTTCGTCGCCCACACCCGTGGTCGGCTCGGTGGACGGGCCAAGGCCATGGTGGTCACGGCGTCCCGGCACTCCGCCGTGCAGATGGCCCGCGCCATCCGCAGCTACCTCGCCGACCGCGAGTACGACACCAGGTACCCGGACCTCGGTGTCCTGGTCGCCTTCTCCGGATCCCTCACCCTCGACGGCGAGGAGACCACCGAGAGCAAGGAGAACGGTGGTCTGTCGGAGAGCGCGCTGCCCAAGGCGTTCGCCTACACCCGTGCCGACGACAAGGCCGCGAAGGCCGGCGGCAAGGGGCAGCAGGAGTACCGGATCCTGGTCGTCGCAGAGAAGTACCAGACCGGCTTCGACCAGCCGCTCCTCACCACCATGTACGTCAACAAGACGCTGACCGGCATCGCCGCCGTGCAGACGCTCTCGCGCCTCAACCGCACCGCCGACCGCAAGTCGCAGGCCGACCTGGCCGTCCTGGACTTCGTCAACGAGGCCGAGGACATCCAGGACGCCTTCCGCCCGTATTTCGAGGAGGCGCACACCCTGCCCTCCGACCCGAACCTCCTCTACACGGCTCAGAGCCGAGTCATGTCCGCGCCGATCGTCTCGGAGCAGGACATGGACGAGTTCGTCGCCGCGTACTTCGAGGCGCAGGAGAAGGCCGGTGGGTCCCAGGCCAAGTGGGAGAAGCTGCACGCCGAGCTGTACCGGCTGCTCTCCCCCGCCGTCATCCGCTTCAGCACTCTGCTGGAGAGCGGGGAGGAGGACGACGTCGAGGCCGCCGAGGAGTTCCGGGCCAACCTCAACGACTACGTCCGCAAGTACGGGTTCCTCGCGCAGATCGTTCCCTACCAGGATGCCGACCTGGAACGGCTGTACCTGTACGGCCGTTACCTGCTCAACCGGCTGCCCCGCCTCGCGGACGGCGGCGTCGACATAGGCGAGGTCGACCTCAGCCACCTGCGCGTGGAGAAGACCGGCGAGCACGACAAGTCCCTGCTCCCAGAAGGTCCCGCTGAACTCAGCGGTTTCGGCGACGGAGTCGGCGGCGGGAAGGACGACGAGAAGTCGCTGCTGTCCGAACTGATCGAGAAGTTCAACGCGAAGTTCGGCACCGAGTTCACCGAGGAGGACGTCCTCCCGGCCTTCAACGCGACGAAGAAGGACCCGAAGGTCCGGGCCGCCGCCCTCGTCAACGACGAGGAGAACTTCGGCGTCGTCTTCGACAAGAAGTTCGAGGAGAACATGATGGACCACGTCTCCACGATCGACACGCTCGGCAAGCGCTACTTCGGGACGGACCGGGACTTCAAGTCCAACCTCGACCGCAGTGCGCGCCGCGCCGCCTGGCGGATGATCCGCCGCGAGGAGGGGCTGGACGACTTCTGACGGGTTGCGGTCCGGCATCATCGGTGTCGGACCGCAACCTCGCCTGACGGGCATGGCCGGGTCCACAGAGCGTGCCGCATCTGATGGTCGGTGGAACTCCTCCCCTCCGGGAGCGCTTCAACATCCGCCAACTTCGCCTGCGGACCGTCGGGAAGGACCTAGACTGCGTCAGGAGACGCAGGTCACAGCGCTGGGGGAAAGAGTTGGAAGAAGCAGAACGCAGGGCCGCAACCGCTCCTATCCACATCCACCAGATCAGCACTGCGCTTCTGCAGCAGTACAAGGGACTCATCTACCACGAGGACCTGAAAGGCTACGACCAGCAGGGTTACGAACAGCGGTTCCTCTCCCGTGCGTTGACGGCGGCTGCCGTGCGCGAAGTGACCGGCTGCGATCACGCGGCCGCCGGCGCCTCCGTCATCGATGGTGAAGACGATCAAGGCATCGACGGCGTAGCAGTCACCGAGGGCACCCAGGAAGTCTGGCTCGTTCAAGCCAAGTGGAGCGACGAGGGCAAGGGCAAGCTCGACACCAACGCGGCCCACAAGCTCATCGCCGGTCTCCGCCTCATCGAGCAGCGAAGTTTCGACCGTTTCAACGACCGCCTTGAACCGATCGCCGCTCGTGTCAACGCAGCGATGCACGACGCCCGGCTGAAGGTGACTCTGGTGATCGCCGTCATGGGTGTGGGGACCCTCAGCAAGGAAGTCGTCAACGTTCTCGAAGACGCTCGGAACGAGTTCAACGGCCTCGGACCGGTTCTTGAGTACCGCGTAGTCCACGCTGCGGACCTCCTCCGACAGATCCGTGGCGATCTCGCGCCCGAGCCTGTCCGGGTGACCGTGCGGATGACGAACTGGCTCCGGCGGAACACACCACTCACCGCTTACCAGGGCACGGTTCCGGCCAGCAATGTGGCCGAGTGGTACCAGGCGCATGAAAGCCGACTGTACGAGCAGAACTTGCGCCAGTCGCTCGGTACTACGCGAGTCAACTCCGGAATGCTGAACACTCTGATGAATGAGCCGGAGAACTTCTGGCTCTTCAACAACGGGGTGACGGTGCTGTGCGATCACCTCGAAGAGGAGTGGCCAGGACGCCGCCGTCCGGACGAGCCCGTGCACTTGCACGCCTCGGGAGTCAGCGTCGTGAACGGCGCACAAACCGTCGCGGCGGCACATCGCGCGATGGAAGCGTCCCACCAAGCGGTGGAGGACGCCGAGGTCACGGTCAAGGTGATCGTTGTCGACAAGAACGTGCCGGACCTCGCACGACGCATCACCGAGACGACCAATACGCAGAACCACGTGGAGCAGCGCGACTTCATCGCCTTGGACGAGGTACAGGCGATGATCCGCGAAGACTTCATGCTGTCGCTCCAGAAGTCCTACGTGTTCAAGCGCGGTGAGCCCGACCCAGCACCGGACGAGGGTTGTTCGGTGGTGCACGCCGCCATTGCCCTGGCTTGTGCGCATCGCAACACCGAGCTCGCCGTACGTGCGAAGCGGGACACGGACCTCCTCTGGGAGCGCGGGAGCAGAGGCGCCTATCCCCGCCTCTTCGGAGAGCGCCCCAGCGCCTTCCAGATCTGGCGCTCGGTACTGGTGCACCGAGCCGTGGGTACTGCTCTCAACGAGGAACGGAAGCGGTTCCAGAAGCGCGCCGCCGACGTGAGTCAGCGGGGCGACCTGCTCCTCACCCATCTGGTCTTTCAGCTTCTCGATCAGGACCGCATCGACGATCCGGATTTCGACTGGGACACGGCACTGCAGGAGGTGCCTGCACTCACCAACCGGGTCCTGTCCTGGTTGATCCACCACATCGACGCCGAGTACGGACCCACCTCCTTCCTGAGCGGGACACTGACTGACGCCGGGCGCTGCAAGCGGCTTGCGGAGCTGGTGCTGCGCGACGCCGAGCGTGAGGGAGTCATCCCCGATCTGCCGGCGATCTACAAGGCCACCAAGGAGAGCAAGCGCAAGCCACGTCGGCCCAACGCCGTGCCGACCCTCGTGGACAACGGGAGGATCAAGAACGGCACGCCTGTCCGGCTACGGTTGTGGAACAAACCCGAGATCGAGGCACTCACCCCCTGGCTCGCGGAGGACCCACGACGCGGTGAAGCAACCTGGGTGAACGACCGCACACGGTGCCTCGTATGGGCGGTCGACGGGAAGGCGTATTCGCCCACCCGACTGGTCCTCAACCTGTACGAGCTCGCCGGCTGGCAGGAGGCCCCCGTGGCAGTGCAAGGCCCAGCACGGTGGACGCTGGACGGTACGGACGACACTCTTTCCGATCTTGCACGAGCACTGCACGATGAGCAGACCGAACAGGAGTGAGCACGAGCGTGCCGTGGCGCGAGCTGCGGCACGACAGCTCACTCGGTGGCACCGACAAGGCTGAGCCCGCGTGGGGACCGGTCGAGTACTCGGGGTGGCGCAATACGCGCCGTCCGCGGCTTCTTCTCGGCCGTTGGCTGGACGCAGTGATCCCTTCCGGAGAAACTCACTGCGACGGACAGGGCTCAGGGAGAAGAGCGAGCGCAAGTGCAGGACGCGGGGCGGGGACAGGTGCCGGACAAACCGATCGCGGGCCGCTACGAGTTGCTGGAGCGCCTCGGCAACGGCGGCATGGGCGATGTGTGGCGGGGCTACGACGCCGTACTGGACCGACCGGTCGCCGTGAAGCGGATCCGGCCGCAGGCCGTCGCCGCCACGCCCCGGCTGGCCGAGGAGCTCGAAAGACGCTTCCGCCGCGAAGCACGGATCACCGCCCGCATCCAGCACCCGGGCGTGCCGCAGGTGTACGACGCCGTCCTCGACAGCACCTACGAGCACCTCTTCCTCGTCATGGAGCTGGTGGAGGGCATCCCCCTCACCCGGTACGTGCACGAGGAGCGGCCCCTTCCCGTCAGCTGGGCGGTGGCGGTGGCCGCGCAGGTCGCCACCGTGCTGTCCTACGCGCACGACGTGCCCGTGGTGCACCGCGACCTCAAACCGTCCAACATCCTGGTCGCGCGGGACGGCACGGTGAAGGTCCTCGACTTCGGGGTCGCGGCGATCCTGCAGACCGACGTCACCAGGCTGACGGCCTCGGGCCGGCCCATCGGCACCCACCAGTACATGTCGCCCGAGCAGGTGCGCGGTACCCGGGTCACCCCGCGCACCGACCTCTACGCCCTCGGCTGCGTGCTCCACGAACTCCTCTGCGGCAAGCCGCTGTTCAGTTCGCACAGTGACTTCGAGCTGATGGACCAGCACGTCCGGACCGCGCCCACTCCGCTGCGAGGCCTGCGCGCCGACGTGCCGGAGGAGTTGGAGGCGCTGGTTCTGCACCTGCTCCGCAAGACCCCGGAGAGCCGACCGGTGGACGTGCAGGAGGTGTACGAGCGGCTGATGCCCTTCCTGCCCGTGCCGGGGGAGTCCTCCGCCCTCGGGGAGGCCGGGCCGCCCGGAGCGCCGGACCCGACCGGACTCTACCGCCGCCCCTACGCACCCCGCGCTCGGGCCGAGGGCCGTCTCCGTGTCGCCCCGGACGCGGCGGCAGCCGGCCAGGTCGACGGCTACGTGGTGTCGCCGTCCGAGCGGGAGCAGCTGCGGGCTCAGCTGCGGGAGGTCGACGAGCACTACATCGCCCTCATGGAGGAGGAGCGCTACACGCAGGCCGCCGAGGTCGCGGGCGAGATGATCGAGCCGCTGGCGCGAGCCCTGGGCGCCGAGAACAAGGCCGTCCTCCGGTTGCGGCGCCGTCGGGCGGTCAGCCGGCAGCTGGCGGGCGACCACCGGGCGGCCCTGCCCGAGTTCGAGGCGCTGACGGAGGCGTACGGCCGCATCAACGGGCCGACCAGTGAGGCCGCCCGCGACTGCCGCGCCCAGGCCGCCCGCTGCCGCGGCGAACTCGGCCAGGTGACCGAGGCGTTGGCGGAGCTGCGGGCGGTCCTCGAAGTGGAGCGGGCCGTCGAGAGCGACGTCAGCGACGCGGCTGTGGAACTGCGCCGTGACATCGGCATGCTGTTGCTCAGTCAGGGTAGTCCGGAGGAGGCGGGGGCATGTCTGGCGGCTCTGCACGAGGACGTCGTGCTCGTCCACGGCCCGCACCACGACGTCGCCGCCGAGGCCGCCGAGGTCCTGGCCGTGCTCCGCCGGGAGCTGGGCGGCAAGTGACCGACAGCGCACGACCGGCAGCAGGTGAACGGCCGCTCGAAGCCTGCTGCCACGCCGCGAACGCCTAGAATCCCGTCATGCCGCACCTCGCCCTCGACAGAGCCTTCTGTCAGCAGCTGGAGAAGCTCGATAAGCACGTCAGGAACGGCGTGTTCGACGCCTGGGAGAAGTTCGAGCGGCTCACCCTCGACCAGCTCTTCAAGGACCCGGGCCTGAAGCTGGAATCCCTGAAGGGCGCCAGGGACCGGCAGATCCGGACCATCCGGATCACCCAGGGATACCGCGGCGTGGTCCTCGCGCCCGAGACCGGGGACACCTTCGTGTTGCTCCGGGTCGGCCCGCACGACGACGCCACCGAGTGGGCGGTGAAGCAGAAGGCGACCATCAACGCCGTCACCGGCGCCGTGGAGCTCCGTGAGATCGCCACCCTGGAGGAGCTGACCCCCACCTACCAGCGCATCGCGCCCGCGGAGGAGCAGCGGCTCTTCGCCAAGGTCTCCGACGGGGAGATGGCCGCTCTCGGCATCGACGCGACCACCCTCACCCAGGCGCGTGTGCTGACCAGCCTGGAACAGCTCGACGTCTTCGGGCGGTTCTTCCCGCCGGACCAGTACAAGGTGCTGGAACACCTCGCCCTCGGGGCTACCGTCGAGCAGACGTGGCAGGAAGTCGTCGTGCCGGCGCTGGCGGCCGACGCGGCGTCGCAGGAGCCCGTCGACACCACCGACTACGCGACCGCCATCGCACACACCCGCACCCGGATCGCCGTCGTCACGGACGCCGACGAACTGCGTGACATCCTCGACAAGCCGTTCGCCGCCTGGCGGATCTTCCTTCACCCCGCCCAGCACAAGGTCGCCTACCGCCCGTCGTACTCCGGCCCCGCGCAGGTGACCGGCGGGCCCGGAACCGGAAAGTCCGTCGTCGCCCTCCACCGGGTGCGGCACCTGCTGCGGCACCTGCGCGACGGCGACCGCATCCTGCTCACCACCTTCACCAACGCCCTCGTGGACTCCCTGAACGAAGGGCTCTCCCTGCTCGTAGACGACCCCGACCTGCGCGACCGGGTGGACGTCGTGACCGTCGACGCCTTCGCCGGGCGCGTGGTCAACACCTCGCGTCGGCCGCTCACCGGGTTCGAGGAGACGGCACGGTGGGAGCAGGCCGCAGCAGCCACCGGCTTCACCGGCACCCCACAGTTCCTGGCCCAGGAGTACAAGCACGTCGTCCTCGCCCAGGACATCCGCAGCCGGGAGGAGTACGAACGCTGCGAGCGCCGGGGCCGCGGCAGCGCGCTGGCGCCCTCCGCCCGGCCGCGGGTGTGGCGGACCGTGGAGGAGTTCACCAGGCGCCTGTCCGAGGACGGACTGCGCACCTACCTCGGCACCTGTGTGGAGGCCGCCGACCTGCTGACCGGGCAGGGGCCGTGCTATCGGCACGTTGTCATCGACGAGGCCCAGGACCTGCACCCGGCCCAGTGGCGGGTACTCCGCGCGGCCGCCCCGCGGCGCCCCGACGACCTGTTCATCGCGGGCGACCCGCACCAGAGGATCTACGACAACCGGGTGTCGCTGAAGTCCCTCGGTATCAACATCACCGGCCGTTCGACCAAGCTGCGCAAGAACTACCGGTCCACCCAGGAGATCCTGAGCTGGGCAACGGGACTTCTGCTCGGCCGCCCCTACGCCGACCTGGCCGACAGCGGACGGCACGACACCCTGATCGGGTACAGCTCGGCCCTGCACGGTTCCGGGCCACGCGTCCACGCGGCGGAGACGGAGGAGGCCGAACTCGACGCGTTGGTCGCGCAGGTGCGTGAGTGGTCGGACGGCGGCGCCGCGTACGGGGAGATCGGAGTGTGCGCACGGTTCAACAAGACCTGCGAGAAGGTGAAGGACCGCCTGATCACCGCCGGAATCCCCTCCAGTCGGGTCCGCGCTGGAGCCACCCGGGCCGAGGACGCGGTCAACGTGGGCACCATGCACACCTTCAAGGGGCTTGAGTACCGCTACACCGCCGTCGTCGGTGTCAACGACCGTGCATTGCCGAACCCGTCGGCCATCACCCCGGAGAAGGTCGACCGCCTCCAGCACGAGGCCGACCTCGCCGCGGAACGCTGCCTACTGTTCGTCGCCTGCACCCGGGCACGGGACGGCCTGTACGTCTCGTGGACCGGGCAACCGAGCCCCTTTCTGGTGGAGGCCGGTTGCGAGGCAGGATAGTCGGCGCAGTCTGCTCACCATCCCTGTGCTCCCGCCACTACGTGAAAATCCACTCCCGCTCCACCCGTGCGATGCGCATGAACCGGCCCTGTTCCGCCGGCCACGGCAGGGCAAACGCGAGTTCGGGTCACGCGCGGCGGATGTGCCGCGACACCTGGAGCAGTACGGCTACCGGCCGCACCGCTGGTGGCGCGGCCGATGGGTCCGGGTCTCGCAGGTCAGCGACGACTGCCGCAACTACCTGTTCACCGTGTGACCACAATGCACCGGGCCGCCCTGACACCACCGGCCGGGCCTGGAGCGAATCCGGATGCACGGGAGTGGGACGCGATGGCAGCGTGCAGCCCCTTTCGGGAGCTGAACCGCCCGACCTGAGCGTTGGTCGCCGTGCATGCGGTGGACGATCAGGGCGACGGTCGCCCGCAGCCAATTCGTCTCCGAGACGGCGATTGCGTACGAGCTGTCCGCTGGTGACCAGCCATCCGGCAGGTGACGCTCATGATGGATTCCTGGGCCGCCGCCGCCACCTGCCGCAGGCATATTCTCGGCGGCGGCGAAAATGAGATTTCGCGCTGCGCGGGAAGTGCCGTAGAGTCGGTGTCACCGACGCGGGGTGGAGCAGCTCGGTAGCTCGCTGGGCTCATAACCCAGAGGTCGCAGGTTCAAATCCTGTCCCCGCTACTACGCAACAAGGCCGGGCCCGTCGCACACAGTGCGACGGGCCCGGCCTTCGTGTTTCCGGTCAACAGTCGATGGCGGTGTCGACCTCGATTCGTCAGCGGTGAGCGGCCGTGATCATCCTGGCGTTTTGCCCGTAATGGCCCCGTCAATGGAACGCCGGGCACTCACTTGCCGACGCGAACTCCTCGGCGGGACGCTGATCTGGAACCAACGCCGTCTCCTGCACGTACTGCGGGAGTTCGAGGACCACTACATCACCCACCGCCCCCACATCACGCACTCCACCCTGACACGTCACTGACACCACGGCCCGTCCCGATCGCCGATCCCGGGCGGATGGCCCGGCTGGACGTCCGCGGACGCGACCGTCCCGGCGGCACCCTCCACGAGTACCGACATGCCGCATGACCTGCACGGCCAGACTTATCGGCACCCACAGGGGCGGCGCGCGCCGGAAGACCCCCGGCAGGGGCCGCATCATGCGCCGTCCGCCGTGCCAAGCGGCGGCGCCGTGCGGAGAGGTCGGTGATCAGTCCGCCGTGGCGATCAGCGGCTGGAGCAGGACGTCGGGCTGGGCGCGCTGGAAGGCGTTCAGGTGCCACTTGTCGGCGAACAAGGCCAGCAGCACGTCGTCCGAGCGGCGGGTGAGCACCTCGCCGTTGGTCAGGCGGGCTTTGGCCAGGGCTGCGGCGCCGTGGGCGTCGGTGATCCGGGCCAAGCGGTAGGAGAGCTGGTCGAGGGCGATCGGGGAAGAGAACTCGTGCTCCATCCGGTGCAGGATCACGTCGAACTGCATCGGGCCGACCGCAGCCATGACCGGTGCCTGGTCGCCACGCCGGTCGGAGACCAGCACCTGGATCACGCCTTCCTCATCGAGTTGGGCGACGCCCTTGCGGAACTGCTTGGAACGGCTGATGTCCTTGGGCCGTGCCACCGCGAAGTACTCGGGGGCGAAAGCAGGCAGCGGGGGAAATTCGGTCTTCTTGCCGGTGTAGAGGGTGTCGCCGACCCGCAGCGCGCTCGCGTTGATCAGGCCGACCACGTCGCCGGGGTACGCGGTGTCGACCACGGTGCGCTCGGCTCCGAAGACGGTGTGCGCGTACTTGGTGGCGA
This sequence comes from Kitasatospora sp. NPDC101157, assembly GCF_044768255.1. Lineage (NCBI taxonomy): Bacteria > Bacillati > Actinomycetota > Actinomycetes > Kitasatosporales > Streptomycetaceae > Kitasatospora > Kitasatospora sp. NPDC101157. Next base: position 46,017 of record NZ_JBIWPL010000038.1, on the reverse strand, counting down.
AGGAGCGGCCGCTGGCCGCGCGGGTCACGTGCATGCCGCGCTCGAAGACGCCGGAGCAGACTCGGACGAAGGCGATCCGGTCGCGATGGGCCGGGTCCATGTTCGCCTGGATCTTGAACACCAGGCCGGAGAACTCCTCGCCGACCTCGCGGCTGCCGCCCGTGGCCAGCGGGCGGGGACCGGGAGCCGGAGCGAGGTCGACCACGGCGTCCAGCAGGGGCTTCACACCGATGTTGGTCAGCGCGGCACCGAAGAAGACCGGGCTGATCTTGCCGGCCTCGAAGGCTTCCTGGTCGTAGCCGGGGCCGGAGGAGAGCACCAGCTCCAGTTCCTCCAGCGCGGTCGTCCAGGCTTCGCCCTCCTGCTCGGCGGCCTTCTCGGAGGTGAGCTGCTCCTCGAGGGCAGCATGCGTGCCGGCCGGCACCTTGGTGTAGCGCAGCATCTGCTCGGTGTTCCCCGCTTCGACCAGGCCGCGCAGGTTGCCCGCGTTGCCGACCGGCCAGACGACCGGGACGGGGGTGATCCCGAGGTGCGTCTCGATGTCCTCGAGCAGGGTGAGTGCATCCCGGCCGCGCCGGTCCCACTTGTTGATGAAGGTGATCACGGGGACGCCGCGATGGCGGCAGACCGCGAAAAGCTTACGGGTCTGCTCCTCCAGGCCCTTGGCAGCGTCGACCAGCATGATCGCGCAGTCGACGGCGGCCAGCACCCGGTAGGTGTCCTCGGAGAAGTCGGCGTGGCCGGGGGTGTCGACCAGGTTCATCACATGGTCGCGATAGCCGAACTGCAATGCGGCCGAGGTCACCGAGATACCGCGCTCGCGTTCCAACTCCATCCAGTCGCTGGTCACGCCGCGTCGGTCACCCTTGGCGTGCACCGCGCCGGCAGATGTGATCGCCCGCGCGTGCAGCGCCAGCGCCTCGGTGAGCGTGGACTTGCCCGCGTCCGGATGGCTGATCACGGCGAAGGTCCGTCGGCGGCCGGCCTCATGGAGGACCTGCGGGACGGGGACGGTCTGTTCGGTGCTCACGTGTTTCCTCGGGTACGCATCGGCAGCAGGCCGGGTGACGCCTCTCCGTACCTGGTGAGCCGAGGATCAGGTCCACAGGCCCATGAAGCGATAATAGGCTGCCGGGCGGCATAACCCCGGAATTCCCGTTCGCCGGCTGCTGCCCCGGCTCCAGCTGGGAAAGCAGCCGAACTGCCAGGAGTCGAAGCCGAGGCCGAGCCGGTTCAGGGTCCCCAGCCACGGGTTGCACCGGCCCCGCTCGGAGTGGATCGTCAACTTGCCTTCCTCGACGCCCTGTTCGGCGACGGTGCCCTAATTGAAGCGCCGGGCGACCTCCTCGCTCTCGCAACCGGCCACCTGCGGGGATCAGAGACGGCAAACACCTGTATCCGGGTGGCCGTTTTCAGGGATCGCCACCACCCCGGACCACCGCGGCTGCGCCGTGTCCGGGACCGGCTCACCACCAGGCCCCACCGCCCCGGTCTCCTCCACCTGAACGGTGGTAGTGACCGGCGCGGCTCCTCCTCGGATACCGTGTTCCTACACGGGGTGCCATAACGGATGTGGCGCCCCCTACGGAGGTAGCCAGCGTATGAGTTCCAAGCGCAGTCGGAATCCAGCCCTGCCCGTCCTGGACGACGCATACCGGCTCGCGTCGGTCAAGGACACCGAAGAGTCCACCCGCGACTTGGCCGCACGGCTGGCCACCACCGAGCTGCGCCGCGCCTCCCACCCCGGCCGGATCACCTGGGATCCCATCGATCAGGCCGATCCCGTACCGGCCCCGCCGACTGTGGTCGACGGTGACGGGGACCTGTGGCTGCGGGACCGGGGCACCGGCACCTGGACCATGCCCGAATTCGACCCGAAGACGTTCCCGGCCCGCTGTGGCGAGGTTCTGACGTGGAATCAGCTCGCCTGTGAGTACGGCCCGCTGACCGCACTGGCCAACGACCGCCACATCGGCGGCGGCGGCCGCCGCCGATGACCGCGCCGCCCTCTGAGTAGACCGCACCCCGGAAGGACACCGACGCGGCCCTGACAGTGGCCCTTCTCCCCGACCGGGCGCGGATCGGGCAACACGGTCCGGCGGTTGTCCTGGCCGTGTGCCCGCTCTGAGGTGTTGCGTGAGCCGGCGGGCAAGCAAACCGCCGCCACGGGATGCCTGACCTGACTGGTGATGCCCTGGGAGCAGGCCCACAGCAGCGGCCGAGGCGGAGCACACCTGCTCCCTGGTGGGGCCGCTGAGCTGCACTGATCTTCGTGAAGCACGTCGCAGTACCCGGAAGTCGGAAGTTCCCGCAGTTCGCAGTAATTCGGTCAGTACAGAGGATGGACAGAGGGGACAGAGCGCCATCAGGATCGCCCGGCCCGTGAAGCATCACCCGGGCGGATTCCGAAGACCCCCAAGGTCATCCTCGAAGACCAACTCGAAGAAGCCCTGCGCATCAACGAGCAACTGCGCTCCTCCCAGCACGGCCAGGGAACCCCCCGCCGACACCTGACCCGCCCACCACGGCGACGAGACCGGCCCGCGGTGGGCGACAGCCGCGCACCGCGGGCCGCCCCAAAGACGGGTCCGCCGTTCCGGTGCACCGGACGACCGTTGCGCACCGTTCCGGCCGCCCGGCACCTGCCGCACCGTCGCAGCACCTGCTGCACCGCCGCGGCGCCGACCAGATGCTGGGGTGAGTCCTACCCCTGTGGAAGCCGCTTCCAGGCAGCGGGATTCCAGGGTCGGGTGAGACCGCACCACCTGCGCGTCCACTGCCCGGGCCTCCCCCGGCGAGACGCGGGGCCGGAAGCAACGGTGACGGACACTGCGAGCGGACAGGGCGATGGCCGGCGCATCGGCGCCGACGGGACGGTCCTAGAAGCTGAGCAGGCCGATGGCGTGGCCGTCATGGTCCACCACCGGCCACACATCCAGGCCTCGGGCGCGCATGGCGGCGGCCGCCGCGTCCGCGAGCATGTCGGCGGTGGCGTACGGGGCACGGTCGAGGACGATGTCGCGCACCGGGGTCCGCTCGGTGTACCAGGAGCGGGCCTGGAACGGCGCGAGGTGCAGGCGTGTCAGCAGCCCCGCACAGCGGCCGTCGTCGTCGCGGACCAGGAGGTGGTCGGTGCCGGAGCTCTGCAGGACGTCCATCGCCATGTCGACCATGACGTCGTCGCTGATCTGCAGCTCAGGGCATTTCATGAGGTCGCCGACCGTGGCGGCGGTCTCGGTACGTTCGAGGGTGATGGTCATGGGCAGACTCCTTCGCGTGTCCACCGCCGGGACCGGCGGTGGGCAGGGCGCTAACGGTGGGACGGCCGGCGGGTTCGCCGGAGCGGACCGAGAATGCTGTTCGCTTGGTGAGTGGTGGGGCCGGGACGCGGCGGCAGTCCCGGCCCCCACGTACGTGCTAAGCGGCGAGGGCGACGCGGCGCGGTGCCCGGCGGCGGCCGGAGGAGCCCTTGTTGTCGCGGCCCGTGGCGGTAGCGCGGGTGTCGACTCCCGCGCGGGCGGGGCGGCCGCGGCGCCCGCGGCTCGTGGGCGCGTTGCGGCGGGGGCGTTCGACGACGGGGGCGGCGATCACGGTCGGGATGCCCGTGGGCACCCGGGCGCCGGTGATGCGCGCCAGGTCATCGTCGCCGGCGCTGACGCGGGTGGTGACAGGGGTGATGGCGGCCGTGGCCATCATGCGGGCCATCTCGCGGCGCTGGTTGGGCAGCACAAGGGTGACGACGGTGCCGGACTCGCCGGCGCGGGCGGTGCGCCCACCGCGGTGCAGGTAGTCCTTGTGGTCGCTCGGCGGGTCGAGGTTGACGACCAGGTCGAGGCCGTCGACGTGGATGCCCCGGGCGGCGACGTTGGTGGCGATCAGCGCGGTGACCTGGCCGGTGCGGAACTGCTCCAGGGTGCGGGTGCGCTGCGGCTGGGACTTGCCGCCGTGCAGGGCGGCGGCCTTCACCCCGTTCGCGAGCAGGTCCTCCACCAGGCGGTCAGCGCCGTGCTTGGTGTCGATGAACATGATCACCCCGCCCTCGCGGGAGGCGATGTGGGCGATCGTGGCGGCCTTGTCGTAGTTCTGCACGTGCAGCACGTGGTGCTCCATCGTGCTGACCGCCCCTGCGGACGGGTCCACCGAGTGGGTGACCGGATCCTTCAGGAAGCGGCGGACCAGGCGGTCGACGTTGCGGTCCAGGGTGGCGGAGAACAGCATCGTCTGGCCGCCCTCGGCGACCTGTTCGAGCAGTTCGGTGACCTGCGGCAGGAAGCCCATGTCGGCCATCTGGTCGGCCTCGTCGAGGACCGTGACGCCCACCCCGTCCAGCTGGCAGTCACCACGCTGGATCAGGTCCTTGAGGCGACCGGGGGTGGCGACCACGACCTCGGCCCCCTGGTTCAGGGCGTGGGCCTGGCGTCCGATCGACATCCCGCCGACCACGGCCGCCATGCGCAGCCGCACGGCGCGGGCGAACGGGGTGAGGGCCTCGGTGACCTGCTGCGCGAGCTCGCGGGTGGGCACCAGCACGAGGGCCAGCGGCCGGCGCGGCTCCGCGCGCCGGCCGGCGGTGCGGGCCAGCACGGCGAGGCCGAACGCGATGGTCTTGCCGGAGCCCGTGCGGCCTCGTCCGAGGACGTCACGGCCGGCCAGCGAGTTCGGCAGCGTGGCGGCCTGGATCGGGAACGGCACGGTGACGCCCTGGCGGGCCAGCACCGACAGCAGCGCCTTCGGCATGTCCAGCTCGTCGAACGCTTCGACGGCCGGCAGCGCCGGGGTGCTGCTCACCGGCATCGCGAACTCGCCCTGCAGGGACGAGCCCCGACGGGAGTTGCGGCCGACGGCGGGCCGGTCGCCGTAGAAGGAGCTGCCGCCGGAGCGGGATCCGTAGGAACTGCCGGAGCGGGCGGAGGCCGAGGAGCGGGAGTTGGTGTTGCGGTACGGGGAGCGACTGGAGCGGCTCATGGGAAACCTTCCTGGGGCGGCGCGTCACGAGGCGGCTCCGCAGCGCGGGGCGCCGGCAGGAGGTCGCGAGGAACGGGCCGAAAGTATGGAGAGGGCGGGGCGTGGACGGTGAAACCGTGCGGCACGTCACCTCAGGTCCGCGCTCACCGCGAAAGGCAAGGAGCGAAGATCCTCGAACCGTGAGTGTCACGGCAGGGCGCCGATCCGGACGCGGCGCGGGGCGTCTCGCGTGGGGATGGCCGCCGGTGGCGGAGCCAGGGGGCCAGAAACGGCCGGGACTGTGCGTCGTGGCGCAATGCCGAGGGGCCCGCACCGGGCATCATGTACGCGGTGCGGGCCCCTCGCTACCAGGCGGGTGCCGTGGCGAAAAAACTACAGCGGACGAATGTTCTCGGCCTGCGGGCCCTTCTGGCCCTGCGTGACGTCGAACTCGACCTTCTGGCCCTCGAGCAGCTCACGGAAGCCGTTGGCGTTGATGTTCGAGTAGTGGGCGAACACGTCAGCGCCGCCACCCTCCTGCTCGATGAAGCCGAAGCCCTTTTCCGCGTTGAACCACTTCACAGTGCCATTAGCCATAAAGAAATCTCCTTCAAGGGGCTGTCCGAAACCCGCACAGCGCGGACTTCGAGTCGCCGCGATGAGCACCCACCCGGGGAAGAGCCGGGAAACAAAAAGGCGCCTGCGAAACATCAGCAGGCGCACACAAAGTTCATGGGAACCACTACTGCAACTACAACGACTCTAGCAGGTCCAGGCTCGCGACGGGCAGAAATTCCACCCCCGGTTCTGCAGGCCCCCTTCCCCGGGGCCATAGGGCGCGAGGCGAGATGACCGCCAACACGCATGAGACACCGCCTAGTTGGTCTGGCAGCTCCGCCCCCTCGGTGCCCGCGACCCACCCTCCTCAAATGGGCGAGCCCCACGGGCGCCAAGGACGGACGTGCCCCGCCGCGCCGGCCACGCAGCGCGCCCACCGGCGTCATCCATGATCATTTCGGACGGCGTACGCGAAACTCCTGCCGCGGCTCAGAAATCGATCGCACCGGAGAGACCCGCTCCCGCGATTTTCGGCGCATACTGCAGGGAATGAGAAGATCTGTAGCAGTCCGCCGCGCCCTGCCCACCAGCCCCTTCAAGGCCCGGATCGAAACGCCACGCAAGCACTTCGCCGTCGGCGACCGCGTCACCCACGACACGTACGGCCTCGGCCGGGCCATCGAGGTCGAAGAGGACAGCGACATCGCGGTACTCGTCGACTTCGGATCGCGACGCGAACGCATCACCCCGCCCTACGCCACGATGTACAAGCTCTGACCCGAGACCGACGTGGTCCTCCGAGGCGGAGGGTACGCGCGACGCCGAGCTGGCCGCGCGTCCCCTCCGGATCGGATGGGCGCCGCCCGCAGCGCCTCTGAAACGGTACCGGCGGTGACCGGCAAGGCACGTGAGAGGGGCCGTTCATGGCCTCGACGACGAACCGCTGGCGAGGACTGTCCTCGCCCGTAAGACATCTACGGCCACCTCACCACCGAGGCTGCCCGCGACGCCGTCGACACCATCGACCGCGCCCTCACCGCCGCCGACCAACCAGTGCCCACCCCCATCCGGCTCCCCCGCCCGAGAACATCCGGGACTCACGCATCCCGGATCCCCAGGCAACACACCACGGATAAGGGTCCGACACGGAAGGCAAGTTGATGCCTACGCCCGAAGGGCAAAGAAGATCCATCCCAGGTCCCCGATATCACCATGGACTCACACGGCCCCGAAAACGCATCAAGGCCGTTTTCGCATCACTGCGAAAACGGCCTCCGACCTGCGAAAATGCTGGTCGGGACGACAGGATTTGAACCTGCGACCTCTCGACCCCCAGTCAAGGGGTTCACTTACGGCAGCCGGGACCTCAAGGTCTCGGCTTTCTTTTTGCTCAACCACTTCGATGCACGAGTGAGTTGGGACTTCATGGCGGAAGTAACGCCCCGATGCACTGACAGTGGCTCAGTGTTTACTTTGCACACAAGTGTCCATTTCGGATCACCGGCGTCCATGGGCGTGGACTCCACCATCGTCCCACCAGCACGCCGCCGAAGCGCATAATGAGGGGATCTCCCACGCCCACAGGAGCCTCCCCGAGGCGTCGATACCGAGCCCGACGACCACGGCCTGGAGCGCTCCCGCGGCGGGCTGACCACAAAGCTGCAGCTGGCGACCGAGCAAGGGCGCGCAAACCGCTGTTCCTGCTCGTCACCGCTGGCCAGCGGCACCGCAGCCCCAGTACCAGTCGGTCGAAGACGACACCCGGGTGCCCGAACCGGGCGGCGCTTGGCTTTGATCAGTCACCGTAGCCACCCGGTAACCCGCCCGGTGCAGCCCCACAACACAAGCCCTGTGCCGGCGCGTGTCGTGGGGCTATGGCTTGGGTGACAGCCGTCCCGCCGGATCGGTTCACCTCCTGCACTGTCCCTGCCGCCCGCAGGGCTCCTCGGCCTGCTCGGTGAACACCTGCTGGGCCGCGTGGCAGCTGGCGTGCGGCGCGGTGGAACGGGCCGGACGGGATCAACTGTGCTGCAGGCAGCGCTTGAGCTCGTTGAGGTCGTAGAAGCGGCTGTCCTTGGCGACGGGCTTGCAGGAGGGCTTGAAGGCGGTCTCCTTCTCGTTGTAGAGCATGCGCACGAGGTACCTGGCGGGCTCTCCGGGCGCAGGCGTGTTCGCGAACAGATCCCACTGGATGTTCGCGGCCATCGGTGCGACGTCGGCGCCGCGCCACGGGTTGTTCGCGTAGGAGTACGGCGTTCCGGGCTCGGCGGGCTCGGTGCTGCCGGGCAGGCCCATGAGGGCGGCGAGCGGTTCGATCTCCTCGGCGTGGGTGAACCGGAGCACCGCGCCCCTGTCGCTGGTGCCTGCGGCCTTGGCTCCCGCCTGGGCGAGGAGGTCGTCGAGGAGGACGCCGGCCATCCCGTAGGTGATCGTGCGGCCGCTGAAGGCGGGGCCCTTCTGGTAGAACTCCTCGGCGTCGTCCAGGTAGGCGAACCACTGGGCGTCGCGCGGGGTGAGGAAGCGGGTGAGGTCGACACCCGGTGCCTCGACGCTCAGATCGGGCGCCGCGCTGTAGAGCTGGTACAGCGAACGGGCGAAGGACACCTGCTCCTCGTCGGACATCGCCGCGATGAAGTCGTCCTGGAACAGGCGCGCCGCGACGTGCCGCGCGGCCTCGGCGGTTCGCGGGTCGTCCTCGATCCGCGCGAGGACGGCGGCCAGATCCGGGTCGCTCTTCAGGTAGGCCTGGTAATCGGCGTTCTGCGGCTGCTTGTGGAAGTACAGCAGGTCCTTGTCGGTGACCGGAGCCTTGATCAGACCGGTCAGCGCGGGATCGCCGGAGGTGAGACCGTCCGTGAACGCGTTGGCGCTCGCGACCGCGCGCGGGACGCCCGAGGTCTCCACCGCGATCGGCTCGTGCCGGGCTGCGATGGTGTGGAACAGCGACGGCAGTCGCTGTTCCATCCGCAGCGCGGTCTGGCGGTGCTCGTCAGCCCCGCGTGCGGAGAGATTGCCGTAGCCGAGGGTGGACGCGGCGTCCAGGAGTGATCGCACCTGCGGACCGAGTTCCGCGCCGAGGCCGGTGAGGGCGTTCTGTTGCTGGGCCGAGCGCAGGACGGCGAGCACCGCGTCACCGTCGTCGCTGTTCGTCATGGCTCGGGAGCCGTGGCGGGCGACGTTCTCGGTGAACACCGGGTTGAAGCCCTGCGGCGGCTTCTGGTAGCGGTTGGGCTTCTCCTGCGGTGCGTAGGGGGCCTTCGTGCCGTAGAGCTCCTGATGGGCGTAATGCGTACCGGTCCAGTCGCGGGCTGACGCGGTACCCGCGGTGGACAGCACGCCGGCGCTCAGGGCTACGGCGACGACGGCGGAGACGGTGGCGTGACGCTTCATGTCGTCCTTCGGGTTTGCTGTGTTCTGTCGGCCGGTGGTGGCGACCGGATCTTCGCAGGGATGGGGGAAAGATCGTGGGCACCCCTTGGGGTTCCGGGTGAAGGGCAGTTGAACGCTGGCCGTCGCCGGCTGCCGGGGCCGGTTCCGCCGGTGTCGGCTGGGCGGATGGGCGCGGCTGACGGCCCCGACGCCGCGATGTCGTGTTCGGTACCCGGTGGGCCTGCCCGTCTGAGGCAGAGCCACCGGGGCTTGGCCGGGGCCGACCGGTCAGGCCGGTTCGACGCAGAACAGCGCTGCCCGGACGTCGTCGACGCCGACGTCACCGCATCCGGCGACTCGGATGCGCAGCTGCTCGCCGGGCAGCAGGGTGGCAAGGCCACGGTCGGCCGTCGCCGAGGGGCTGAGCCGGTCGGGCTGGAGCAGCAGGTCACGGACCAGGGTGCGAGCGGTGACGGTGACCTCGACTGCACCGTCGATGTCTTCGGCCGGTGCGAGGGTGACGTCGAACTCGGGCTTCGGGTAGGCGAAGTGGCGGTCCGTGACGGCGATATGGACGGCCCGCTGCCCGTCCGCGTCGGCCACCAGTAGTTCGGTGGTCGAGCCTTCGGCCGGCAGGAGCTCCAGCGGGACCACCAGCCGGGTCACCGAACGGGCGTCCGTCCGCACCGGAAGTTCGGTCTGAGCCGTGATGGTGCCGTCCGCGGCGAGCCGGCGCAGCCGCAACACCGTTTCCCAGGTCTGTCCGGCCTGGTTGACGAGGGCGGCTTCGGGCGCGCCGGTGACGCCGGGCGGTTGGAGGGTGAGCAGACGGTCGGCGTACAGTCGTCGCAGCTCGTGGTAGAGCGGCTTGAGACGGCCGTCGCCGTCGATGGCGGCCCAGGAGGAGACCGGCCAGCAGTCGTTGAGCTGCCACACGATCGTGCCCGCGCAGCGTGGCCAGTGGGAGCGCCAGTGTTCGATGCCGGTGGCGACGGCGCGGGCCTGGACGACCTGGGTGAGGTAGTGCCACCGGTCGAAGTCCGTCGGGGGTTGGAAGTGGCGGGCGAGACCGCGGTCGAGCTTGTCGTTGCCGTCGTCGGCCTTCTGGTGGTGGAGCATGCCGGGCGAGTCGGGTGCCAGGGCCTCCCCGGGCAGGGCTCGGCGCAGGGTGGCCAGGGCGGGCGGGGCCTGCCAGCCGAACTCGGCGACGAACCGGGGGACGTTCTCGCGGTACTCGCTGTAGTCCCGGCGGTTCCAGACCTCCCAGGAGTGGTGGGTGCCGTGGTCGGGATCGTTGGGGTGGTGGTCCCAGCTGCCGGACCAGGGGCTGCCGGCCGTGTACGGCCGGGTGGGGTCGAGTTCGGCGACGGTCCGGGGCAGCAGGCCGAGGTAGTAGCCCTCGCCCCAGGAGTCGCCGGCGAGTTCCGGCTCCCAGTCCCAGTCGCGGAAGCCCCAGAGGTTCTCGTTGTTGCCGTTCCACAGCACCAGCGAGGGGTGCGGCATGAGGCGGACGACGTTCTCCCTGGCCTCGGCCTCGATCTCGCCGCGCAGCGGCTGCTCCTCGGGGTAGGCGGCGCAGGCGAAGAGGAAGTCCTGCCAGACCATCAGGCCGAGTTCGTCGCAGGCGTCGTAGAAGGCGTGGTCCTCGTAGATGCCACCGCCCCAGACCCGGATGAGGTCGATGTTGGCCTCGGCGGCACGGGTGAGGCGCTCCCGGTAGCGAGTGGGGGTGACGCGGCTGACCAGGGTGTCGTCGGGGATCCAGTTGACGCCGCGGGCGAAGAGGCGCTCGCCGTTGACGACCAGGGTGAAGCCGGTGCCGTCCTCGTCGGGGGAGCGGTCGAGTTCGACGGTGCGGAAGCCGATCCGGCGGTGCCAGGTGTCCAGCGGTTCGGTGGCGTCGGAGAGGGTGACGTCGAGGTCGTACAGCGGCTGCTCGCCCCGGCCGCGCGGCCACCACAGTTCGGGACCGGGGACCTCCAGGACGAGTACGGCGGCGTCGCCGTCGAGCACCGTTTCGGCACTCGTGCCCGCGACGGCAGCCCGGACGGTGAGCGGATGGGTCGTGCCGGTGGCGGTGCGCTCGACGGTGAGGTGCAGTTCGACGCGGCCGTTGCCCTCGGCGACCGTCACCAGGGGCCGGACCTGAGCGATGCGGGCGGTGGACCAGTGCTCCAGACGGGCGGGGCGCCAGATTCCGGCGGTGGGCAGGGTCGGGCCCCAGTCCCAGCCGAAGCTGCTGGCCATCTTGCGGATGTACTGGAAGGGCTCGGGGTAGACGTTGGGGCGGGCGCCGGTGAGTGCCCGGGTCTCGGCGGCCTCCTGATAGGCACTGGTGAAGTGGACGGCCAGCTCGCCGGCCAGACCGGTGACGTCGAAGCGGTAGCTCCGGTGCATGTTGCGGGTGCGGCCGAGTTCCGCCGCCCCGAGGGTGATCCGGGCAGCGGTGTCCAGGCCGGCGAACACCAGGTCCGTGCGCTCGTGGGCGCTGACCGGCGCCACGCGGGTGGTGTAGGTCCAGTCACGGCGGCCGACCCAGGCGACATCGTTCTCGTTGGCGGCGAGGAACGGGTCCGGGATCAGTCCGGCGTTCAACAGATCGGTGTGAACGCAACCCGGGACCGACGCGGGCACATGCTCGCCCTCGTACTGCAGGGCCCAGCCCTGGTCGAGCTGAGTGACTTCCTTCATGGTGCGGCTCCTGTCCGGTGGCCGGGCTTGTCGGTGGCGCCAGTGACGGTGGTCCGCATGGCAATCTCTGTCTGTTAACCGGTTAGGTTCACTATCTTGGCCACTAGAAGCGGCAATTGCAAAGGACGTGACAGCCTAGTGGCTAAATCGGTTCACCAGCCGCGTTCGACGTGACTGCCGGGGACTGGTCCAGCGCGGTCTTCCCGCCGCCGCGCAGCCGGCGCGGGGGCGGGGCCCGTCGGTGCGTCGGCTCCGGACGCGGGCGGCTCAGATGGCCGGCACCTGCACCCAGAACCGGACGTCGTTGCCGAGGTTGGCGGAGTTCGAATCCAGCCTGGCCTTGATCCAGTAGACGGCGGCCTTGTAGCGGGAGATGTCGGCGGTGTCGGGGTTGCTCAGACCGGAGGCTCCGTTGCGATGCCCGGCGAACCAGGTGTCCAGGCCGTAATGACCCTGGCCCTGGTGCAGGCAGGAAACATCCTGGCTCAGGCTGGAGTTGAGCGCGGCACCGTTGTTGTACTGCGCCGCCGACTGGCCGGAGAACTGCCCGCACGACGTCCTGAGCATCAGCCAGTTCTGCTTGAAAATTCCGAAGTTCGCGGAGTCCGAAGACTTGTTGTCGCCGTACGGGTAGTCGGTGGCCATCCGGTCGCTCTCCAGCATGGCGATCGCGAGGTCGAGCGAGGTGGCACCCACTGCCCGTACCTGGCCCTTGCGGCTGCCGAGACCGCTGACCAGGTAGGAGCCGCAGGGCATGCCCGAGGGGCAGGCGGTGCCGCCGCCCCCCGTGTCGGCCCGCGAGCCGCGGACGACACAGGACTGGTTGTTCTCCCATCCCCAGCCGTCGCCGTCCGGATCGCTGGCGCTGCCGTTGACGCAGTACGGGTATCCGTTGGGTGCGGTATCAGCGGATGCGGGCTGGGCGAAGGCCGCAGTGGCGGCGAGGGTGGCGAGTGCGGCGCCGAGTGCCTGGGGAACGCGGTTCATGACGGTTGCTCTCCTGGTTCGCTGGCACCCCCGGGCCGACGGCGCCCGCCCGGGGGTGGGGTGGGTCAGTAGGTCGTGCAGGCTGATCCGTTCAGCGCGAAGGCGGTCGGTACACCGTTGGTCCCCGGCGTCGACGTGCCGGTGAAGCCGAACGCGACCGTGCCGCCGGCTGCGATGGTCGTGTTGTAGTCGGGCGGATTGCTCGCGGTGACCTGCTTGCCGTTCTGGGTTCCGCGGGTGTTCCACATGGCGGTGACGGTCTGCCCACCGGGGAAGGCGAACACCAGCTGCCAGCCGTCGACCGGAGTGGAGCCCGTGTTCCTGATGGTCACGTCACCGTTGAAGGAGGCTCCCCAGTCGGACAGGCCGTAGTGGACGGCGCAGGCGCCCGCCGGGGTCGGGCTCGGAGAGCCTGAGGGGCCGCCGCCGGGGGAGGGCGACGCGGAGCCGGTCGGGGTGACGAGCCCGCTCTTGGCCGCCATGCGGTCGGAGTGGTCGCGGAACACAGCCAGTTCGGGCGCGCCCGCCCGAACGCCGAACGTGCCGTCGCCGTCGTGGTCCGCGTACCACCAGAAGGCGCTCCCGTCGCCGTCGGCCGCCTCGAAGTCCATGTAGAGGGCAGTCCACCAAGCGGAGCGGTCGACGTTCTGGACGTTGAACTCACCCATGAAGAAGGGTTTTCCGACCACGTTGTGCGAGTCGCGGATCCAAGCCCGGATGAGCGTCCTGGTCTGGTCGATCGTCAGGTTCGCCCAGGGCTCGGTCGGGTACGGGTGGGCCGAGGTGTAGTCGATGTACGGCGACTGCTGCACGGCCACGAACGGATTGCCCTCGTCACCGCCGAACCCGTACGCGGTCCCGTGGCCCTCGATGCCGACGCCGAGCAGGTGCTTGCCGTCGATGCCCTTGACGAAGGCCCCCATCTCGTCGACCCAGGCCCGCAGGGTGGTGCCGCCGGTGTCCTCGGCGGCGCCCTGCCCCTGGTAGCGGGGCTCGTTCATGAGGTCCCAGGCGAAGATGGTCGGGTCGTCCATGTACCTGACGCCGCTGTAGTGGTTGGTGCGGTTGAGCACGTGGCCCACGTAGTCCTTGTACGAGGTGAAGCAGCCGGGACACCGCTTCCTGTCGAAGAAGGCCGCCCGGCCGGGCTGGCCGCCGGACAGCCCCTCCCACTGCAGGCGGCTGTCGATGCCGCCGTAGGCCTCCCAGTAGTTCTCGAACACCGGTATCAGCTTCAGGCCGTGGGCCCTGGCGGACTCGACGATGTAGTCGAACTGGGCGAACTCCTGCTCGTCGTACACGCCCTTGGCCTTCTCGAAGCCATGCCAGTTCTCGTGGCTGAACATCCACAGCCGGACCACGTTCACCTTGTCCGCCCGCAGGTTGGCGAAGTGGGCGTCGATGCGCGCCTTGTCCATGAACTGCGTCTCGGTGTCACCGGACCCCGACCCGAAGGTGAAGAGGTCGTAGGAGTCTGCGCCCGCGAAGTAGTACGGCTTGCCGTTCAGGCAGAAGTGGATGCCGCAGCGACTGGCGAAGGCACTCGTGGTGTCGGCCGCGGAGGCGGTTCCCCGGGTGGCTACGAGGCCCGCTGCGGCGAGAACGGCCGCGAGGAGGAGCGCCAGTGGCCAGACGCGGCTTCCGGCGGCGGAGTGTGGTTGGTGGTGCACGCGCGTCCCGGACGGGTGGGTGGTGGGTGAAGGGACCCCGGCGCCCGGTGACTCCACCGGGAACACGTCGGGGGCGGTGCGGCCCCGGCTCGGGGTGCGCCGGCCGGCACGGGGGAAGTCGGCGACAGAGCCCGGCCACGGCTTCGATTAACCGCTTAATGCAGACGGACCGTACGGCTGCCTATAGCTGCCCGTCAATAAGCGGTTAACCGTTTGTTGCAATGAGCTTGCCGATCGGCCGCTGTCGTGGGTGGGCGCGTAGTAGCTTGGGGGCATGTCCCAGCAGAAGAATCCCGCCGCTCGGCGGCCGACCATCACCGACATCGCGAAGATCGTCGGTGTGTCCAAGGTGTCGGTTTCCAACGCGCTCAACGGCCGGCCCGGTGTCTCCGAGGCCACCCGGGCCCGGATCGAGGCCGTGGCCGAGGAGATCGGGTTCGTGCGCAACAGCGCGGCCCGGGCGCTCAGCGGGGCGACGGCGGCGGCGGTGGGCTTGGCGCTCGCCCGACCCGCGCGGATGCTGGGCACCGAGCCGTTCTTCATGGAACTGATCGGCGGCATCGAGAACGTACTGTCCGACGCCTCGTACTCGTTGGCGCTCCAGGTCGTCGCGGACCACGAACGCGGCCTGGAGACCTACCGGCGCTGGTGGAGCGAGCGGCACATCGACGGCGCGATCCTGGTCGACCTGCGCGAGGACGATGCCCGGGTGCCCGCGCTGGAGGCGCTGGGCCTGCCGACCGTGGTGATCGGTCACCCGTCCGGGGCGGGCTCACTGACCCCCGTCTGGTCGGACGACGCCGCCGCAGTGCGGGAGACCGTGGAATACCTGGCGGCCCTGGGCCATCGGCGCATCGGCCGGGTGGCCGGGCTGGAGGGCCTGGTGCACACCTCGATCCGGGACCGTGCCTTCGCCACCGCCAGTTCCGAACTCGGCCTGGACCCCGCGCCCACGGCGCACACCGACTACACGGGCGAGGCCGGGGCGCGGGCCACCCGGCGCCTGCTGCTCTCCCCCACCCGTCCGACGGCGATCCTCTACGACAACGACATCACCGCCGTCGCCGGCTTGTCGGTGGCCCAGGAGATGGGGCTCCAGGTCCCGCGCGACCTGTCGATCGTCGCCTGGGACGACTCCCCGCTGGTCCAGGTGGTCCGGCCGCCGCTCACCGCGCTGACCCGCGACATCCACGCATACGGCGCGAACGCAGCCCGCACTCTGCTCGCCCTGATCGCCCGCGGGCGCGGCGAAGGCTTCGAGGACCGGTCTCCTCGGCTCACCCCGCGCGGGAGTACGGCGCCGCCGTCTGCCTGACCTGTCAGGTACGGGCAGGCGGGCCGGTGGTCCCTCGCGGGACCAGCACCGGGGCGTCGGAGACCCGCGAGCGGGCCCGGCCGTCGTCCAGGAGCTCTAGCAGGCAGCGAGCGACCTCGGCGCCGAACGCAAAGGGGTCGTAACTGAGCGCCGAGAGAGCCGGCCTGGTGATCCGGCACAGGTCCGAGTCGTCCCAGGCGACCAGCGACAGGTCCTCGGGAACCCGGAGGCCGAGCTCGCCCGCCACCGCAAGGCCGGCCACCGCCATGAGGTCGTTGTCGTACACGATGGCGGTCGGCCGGCCGGCGTCGGCCAGCAGTGAGCGGGTCGCCGTGGCGCCCTCGTGTGCGGACAGGGCGGTGTGCACGCTCCTGGCGTCCTCCAGCCGCAGTTCGGCGGCGGTGGACGCGAACGCCTCCGCGCGGACGATCGACTGGCCCAGCATCACCGGCCCGCCGACGTGCGCGATCCGGCGGTGGCCGAGGATCGACAGGTAGCGCACGGCCTCCGCCATGGCCATCGCGTCGTCGTGCCACACTGCCGGGAAGGGGCCACTGAGCTGCGGAGGCGCAACGGCGACGACGGGCATGCCGAGCCGGTGGACAGGTTCGATCCGCGGGTCGTCGCTGGTCACTCCGACCAGGACCGAGCCGTTCACCTTGCCGGACTGCCACCACTGCTTGTACAGCGCGATCTCGGCGTCGAGGTCGGGGGCCACGTGCAGCAGCAGGGAACAGGGCCGCTCGGTGAGCACACTCTCGATCCCGCCGATCAGCGCCATGTGCACCGCGTCCAGAACGGTGCCGGCGGCGGCGCGAGTGAGCGCCATGCCGATGGTGTGGACCCGGTGCCCCTGAGCGAGGGACCGGGCCGCGAGATTGGGCGACCAGCCCAGTTCGCGGGCGGCCTCGACGATCCTCTTGCGGGTGCCGGCGGAGACGCCGGGCCGGTCGTTGAGGGCGAGCGAGACGGCGCCCGCCGAAACCCCGGCTCGGGCGGCGACGTCCCGGATCGTCACCCGGCTTTCCATGTGCGTTCCTTCCCGCGGCCCACTGGATGCGCGACGAGGCGCCGCACGGGTCCATCCTGTCAGGCGAGGTGACCCGTGCGGGACCACGGGCGGCGGGGAAGGGCGAGGGGCGACTGGTCAGCCGGCGCGGGGGCCGATCTCCCCGGAGCCGCGAGGGATCAGGCGGGTGGGGATCTCGATCCGGCGGGCCGCGCCGGTGTCCCCGGCCAGGCGCTCGAAGAGCGTACGGGCGGCCGCGGCACCGAGCGCGGCCGGGTCCTGGGCGACGACCGTGAGACCCGGCGTGAGCAGATCGGCCAGTTCCAGGTCGTCGAATCCGACCAGGGCGGGGCGGGGCCCGTCCGATGGAAGGTGGTGGAGCACGGCCAGGGTGATCCGGTTGTTGGCGGTGAGGAGGGCGGTGACCGGTGCCGCTCCCCTGGTCAGCCGGTCGACGGCGGCCGTGACCCGGGCCGCATCGGTGGGTCCGGTGTCGATCCACCGCTCGTCCACCGGCAGCGCGGCGTCGGCCATGGCCCTCCGGTAGCCGCGCAGCCGCTCGGCACTGGTGTGGATGCGGGCCAGGTCCCCGATGAAGCCGATCCGCCGATGGCCGTGCCGGATCAGGTGGGCGACCCCGGTCCGGGCGCCGCCCGCGTTGTCACTGAGCACGGCGTCCGCCTCGATGGCCGCCGCCGGGCGGTCGAGGAAGACCACCGGGGTCCCGGCGGCGGATTCCGGAAGCAGGTAGCGGTGGTCGTCCCCGGTCGGCACCACGATCAGGCCGTCCACCCGGCGGGCGCAGAAGGCGAGCGCGAGGTCGCGCTCACGACGCTGGTCCTCGGCACTGGAGCCGGTGAACAGGAGGCAGCCGTGCTCCGCGGCCACGCCCTCCACCGCACGGGAGAGAGCGGAGGAGAAAGGGTCACCGATGTCCTCCAGGAGCAGGGCGATGCTGGCGGTGCGGCCGGTCCGCAGCAGGCGGGCACTGTCGTTGCGGCGGAACCCGAGCCGGTCGATGGCGGCCCGCACCCGCTCGGCCGTCGCGGAGGCGACGCCGCTCTCGCCGTTCACCACCCGGGACACGGTCTTCAGGCCGACGCCGGCCTCCACAGCGACGTCCTTCATCGTGGGCCTGGTGCCGTATCCCCTGCTCATGCCCGGCAGCATACGGCGGAAGCGCCGGCCGCTCCGAGGACCAGGTCGCACCAGGCCGCGGCGAGCAACCGGTGCCCGTACGGGGTGGGGTGGACGCCGTCGGCGGCGATCCGGCCGGGTGCGCCCACGGAGCGCGCGGCCTGGTTGAGCAGGCCGTCGGCGGCCAGCAGGAGCGCGTCGAACTCGGTGGCGAGCCTGCGGACGGCGTGGATGCGCGGGTCGAGGTCCTCGCGCCAGGCCCACTGC
Source organism: Kitasatospora sp. NPDC101157 (assembly GCF_044768255.1). NCBI lineage: Bacteria > Bacillati > Actinomycetota > Actinomycetes > Kitasatosporales > Streptomycetaceae > Kitasatospora > Kitasatospora sp. NPDC101157. The sequence continues at coordinate 28,070 of NZ_JBIWPL010000038.1, read as the reverse complement.
TCGGGGGTGACGGGGACGAGGAACGGTTCGATGAGCAGGATCCGGGCGTCACAGTGTTCACGGACCCGGCCGAGCAGTTGCCGGTAGGTGTCCTCCCACAGGCCGGGGGGCGAGGCGAGCCCGGAGTCGTACCGGCGCCAGGTGTCGTTGACGCCGATCATCACGGAGAGCAGGTCGGGCCGGTGGGCCAGGGTGTCGCGGCCCCAGCGGTCGCGCAGGTCGTGGATGCGGTCGCCCGAGACCCCCAGGTTGAGAACGGTCGCACCGCGGTGTGCGGTGTTCAGGGCGGCCGCGGCGAGCGCCGCATAGCCGTGGCCCAGGGAGGCGGGGTCGCCGCGGTCACGTCCGGCGTCGGTGATGCTGTCGCCTTGGAAGAGCACGATGGCGTTGAGCGGCAGGTCGGATGGCATGCGGTCCTCGGGCGGCAGGCTGCCGCGCCCGTCGGGCGGTGGACGGCGGGTGCGGCGGCGGGGGCGGTGTGGGGGCCGGTCAGCCGGCGGCCATCGCCCTGGCGTGGGCGGCGAACAGCTGGGCGGTGGTGCGGGTGGGGTTGGCGGGGTCGTTGTTCCACATGATGCGGTGGCCGTCGTAGTCCGGGTAGAAGGAACCGTCGTCGACCCGGGAGGTGAGCAGCCAGAACTGGTCGCCCGCACCGCCGCCGGTGCGGACGGCGTCGGTCCAGGCGGTGTAGGCGGCGTCGCGGGCGGCGGTGTCGGGGATGTCCCGTGCTGCGTCGATCTGGAGCCCGAACTCCTCGACCACCACCGGCTTCCCGAGTGCTCGGCCGGCGGCGAGGTGGTCCTCGATCCAGCGGGTGCCCCAGGAAGTGGCGTCGGTGCCGGGCTTGCCGACCCTGGTCTCGCCCCAGTTCTGCGGGTAGACGTGGACGGTGCCGTAGTCGACGGCGGGGAGGGCGACCAGTTCGTTCCACCGGACGCCCTCGTAGTCCGAGTAGGGGTAGTCGGTGTGTCCGGGCCGTCCGAAGAAGCCCTCGTCGCCGACGGCGAGCAGTTGGCGGGGGGCGAGCGACTTGACGTAGGCGCTCATCTCGGCGGCCCAGGCGAGCAGGGCGACGCCGCTCTTGTCGCTGCGGCACCGCGGTTCGTTGGCGAGTTCGAAGGCCATGACGGTGGGGTCGTCGCAGTAGCGCAGGCCGGTGTAGCGGTTGCGGTGCTGGACGAGGTGCTTGGCCCAGGCCCGGTAGCAGGCCTTGATCCCGGGGTCGGTGTAGAAGCGGTCGTGGTTGACACTGTCGCCGTAGGAGTCGTCGGGCAGGCCGAGGAACCAGTTGACGTACTGCTGCATCCCGCCGTAGTCCGGCCAGTTGTTGACCAGGGGCAGGACGAGACGGATCCCGAGCTGCCCGGCCTTGTGGACGGCGTAGTCGAGGGAGTCGAGCGCCTCGTCGTCGTAGCTGTGGGGCTTGGGCTGCAGAGGGCGGTACGAGCGCCCGGAGCCGTCGGCGAACGCCCAGGCCCGGACCACGGCCAGGCCCATCACGGCGGCGTCGTCGAGGACCGCGTCGATCATGTAGTGGGACTGCTGGTGCAGGTAGTAGCAGTTGGTGCCGCCGAAACGGAACCGTTGTGCCGCCAGGCGGAGTTCACCGCCGTGGGTGGTGACGAAGCCCGCGTCTCGGCGGCCGGGTCCGGCGAGCGGCGCGGGCTCGGCGGCGGCCGGCGTGGTCAGGGCCGGGACGGCGGCCAGCGCCAGGGTGGCGGAGGCGGCGCCGAGCAGCGATCGGCGGGTGGGGGCGGGGTCGGTGGTGCCGGGAAATGCGTTCACGGGAAGGGACCTCCGAAGTGGGCGCCTGGCGGCGCCGACGGGTGGCAGTGGTGCGGTCAGACGGCAGGGTGCTCGGGGACGCGGGCCCGGTAGAGCGTGGCGGTCCCGCGCAGCTCCGCCTGAGCGCCGGTGGCCGAAAGGAAGGCACTGTCCCCTCGGCGCAAGGTGAGCGATCGCCCCGGGGACCGATGGAGTTCGGCGCTGCCCTCGGTGCAGAGCAGGATCTGCGGGCCGTCGGCGGCGAGGGTGGCGCGGCCGAGGAGGTCGAGCCGGGAGAGCGCGAACTCGGCGGCCGGTGTCCGGTAGTGGAGTTCACCGTCAACGCCGCCGGTCGGGGGAACCAGGGTCGGTGGGCCAGGCCGGAAGTCGACGACGGTGGCGAGGGCCTGGACGTCGACGTGCTTGGGAGTCAGACCGCAGCGCAGGACGTTGTCGGAGTTGGCCATGATCTCCACGCCGGTCCCGTGCAGGTAGGCGTGCGGGACGCGGGCGTCGAGGAAGAGCGCCTGTCCGGGCCGCAGTCGCACGTGGTTGAGCAGCAGCGCGGCGACCAGTCCCGGATCACCGGGGTAGTCCCGGCCAGCCGCGGCGTACGCGGCGAAGGTGGCGGAGTGCGGGCCGGGGGTCCCGGCGGCGCGCTCCAGGGCGGGGGCGAGTTCCGCGACGGCCTCCTCGCCCCCGGCCCGGTCGGCGTCGAGCGCCTCGGTCAGGACGGTACGCAGGGCCGTCGCGGGGTCGGCACTGCGCAGGGTCGCGATCCACGGCGCTAGGGCCGGCGCGTCCAGGGAGGCCATCAGCGCGGCGGTGGCGGCCGGGTCGCGGAAGCCGCAGAGGGCGTCGAAGTCGTCGAGTGCGCAGAGCAGTTCGGGCTTGTGGTGGCGGTCGCGGTAGATGCGGTGGGCTGCGTCCCGTGGAACGCCTGCGGCCTCCTCGGCTGCGTACCCGGCCTCGGCCTGGTCTGCGCTGGGGTGGACCTGGACCGACAGGGCGTGCTCGGCGGCGAGCAGCTTGACCAGGAACGGCAGTCGGGCGCCGTAGCGCTGCGCGACCCGTCGGCCGAGTTCGTGGTGCGGGTCGCGGGCGATGACCTGGTCGAGGGGTTCGGGGCCGTTGCCGCGGTCCAGGGTGGACGGCGAGTCGGGGTGGGCGCCCATCCAGAGCTCGGCTTCGGGTTCGCCGGTCGGGCGGCGGCCGGTGAGTCGGGCGATGGCGGTGGTGGAGCCCCACGGGTAGGGCCTGATCCGGTTGGTGAGCAGGTCGGCTGCGGAGAGCGGGCCTGCGGCTGGAAGCGGATGGGCGGGGTGGTGCGGCGGGGTCACGGGCGGGCTCCGGTCTGAGGTGGTCCGGTCCGCCCCCGGGCTTCCTCACCCTCAGGAGGAGTCGGGGGCGGACCGGGGTCTGGAGCGGCATGTGGTCAGGGCATGCCGGGGGGTGCGGTGGTGCCGCGGGGTACGAGGACGGGGGTCGGGGCGGGGCCTGCGGCGGCGGCGCGGCGGTCGAGCAGGGCGAAGAGGCAGCGGGCGACCTGGGCGCCGTAGCCGTGGACGTCGTGGCTCATCGCGGAGAGCGCGGGATGGGTGAGTCGGCACAGTTGGGAGTCGTCCCAGGCGACCAGGCTCAGGTCGTCCGGGACGGTCAGTGCGAACTCGGCGGCGACGGCGAGCCCCGCGACGGCCATGATGTCGTTGTCGTAGAGGATCGCGGTCGGCCGCCGGGTTCCGGAGGCGAGCAGTTCGCGAGTGGCGCTGGCGCCGGCCTGGCCGGAAAAGTCGGTGGGCAGGCTGCGCGGCTCGTCCAGGCCGAGTTCGGCCGCGACCTGTTCCAGTGCGCGCCCCCGTATCGCGGAGTGTCCCAGCCGTGGGTCGCCGCCGACGCGGGCGATCCGGCGGTGGCCGAGCAGCGCGAGGTAGCGCACGACCTCCTCGACCGCGGCGGCGTCGTCCGTCCAGACGGAGGCTGTCGAGCCGCCGGTGAGTTCGGGGTGGCCGGCCGCGACGACGGGCATGCCGATCCGGGCCAGGGCGGGAATTCGAGGGTCGTCCTCGACGAGCAGATCAACCAGGACTGACCCGCAGACCCGCCGCTCGCGCCACCAGGTGTGATGGACGGCGCTCTCCTGAGCGTGGTCGCGCACCAGCCGCAGCAGAAGCGTGGCCGACCGTTCCTCCAGCACGCTCTGGATGCCGGAGACGAACTCCATGTAGAAGGGTTCCAGGCCGAGCTGGCGGGCCGGGCGGGTGAGTACCAGACCGACGGTGTCTCCCCGGCCGCCGCCCCCGGCCGGGCTGCGGGCGGCCTGGCCGGGCGCCCAGCCGAGTTCGGTCGCGGCCGCGCGGATCCGCGCGCGGGTGCGTTCCGACACCCCTGGCCGGTCGTTGAGCGCGAGGGACACCGCCCCCGGCGAGACCCCGGCGCGCTCGGCGACGTCCCTGATGGTGGTGCGCTCGCTCAACTGCGGCTCCGCTCATCGGCTCGGCGGTGACGCGGCGCAGGTGCGGCACCGGAGGGACGGATCACTTCGTGGAGCCTGCCGCGAAGCCGCCGTAGATGAAGCGCTGCAGGGCGAGGAACACGATCAGGGTCGGCAGGATGACCAGGATGGTTCCGGCCGAGATGGTCTCCCAGTGCGCGCCGAACGGCCCCTTGAAGCGGAACAGCGAGGTGGAGATGGTGCCCAGGTCGGCCGAGGGCATGTACAGGAAGGGGATGTAGAAGTCGTTGTAGACCGCGATGCCTTTGATGATCACCACGGTGGCGATGGCTGGTCTGAGCATCGGCAGGATGATCCGCCGGTAGATGGTGAAGGAGTTGGCGCCGTCGAGCCTGGCCGCCTCGTCGAGCGAGAGCGGGATGGAGCGGATGAACTGGAGGAAGATGTAGATCGACACGATGTCGGTGCCCAGGTAGAGCATGATCGGCGCCCAACGGGTGTTGAACGCCCCGAGGTCGTTGACGATCTGGAAGGTGGCGACCTGGGTGGTCACGCTCGGGACGAGCGTGGCGATCAGGAAGAGGGCCATCACCAGCTTCTTGAGCCGGAACTCGAAGCGGTCGATGGCGTAGGCGGTCATCGAACCGATCAGCACGGTGCCGGCGGTGGAGACCACCAGGATGATCGTGGTGTTGACGAAGCCCTGCAGCATCTTGCCCTGCTGGAAGGCGGTTGCGTAGTTGTGGAGGTTGAGCCAGTCGCCCGGCGGGGTGAGCGGGCCTGTGGTCAGTGCCTCGTTGCTGCTCTTGAGCGAGGTGAACAGCACCACGGTGAGCGGTATCAGCACGATCGCGCCGGCGAGTCCCAGGGAGGTGTACTTGCCGACCGTGGCGGCGAACGCCCGAGGGGTCGGGGCGAACCGGCGGGCGGCCGGGGTGGCGGGAATGGTCACGACAGTTCAACCCTCTCCTCCGGCACCAGGCGGCGCTGGATCCAGGTGACGAGCAGGATCAGGGCCAGCAGCACGACGGCGCAGGCGGAGGCGAGGCCGACCTTGTCGAACTTGAAGGCCAGCTTGACGGTCTGGATGACGAAGGTCTCGCTGCCGTTGGAGCCGCCGGTCATGACGTACGGGATCTCGAACACGGCCAGCGAGCCGGAGACCGCGAGGATCGCGCTGAGGCTGATGATCGGTTTGATGCTGGGGGCGATGATGTGGCGGAACTGCTGCCACCGGCTCGCACCGTCGAGTGCCGCGGCCTCGTAGAGGTGGGGCGGGATGGACTGGATCGCGCCGAGGAACAGCACCATGTTCAGGCCCGTGTACCGCCAGACCGACACCCCCGCCAGTGACTTGTTGACGAGGTCCGGATCCCCCAGCCACAGGTGCTGTCCACCGACGCCCAGCAGGCGCAGCACGGTGTCCAGCGTGCCGCCGGGCTGGAAGAAGTAGAGGAACACGAAACCGATCGCGACGCCGTTGATCAGGTACGGAAAGAACAGGATGCCCTTGAAGAGGTTCCTGAAGCGGGTGTCGAAGCTGAGCACGGTGGCGAAGTAGAGCGCGAGCGCGATCTGGACGAAGGAGGCCAGTAGGTACACGCCGCTGACCAGGAAGACCTTGAACAGTTCCGGACGCGTGAACAGCGCCGTGTAGTTGTCCACCCCGACGTTGTTCCGCTCGGGGCTGATGCCGTCCCAGTCGGTGACGCTGTAGCCGAGCATGTCGAGGATCGGCAGGTACGTGAAGGTCACCAGAAGCGCCAGTGGGACCAGCAGGTAGAGCCAGGGTGTGAACCACCAGTGGGTTCGGCCGGCCCTTCGGCGCCGGACCGGCGCAGCCGGTACGGCCCGGTCGCCGGAGGGCGGCGTCACGCTCGCGCTCCGGTCCTTCTGCAGTGCAGTCATCTTCCTGTCCTTCGTTGAGCCCGACACCCGGGAGCCCGCCTCCCCCTCCCCCCGCCCGTCCGGAAGGCGGGGCCGTTCCCTTCCTCGCGCCGCCGAGCGGCCGGGACACGGGGGTCGGGGCCGTGGGCGCGGTGCGGCCGGGAGGTCAGGGCAGTGCGCCCGGCCGCACCGCAGTCCTTCGGCGCCGTCAGCCGGCCACGGTCTTCTGTGCCTCGGACCACTTCTTGTTCAGGTCCGCGAAGTAGCCGTTCTGGTCTCCGGCGCCGGCGCCGCGGGCGATGTCGACGAGCTTCTGCCGGTAGTCGGGGGCGTCGAGGTCGATCTCCGCGGCCTTGTCGATCTTCTTGACGGCGGCGGACTTCTCCTGCTTCTGGCCGATCATGGTGACGCCCTTGTCGGCGAAGGGCTTGAGCGCGGTCGGCATCGGAGAGCCCTTGACCGAGGAGATGCCCTGTTCGGCCTGGGCGCTGCCGGACTTGTTGATGAACCAGTCCAGCCAGGCCCGGGCCGCCTCCTGGTTCTTGGAGTGCTTGTTGATGCCGTACTTGTAGTCCGGCTGGAGGACCGTGCAGAGCTTGCCCTCCGCGGTCGCGGAGGGGAACGGCATGTAGCCGATGTCGTCGGGGTTCTTCCCGGCGGCCTTCGCGGCGTCCTGCATCTGGGCGATGGACCAGGAGCCGAGGTACATGGTGGCCGCCTGTCCGGTGCCCAGAAGCGTCTTGGAGTTCTCCCAGTTGGTGGTCGTGGGGTCGGGCTCGGTCAGCTTCTCGTGGACGACGGAGTACAGCAGGCTGTCGATCGTGTGGATGTCGTTGCCGCTGGTCCACGGGGCCGCGGTGGAGGCCATCGAGTCCTTGGCGCCCTCGTTGCAGCTCGGCGAGCCGATCGCGTCGGTCCACTGCTTCAGCGGCCAGCCGTCGTGGTAGTTGGTGTAGTACGGGATCGCCTGGGTCTTGGACTTGACGGCCTTCAGGTCCTCGATGAACTCCTGCGGGGTCCTCGGCCACTCGGTGATGCCGGCCTGCTGCCAGAGCGCCTTGTTGTAGACGAAGCCCGTGACGGTGCCGTAGTTGGCGATGCCGTACACCTTGCCGCCGACGGTGCCGTAGTCAATCCAGTCGTACAGCTTCGACAGGTCTCCGGCCTCACCCAACGGGGCGAAGAAGTTGGGGAGTTGGGCGATCGAGAGGTCGGACGGGATCGGCAGCACGTCACCGTAGTTCTCGGTGTTCATGCGGATCTTGACTTCGCCCTCGTAGTCGGTCATGCCCTCGAACTTGACCTTGACGTTCGGGTAGGTCTTGTTGAACTCGGCGGCATACCCGGCGAGGACCCCCTTGTTCAGCTGGTCGGTCCGGTTGGTCAGGACCGTGATGGAACCCGACACCTTGGCCGGATCGGAGTTGACGGTCGCCGCGGAGGACGCGGTCCCGCCGCCGCCACTGCTACAGGCAGTGAGCAAAATCATGGAAGCGGCCGTGCCGGCCATCCACCCTCTGCGCATCTTCGCTCATCCTTCGCGCTGATCGTCATGAACGCCGGGAAGCGGCCTCCCGGTCGTTGGCTGCTTAACGTAGACGTCATATCGGGGCCATGTCCATAGACCGATCAACATTGAAATGCAGGCAGTTTTTTACGATCTCCGTCCGATTTGCTAAACGTTTGCCTAACCTGATGACGAAAAGGCCTCGGCCTGTCGACTCCATGGACAACGTTGTCCAACGCAGCGAGAATCACCGGGACCGCCCCGGGGCGACATGCCCGAAGCAGGTCGGCACTCCCCCCGTCCTATCAGCGGAGAAGTCACGATGAGTTACGAAAAGGCCCTCGCGGTCGACGGCCGCCCCACCTCCGCGCGTGCCCTTCTGGCGGCACTGGACATCGGCGGAACGAAGATCGCGGGAGGTCTGGTCGACGCGGACGGGACCCTCCTCCACCAAATCCGGCAGCCCACCCCCCGGGAGAACGCCCGCACGGTGCTGGCTGCGGTAGAACACGTGCTGGACGGCCTCGCCCGGCACCCTCTGTGGGGAGGCGTGCGGGCTGTCGGAGTCGGCAGCGCCGGCCCGGTGGACATCGAGGACGGTACCGTCAGCCCGGTCAACATCCCCGCCTGGCGGGCGTTTCCGCTACGGACTGCGGTCGCCGGCCACCCCGCCGTCAACGGCCTGCCGGTGGTACTCGGAGGCGACGCGGTGGCGATGGCCGCGGCGGAGCACTGGCTCGGCGCCGCACGCCCGTACCGCAACGCCCTGTGCCTGGTGGTCTCCACCGGAATCGGCGCGGGCCTGATCATCGACGGGAGACTCCACACCGGGCCCACCGGGAACGCCGGCCACCTCGGTCACATCAGCATCGACTATGCCGGCCGGCCCTGTCCCTGCGGCTCACGCGGCTGCGTCGAGGGGCTCGCCAGCGGAACCGCCATCGCCCGGACCGCAGCCGAGAACGGTTGGCGGGCCCCCGATGGCGACAGCTCCGCCGCAGCGGTCGCGGCCGCCGCTTGTTCGGGCGACCCGCTCGCCCTGCACGCCTACGACCGGGCCGCCCACGCCCTCGCCGCCGGGATCGCCGCCGTCGCCACCCTGGTGGAGATCGAAGCCGCGATCATCGGAGGCGGCGTCGCCGCCTCCGGCGACCTGCTCCTCCAGCCGTTGCGCCGCCACCTGGCCGACTACGCCACCCTGCCCTTCACGGCCCGAACCGCTGTCCTCCCCGCCGCCCTGGGCACCGGCGCCGGCCTGGTCGGCGCGGCAGCCCTCGCGCGCCCGGCACTGCCCGTTCACTGACCCCGTCCAGCCCACTGTCGAGGCAATCCGGGCCGGTGCGGATCCGCCGGCCCGGTGCCCCGTTTCCCGAGGTGTCACGTCCGTGTCCGAGCAGACCTTCCTCCGCTTCCCCGACGGGTTCCGATGGGGCGCCGCCACCTCCGCCTACCAGATCGAGGGCGCCGTCTCCGAGGACGGCCGGACATCCTCCATCTGGGACGTGTTCAGCCACAGACCGGGCACGACCGTCGACGGCACCACCGGCGACACCGCCTGCGACCACTACCACCGCCACGGGCAGGACGTCGCCCTGATGGCCGATCTCGGCCTCCAGGCCTACCGCTTCTCGCTCTCCTGGGCCCGGCTGCAGCCCGACGGCAGCGGCCGAGCCAACCCGAAGGCGCTCGACTTCTACCGCCGGCTACTCGACGAGCTGCACGAGAACGGCATCCAGCCCGTCGCCACGCTCTACCACTGGGACCTCCCACAAGCGCTGGAGGACCGCGGCGGCTGGCGCGCCCGGGACACCGCCTGGCGCTTCACCGACTACGCCCAGCTGGTCGGTGAACACCTCGGCGACCTGGTGGACACGTTCATCACCGTCAACGAACCCTGGTGCGCCGCCTTCCTCGGGTACGCCAGCGGCCTGCACGCCCCAGGAGCGCAGGACCCGCCGGGCGCGCTGCGCGCCGCCCACCACCTGCTCCTGGGCCACGGGCTGGCAGCGAGGGCACTACGGGTGCAGGGGCGGCACCGGGAAATCGGCCTGGCGCCCAACTTCTACCCCGTACAGGCGGTGAGCGACGACCCGACCGATCAGGACGCGGCCCGGCGGATCGACCTGCTGATGAACCGGCTCCTCCTCGAACCGGTGGTCACCGGCGCCTACCCGGCCGACGTCCTGGCGCACATCGAACCGATCGCCGGCCTCGGCCACCTCCGTGAGGGCGACGAGGCCGTGATCGGCACCCCGATCGACTTTCTCGGTGTCAACTACTACAGCTCCCACACCGTCGGCGCAGGCCCTGTTGATCACCGGCCATCGCCCTGGGTCGGAGCCGAGGACGTCGTGTTCCACCCGACCGGACTCCGCACCACCGCCATGGGCTGGGACGTCGATCCCGACGGCCTGCGTCGGCAACTGGAGCGAATCGCGTCCGCCCGCCCCGACCTGCCCATCTGGATCACCGAGAACGGCGCGGCATACGCCGACATCCCCGACGACAACGGCCGGGTACACGATCCCGACCGGATCGAGTTCCTGCGCGACCACCTCACGGCCCTGCACGAAGCGATCCAGTCGGGGGTGGACGTCCGCGGCTACCTGCTCTGGTCGCTGATGGACAACTTCGAGTGGTCCGAGGGGCACACCAAGCGTTTCGGCCTCGTCCACGTCGACTTCGCCACCCAGCGGCGCACGCCCAAGTCCAGCGCGCACTGGTACGGCGAGGTCATCAGAAGCAACGGCTTGAAGCGATGATCGCCTTCTGCGGCTATGGAAGACGCACAGGTCACAGGCCGATCTCCGGGGCCGTTGGTCGCACGGTGATCGCCTCTCGGGCGCAGGCCGGGAAGAGCAGGAGCCGCTCGCTCCTTCGAAGCGATCACCATGCGCTGGTCACCGAATCCCGGCGAAGACCGAGGTCGCGTGGCCTGCGCTGCGGCTGCCGCGACGACCACTGCCACCGGGTCGGCACCGCCTGCCCCGCCGGGAGCCGGGTCGCGGCCGGCCCTCACGTGGCAGCGCCAGGCCTCGGTGGTGGTGCTGTCCGGGGCGGGGCCGGTCTCCGCTCGGCGGCCGGTACGTCGGGGCGGGCCCGGACCTCGGCGGCCCCACGATTCCGCCACCCAGACCGTGACCGCCTGCCCGCAGTGCGGGAGGGCGGGCTACGGCCGGCGGGTGCGGGGCTCGTTGTACTGCGGGTCGGTGACGGGTTCGGCCCAGATCGTCTCGGGGCTGCCGTCGGCGGTTGCCTCCCACATGGCGATGTGCTCCATGAAGCGGTCGGGGGCGGCTCCGTGCCAATGCTCCTCGCCGGGCGGGCAGGCGACGGTCTCGCCCGGGTGGGCCTCGAAGATCCGGCCGTCGCGGGTGCCCACGTACGCGATCCCGGAGAGGACGTGCAGAGTCTGGCCCACCTCGTGGACGTGCCAGTGGGTGCGGGCGCCAGGCGCGAAGCGCACCAGGTTGGCCCGCAGGCGGGAGGGTTCCTGCCCGGCTGCGATGACGTCCCACCAGACGTCGCCGGTGAACCAGTCCGCGGGGGCTTTGCTGGTGGGCTGGGGCTGGACGAATTCCATGACGGTCCTTCTCGTGTCTGGGGGCGAAGGGGCTACCGGGCGGTGTACCCGCCGTCGACGGGCAGGGCGACGCCGGTGACATAGCTCGAGCCGGCGCTGCACAGCCACAGCACGGCCTGAGCGATCTCCTCGGCGGTGCCCAGCCGCTCGATGGCCTGGCCGGTCTCGGCCTGGTCGCGGTCCAGTTCGCCGCCTTCGACCATGGCGTCGACCATGGGGGTGGCGATGGTGCCGGGGCAGACGGCGTTGACGCGCACACCGCGGGGCCCGTATTCGAGGGCGGCGCTCTTGGTCAGGCCGAGCACTCCGTGCTTGGTGGCGTGGTACGCGGCGCGGCCGGGGTTGCCGACCAGGCCGCCCAGCGAGGAGCAGTTGACGATCGCGCCGCTGCCCTGTTCCCGCATGTGGCGCAGTTCGTGCTTCATGCTCGCCCAGATACCGCGCAGGTTGACGGCCGTGACCCGGTCGAATTGCTCGGCGCCCTCATCGGCGGCGTCGGTGGGCGGGGGCATGATCCCGGCGTTGTTGTAGGCCGCATCGAGGCGGCCGAACGTGGCGACGGTGCGGTCGACCGCGGCGGCGACCTGCTGCTCGTCGGTGACGTCACAGACGAGGGCGAGGACCTGGTGGCCGGCGTCGGTGAGCTCCTTCGCCACCCGGTCGACGGCGCTCTCGTCGATGTCGGCGAGGCCGACGGCGGCGCCCGCCTCGGCGAAGGCACGGGCGGTGGCCAGACCCATGCCGGAGGAGGCACCGGTGACGAAGGCGACCTGGCCGGTGAAGTCGTACACGGGGTTCATCAGGGAGTGCTCGCAGCGGGTTCGGGGGCGGTCTGGATGGTGATCTCTTGGGCGCGGGCGATCGTGTCGGGATCGGCGTCGAGGCTCCCGAGGATCAGGAGGTCCGGGGATGGGGCGGGGCCGTCCCTGTAGAAGAGGGCCAGGTTGCCCCAGGGCGCGTAATAGGCGATGTCGCCCGCCCTCGCCGCGGCGGGCGCGGGCGTGCCGGAAGTGGTGACCTCGCGCGGCGGGTAGCCGATGCGCTCGGTGCCGTGGAAGTCCTCCAGCTCCACGGTCAGCGGGAGCATGGCAGCCAGGTCGCGGGCGGCGGGGCTGTCGTGCAGCACCGCTGCGACGGGCGTGCCGTCGAGGGTGACGCGGATGTTGATCGGGGTGCTCCTGTCGGCGGTGGCCGGGCGTCCTGCCGTCCGGCCGTCGGTGGCGCCGCAGTGGCCGGGCCGGCGGTCGGCCAGCTGTTGGTGCAGGCGGCCGTGGCAGCAGTACGGCCGGGGCGGGGTGGAGCAGCGAGGTGCGCGGGGTGAGGGCGGTCATGGGCGGACCGGCGCGGTCAGGGCTTGAGCAGGGCCTTGATCGCGCGACGCTCGTCCATCGCCTTGTAGCCCTCTGCAACGTCGGCGAGGGGCAGGGTGAGGGCGAAGACCTTGCCGGGGTCGATGCGGCCGGACAGGACGCGCTCGATCAGGTCGGGCAGGTAGCGGCGCACGGGGGCGGGGCCGCCGCGCAGGCCGACGTGGGAGAAGAACAGCTCCTGGCCGTCGACGGCGACCCCGTGGGGGACGCCGACGAAGCCGACGCTGCCGCCGGGCCGGGCAGAGTGCAGGGCCTGCTGCACCGCCTGGGCGGTGCCGACGCACTCCAGCACGCTGTCCGCGCCGATCCCGCCGGTCAGTTCCTTGACCCGGGCGATACCCTCTTCGCCGCGCTCGGTGACGATGTCGGTCGCACCGAACTCCAGGGCGAGCTTCTGCCGCTGCTCGTGGCGGGACATGGCGATGATCCGCTCCGCGCCCATCTCCTTCGCGGCGATCACGGCGCACAAGCCGACCGCGCCGTCCCCGACCACCACTGCGGTCGACCCGGGTCGGACCTCGGCGGCGTCGGCAGCCCACCATCCGGTGCCCATCACGTCCGAGTTCGCCAGCAGGCCCGGCCACAGCTCCTCGTCGGGCACCTCGTCGGTGGCGACCAGGGTGCCGGCGGCGTTGGGGATGCGCACGTACTCGGCCTGGCAGGTGGACATGAACTCCCGGTGCAGGCAGTTCGACTGGAAGCCGTGCGAGCAGTTCGGGCAGGTGTTGTCGGAGGTTGCGAACGAGCCCACCACGAACTGGCCGGACCGTAGGCCGGTGACCTCGGAGCCGACCTCCTCGACGAAGCCGACGTACTCGTGGCCCATCGGGTGCGGGTCGCCGATCGGCTCCGCCCCCCGGTAGGGCCACAGGTCCGAGCCGCACACACACGTCACCGCCGTTCGGATGATCGCGTCGGTGGGCTTGAGGATCTTCGGGTCTTCCACGGTCTCGAAGCGGACGTCGCCAGGGGCGTGGATCACTGCACCGCGCATCAGAGTGCTTCCTTCGGTTCCGGGGCGGACGGCCTGCCGTGTCGGTCGCCGCCAAGTGCGGGTCGGGCGCCCCCGCATGCCTTCCGAAGGCCGGGCCGGGGAGCGCCACGCTTTCCAGACAACCTCCTGTCGTCCACGGCAGCGAGTCACCGATGAGGGGTGTACCGGCCGTACACCCCTCCGGGTTCAGCGGGGCCGTAGGGTCGAAGGCGTGGACAACACTCAGGAGGTCCGCGAGTTCCTCACCTCGCGACGCGCGAAGATCACCCCGGAACGGGCGGGCATGCCGGCCGGACCCCGCCGCCGGGTGCCGGGCCTGCGCCGCAGCGAGGTCGCCGCCCTGGCCGACGTGAGCGTGGAGTACTACGCCAAGCTGGAGCGCGGCAACCTCGCCGGCGCCTCACCCTCCGTCCTGGAAGCTCTCGCCCGGGCCCTGCAGCTCGACGACGCCGAACGAGCCCACCTGCTGCACCTGGCCCAGGCCGCCGACGGCACCGACGCGCTCGCCCGCCCCCGCCGTCGCACCAGTCGCCAGTGGACGCCGCACCGCAGCCTGCAGTGGATGCTCGACGCCGTCACCGGCGGCCCCGCCTTCGTCCGCAACGGCCGCATGGACCTGGTCGCTGCCAACCAACTCGCCCGCGCCTTCTATGCCGACGTGTACGAAACCTCCGGCAACCTGAACAACCTCGCCCGCTACCAGTTCCTCGACGCCGCCTCCCGTCGCTTCTACCCCGACTGGGACCAGGCCGCCGACATCACCGTCGCCATCCTGCGCACCGAGGCAGGTCGCGACCCCCACGACAAGGGCCTCCACGACCTCGTCGGCGAACTCTCCACCCGCAGCGACGACTTCCGCACCCGGTGGGGTGCCCACAACGTCCGCCACCACGGCACCGGAACCAAACGCTTCCACCACCACGCCGTCGGCGACCTCACCCTCGCCTACGAAGGCATGGACATGGCCGCTGCACCCGGTCTCACCCTCACCATCTACGCCGCCGAACCCGGCTCTCCCAGCGAACAGGGTCTGCGCCTGCTCGCCAGCTGGGCCGCCACCCGCGAAACCGCGGCGGGCTGCCGGCCGCGCCCTGCACACCCTCCGCAACGCTGACCTCACCGACGCCGTCCTCGCCGAGACCGCCACCGAACTCGCCGCCGTGGAGAACGCCGAACTCGGCAACCTCACCGACCGCGCCCGCCAGGCCGTCCTCCTCAGCCGCGAAGGCGCCTCCCCAGTCCAGGTCGCCGCCGCCGACCACCTCCTCGAACAGGATCCCTTCGGCCCGGCAGCCCTGTTCACCGAAATCGACCCCACCGCCGCAACTGTCGCCGCGGCCCACTGGCTCGCCGCCGCAGCCGAGGTCGCCTCCGAAGCCTCCGGCCACTCCCCCGCCGCCGTACTCGTCGAAGCCGACAACATCGAAGCCCTCCCCCACGAGACACCCACCCTCGTCCTCCAGCTCATCGAAGCTGGCGCCTCCCCCTACGACATGGTCACCCGCCTGCTCGGCCACGCCCTCCACGTCGCCGACGGCCTCCTCCCTGACCCCGCCGGCCTGCGCGAACAACTCGACGACATCGACGACACCCTCGCCCAGCACACCGACCCCGAGGACACCGGCCTGCGCCTGACCCCGCTCGACCCCAGGCGCCCCGCCCGGGACCTCGTCGAAGACCTCGTCACCGGCATCCGCGCCTGCTGGCTCCTCCACACCGAATACGACGACCTCGACGACGAGGACGACGACACCAGCGCCGAGGACTGGAGCGACGAACAGGCCGAACAGCACCAGCAGCGCAGCCGCGCACGCTTCGCCCAGCTCGTCCGCGAGACCGCCGCACACCGCGACCCGCTCATCTGCCCTGCCCGCCCGGGGCTCCCACTGATCAAGGGAGACCCGCAGGTCATAGCCGGATTGTCCAGCCGGTGGTCGCGCGGTGGTCGCCACGCGAGCACACACTGGAGGCGAGGACTCCTCGCGCACGACCCTTCGAGGCGATCGCCATGCGCAGCTCACCCACCCCATCCAGCGGCCGGGGCCGCGGACGCGTCTACCGGCGCTGCGGCGGTGGTGCACTTGCAGGACAGGGTCCCACCTGGTTTCCCAGGTGGGACCCTGTCCTGTTGCGGTCGGGGCTATCGCCTGCTGCGGAGCGACTTCACCAGGTAGGCGCCCCAAGCGAGCGTGGCGCCCGCCAACAGGCCGCCGCCCGCCGTGCGCAGCACCGATCCGAACGCGGAGTCCTTGGACACCAGGCCGAGCAGTACGAACACGGCGGCGACGAGCAGCAGGAAGCCGAGCGTCGCCAGGGCGGCCTTCCCGTATCGGTTCACAGGTACCTCAATCCTCCCAAACGGCCCAACGGGCGATATGGGGATGCTAGTGACTTGGCAGCGTCCGGGCTTCACCAGCCCCAGGCGCCGCGGTGGGCACCGCCGCCACGGAAGAAGCGGAAGCCGCGGAAGAAGGCGCCACCGCCGAAGCCCGCCGTGACGGAGCCGACGATGGTCGCCCGGGCGTAGCCGCCGTAACTGCGGGGCCCGCTGTAGCCGTAGCGGTAGCCGACTGCGCCGCCGACTGCGCCGCCGAGATAGGCACAGCCGGCCGCGCCTGCACCGCCGGTGAGGATGGTGCAGCCGCCGGCGACGGTGATGCCGACGCCCCAGGTGATGATGGTCTGCTTGTTCTCGTTCCAGGTCTTGCGCGCGAAGGACTTGGCCCGGTTCCAGCCGCAGCTGAAGCAGATGTTGCCGTCGAGGTCGTATCGGTTGAGCGGATCGCCGTAGACGTAGTCGTAGGCGTTGGCGTTGCCGCCGTAGACGGGATCGACGGACAGGAAGCGGCCGGTGGCCCCGTTGTAGAGGCGCACGCCCATCAGGACCAGGCCGCCGCCGGGGGTGTCGGCGGAGCGCAGCTTGGCACCGGTCCAGCCGTAGCGGACGGCGCCCTGGCCGGCGCGGGGCTGGCCGTACTCGTCGTAGTCCAGGACGGTCGGCGCGAGCGCGGTGTCCAGTGGGAGCTGGAGCGTCACGTCGCCGTGCAAGTTGGCCAGTTGCAGGGTGACCGCGGTACCGGAGGTGGTGGCGATCAGGTCACCGGTCGGACCGGTCACGTTGCGCGAGGCGGTGCCGTCCACGGCGATCCAGCGCGGGCTGTCCCCGTCCGAGCCGTAGTGGTTCGTCCGGCCGCCCGAAATCGCCCAAGCGGCACCCGAGTTGGTCTCGGTAGTCCAGCCGCGCAGGCGCTGCGCCGAGTCCAGGGTCCAGGTGTAGCGGCTGGCACCGGTGGTCTGCTGCTGCACCAGATCGGTGTTGTAGTAGCCGATCGTGCTGCCCGGCAGGGCTGTGGTGCGGCCGAACGCGTCGTAGGCGTAGCCCGGGTTCACCAGGCGGTCGGCGCTGTCGTAGCTGTTGGTCTGGGTGGTGGCCCCATTCGTCGAGCACTCCTGGCCGCGCGGCGCGGTGGCGGTGGCCAGGCTGGTGCGGTTGGTGTTGTTGTCGAAGCCGTATGTGCGGGTGGTGCAGACGGCGTCGGTGGAGGTGTCGCGGACCTGGGTCAGGCGTCCGGCGCGGTCGTAGTCGTACGTCTGGGCCGCGGTCACGCCGGGGGTGCCAGTGTGGGTGGCCCACTGGCCGTGGACGGTCTCGGTGATGGCGTCGTTGACCAGCACGGCACCGTCGCTGTTGCGGGTGTGGGTGCGGGTGACGGCGGTGCCGGTCGGGTCAATCCGGTCGGTGCTGGTGTAGCCGCCGGGCAGGCCCTGGGTGATCACCTTGCCGTCCGCGTTGTAGCGGGCGGTGAAGGTACCGGCCGCCGAGTCGGTCACAGAGGTGGCGAGCCCGCGCGGTTCAGCCGCGGTGTCGTAGCCGTAGGTGGTGGTGGACGGCGAGCTGTCGGTGATCTTGGTGGGCCGGTCGAGCGCGTCGTACTCGGTGGTGGTGGTGGCGCCGTCGGCGTCGGTGTAGGTGATCAGGCGGCCGAGGATGTCGTACGCCTTGGTGATGGTTCCGCCGGTGGCGGAGGTCTGCTTGACGACCTTGCCGGTGGCCGGGTCGTAGGTGACGGTGGTGGCCGGGGCGGCCGGGCCGACGCCGCCGCTGACCGTGGTGGTGACGGGGCGGCCTGCCGCGTCGGTGGTGATCACGGTGGTGCGGGTGGTGCCGCCCGCCGTCTCGTCGGTCTGCGTGGTCTGACCGAACAGGCCGTACTGGACGGTTTTGACGGGCAGTTGCGCCGGGTTGGCGCCGCCGCCGGTGATCGGGCCGGCCGGGCCGGTCTGGCAGACCAGGTCGGCCCACTCCGGGCGTCCGGCGCAGGGTCCGGTGCCGGTGGCGGTCCAGTAGCTGGTGGTCCTGGTGCCGGCGTCGGTGCCGTTCGAGGCGGGCAGGGACTGGGAGGTGACCCGCCCCTGGGTGTCGTAGCCGGTGGTGGTGGTCAGGTTGAGGCCGCCGGCGTCCTGGACCTTCTTGGTCGCGACGCCGAGGGCCCAGTCGTAGACGCTCTTGTCGGTGCGGGTCTCGGCGAGGACGTCCGGCCAGCCGCGCAGGGCGCCGCCGGTGACGGTCGTGGTGACCTGGTCCTTGACCTTGGCGGTGCCGTCCGTGGGCCGGCCCTCGTCGTAGGTCTTGACGGTGCGGGTGCGGGCGGTCACCTGGGTGCCGGCCTTCGCCACGGTGGTGGTGCCGCTGGTGGCGTCGGCGGCCAGGGTGACGCGGTGCAGCGGGCCCGAGGTCTCGGTCTCGCGCTGGCCGTCCTCGCTGTACACGTTGGTGGTGGACAGCAGCTTGGCGCGCTCGCCGGAGGGGAGCGTGTCGATGCCGAGGTCGGCGAGCTGGGCCTTGGCCTCGTCGGTGGTGCCCAGGGCGAGTTCGCGGTTGGCGGCGGTCAGGGTGCGGACCGCGTTGCCCCACTTGTCGTACTCGGTGGTGCCGATCCGGTGGCCGGGCGCGACGCTGTTGACCTGGCGGCCGGAGGCGTTCAGATAGTGGATCGTCGCGCGGGTGTAGTCACCGGCGTTCAGCTCCGCGCCGTTGCTGGACGTGGGGATCTGGTCGGCCGGGAAGACCGCCGTGGCGTCGGTCGGCAGGTCCGTCTGTCCCCAGGTCGCACCGGCCGTAGCCGAGAGGTCCTCCGGGGCCTTGCTGCCCGTGGCCGGGACACCGTAGACGATGACGGTGGCGGCGGTGCCGTTCACGGTGCTGGTGGTTCCGGGGGCGAGGGTGTCGTGCCGGACCTTGGTGAGCATGCCGTCGCCGGCGGCGGCGCTGCTCGGCACGTTGCGGTAGTCCATGCAGGTGCTGGCCTGGCCGCCCTGCTGGATGCAGGACAGCATGCCGTCCTGGCCGGGCCCGCTGTAGTACGAGTACGTGGTCTTGGACGCCTGGTCCAGGCGCGGGTCCCACTCCTGCCGCAGTGCGCCGGTGCTGTCATAGCGGTAGGTGGCGACGTCGGTGGCGGTGGAGTTGGCGGCGCCGGGGGCGGTGGCCCACAGCTTGAGGGTGCTGACCTGGCCGGCGTAGTCGCCGAACTGGTTGGCGTTGTCGGTGCCGGTGGCGGTCGTGGCGGTGGCGTAGACGAACTGCAGGACGCGGCAGCCCTTGGTCGTCACGTCCGCCGTACAGGCCGAGGCGGTGGCCGCGGAGGTCGGGGCGATCACGTACTTGGGCCGGGCCAGGGTCTTCCCGCCGACCACGGTCTTCTCCGAGACCACCGTGGTGGTGCTGTTCGCCAGGCCGTCCAGCAGGCTGGAGGTGACCGTCCAGGTCGCGGCGGCCGGGTCGACCTTGGCGAAGGCGGTGACGGCGCCCTCGGTGTCGGAGAGGGTGAAGTCCCCACCCGCGAGGGAGCCCTTGAGGGTCAGCTCCTCGCTGCCCGGCTCGGGCACCCAGCCGTCGCCGGTCTTGTTGGCGGTGAAGGAGACCGTGCCGCCCTCGGTGGTGACCACGTCGAGCGAGGTCGCCGAGGTCTTGCGGATCTCGGTGTACGAAGACGTGGAGACCTCCGAGGAGACACCGGAGGTCCAGTTCGGGCCGAAGACCGGCGCCTGGCCGTCCTTGTTCGCGGCGGCCTTCGGGTCGCGCGAGGAGCTGGTGCGACCGACCGTCATGCCGAACACCGAGACGTCCGTGGCGGAGACGGTCAGGTCACCAGTGAGCAGGTTCAGCTCGCCCAGCCCCACCTTCTGGGTGGCCGCGCCGCCCGCCTTGCGGTCCACCACGACCTTGATCGGCTCGGAGGAGACCGCCGCGCTGTTCGGACCGGTGAAGTCCGCGCGGACCTGCACGGTGCCGTCCGGGTTGACGGTGCTGGTCGCGTTCCAGGTCAGCGCCGGGCTCTTCCCCCCGGTCAGCGCGACCGGCCAGGAACCCAGCGCGGTGCCGCCGTTGGCGACGTCGCCGGCCGGGACCGGCGTCCAGGCGTCGGCGTCCGAGCGGCGCCAGGAGAAGGCGACCTTGTCGTACTTGGCACCGTCCGCCTCCGCGACCAGCGGGACGCGGGCGGCGGTGCGGGTACCGTCGTTGGGCGCGGTCACGCCGCCGGCCCCGACCTGGAAGGTGTACGAGACGGCCTCGGACTTGTTCTCCGCCCGGTCGACCGCCCGTATCTGCAGGGTGTTGGTGCCCGCCTTGGCCGGAGTGACGGTCAGGCTGACCGGTGCGGTGGTGCCACCGGTGGCGACCTTGGTCCAGTTCGCGCCGTCGAGTGTCCACTCCAGGGCGCTCTGGTCACCGGCCGGCGGGGTCACCGTGAAGACACCGCTCTGCCCGGGGCCCTTCACCCACTGGCCGGAGGGGTAGTCGGTCGAACTCACCGCGCTCGGCGCGGAGGGCGCCGAAGTGTCAACGGTGAAGTACGCCCACGGCGACCAGGTGTTGTTGTAGTGCGTGCCGTCGTACGGCGAGGTGCGGAACCGGTAGGTCTTCCCGTTGACCAGCAGACCGGCCGGGACCTTCACCGACGCGGGGGAGCCGCTCGGCACGTACGGCGAGACCAGGACGTTGCCGACCTGCGCATTGGTGGCGTCGTCGAAGATCTGGAAGGTGCCGTCGACCTTGTCGTTGTTCGGGTCGACGAAGGTGTCACGCAGCGTCGGGGTGGTCGAGTTGACCCACCACATACCTGCCGCGTCCTTGTAGAACGGCGAACCGGCCTGCTGGTCGGTGCCGGTACGCGGACGGTAGTTGTAGGTCACCGTCAGCTTCGGCACGTTGCTCGCCGCGTTAGCCGAGTTGAACTGCTTCCAGTACTTGGTGTTCACCTCGTCCGGAGCGCGCAGGCCCATGCTGGACAGGCTGTTCTTCGCCGAGGTCCAGGTCTGCACGAGGTTGGTGACGTCCGCGTTGACCCACCCGTCACCGCCGCACGCGTCCCGGCCCTTGGTCTCGGTCGAGGTCGCCTTCTTGCTGTTCCAGGCCGGTTGCGCCGTCCAGCGCGAGGCGGTGGACGGGCGGCCGGTGTCCCAGACCTCCCAGGCGTACGGCTGGCAGTCGCTGTTGCCGGCGTGGAAGTTCCACAACGACAGCTGCGCGTTCATCACCAGCGCATCCGCGATCGGCGCGGTGTCCCAGGTGATGAAGGAACGGGCCTCACGCGAGCTGCCATCAGCGTTCTTGGTGCCCGGGTTGCCCAGGTCCAGCTCCGTGTCGGCCGACCAGTCGACCGTCTCGCCCTTCTGCACGTAGGTGTCGAAGACGTTGCCCAGGCCGGTGGTCGACGGGTCGACCGTCACCGGGTACTTCGTCCTCGGATCGGCCAGAAAGGCCGCGTCCGGGGTGAACACCAGGTCGATCTCGTCGCCGCGCTGCACGACCTTCAGGTCGACCCTGGCCTTGTGGCTGCGGGCCCCGGCGATGTCATCGACGGTGGAGTCCCACATCACCGGCGCGGGCAGCATCGCGCGCTGCTCCCCGGAGGCGGCATCGGTGAACACCACACTGCCGTCCGGCCGCGCCTCGGCCTTCAGGCCCTTGGCCTTGAGCGGCATGGTGTACGAGTAACCGGCCGCGCTGGGGCGTTGCTTGAGGACGGTGTACTGCTCGAAGCCGGTCCGGGTGGCCTCCACCACGAGGTCGGCGGCGCCGTCGCTGATCGCGTCCCGGTAGACCGCCTTGGTGCCGTCGATCTCCGGCTTCGGCAGGCCGCCCTTCCACTGCAGCTCGACCCGCTGGTCCCCCCGACCGAGGGTGACCAGCGTGCGGTCCTCGCCCTTGCCGGACTGCGACTCGGCGAACGAACGCGCGCGGGTCCCGCCGGAGCCGGCCAGCTTCAGGCCGTTGGGGTGTGCCTTGGGTGCCACCGAGCCATCGGCGGCCGCCTGAAGGGAGAGGTCCACGTCCACCCACTCGGTGGCTGCGGGGTTCTTGCCGTCCGCGGTCGTGCGCGCCTTCTCGCCGTCGCGGCGGAACCGAATCGGGCCCGCACTCAGTTCGGTGGTGAGCGAGCCGTCCTTGTTCACCCAGGTGGTGGAGGTCTCGGTGCGCTCGGAGAGCGCCTCGACCCGCCGACCCGAGAGCCGGGCCGCGACCCGGGCCGAGGGGATGTCAGCGGCCGTGGTGGCGACGGGCTTGGCCGCGCTGCCACCTCTCCCGTCCGGTGTCGGGGACGCCGCGAAGGCGGTCTCTGAGCCCGCCAGGAGGGAGACCGCCACCGCCAGGGCGAGTGAGCCGCTCACCACCCTGATCGGTATGTGCCTGTGCATTGATGACTCCTTGTCAACGAGCTGCCACGTCAACAGCTCGCACGCGGATCGTAAGGACCGACAAGGCGGACAATGACGACACATCAAAACAATGAGGGGTCAAGGTAGTGCAATGGAGAGGTAATCTTGATCGATCTGTGATTCGTGCCGGACGGCTTGATCGAACGCCGGATCTCGCGGGGCTTCCGTTCGCGCAGCTCGCTCGCCGCATCCTCATGGAAATCAGGGGGAAGGTCTCAACCCTGATCGAGTGGAGCTGGGCAGGACCTGGCTACCCTGTCGGGCCGTCGTCCCGGAACAGGTCGTGAAAGCCCTCAGCGGCACCATCACCCCCGTATCGCCGGGTGCAGGTCCACAACGTCGCAGCTGGCGGAGTAAACCTTGTCCAGGTCGCTACCTGGGTCCGCGCCGTCGCCTTTGCCTTCAGATGGCGCCGCCGATGTGGATCCCGCAATTACTTCGGGGCGGGTGGAACGACCCCGAAAGAACCCACGCAGGACTCAATGAGCCATAAGGTGGTCGTTCCACGGCCTGCATGACGAATCGTCGCTGTGTCAGCCGGTAAGGGCGACGGGGCCGTCCCAGGCATCGCGGTCGACGGCAAGAGTGGCGCCGCCGTACGTTTCCTTCTGGTTGACCTGGTACTGGTGACCCCTCCGGTGGCCGCTCCACAGGCCGGGACTGAAGGGGAAGCTGGAGGTGGTGTCCGCGGCGCCGTCGTACTTGGCGTACCAGACGGCGTCCGGCAGATCAGGGGTTGCCTGCTCAGCGGCTTTCGCGAGCGCGGCCGCGCTGGAGGAGGCGTAGCCGTACAAGCCGGACTTGTATCCGGCCTGGTGGAGCGAGCGGGTGAAACCCTGGACGTAGGCGAGGACAGCCTGATTGCACGTCGCGTCGCTCGCATCGTACGCCTCAACATCCAGGTACAGCGTGCTGCCGGGCTGCATGCCCAGAGCGGTCGCCTTGGCCACCGCGTCCTTGCCGTCTGAGGCTCCCTGCGGGGCGGCGTTCGAGGCATCGATGCGGTACGGGCTGGCACCGAGCTGGCATGGCGCCTGCGCGCCCACGTACAAGGGGATCAGCCGCCACCCGGACGCCGTCACGGACTTTACCCAGCCTGCGGTCAGCTGCGGCTGGGCGCATCCGCGGTTCCGACCCCCGATGTACACAGCTGCGGCCCCGTAGGGTGAACTTCCGCGCCAGACATCCATGGTGGCCTGCGGCGGGGCGGTGCAAGTGTCGAACGCCAGGCCGGTGAACACGGCGGAAGTGGATGAGGGCGCTTGCACCGGAGCCGGGGTCGGCGAAGCGCCGGCGGAGGAGGCCGGGGAGGCACTCGCGCGGGCCGAGGCCGAGGGGCTCGCGTTCCCCGAGGCCGAAGGGCTGGCGCTCACTGATGTTGAAGGGCTGGTGCTCGCCGAGACCGTCGCGCTCGTGCTCGCCGAGGCCGACGCCGTCGAGGTCACGTCCTGAGTGGGCGCCGGTGCACCGACCGCGTCCATGGCGGAGGAGGAATCGGTCGCGGACGTGCTCCGCGACGCCGGGGCCGCGGTACCGCTACCGCCTGCAGTAGTCGCCAAGGTGACGGCGACACAGCCTGCGATCGCCAACCCTGCGGCCGAGAGCATGGCACCGCGCCGTTTCGACATCCGGATCATCGGCACGGGACATCTCTCCAAGTCAGTGTGCAGCGTTCGGCATTCATCGCCACGCAAGTCAGTAATACCTATCATTCCGGTAAAGCGTCGGCCAAGCCGGTGTTGCATCCGCAGGCCGGAGACGATCCTGGGAGGACAAGTGGCAGGTCGGCCGCGTAGGCGCAGGCGCCCGACAGCCAGGCGATCTGGTGTTGGCCAGCGACTGCTGCGGCCGCGATGACGAACAAGGACGCCTCCTGGTACCCGTCCGCTCGGGTCCGCTGGGCCACACGGCCCGCCTCTTCCGTACCGCCCTGGGCGAGCGCACTGCGGTCGCCTTCACCTCCGAGCAATGGCTCGTCGCCGTGCTCGGCCCTGCTCAGCCCTGGATCGCCCTGGCCGAGCCTGCGCTACGCGCTCTCACCGAGCCGCTGGGCGTCGCCGTGCTCACGGTCGACCCGCAGCTGGCCGCCCCCGCGCCGAAGCCGCTGCCACTGCCGCTCCCGCAGGCGGAGCGGCTCCCCCGGGCCACTGGGCCCCGCCCCGCCGTGCCCGTCTCGGCGCGACCGGGCACCGCGCGCGTCGCCTGACGGCGCGCCCCTCCCCAAGTCCCCTCCGGGCGGCGCCTGTCCCTTGCCCTTGCCGCCGCCCGGGGGTTCCCCCTGCCCACCCGCCTTCCGCCCGCCCTCACGCGGGCGCCGTCGCACAGCGAGGAGCGGCACATGAGTGCCGAGAACGCCGCCGGTCTGCTGGTCGCCACCGCCCTGGTCGGCTACCTGATCGTGGCCCTGATCCACCCGGAGAAGTTCTGATGTCCGCGACCACGCCGGTCAGACCCGGCACCGACGGGCCGGCCGCCCGGCGCCCGGCACCGCCGCCCCGCGCCGGGTCGGCGCCGGGATGCTCGAACCGAGGCAGCTGTGGCTCGCCCTGCCCGAGGCGCTGCGCAAGCTCAACCCCGTGACCCGGCGGGCTCAGTTCCTGCCAGTAGTACGTCCCGACCGTGCCGCGCAAGGGCGAAGTCCTCGGCCTTCGCTGGGACGACGTCCACCTGCCCGAGCGCACCCTGTTCGTCCGCGCGACACTCTCCGCCATCGACAACAACCAGCTCCTGCTCACCGCTCCGAAGACCACGGGCAGCCGCGCGTGGGTCGCTCTTTTCTCACCGTGAACACCTACGCCGGCTACAAGGCCTACGTGGATAGGGACCTGGTCCCCGCGTTCGGGCGTTGCCGTCTGCTGGACCTGCGGCCGAAGCAGATCGAGGACTGGATGGCCGCGCAGCGCAGAGCCGGTCGGGGCCGGGTCACGCTCTACCGGGTCGTCTCGACGCTGCGCAACGCGCTGAACCACGCGGTGCGGTCGTGGCGGCTGAAGTTCAACCCGGCCGAGCACTGCGTGCCCACCAAGCCCCGCGCAGACGAGCGGATTTGCTGGACACCGAAGGAGGCCGCGGCGTTCCTGCGGCACAACGCGGAGCAGTACGCGGACCAGCTGGCCGACCTGTTCGAGGTCCTGCTCGGCACCGGCATGCGCCGGGGTGAGGTCCTGGCCCTGCACTGGTCGGACGTCCACCTCATGGACCGCAAGCTGTTCGTCCGGTGGACCCTGTCCGCCGTGGACAACGGCGACCTCCACTTCAACCAGCCCAAGACCGAGGCCAGCCGCGCCTGGATCAGCCTCTCCCCCAGAGTCATGACCGCCCTCCACCGCCAGGCCGCCCTCCAGATGGCCGCCCACCCCGACGGCCGGCTGGAGGGCCTGGTCTTCGCCCACGCGGACGGATCGCCCCTGCGGCCCCAGTGGGTCCTCGACCAGCTCCGCAAACGCACCGCCGAACTCTGCCTGCCCCGGATCGGGCTGCACGACCTGCGACACACCGCGGCCAGCATCATGATCGCCGAAGGCATCCCCATCGCCATCGTCTCCAAGACCCTGCGCCACGCCACCCTGGCGACCACCATCAACTTCTACGGCCACCTCTTCAAGGACTCCGCCGACCAGGCCGTCAACGCCCTCGCCCGAGCACTCGACCAAGCCCAGACAGACCGGCTCCGAGCCATTCCCCGCGGCGACGATGACCTGCCGCTCGCCGCATAGCGGCAACTGCCGCCGGAACGCCTGTCAGGGCTGCCTGGGGCTCGCGTCAGTGACTGGGGGCTCGTCTTCCCCAAGGTCCGCGCGGAGATTGTGGAGGAGGTCGTGAACTGCCCAGTCCGGGAGGGTCATGGCCGGTGGGACCGGGAGCCTGGCTTAGCGCCGGAGGGACCCCTCCTCGAAAACGGCTTCGGTGATCCAGGCGGAGGTGTCGTCGGCGAGGAGGTCGGGGTGGGTGGCCGCCGTGTCGGCCAGGTGCTCGGTGTCGGGGAAGGCGAACGAGACCGCGGCGGGCAGGCCGCCGTTGTTCGCCGCGCGGGCGACGGCGCGGCCGACCGCGGTCTGGGGATCCCTTGCCGCCGCTGGGCGTTCCTCCTGTCGCGTGCGGGGGTTTGACCGCCTGGCGGACGACGGTTCCGAGCGCGCCCGTTTCGGCGGCCTGGTCGTCACCGACCGGCGGCGCCTGAAGCGCCTGATGGAACGAGGCGACCCCGCTATTCATTTATCCCGGTACCTACGTCACCCGCGTCCACGACCACGCGAAGGCCCTCTGCCAGCAGCGACGCGACACCGCCGACCGCGACCGATCCGCCCTCGACGCCTGCCGCCCGCTCCAGTGCCGCAACGTCGCCCTCACCACCGACAACACCGACGCCTGGACACAGGAGATCCAGCGCATCGACGAGCGGCTCTCCGCCCGGCCGCCGCTGCCCCCGCTGCCGGAGTACCAGCTGCGTGAGCGACGCGACAAGCTCGTCCGCTTCCTCGCTCGCCACCACCCGGAGTCGCTGTGAGCCGCAGAGTGGCCCTCCCCAGCGAAGAGCAGGTACGCCAAGCCCTGGCTGAGCTCACCGCCGAGACCGCCAGGGCGGGACGACGGCCCACCGTCCTCGGCCTCGCCCGCAGCCTCGGTTTGGCCAACGCCGACTTCTGGAGGCAGTTCCCCGACATCGCCGAGGAAGTACGGGACCACGCTCGGTCCCCCACCCCGTCGGAGGCGATACCCCGCACGGCGACCGCTACGCCGGCCAGCGCAGGAAGAACGCCGAGCTCCGGCCAACAACACCGCGCTGTCCGACCACCTGGCGTCGGCAGTGGCGAACATCCAGCGGCTGCCCCTGGAGAACCACCAGCTCCGCCAAGAGCTCGAAGCCGCGGCAAAGGCCACCCGCCTCTTCGCCCGGACTTTCCCCGCATGACCGATCGACAGGCCAGTGATGGTGCCAGGCGTTGCCCCAGACGCGTGTCGACGCCAAAGGAAGTCGCACTTAAGACGGCCCGACATGGAATCTAAGATTTTCCCTTGCTCGCACTTGTTATCTTACTTTAGAGTTGACGCATCATCAGGAAGCGAGCCTAGGGAGAGGCCGATCCATGACCACCGTGATCGAGCAGGACGAGACCGAATCCCCGCAGTTCTCCACCTGGCAGGAGCTCGATGAAGCCGTACGCAAGAACGGCGGTGTCCTTCGTGTCGCCATGTGGGCACTGCGTGACATCAGCGGCTACCAGCGGCTGAAGGTTCGAGTCCTGGAGTACATCCAGAGCGAGCTTGCGAACGTCGGACTCGCCCAACTGCCCCCGGAGCTGCCCGGCGATCAGAACAGGTACGTCGTCCTCTACAAGGCCGGCTCCCATGCCGCGGCGGTCATCGATGCCGTCCGCACCGGCACGAGCACCGAGGCAGCCGAGGCGGCCCTGCGACGCCTGAACACGTCCGACGCAGCGCACACCGGGAGCAAGGACAAGGCGAAGCTTGCCGAGCTGGCCGACAGGGTCGACGAGCTGGAGGACCTGCTGGAGGGGTTCCGCTCTGTCCTCGCCGACACCCGGTGAGTCCCGTCAGACGCTTCTGAACGAAGTCGTGGGGGGCGCCCCACCCCCGGGGGTGGGGGGCGCCCCGTTGTGGGGGCACAAAAACAACACCCCAAAACCACCCCGGCCCCCCCCGGCCCGCCCCCCCCGGGGGGGGGACCCCCCGGGCGCAAACTTGCCGGTGCCGGCCGCCGCCCTGTCACAGCCCGGGTACGGGCCGGTGTCGTAGTCGTACACCGGGACCCCCGGGGCCGCGCCCGC
>NZ_JBIWPL010000037.1:0-69050 GCF_044768255.1 Kitasatospora sp. NPDC101157 | reverse complement strand
ACCCGGAAGCTAAGCCTCACAGCGCCGATGGTACTGCAGGGGGGACCCTGTGGGAGAGTAGGACGCCGCCGAACAATCATTCAGAAAAGCCCCTGGCCCAATCGGATCAGGGGCTTTTCGCATTTCCGGTGACGTATCGTCGGTACATGGACGATCAGACAGCGGTCATAGCGAGCAACGTGCTCAGCCCCGCGCAGCGCGACGGCGCCCTGCGTGTTCTGGCGGAGGCCCAGGCGGTCGACGGCCGGGCCGCAGTGTCCGAGCAGGGTCGGCTCCGGCTGCGGAACGCCGAGACGCCCCGCCCGGGCGTCACCCATGTGATCGGGAGCGAGAACGGCTCCGTCGTGGGCTACGGACAGCTCGAAGTGCCGGAGGCCCCGACCGCCGATCCCGCCGCGGAGCTGGTGGTCGACCCCGCCGCCCGTGGCCGTGGCCTGGCCCGTCCGCTGGTCGACGCGGTACTGGCCCAGGCCCACCGGGCCGGCCGGGACGCGGTGGACTTCTGGGTGCACGGGGGCCACCCGGCGGCCCGGCACCTGGCGGCGGCGTACGGGGCGGAGCTGGTCCGCGAGCTGCGGCAGATGCGCCGCACCGGCGCGCAGACCGAGGCCGTGCCCGTCCCCGAGGGGATCGAGCTCCGGACCTTCCGTCCGGGGGAGGACGACGCCGAGTGGCTGCGGCTGAACGCCCTGGCCTTCGCCCACCATCCGGAGCAGGGCTCCTGGACGGAGCAGGACCTGGCCGAGCGGCTCGCCGAGCCCTGGTTCGACCCGGCGGGCTTCTTCCTCGCCACCCGGGACGGCAAGGTGGTCGGCTTCCACTGGACGAAGGTGCACCCGGCCACCGCCACCGAGCCCGAGCTCGGTGAGGTCTACGTCGTCGGGGTGGATCCGGCCGAGCAGGGCAGCGGCCTCGGTCGGGCACTGACCGCGACGGGTCTGCGCCACCTGACCGGGACAGGCGCGGGCGAGCGCGGACTCTCGACCGTCCTCCTCTACGTCGACGCCGACAATCCGGCCGCCGTCCGGGTATACGAGCGACTGGGGTTCACCATCCACGAGGTGGACCTCATGTACCGGGCCCCGTACCGGGCGGACCGGCCGACCCAGGCCCCCGCCTGATCCCGTCCGCACGCACCCCCACCCACGAACCCACGCCCCCCACCCACATCCGAAGCCCCACCCGCACCCACAACCGCACCCAGGCCGGCCACGGCCCAGCCGTAACGGGACGGTCGCGGGCGAGGGACGGACGACCGCGCCGCCCCTTGCCCCGACCGACTCAGCTTTCCTCCTGGCCATGCGGTGTTTACCGTGGATTCAATTGCTGCCGCGAAGATCACAGGATGAAGTCCGTAGTGTCTCGCTCGTGCAGAGTCGACCGCCATTCGTCGGCCGGTCCTGTACGGACCGCGCCCGGTGGGTGGGCGCTGTCCCCGGGGAAGCCCCGGGGCGAGGACGACGGCCCGCAGAGCCATCCGCATCCGGACGCCGTCCTGCTGGAGGAGCTGGAACCCATGAGCATCCCCCGCCCCGTCCCTGCCCCGCTGGCGCCCACGGCCAGGATGTCCGGTGCGCTGGGCATCCCGCCGGAGCTGCCGGCCACGGACGAGCAGGAGTACGAAGCACTGCCGCAGGGCCGCTTCCTGGACCGGGAGCGGAGCTGGCTCGCGTTCAACGAGCGCGTCCTGGAGCTGGCCGAGGACGCGGGGATCCCGCTGCTGGAACGGGCGAAGTTCCTGGCGATCTTCGCCAGCAACCTGGACGAGTTCTTCATGGTCCGGGTGGCCGGTCTCAAGCGCCGGATCGCCACCGGCGTCGCCCAGCGCAGCGCGTCGGGTCTCCAGCCGCGTGAGGTGCTGGACCTGATCTGGACCCGCTCGCGCGAGCTGATGGCCCGCCACGCCGCCGCGTTCCAGCAGGAGGTGCTGCCGGACCTCGCCGCCGAGGGTATCGAGGTGGTGCGCTGGCCGGAGCTGGCCGAGAAGGAGCAGGCCCGGCTGCACACCCTGTTCCGGCAGCAGATCTTCCCGGTGCTGACCCCGCTGGCGGTCGACCCGGCACACCCCTTCCCCTACATATCGGGGCTCTCGCTGAACCTGGCCGTGGTCGTCCGCAACCCGGTGTCCGGCCACAAGCACTTCGCGCGCGTCAAGGTGCCGCAGTCGCTGGCCCGCTTCCTGGAGGCCTCGCCCCAGCGGTACGTCCCGCTGGAGGACGTCATGGGCGCGCACCTGGAGGAGCTCTTCCCGGGGATGGAGGTGCTGGCCCACCACGCCTTCCGGGTCACCCGCAACGAGGACCTTGAGGTGGAGGAGGACGACACCGAGAACATCCTCAAGGCCCTGGAGAAGGAGCTGATGCGGCGGCGTTTCGGCCCGCCGGTCCGGCTGGAGGTCGAGGAGTCGATCGACCCCTACATCCTGGACCTGCTGGTGCGGGAGCTGAACATCACCGAGGCGGAGGTCTTCCCGCTGCCCGGGCCGCTGGACCTGACCGGGCTGTTCGGGATCGCCGACCTGGACCGGCCGGAACTCCGCTACCCGAAGTTCGTGGCGGGCACGGCCCGCGGGCTGACCGACGTCGAGTCCGCCTCCCAGCCGGACATCTTCGCCGCGATGCGCGAGCGCGACGTCCTGCTGCACCACCCGTACGACAGCTTCTCCACCTCGGTGCAGGCCTTCCTGGAGCAGGCCGCCGCCGACCCGGACGTGCTGGCGATCAAGCAGACCCTGTATCGCACCTCGGGCGACTCCCCGATCGTGGACGCGCTGATCGACGCGGCCGAGTCCGGCAAGCAGGTACTGGTCCTGGTCGAGATCAAGGCGCGCTTCGACGAGCAGGCCAACATCAAGTGGGCCCGCAAACTGGAGGAGGCCGGCTGCCACGTGGTCTACGGCCTGGTCGGGCTGAAGACCCACTGCAAGCTGTCGTTGGTGGTCCGTCAGGAGGGCGACACCCTACGGCGCTACTCGCACGTCGGCACCGGCAACTACCACCCGAAGACGGCCCGGCTCTACGAGGACCTCGGCCTGCTCACCTCCGACCCGCAGGTCGGCGCGGACCTCTCGGACCTGTTCAACCGGCTGTCCGGCTACTCGCGCCGCGAGTCCTACCGCCGGCTGCTGACCGCCCCGCGCGGGCTGCGGGACGGTCTGGTCTCGCGGATCCACAACGAGATCGCCCACCACCGGGCGGGCCGGCCCGCGTACGTGAAGCTCAAGGTCAACTCGATCGTCGACGAGGCGGTGATCGACGCGCTCTACCGGGCCTCGCAGGCCGGGGTGCCGGTGGACGTCTGGGTGCGCGGGATCTGCGCGATCCGGCCGGGGGTGCCGGGGCTGAGCGAGAACATCCGGGTGCGCAGCATCCTCGGGCGCTTCCTGGAGCACTCCCGGATCTTCGTGTTCGGCAACAACGGCGATCCCGAAGTGTGGATCGGCAGCGCCGACATGATGCACCGCAACCTGGACCGCCGGATCGAGGCGCTGATGCGGATCACCGACCCGGCGCACCGTGCCGAGCTGTCCGGGCTGATCGACCTCGGGGTGTCGGACGAGACCGAGTCCTGGCACCTCGGGCCGGACGGCGCCTGGGACCGCCACTCGCAGGACGCCGAGGGCCGGCCGCTGCGGCACGTCCAGGACCTGCTGATCGACTCGCGCCAGCGCCGCCGGGCCGCCACCCCGCGCTGACGCGTCCACTGATGCGAGCCGCCGGAGCGGTCGGGGCCGAAGGCCCCGAGGGGACCCGTTCCGGCGGTCGGCCACCAGCCCCGGGGAAGGGCCCCGGGGGAACGGGGATCAACCACGCCATGACCGATGCGCCGATGACGGCCCGGGCGGCCGCCACAGCGACCGCCGGGGACATCCTTTCCCACCAACTCACCGCCCAGGCAGGAGCGTTCCTGCGCGCCCTGCCGCTCGCGGTGGGCGAGGTCGGCGCCAGACCGGGCTCGGCGGCGGCCGTTCCGTCGAGCGGCACCGCCGACCTGCTGCGGGCGGTGCGCCGGATCGGCGGGCTGCTGCACACCTTCGGCGCCGTGTTCGAGCAGGGCTGGGCGCAGGAGTCGCGTACCGAACTCCGCTGGCTGCTCAACCTGTTGGCGCTGGAACCCGGTTACGTCCGCCGCTCGGTCCGGCTGCTGGGCGCGGTGGACTCGCTCAGCGGCACCGACCCGGAGGGCACCGGAATGCTGGCCGGGCACGCGGGCGCCCCGAAGGCGCGGGCGCTGTTGGACCGGCAGTTGACCCTGGCCCGGACCAGAGCGCACTCCACCGTCCTCCAGGAGCTGCGGTCGGCCCGGCTGCACGCGCTGGCGGACCGGATGACCCTGCTGGTCGGCGAGGCGCCGCTGCTGGAGACGGCCGACGGCCCGGCGTCGGCGGTGCTGCTGCCGCAGGCGGCGGCCGCGTTCACGGCGCTGTCCGCGAGCGCCCAGCAGCTGCCGCTGCAGCGGGCCGCGACGCCGTACGGCGGGGACGGGCTGCGCCGGCTCGGCGCGGTGCCTCCCGCCTTGCCCGCCTACGGGCAGGAGGTGCCCGCGGCGCGGGTCGCAACGG
Source organism: Kitasatospora sp. NPDC101157 (assembly GCF_044768255.1). Taxonomy (NCBI): domain Bacteria; kingdom Bacillati; phylum Actinomycetota; class Actinomycetes; order Kitasatosporales; family Streptomycetaceae; genus Kitasatospora; species Kitasatospora sp. NPDC101157. Next base: position 64,489 of record NZ_JBIWPL010000037.1, on the reverse strand, counting down.
CGGACGCGGACTCCGCGCTGGCGGCCGACGACGCGCCCTGGTTCCGGCTGCGGATCCTGGTGAAGCGGGCCCGGTACGCGCTGGAGGTGTGCGGCCGTCCCTCCTCCGAACTGGACGAGCTGGACACGGTGCTGGACCGGCACCAGGAAGCGGCGGACGCCGCGGTCACCGCCGCCACCGCGGCGCGCACCCCGAGGATCACCCCCGCGACCGCCTACGTGCTGGGCGTGGTGCATGCTGATCAGCGACTGGAGGTGGAGGCGGCGCGGTACGCCTTCGGCCGCCGGTGGACCGACCTCCCGCCCGGCCCGGACGGCTGGCTGGAGATCCCCCCTGCCGAGGGCTGGGGGCATTCCCCCGCACCACGGACGGCCTGAATTGCACGAGCGCCTGAGCACCGGGCCCAGCAGCCCGAACGTCGGGCAGAGCCGCCCGCACCCCGGCCGGCGGGTGGAGGCGCCCTCGACCGGGACGGGCCGCGCCCCGGTGATCCTGGCGGCGGGGGCGGTGCTCTGGCTGCCCGGGAAGCCCAAGCCCGACGGACGGCTGGGCCGGCCGCGGATCGCGGTGATCCACCGGCCGAAGTACGACGACTGGAGCCTGCCCAAGGGCAAGCTCGACCCGGGCGAGGGCGTGGTGGAGGCGGCGCTGCGCGAGGTGGCGGAGGAGACCGGCTTCCGCTGCCTGCTCGGCCCGGAGCTGCCCGCCCAGCACTACCTGGCGCAGGGCCGCCCGAAGGAGGTCCGGTACTGGGCGGCGGTGCCGACCGGCGGAGCCTTCCGGCCGAACCGCGAGGTCGACCGCCTGGAATGGCTGCCGGCGGGCAAGGCCCGGGCGCGGCTGACCCACGACCGCGACCGGTTGCTGGTCGACGCCCTGCTGGCGATCCTGGGGGAAAAGCCCGTACGGACGGGCGAGGAGCCGCGGGGGCGGGAGCGGTCGGAGTGATCTCCCCGCGCCCTCACCGTGACGCAACCGTTACTACGTGACGTAGTTTCCTGTCATCCGTTCGAGGTTCACTCCCCGTTCACTTGCGACCGGCTGCCGCGTCACTTACCCGGCCTAACTTCGGGACCACCGGAGGGCCGAACGGGCCCCGGACCACAGCAAAACCCGCGCTCGGCCGTGTCCGCACGGCCTGCGCGACGGGCAATGCCACAGAAAGGGACACCCCTGTGAAGCTCCAGCGGAACGGCCGCTCCAAGGCCCTCGCCATCGGTGCCATGGCGCTCGTCAGCTCGCTGTCGCTCGCCGCCTGCGGGTCGGACAACAACACCAACTCGTCGTCCGGCGGCTCCAACGGCACCTCCGCTGCCGCTGCCGCCATCAACTGTGGCAAGCCCGGCACGCTGCTCGGCGCGGGTTCGACCGCCCAGGCCCCCGCGATCGACGTGTGGAAGACCACCTTCGGCGCCTCCTGCTCCGGCACCACGGTCAACTACAGCGGCGGCGGCTCCGGTGCCGGCGTCCAGCAGTTCAACCAGGGCAAGGTCGCCTTCGCCGGCTCCGACTTCGCCCTCAAGCCCGCCGACGTCGACGCCTCCAAGGCGGTCTGCACCGGCGGCAAGGCGATCGACCTGCCGATGGTGGCCGGCCTGGTCTCGCTGGTCTACAACGTGGACAACGTCGACAACCTGGTCCTGGACGGCCCGACCGCCGCCAAGATCTTCGACTCGCAGATCACCAAGTGGAACGACCCGGCCATCGCCGCCCTGAACCCGGGCGCCAAGCTGCCGGACGCCGAGATCCAGACCTTCCACCGGTCGGACGACTCCGGCACCACCTTCAACCTGACCTCCTACTTCGCCAAGACCTCCGGCGGCGCCTGGAGCGCCGAGCCGAGCAAGGCGTGGAAGGGCAAGGGCGGCCAGTCCGCCAACGGCAGCGCCGGCGTCTCCGCCCAGATCAAGCAGGTCAAGAACTCGATCGGCTACGCCGAGCTGTCCTACGCCCAGACCAACAACCTGAAGAGCGCCAAGATCGCCACCGGCGCCGCTCAGCCGGTCGAGGCGACCGCCGCCAACGCGGCGAACACCATCGCCTCCTCCACCGTGTCGGGCACCGACGGCGACCTCGCCCTCTCCCTGGACTACGGCACCAAGGCCGACAACGCCTACCCGATCGTCCTGGTGACCTACGAGATCGCCTGCGACAAGGGCAACAAGGCCGAGACCCTTGACACCCTGAAGTCCTTCCTGACCTACACCATCAGCGACGCCGCCCAGAAGTCGATCGGCGACAAGGGCTACGTCCCGATGCCGGCCGCGATCGGCGACAAGGTCAAGGCCGCCGTCGGCACCCTGGCCTGACCCGACAGGACCCCCGGTGGGACGGCCCCGTGAGCGAGGGGGGCAGGGGCCGTCCCGCCGGAGCACCACCATCCAGCACCAACGTCCGGGGCACCGCCGCCATGGTGCCGACCCCCTTCCGGGGCGGCACCACCAGACCGGAGTAGACCAATGACTTCATCCTCCCCTGCCGCCCCGCGAGGCAGGGAACGCCGACCGCGCGACAGCCGCGTCGGCGACAAGATCTTCATGAACCTCGCCCGCGGTGCGGGCATCCTGCTGCTGGTCATCATGGCCGCGATCGCCGGCTTCCTGGCCTGGCGCTCGGGCATGGCCCTCAGCAACAACGACGGCAACTTCCTCACCACCTTCGAGTGGATGCCGGACGCCCCGAAGCCGGTCTTCGGCATCGCCGTCCTGGCCTTCGGCACCGTCGTCAGCGCCCTCATCGCGATGGTGATCGCCGTTCCGGTGGCCATCGGGATCGCGCTGTTCATCTCGCACTACGCGCCGCGCCGGATCGCCCAGCCGTTCGCCTACCTGGTCGACCTGCTCGCCGCCGTCCCCAGCATCGTCTACGGCCTGTGGGGCGCGCTGTTCCTGGTCCCGCACATGGACGGGCTGACCAGCTGGCTCAACCAGTACCTGGGCTGGACGTACCTGTTCGACCAGACCAGGACCGGTACTCCGCGCAACCTGTTCACCGTCGGCATCCTGCTGGCGATCATGATCCTGCCGATCATCACCGCGGTCTCCCGCGAGGTGTTCCGCCAGGTGCCGCGGATGCACGAGGAGGCGGCGCTCGCCCTGGGCGCGACCCGCTGGGAGATGATCCGCACCGCGGTGCTGCCGTTCGGCCGCCCCGGCATCATCTCGGCCTCCATGCTCGGCCTCGGCCGGGCGCTCGGCGAGACCATCGCGGTCGCGGTGGTGCTCTCCGCCAACAGCGTCCTGTCGCTGCACATCCTGGACGCGGGCGGCGGCACCTTCGCGCAGAACATCGCGCTGAAGTTCGCCGAGGCCGGCAACAACGGCCGCGACGCGCTGATGGCCTCCGGCCTCGTCCTGTTCGTGATCACCCTGCTGGTGAACGGTGCCGCGCGACTGATCATCGCCCGCCGCAAGGAGTACTCGGGGGCCAACGCATGACCACCCTGACGACCGTCCCCGAGGACGCCCGGCCGCAGGTCGGCCCGAAGCTGACCGCCAACCGGCTGCCCAGGTGGACCCCGCCCGTCGTCGCGGCCGGCTCGATCGCGGTCGGCTGCGTGATCGGCGCCGCCGCCGGACTCCGGAGCCACCTCCAGTGGGGCCTGATCTCGGCGCTGCTCTTCCTGGTCGGCGGCTACCTGATCTCGGCCCAGGTCGAGGGCCGCCGCCAGGCCAAGGACCGGTTCGCCACCTCGGTGGTCTGGGTCGCCTTCATCCTGGCCGTCGTCCCGCTGGTCTCGCTGACCGTCTACACGGTCCAGCAGGGCATCGCCGTGGTGAACGGGAACTTCCTGAGCCACTCGATGAAGGGCGTGATCCAGTCCGGCCCCGGCGGCGGCATCTACCACGCGCTGCTCGGCACCCTCCAGCAGGTCGCCCTGGCGACCCTGATGGCCGCCCCGCTGGGCCTGCTGACCGCCGTCTACCTCGTCGAGTACGGCCGCGGCCGGCTCGCCAAGGCCGTCACCTTCTTCGTCGACGTCATGACGGGCGTCCCGTCCATCGTCGCCGGCCTGTTCATCCTCTCGCTGTGGAACCTCGCCCTGGGCTTCAGCTACTCCGGCTTCTCGGGCAGCCTCGCGCTGGCGATCCTGATGATCCCGGTCGTGGTCCGGTCCACCGAGGAGATGCTCAAGCTCGTCCCGAACGAGCTGCGCGAGGCCTCGTACGCCCTCGGCGTGCCGAAGTGGAAGACCATCCTGCGGATCGTCCTCCCCACCGCGATCGGCGGCATCACCACCGGCGTGATGCTCGCGGTCGCCCGCATCACGGGCGAGACCGCCCCGGTGATGATGCTGGTGTTCGGCGCCGACTACATCAACAGCAACCCGTTCGACGGACCGCAGCAGTCCCTGCCGATGTACATCTGGCAGCAGTACTCGGTGGTCAACAACGACTTCGGCTACGCCCGTGCCTGGGGCGCCGCGCTGGTGCTGATCGCCTTCGTGATGGGGCTCAACCTCATCGCCCGGGGCATCGCACGCTGGCGCTCGCCCAAGGGCGGACACTGAGCGACCGACTGACGTACGAAGACAGACGAGAGAAGCAACGATCATGGCCAAGCGCATCGACGTCAGCGGACTGTCGGCCTACTACGGCACCACCAAGGCCATCGAGGACATCTCGATGAGCATCGAACCCCGCTCGGTGACCGCCTTCATCGGCCCCTCCGGCTGCGGCAAGTCCACCTTCCTGCGCACCCTCAACCGGATGCACGAGGTGATCCCCGGCGCCCGGGTCGAGGGCAAGGTCCTCCTGGACGACGAGAACCTGTACGCCTCCAACGTCGACCCGGTCGCCGTGCGCCGCTCCATCGGCATGGTCTTCCAGCGCCCGAACCCGTTCCCGACCATGTCGATCTACGACAACGTGGTCGCCGGGCTCAAGCTCGCCGGCGTGAAGAAGAAGTCCGTCCTGGACGACGTGGTGGAGCGCTCGCTGAAGGGCGCCAACCTCTGGAAGGAGGTCCACAACCGGCTGAACAAGCCGGGAGCCGGCCTCTCCGGCGGTCAGCAGCAGCGCCTGTGCATCGCCCGCGCCATCGCGGTCGAGCCCCAGGTCCTGCTGATGGACGAGCCCTGCTCCGCGCTCGACCCGATCTCCACCCTCGCCATCGAGGACCTGATCGGCGAGCTGAAGTCGCAGTTCACCATCGTCATCGTCACCCACAACATGCAGCAGGCGGCCCGCGTCAGCGACCGCACCGCCTTCTTCAACCTGGCCGGCGTCGGCCAGCCGGGCAAGCTGATCGAGCTGGACGACACCCAGCGGATCTTCTCCAACCCGTCGGTGCAGGCGACCGAGGACTACATCTCCGGCCGCTTCGGCTAGTCCGGACCCCAGCTGTCCCGCGGTGCTGCATGGCGGTGCCGCCGCGGGGCATGAAGAAGGGCCCGCCCCCCGAGATGTGGGGGGCGGGCCCTGTCTGCTGCGTGCCGACCGGTGAATACCGGCCGTTCCGGCGGGCTCAGCCCCAGAACAGGTGGACGAACCAGTACACCAGCGCCGCGACGGCGGCGGCCGCCGGCATCGTGATGAACCAGCCGAGCACGATGTTCTTCGCGACGCCCCAGCGCACCGCGCGGAGCCGCTTGGTGGCCCCCGCGCCCATGATCGCCGCGGTGATCACGTGGGTGGTGGAGATCGGTGCCTTGAAGACGAACGACGTGATGTACATGACCGCCGAGGAGGTGGCCTCGGCCGCGAAGCCCTGCGGCGGGTCCAGCTCGATGATCTTGCGGCCGAGCGTCCGCATGATCCGCCAGCCGCCCGCGTAGGTGCCCAGCGAGAGCATGGTCGCGCAGGAGATCTTCACCCAGACCGGGATGTCCCCGGTGGTCTGGTGGCCGGAGATGGTCAGCGCCATCACCACGATGCCCATGGTCTTCTGGGCGTCCTGGAGGCCGTGCGCCAGCGCCATCGCGGCGGCCGAGGCCGTCTGGGCTACCCGGAAGTTGCGCTTGGCCCGGTGCGGGTTGGCCCGGCGGAAGATCCACAGGATCGCCAGCATCACGATGAAGCCGCCGATCAGGCCGACCACCGGCGAGAGGATCATCGGGACGATGATCTTGTCGATGACCCCGCTCCAGATCACCCCGATCCCGCCGGCCAGCGCCGCGCCCACCATGCCGCCGAACAGCGCGTGCGAGGAGGAGGACGGCAGGCCGAAGTACCAGGTGACCAGGTTCCAGGCGATCGCCCCGACCAGGGCGGCGAACAGGATCGCCATCCCCTGGTTCCCCTGGGGGGTCTCGATGATCCCCTTGGAGACGGTGTGCGCCACCCCGCTGCCCAGGAAGGCGCCGGCCAGGTTCATCACGGCGGCCATCGCGAGCGCGGCCCTCGGGGTCAGCGCCCGGGTGGAGACCGACGTGGCGATGGCGTTCGCCGAGTCGTGGAAGCCGTTGGTGTACGTGAAGAAGAACGCAACGCCGATGACGGCGATGAGTGCTGCCATGTCCACGAGGGTCAGGACTCCTTGACCGCGATGGTCTCCACCGTGTTGGCGACGTGCTCGAAAGCGTCCGCCGCCTCCTCAAGGACGTCCACGACCTGCTTCAGCTTGAGCACCTCGATGGCGTCGTACTGGCCGGAGAACAGGTGGGCGAGCAGCTTGCGGTGGATCTGGTCGGCCTGGTTCTCCAGCCGGTTGACCTCGATCCAGTACTCGGTGAGGTTGGACATGCTGCGCAGGTTCGGCATCGCCTCGGCGGTGAGCTCGGCGGCGCGCGCCAGCACCTCGATCTGCTGCTCGATGCCCTTCGGCAGGGTCTGGATGTCGTAGAGGACGACCAGGTCGACGGCCTCCTCCATGAAGTCCATGATGTCGTCCAGCGACGAGGCGAGGCTGTAGATGTCCTCGCGGTCGAAGGGCGTGATGAAGGAGGAGTTCAGCTGGTGGAAGACGGCATGGGTGGTGTCGTCCCCGGCGTGCTCGGCGGCGCGCATGCGCTCGACGATCTCCGCGCGGGCCGACACGTCTGATCCCAGCAGTTCCAGCAGGAGCTTCGATCCGACGACGAGGTTCTCCGCGGCGGCGGCGAACATGTCGTAGAAACTCGTCTCCTTCGGGGTCAGGCTAAAACGCACGGAAATCTCCGATGTGCGGGGTAGGGACTGAACGATGCTAGGTGCAACCGAGCGCGATCGCGCAAACGGGGTGGTGAGCAGGGAGGCGGAACCTCCCCTTCCGTTCGGCTGCCGAACCGGCCGACCCGGCCGACCCGGACCGCACGGCCATGTGCGGACGTGATCCCCCAGTCTGACGGAACCTCGCCACGATTGCCCCCCTCCTGCGCGCGAGGGACCCGGGGCGCCGCTCAGACGGGTGAACCCCGCCGCGACCCCCGCCAGGCCGTTCGGCACATGCCGGGTGGGCCGTCGGAACACCACGGAGGGCCAGGGTGTTGGACACTGGTGGCCGACGCAGCCACCAGGCACTCAGACGAAGGCGGGCCGATGACCACGACGCAAGCGCGCACCGAACCGGACCACGCGCCCGGCACCGACCCGCACGCCGGAACCGCCGCCGCGGCGCACGGGAGCGGGCACGGCCCGCACGGCTACAGCGCGCAGAAGGACGCCCACCTCAAGCGGCTGCGCCGGATCGAGGGCCAGGTCCGCGGACTCCAGCGGATGGTCGACGAGGACGTCTACTGCATCGACGTGCTCACCCAGGTCTCGGCCAGCACCAAGGCCCTGCAGTCCTTCGCGCTCTCCCTGCTGGAGGAGCACCTGCGGCACTGCGTCGCCGCGGCCGCCGAACAGGGCGGCGTCGAACTGGACGCCAAGGTGGCGGAGGCGTCGGCCGCGATCGGCCGACTGCTGCGCAGCTGAGCCCGGCCCCGCACGGCCGGCCCGCCCGGCGGCCGTCAGCCGTCGCCCTCCCGCTCGGTCCGGGCCGGGTCCACCCGGTCCAGCAGCACCTCGTCGATCCGCTCGGTCGGCAGCCGGTCACCGGCGCTGGCCGTCGCGGCGATCATCAGCTCGCCGGCCAGGTCGATCTCGTCGAGGGCCGCGTCGTCGTGGCCGCCGCTGCGGCCGCCCGTGGACACCACCTGCACCACCCCTTCAGTGCCTCGCCAGCCCGGGCGGCAGCCACCCGACGTCCAGCCTAGGCACTCCGGGGCCCGTCCACATGGCACGGACGGGCCATCTCGGCGCCGCCGAAACGGGTGGCCGTCGCTCCCCGCGCGGCCACCCGCCCGACGGCCTACTTCGGGCTCTCCGAGGGCTTCATCTGGTAGATGTCCGAGGCCGGCGGCTCGGCCGCCTCGACCGGCTTGCCGAAGTCCGACAGCGAGGTGGTGGAGGTGACCTTCACCTGGTCCTTGGCCTCCTTGGACCCGGCCACCCCGGCGAAGGTGAACACCTCGACCACCTTGTGCAGCCGGCCCTGGTCGTCCAGCCAGACGTCGTACGGGACCTCCTTGACGGTGAAGGTCTGCCCGCCCATCCGCAGGCCGTCCCCGCCCCGGCCACCGGTGGCCTCGGCCGCCTTGGTCAGGTCCAGGGTGCCCCGGTAGTGGTGCAGCGGCGTGCCGTCCACGGTCTCGGTGCCCACCAGGTCGGCCTTCTGCACCCCGCGCAGCGCACCCGCCGCCGAGGCCGGGTCGGTGGCACCGCTGCTCACCAGGTTGCCGTCCGGCAGCTGGCGCACGTCCAGCTTGACCCACTTGCCCTCGGGCACCTTGGCCCCGCTGTTCTGCAGGTAGACGGTTCCCGGCAGGACCACCTCGACGATCTTCCCGGTGGTCGCCGCGCCCGGCGGCACCTGCACCTCCAAGCGGCCGATCCGCTTCACGTAGTCGTAGCCGCCGCTCCCGCTGAACGAGGCCTTCTTGTCGGCGGACTCGGTGACCAGCTCGGTGGCGGTGTGCGCCGAGCCGGTGCGGCCGGTGATGTCGGCGGCGTTGCGCACCGCCGTCAGCGGGTCCGCGGCCAGCTGGTCGGCGACGGCCGACTGCTGGTCGGAGGAACCGCCGCCGGTGCGGCCCGAGCAGCCGGCGGCGCCCGCGGCCAGGGCGGTGGCGAGCAGGGCGGCCCCGGCCGCCGCGCGCAGGTGCGGCCCCGGACGGCGCGCCGGCCGCCCGGTTCGCTGCTGGTCGGTCATCTTCATCCTCGCGACAACCCCCTCGGGCCCGACTGCCCTGCCACACCCCTCGGGTGGGCAGAGCTCTTTTCGGGCAAACGAGTTGAGCCGCGAAGGGTTACGGGGAGCCGGGGAACCCGGGCGTCGCGCACCGGCCGTCCGGCGCGTTACGGTGAACCACGTGCACAGTGAGCTGCCGACCGTCCCCGGCACCACCCGGATGCCCGAGCACCGCGTCGCGGTCAGCGAACGCGGTTCCTTCGCCTTCGCGACCTGCAGCTGCGGCTGGTACTCCGCCGCCCGCCGCTCCCGTGACCTGGCCCGCCGCGAGGCGGCCGACCATGCCGCCGACTACGGCGGCGGGCCCACGGACTAGTTGGGCCGGGGGCCGGGGTCAGGCCGCCAGGTCCGACTCCGGCGGCTGCTCCTCGGAGCGCACCGCCCCCCGCCCGCGCCGACGGCCGCGCTGGGCCGCGCCGCGGGCCGCACCGCCGCGCTCCGACGCCCGGATCAGCGGGGCGACCGCCGTCCGGCCCAGCGCGTGGCAGAACGGGACCAGCACCGCCATCGCGATCGGCGCCAGCAGCAGCACCACGGCGACGGCGAGCGCGTAGCCGCCGATCACGTCGGTCGGGTAGTGGACCCCCATGAACATCCGGCAGAAGCCCTGCAGCAGGGCCAGGCCCCCGGCGATCCAGCCCAGCCTTCGGTTCACCAGGAACAGCGACACCGCGACGGCCATCGTCATGGTCGAGTGGTCGCTGACGAAGGAGTGGGTGCCGGCCTTGCCGTCCACCAGCACCAGCAGCCCGGGGTGGTCGACGAAGGGCCGCGGCCGGTCCACGATCGCGGCGATCGGCAGGTTGGCCAGCTCGGCGACGGCCACCGAGAGCGGCACCCAGAGCAGCCCGGCGATCGCCACCGGCGCGTCCGGACGGCGCCTGGCCTGCAGCCAGCCCACCAGCCCGAGCACCGCGAGGCCGATCAGGATGCCGTACTCGCCGATCCACGAGACCAGGTGGTCGAGCCACTGGGGGGAGCTCTTGGCCAGGTCGTTGACGGCGTAGAGCAGGCCGAGGTCGGGGTTGGTCGTGTCGGCAAGCGGCGTCGACACGCCGCACCTCCTTCTGGTCCGCTGTACCTGTGCGTTTCCGCCGGGGCCCGCCCCGCTCAGAACGCTGACGGAGGGCCACCGGACCCAACGTCATCGCCGGGACACAGCGTTCCACGGAAACGCCGGGTTATGGAAACTTGACTCAGCGTCCACAGCCCGCACACAGACCGACGGACGACTCGGTCGGCCCCGCCGGTTCCACCCGTGCGATCAGGGCCGTCCCACCGCCGTCGGGGCGGGCGGGGCGGCGGCCGCGGGGCGGCCGGTGGCGGCAGGCGCCGTGGTGCCGGGCCGGCTCGGGGGCTGGACCGCGCCGTTGCCGTTGTTGTCGCGGGTCGGCAGCGCCTGGGCGCCGTCCGAGGTCACCCGGGTCGCCCCGATGTACTCCCTGGTGTCGATCTTGTCGTAGCGGATCACCGCCCCGGTGTGCGGTGCGTTGATCATGTAGCCGCCGCCGACGTAGATCCCGACGTGGTGGATGCTCCGCGGATCGCTCAGGTCCGTCGCGAAGAACACCAGGTCCCCCGGCCGCAGCTGATCGCGCGACGGGTGCGGCCCGGCGTACCACTGGTCGTTGGCCACCCGGGGCAGCTCGATGCCCACGGTCGCGAACGCCGCCCTGGTGAGCCCCGAGCAGTCGAACTGCCCGTTCTGCGAGGACAGGCCCTCGCCGCCCCACAGGTACGGCGTGCCGAGCTTGGTCTGGGCGAAGTAGATCGCGCCGGCCGACTGCGCGGACACCTCCACCGGCGCGGTCGGCGCGGCGAAACTGCGGGCCATCGCCTGGATGTTCCGCACGTAGCCCTGGGTCTCCTTGTACGGCGGGATCCCCCCGTTCTTCGTCACCGCGTACGGGCCGGCGTTGTAGGCGGCCAGCAGGTTGGCCTGGGGGTCGCCCGGCACCCCGGAGACGTCCTTGGCCAGCGCGCAGTCGTACACCGCCGCCGTGGCGATCGCGTCGTACGGGTTCCAGACGTCCTTCTTGCCGTCCCCGTCACCGTCCGTGGCGTACACCGGCCAGGTGCCCGGCATGAACTGCGCCATTCCCTGCGCCCCGACCGGCGATTGGGCCCTCGGGTCGAAACCGCTTTCCTGGTACAGCTGCGCCGCGAGCATCGGCGCGGAGATCTCCGGACAGAGCGATCCCCACTTCTGGAAGGCGTCCTGATAGGCCGCCGGGACCGTTCCGGGAGAGAGCGCCGAGCGATTCGCCGACTGCTGCGGCGTCCCACCGGCCGCATACGTCCCCATCGTCACCAGACCGAGGAACCCGAACGCGACAACTCCCGCCGCAGCGGCGGCCGTACCGGCCTTCCGGAGTACCATCAGCACCATCCCGACGAATCGTCAGTCGAAGTGTCCCGGAAGGCGTTGCTCACCGCAATCATCAGAGATACAAAGAGTGAGCGCTATCCTTCGTACGGTGGACATCCTCGCGTACGTGTCCGACGCCTCACGACCAATCCGCGAGAAGTAGCCAAGTCGACATCAGATCTGGCCAAGAATAGGCACCGACCCTTCGCGCGGGCGGGGTCAGGGCCCTTGAATTTGCCTGATCGGGCGGTGAGATGGAAATGAACCTGAGCAGCGTGCACACCTATGCGGTCGGCCACCTGGCCGAGGACCCCCCCAAGAAGCCGAGCATCGACACCATCATCGGCGGGATCGCCCCCGACTGGGGCCCGTTCGCGACCCTCGGGTCGGAAGCCCGGGTGATGGTCGAGGTCATCATGGCGCTCGCCATCATCCTCTGCCTCGGCATCGCGGCCTGGGGCGCGGCCAAACAGCGGATCGGCGCGACCGCGATGCGCGACAGCTTCGGTGCCGAACAGGGCAAGGGACTGATCATCGCCGGGCTGACCGGCGTGTTCATCATCGGATCACTCGGCACTCTGTTCACCATTGTCTACGGCATGGCGATCTGACGATCGGACAACTAGGACACCTCGGACAGTAGTGACCCGGACCGGCTGAGGGCAGGTTCCCCGCCCGGACCCCACCAGTGGCCGACCAGCCAGGACTCCACCCCCGTTCCCACCCTCCGTCCGCGCCCGCCCCCGGCCGGAGGGCCCCCGGAGCCGCCCCGGCTCCCCGCACCAGGAGGGCCGCCGTGCCGTTGTCCGACGACCAGCCGCACACCCGTACGCGGCTGCCGGTCGACGAACAGCCCTCCGCCCCGGCGAGCCCCCGTCAGTCCCGGCCGATCCGCGCGCTGCTGACCGTCCTCGTGGTCGTCACCCTGCTCGTCGTCGCCATCTCCATCGCCAACCGCGGCAAGCCCGGCAGCGGCGGCGGCAGCTCCTCCGACCACGCCGCGACCGGCACCGGCTCCGGCGCGGGCCCGGCGCCCAGCGGCGACCAGCCCGTCGGCACCACCGTCAACGGCATCGCCTCCGGCTTCCCGCACAGCGACCAGGGCGCCCAGTCGGCCGCCGCCAACTACGCGGTGGCGATCGGGTCCGCGGACATGTTCCGCACCGACAGCCGCCACACCATCATCGCCACCATCGCCGACCCCGGAGCGGCGGGGGCGCTGCAGGGCCGGCTGGACCAGGGGTTCTCACCGGAGACGGCAGCCCGGTTCGGTGTTGACGCACAGGGGCGGGCCCCCAAGGGGTTGACTTTCGTCAGCCGGACGATCCCGGTCGGGACCAAGAGCAACGGCTACACCGCGGACAGCGTCAAGGTCGACGTTTGGTGCAACGGCCTCTTCGGACTGGCCGGCGAGCGGTCGACCAAGCCGGTCTCCGAGGAGTGGTTCACGCTCAACCTCAGCCTGCGATGGACCGGAACGGATTGGAAGCTCACTGACTTCAGCCGAGTGGCGGGCCCGGCTCCTGTCCCGCCGGACCAGCAAGCCGCGACCGCGGAGGAGATCACTGGTGCCGTCGAGCAGTTCGGAGGCTTCCGCTATGCCCGCTGACGGTAACTCGGGCCTTGTCCGCCGGGTCGTCGGCCGTGTGACGGGGATAACGCTGTTCGGCGTCTTCTCTGTCGTGTTGGCGACCAACCGTGCGATGGCGGACCCATCGCCCAACCCCAGTGCCGGGGTTAGCAACACGGCGTGTCCGGGAGTTCCGCTCCCTGGGAACGACGTGTACTGCGCTCCGCCCGGGGGCGGTGCGCTCCCCGGGAGCGGCACCGTGGGGACCGTGACCGACCCGCTCGGGTCGCTGGCCAAGGGCTGTGCCCAGGCGGCGGCGTGGGTGGTGCGGAAGTTGTCCGGGGCGATCGACGGGACGACGGCGGTGGACTTCACCAACCAGTCGTTCCTGCAGCAGTACGCCGTGGTGTTCGCGGTGTCAACGGTGATCACGCTGGTGCTTTGGCTGCTGGCGGTGACCAAGCGGGCGGTGCGGGGGGCGCCGCTGACGACGGCGGTCTCGGAGGCGGTCGGCTTCCTGTGGCTGACGGTGGTGGCCTCCGCGTTCACGCCGCTGATCCTGTTCACCGTGGTGAGCGTGACGGACGGGCTGACCAAGGCGATCGCGGTCGGGACGAAGTCGGACACCGGGACGTACCTGAGCGGCTTCGCGGACACCCTGGAGAAGGGGGACGTCGGCGGCGGCCCGCTGATACTGGTGATCGTGTCGCTGGTGGCGGTGCTGGCGGCGGCGGTGCTCTGGATCGAGCTGGTGATCCGGGCGGCGATGCTGTACGTGGGGGCGCTGCTGGGGACGGCGGTGTACGCGGGGCTGGTGGACCGGCAGTTGTGGAAGCACGTACGCCGGTGGGCCGGGATGATGCTGGCGGTGGACCTGGCGAAGCCGATCATCGTGATCATCCTGGGTCTGGCGGGCGCGGTGGCGACCGGCGCCGGGGCCAACGACGACTTCGCCCGGGTGCTGTCCGGGCTGGCGATCCTGTTCCTGTCCATCTTCGCGAGCGCCGCGGTGTACCGCTTCGTGCCGACCTTCGGCGACGAGATGCTGAACATGCGCCGGGCCCGGGCGAGCGCGGTGCAGGCCGGCTCGGCAATGATCAACGGCACCGCGAACCTGATGAAGCAGGGCATCACCACCCACGGCGACCGCGGTCCGCAGGCGGCGGGTGCGGGTGGTGGCGGTGCGGGCGGTGGCTCGGTCGCGCCCGGCATCGCCGCGCACGCCGGCCGGACGCCGGCCCCACCGCCGCAGGCCGGGCCGCCGCAGGCCCCGGTTCCGATCCGCGACAGCAATCCAGCGAAGGGAGGGTGACGGGTAAGTGAGCAGTGAACCGCTCGGCCAGTACGGAGCCCAGTACGCCCAGCCGTACGTGCACCAGCGCCGCACCTACCTGATCGGCAAGGCCCGCCCGAACGCGCCCATCGGCCGGAACCGGGAGTCCGGCGAGATCCTGCTGATCATCTTCGGTGCGTTCGTCGGGATGCTCTGGGGCCTGTTGATGCCGGTCCTGCCGCTGCGGATCGCCGGTCTGCTCGGCCTGCCCCTGCTGGCCATAGCGGCGGTCTACGTGCCGTACCGCAAGCGGACGTTCTACAAGTGGGTGGAGATCAACCGCACCTACCGCCGGACGGTCCGCAGCGGGCGCGGGGTGTGGCGTTCGGACGCGATGGACGCGGGCACCCGGATGGACGGCCGGGAGGTGGAGATCGGCCCGCCGCCCGGGGTGGGGCGGCTGCGCTGGCTGACCGCGCCGTTCGGGCCGGACGAGGTCGGGGTGCTGATGCACCTGGAGCGGCGGACGGTGACGGCCGCGATCGAGATCGAGGGCCCGGGCGTCGGGCTGCGGGACTCGGAGGACCAGGAGGCGCTGGTCGACCGCTTCGGGACGCTGCTGAAGCACGTCGCCAACGGGGACGGCTTCGTGACCCGGCTGCAGATCCTGGCCCGCACCCTGCCGGCCGACCCGGACGCGCACGCCAAGGACGTGGAGCGGCGCGGCGACCACGACGCCCCGCGCTGGCTGCAGGAGTCGTACGACCAGCTGCAGTCGATGGTGTCGACCTCCTCGGAGCAGCACCGGGCGTACCTGGTGGCCTGCATGCACTACACCCGTGACCTGGCGGCCGAGGCGCACGCGATGGGCCGCAGCGCCTACGAGAAGCGCGCGGCCGGCGGTCCGTCCCGGGACGACGACGGGCTGGCGGCCGTGATGGCCCGCGAGCTGACCGACATCTGCGCCCGGCTGGCCGAGGCGGACATCCGGGTGCGCCAGCCGCTGGGCCAGGCGCGGCTGTCCTCGCTGCTGCACTCGATGTACGACCCGGACCACCCGATCGACCACATCCAGGCGATGTCCCGGCGCAACGCCTGGCCGGCCGAGCTGGACGCGACCCACCCGCAGTACCTGACGGCGAAGACCCGCGAGTCGGCGACCCGGGAGCCGTGGTGCCACGCCACCGCGTGGATCAAGGAGTGGCCGCTCACCCCGGTGGGCGTCAACTTCCTGGCCCCGCTGCTGGTGCACACCCCGGACGTGATCCGGACGGTCGCGGTGACGATGGACCTGGAGCCCACCGACGTCGCGATCGAGCGGATGCTGACGGAGAAGACCAACGACGAGGCGGAGGCCAGCCGTGCGGCCAAGATGAACCGCACCGTCGACCCGCGCGACCTGGCCCACACCGGCCGGGTGGACCAGCGCGGCGACGACCTGGCCTCCGGCGCGGCCGGGGTGAACCTGGTCGGCTACATCACGGTCTCCTCGCGCAATCCCGAGGCGCTGGCCCGCGACAAGCGGACCATCCGGGCGTCGGCCGGCAAGAGCTACCTCAAGCTGGAGTGGTGCGACCGCGAGCACCACCGGGCGTTCGTCAACACCCTGCCGTTCGCCACCGGCATCCGCCGCTGACCGCCGCGCCCGTCCGTCCGCACCGCACCCGTCCACCCCTACCGCTGGCACCAGGAGGCCGCCCATGGCGCTCGGCAACCTCACCGACGCGTTCACCAGCCTGTTGTTCGGCAAGGTGGAGACCACCCGGCTGCCGGTACGCACCTCGACCGGCCAGGCGCAGGCGGTCTACCTGCCGACGGCCGCACCGGGGCTCGGCGACTCGGGCGTGATCATCGGGCGCGAGGTGTACAGCGGCAAGGGCTACGTGTACGACCCCTTCCAGCTGTACGGGCAGCAGCTGCCGGCCCCGCACTGGCTGGTGCTGGGGGAGTCCGGCAACGGCAAGTCGGCGCTGGAGAAGACCTACGTACTGCGGCAGTTGAGGTTCCGTGACCGGCAGGTCGTGGTGCTCGACGCCCAGGGCGAGGACGGCGTGGGCGAGTGGAACCTGATCGCCGACGCGCTGGGCATAAAGTCGATCCGGCTGGACCCGATGGCGGCCCGGGACGGCGGGGTGAAGCTCAACCCGCTGGACCCGGCGATCACCCAGACCGGGCAGCTGTCGTTGCTGCGCACCATCATCGAGGTGGCGATGGGGCGCGGGCTGGAGGAGCGGGCGGGCTTCGCGCTGAAGGCCGCCCACGCCCATGTGGTGGCCACGGTGAAGGACCGCCAGCCGGTGCTGGACGACATCATCGACACCCTGCGCAACCCCGAGCTGTCCTCGGTGGAGTCGCTGGGCGTGGCGGTGGACGAGGTGCAGTCCTGGGGCCTGGACGTGGCGCTGGTGCTGGACCGGCTGGTCGACGGTGACCTTCGCGGCATGTTCGACGGCCCGACGACCGACGGCATCGACCTGGACGCGCCGCTGATCGTCTTCGACCTCTCGCACATCGACCGCAACTCGATCGCGATGCCGATCCTGATGGCGATCGTCGGGGTGTGGCTGGAGCACACCTGGATCCGGCCGGACCGGAAGAAGCGCATCTTCCTGGTCGAGGAGGCCTGGCACATCATCAACAGTCCGTTCGTGGCCCAGCTGTTCCAGCGGCTGCTGAAGTTCGGCCGACGGCTCGGTCTCTCGTTCGTCGCGGTGGTGCACCACCTGTCGGACGTGGTGGACGGTGCGGCGGCCAAGGAGGCCTCGGCGATCCTGAAGATGGCCTCCACCCGGACGATCTACATGCAGAAGGCCGAGGAGGCGCGGGCCACCGGCCGGGTGCTGGGTCTGCCGCGCTGGGCGGTGGAGATCATCCCGACCCTGTCGCCGGGCATCGCGGTGTGGGACGTCAACGGCAACGTCCAGGTGGTGAAGCACATCATCACCGACACCGAGCGGCCACTGGTGTACACCGACCGCGCGATGACCGAGGACGCGGTGGCCGAACGGACTCGGGCAGAGCGGCAGTTGGCGGCAGAGCCGGGGGTCTGACCGTCCGTCGTCAGCCGGGTCGGCCGGTCGTACGCAGGCTGCCCGTCCCGGCCCTGTCGCGATGGTTCGTCAGCAGGTAATGCTCTCGTTACGTTCGACGTCCTGACAGCTACGCGCGTTGACCCTAGGCTGCACTCGCGCACCTCATCGCGCACGCCCGGTGTCCTCAACCGCCGCGCGGTCCTTCGAGTGCAGGGGTTCCCTCATGCTCACCGTCAGATCCCGACGGGCGGCGTTCGCCGTCGTCGCCGCCGCAGGTCTGTTCGGCACGGTGGTCGTGCCGACGGCCGCTCAGGCCGCCGACGCCAACGCCAAGCGTCACAAGACCGTCAACCTCCAGCTGCTGGCGATCAACGACTTCCACGGCAACCTGGAGCCCCCGGTCGGCTCCTCCGGCACGATCAAGGAGGTCGACCCGGCCACCGGCCAGGTGGTCTCGACCCCGGCCGGTGGCATCGAGTACCTGGCCACCGAACTGCGCAAGGCGCGGATCCCGGCCGACGACTCGATCACCGTCGCGGCCGGCGACATCGTCGGCGCCAGCCCCCTCACCTCGGCGCTGTTCCACGACGAGCCGACCATCGAGGCGATGGACAAGCTGGGGCTGGACGTCACCTCGGTCGGCAACCACGAGTTCGACCAGGGCGCGGCGGAGCTGCTGCGCAAGCAGGAGGGGGGCTGCCACCCGACCGACGGGTGTTACGAGCCCGGCCGCACGTTCAAGGGCGCCAACTTCAACTACCTGTCGGCCAACGTCACCGACGAGAAGACCGGCAAGACCCTGCTGCCGCCGTACTGGGTGACCAAGTCCCAGGGCGTGAAGATCGGCTTCATCGGCGTCACCCTGGAGGGCACGCCGAACATCGTGACCGCGGAGGGCATCAAGGGCCTGAAGTTCGCCAACGAGGTCACCACGATCAACAAGTACGCCGCGGAGCTCAAGGCCAAGGGCGTCAACTCGATCGTCGCGCTGATCCACGAGGGCGGCTACCCGGCCAGCGGCGTCTACAACTACGACTGCGGCCCGGCCGGCCAGGGCATCTCCGGCCCGATCGTCGACATCGCCAGGAAGATCGACCCGGCCGTCGGCGCCATCGTCACCGGCCACACCCACAACGCGTACGCCTGCGAGATCCCGGACCCCAACGGCGTGCCGCGCTCGGTCACCAGTGCCGCCTCCTTCGGCCGGCTGTTCACCGAGATCGACATGAAGCTGGACAAGAACACCGGCGAGATCGTCCGTCCCTCGGTCAAGGCCGAGAACCACGTGGTACGCCGCACGGTCCCGAAGGCGCCCGACATGACGGCGCTGATCGACCATTACGCCAAGCTGGCCGCCCCGATCGCCAACCGTCCGATCGGCTACATCTCCGCGGACATCAACGGCCGCGGCAGCAGTGACCTGGAGAAGCCGCTCGGGGACGTGATCGCGGACGCGCAGCTGGAGGGGCTCGCCCCGGGCCCCAAGGGCGGGGCGCAGGTCGCCTTCATGAACCCCGGGGGACTGCGCTCCGACCTGGTGTACAAGGCCTCGGGCAGTGAGGGCGACGGCGTGGTGACCTACGGCGAGGCGTTCACCGTCCAGCCGTTCACCAACATGATGCAGGTCAAGACGCTGACCGGCGCCCAGCTGGTCCAGCTGCTGCAGCAGCAGGTGAGCGGGCTCAACGACGCGGCGCCGAAGGTCCTCCAGGCGTCCTCGAACCTCCACTACACCCTGGACATGCGCAGGACCGGCGCGGACCGGGTGGTCGTGGACTCGATCCGGCTGAACGGCGCGCCGGTCGACCCGGCCGCCAAGTACCGGGTCGCGGCCAACGAGTTCCTGGCCGGCGGCGGCGACGGCTTCCCGGCCTTCGCGGCGGGCACCGACAAGCTCGTCGGCGCCTCCGACCTGGACGTCTTCACGGCCTACCTGGCGGCCCACAGCTCGGCGGCCTCGCCGCTGAAGCCGCCGGCGCATGACCGGATCAAGGTCCTCGGCCCGGGCAGCGACATCGACTGACCGTGAGCCGACGATGAGGACGGGCGGGGCGCTGTCGGGGCGCCCCGCCCGTCCTGTTTCCCGGCTATTCGGGGACGGGGCCGCCCGGCAGTCGTACGGTGGCCAGGGCGCCGGGGCCGCCGTCCTCGGCCGGGCCGAGGGTGACCTCGCCGCCCGCCTCCCGGACGCTCTGCGCGACGATCGACAACCCGAGGCCGGAGCCGGGCAGTTGGCGCGAGGAGGGGGAGCGCCAGAACCGGTCGAAGACGTACTGCAGCTCGTCCGGCGGGATGCCGGGGCCGTGGTCACGGACGGTCAGCACGCCTTGGTGGAGGTGGACTTCGATCGTGCCGCCGGGCGGGCTGTACTTGACCGCGTTGTCCAGCAGGTTGATCACGGCGCGCTCCAGGCCGGCCGCGTCTCCGTGGGTGTACCAGGGCTCGGTGCTCACCTCGAAGACCAGCCCGGGGCCACGGAGCTTCGCCCGTTCGACGGCCCGGCCGACGATCTCGTGCAGGGCGACCACGGTGAGGCTGGGGCCGGCCTTCGGGGTGTCGGGGCGGGACAGCTGGAGGAGGTCGCCGATCAGGACGGTGAGTTCCTGCATCTGGGCCTTCATGTTGCCCAGCAGCTTGGTCTTGGTCGCCGGGGGCAGCGGGCGGCCGGTGTCGTTGCTGCGGATCAGCAGGTCGACGTTGGTGCGCAGGGAGGTGAGGGGCGTCCGCAACTCGTGGCCGGCGTCGGCGATCAGCCGGGTCTGGCGCTCGCGGGAGTTGGCGAGGGCGGTGCTCATCGAGTTGAAGGAGGTGGACAGGCGGGCGATCTCGTCCTCGCCGCGCACCGGGATGGTGGTGCCGACCTCCTCGGTCCGGGCGATGTGCTCGACGGCGTCGGTGAGCCGGTCGACGGGCTTGAGGGAGGAGTGGGCGACGAGACGGCCGGCGACGGCGGCGAGGAGGATGCCGCCGAGGGAGACGGAGGCGAGGAGGATGGCGAGGCCCTGGAGGGAATCCTCGATGGGCAGGGTCGGGGTCGCGACCATGACGAGAACCGGGCCGACGTTGTGGTTCTGGACGGCGGTGATGCGGACGACGGCCGGGTCGCCGTTGGCGTAGCTGCCGTCGCGGACGATCGACTGGCCCGGCTTGAGGTGGTAGGCCTTTGCGTCGCCCGGCTCGGTCAGCACCGCCCGGCCGCCGCGGTCGATGAAGCAGACCTGGCCGGTGTTCGAGAGGACGAACTGGACGTCCCTGAACGGAGTGCTGCCCTCGGACGCCGAGGTGCCCTGCGGTGTCGGCGTCTCCTGCGGGGAGTTGGCGCAGTACAGGACGGACGGGACACCTCGGGGCTGCGGTGCGTTGAGCAGTTCCGTCCTGACCTGGCCGTACAGCTGTCGCTCCACGATGAACCAGCACGCCAGCGCCGACAGCGCGATGGCCACCGCCACCGCCGCCGCGCTCAGGAAGGTGAGGCGGCCGCGCAGCGAGCGGGAGCGGTACCAGTGGACGATCCGCTCGCGTCGGCCCGGGGTGCGCGGCGGCACCAGCGGCGGGGGCGGAACTGTGTTCACGCGCCGGCGCCGGCGGCCGGGCGCAGGGCGTAGCCGACGCCGCGTACGGTCTGGATCAGGCGCGGCATGCCACCCTGCTCGGTCTTGCGGCGCAGGTACATCACGTACACGTCCAGGGAGTTGGAGGAGGGTTCGAAGTCGAAGCCCCAGACCGCCTTGAGGATCTGCTCGCGGGTGAGGACCTGGCGGGGGTGGGCGAGGAACATCTCCAGCAGCATGAACTCGGTGCGGGTGAGTTCCACCGGCTTGCCGGCGCGGGTGACCTCGCGGGTGGCGGTGTTCATCCGCAGGTCGCCGAAGGCGAGCACCTCGCTGTCGTCCTCGGCGGCGGCGCGGGCGGCGGCCTCGGTGGCGAGGGCGTTGCGGCGCAGCAGGGCGCGGACGCGGGCGAGGAGTTCGTCGAGTTCGAAGGGCTTGGCGAGGTAGTCGTCGGCGCCGACGTCGAGGCCGGTGACGCGGTCGCCGACGGCGTCGCGGGCGGTGAGCATCAGGACGGGGACGGTGTCGCCGCGGGAGCGCATCCGGCGGACGGCGGTGAGGCCGTCCATCCGGGGCATCATGATGTCCAGCAGGACGAGGTCGGGCCTGTCGCGTTCGACGGACTCCAGGGCCTCGTAGCCGTCGGTGGCGGTGGCGACCTCGTAACCCTCGAAGGCGAGGCTGCTCTCCAGGGCGTCCCGGAGGGCGGGTTCGTCGTCGACCACGAGGAGCCGGGCGGAGGGGTGGCCGGCCTCGGCGGTGGTGCGGTCGTCGGCGGACGGGGTCATGGGCTGGTGCCCTTTCTCGTCGGATGGAGGGCCTGCTGGGAGCAATTGTCCGCCTCGCGGACGCTTACCGGTTCTCAGGGATTGTGGCTCACAGGCTCTGGCCGGCTTCGAGCTTCGGCAGGACCTGCTTGATGTCGTTGATCGGGATGGCGAAGCCGAGGCCGACGCTGCCGGCCGTGCTGCTGCCGCCGCCGGCGGTGGAGTTGGCGCCGTTCGGGGCGTACATGGCCGAGTTGATGGCGATGACCTGGCCGTTGGCGTTGATCAGCGGACCGCCGGAGTTGCCGGGGTTGAGGGCGGCGTCGGTCTGGAACGCCTTGTAGGTGGTGGTGTCGCCACCGCTCTGCTGCTGCGGGATGCTGCCGCGCAGGCCGGGCAGGTCGGGGAAGCCGAAACCGCCGTTGCCGCTGGTGGAGCCCTCGTCGAGCTGGACGGTGACGTCGCGGTTCTCGGCGCTGATGATGCCGGAGGTGACGGTGCCGGTGAGGCCGTCGGGGTTGCCGATGGCGACGACCGGGTCGCCGACGGCCACGGTGGAGGAGTCGCCGAGGACGGCGGGGGAGAGGTTCTTGGCGCCGGTCGCGGTGATCACGGCGACGTCGAGCTTCTTGTCGGTGCCGGTCACGGTGGCGGGGGCGGCGGAGCCGTCCTTGAAGGTGACGGTGATCCGGCCGCTGCCGCCGGCCGCGGTGTCGATCACGTGGAAGTTGGTGAGGATCCGGCCGCTGCCGTTCAGCACGACGCCGGTGCCGGTGGCGGTGCCGTTGCCGCTCTTGACGGTGATCTGGACGACGCTGGGGGAGACGGCGGAGGCGATGGCGGGCACGTTGGCGGTGCCGTCGGTGCGGGCGGAGACCGGGCTGGCGACGGTGCTGACGCGGGAGTCGGAGGACTGCCGGTCGGCGGCGACGACGCCTCCGGTGACCCCGCCGATGACGGCGGCGATCGCGGCGACGGCGGTGACCAGGGCGAGCCGTCCGCGCAGCAGGCCGCGGCGGGCCCGGCCGCCGTGGCCGCGGTGGTCCTCGGGCCCGGCGGGGTGGCCGAGCAGGGTGGGGGGCTCGGGCGGCATGGGAGGGGGAGGGGGCGGTCCGTCGAAGGCGCCGCCGGAGTGGTCCTCGCGGTACCCGTGGCCGGTGCGCGGGTCGGTGCTGCCGGCGCCGTGGCCGAGCACGGTGCCCTCGATGACGCGGGGCTGCTCGTACGGGCCGTACTGCTCGTCGGGGTGCTGCTGCTGTTCGCTCATGCCGACCAAGCTCCGCCCGGTGGATGAGGGCCGGATGAGAAGCGGCTCAGAACGCCCCGAGAAGCGCGTTGGCTTCTCATAAAGCCTGGTCAGGCCGCCCAGGGAGCGGAACCGGACGTTCCGCTCGGGTGGCTCCGGCCGCTTCCCCGTCCGGTCATTCCGGCAGGGCCCGCCCGGGCGTGGCGCCGTCGCAGCCGCAGGAACGGCGGATGACCAGGCGGGACGGGAACTTGCGGACCCGCTCGGTGTCCGATCCGGGCACCATCAGGGAGTCGTCCAGCACCAGGTCCACGGCGGCCCGGGCCATCGCGTCGCGGTCGGAGGCGACGGTGGTCAGCGGCGGGTCGGCGAGCGCGGCCTCGGGCACGTCGTCGAAGCCGGCGACCGCGAGGTCCTCGGGCACGCGCAGGCCGACCTCGCGGGCGGCCCGCAGCACGCCGATGGCCTGGTCGTCGGTGGAGCAGAAGACCGCCCGCGGCCGGTCCGGCCGGCGCAGCAGGTCGAGCGCGACCTCGTAGGCGCCGTAGCGGTGGAAGGGGGCGTCGATCAGGTGGGGCGCGGTGGGGACGCCGTGGGCGTCCATGGCGCGCTGCCAGCCCTCGACGTGGTCGATGACCGGGTCGCCGGGGGCGGGGGACTCCACCGGGCCGCCGAAGCAGGCCACGTACGGGTGCCCGTGCACCTCCAGCAGGTGGCGGACGACGGCCTCGGCGCCGCCGACGTCGTCGGTGACCACCGCGACGTCGTCGATCGCCTCGGGGCGGCGGTGCAGCAGCACCACCTTCGCGCCCTCCATCGCGGCGAACTCCTCGGCGGCGCGCTGCGAGGGGCCCTGGCTGACCAGGATCAGCCCGGAGACCCGCATGCCGAGGAAGGCGCGGACGTAGTGGACCTCGCGGTCGTCGACGTAGTCGGAGTTGCCGATCAGCACGAGCTTGCCGCGCTCGGAGGCGGCCCGTTCGACGGCGTGGGCCATCTCGGCGAAGAAGGGCTGGCGGGCGTCGGGGACGACCATGCCGATCAGGTTGGTCCGTCGGGAGGCCATCGCCTGGGCGACGCTGTTCGGCCGGTAGCCGAGCTGCTCGATCGCCGCGAGGACCTTCTCCCGGGTCGCGGGCGCGACCGGGCGCGGCCCGTTGTTGATCACGTAGCTGACGACCGCGGTCGAGGTCCCAGCCAGTCGGGCTACGTCGTCGCGCGTCACCTTGGCCACAGAGGGAGTCTACGCGTGTGGCCCCCGGGGCGGCAGTGGGACCTGTGGCCGATTCGGGGGTCGTACCGGGACGGATCCGGACGAGCCGGGCGGGGGACGGCCCGCCCGGCCCGTGCGGTCAGGCCTCCAGCGGGGTCGAGGAGCGCGGGGAGAGGTCCGGGCGCTCGCTCTTCTCGGCCTTCTCCGGGACGACGAAGCGGTAGCCGACGTTGCGCACGGTGCCGATCAGCTGCTCGTTCTCGACACCGAGCTTGGCGCGCAGCCGCCGGACGTGGACGTCCACCGTCCGGGTGCCGCCGAAGTAGTCGTAGCCCCAGACCTCCTGCAGCAGCTGGGCCCTGGTGAAGACCCGGCCGGGGTGCTGGGCGAGGTACTTGAGCAGCTCGAACTCCTTGAAGGTGAGGTCGAGTGCCCGGCCCTTGAGCTTCGCGGAGTAGGTGGCCTCGTCGACCGAGAGGTCGCCGTTGCGGATCTCCATCGGGCTGTCGTCGACGGCGACCTGCAGGCGGCCCAGGGCGAGCCGCAGCCGGGCCTCGACCTCGGCCGGTCCGGCGGTGTCCAGCAGGACGTCGTCGATGCCCCATTCGGCGGTCACGGCGGCCAGGCCGCCCTCGGTGACCACCAGGATCAGCGGGCAGCCGATGCCGGTGGAGCGCAGCAGCTGGCACAGGCTGCGGATCTGCGGCAGGTCGCGCCGTCCGTCGACCAGGATGACGTCCGCGCTGGGGGTGTCCACCAGGGCGGATCCCTCGGCGGGCGCGACCCGGACGTTGTGCAGCAGCAGGCCGAGGGCCGGCAGCACTTCGGCGGACGGCTGCAGCGCATTGGTGAGCAGGAGGAGAGAACTCATACCCGGTGGTCCCCTTTCCGGGTCGTCGCGGTCGCGTCCCGGCTGCCGCCGCAGCCGGAGGACGCAGGTGCTGAGGGGAGGGGGGAGGACGCCCGGGCGGCTTCGGGGGAGCGCGCGGCGCACCGGGGGTCCCGCAACCCCTGGCGCGCCGTTCCTGCCCTGTTCATCCCGCGAACCCTCCGGTCTGGTCCGGTCCCGGGTGGCGGCCCGGCGCCGGGTGACGACACCCCGCCGGGCCGGCACGTCCTTGTGCCGCGAGGCGGGGCGGTTCCTGCGGCGCGCCGGGGGTGGGCCGACGAATCGCACGAACGTCCGTACTGGCGTCCTGAAAGCACAAAAGGACCCGGGGGCGACTCTGCCCGGATCCCTCTTGGTCCACGAGGATAGCCGACTGCCCTGCGCGCCGGGAGTGCGCGAATCAGGCGGTTCGCCCAATCCGGGCGTGCGCCGGGTGAGCCTGGCCACAGCTTCGCGCGCCGCCCCGGGCCCGTCCGGCCAGGGCGATTGCCGCTCCGACCGGCGGACACGCCATCATGGGACGCACATCGGCGGCGCTGCCCGGGTCCATCGTTCGGGTGGTCGGGCGGGAGCTCCGGTGGTGAGCCGGACCGGGCCACCGGGACCGGGCGAGGACGAACGGAAGGGGTGGCCCGATGGGCGCGACCACCGAGCCCGCGAGCGGCGCCCGGGCGCGCGGGACGATCCGCTACTGGGCGGCGGCGAAGTCCGAGGCCGGGCTGGCCGAGGAGCCGTACGAGGCGGCGACCCTGGCGGAGGCGCTGGCCGCGGCCAGGGAGCGGCACGCCGACCGGCCGAAGCTCGTCCAGCTGCTCGGACACTGCTCGTACCTGGTCGACGGCGCGCAGGTGGGCGGCCGGGACCACGCGACGGTGGCCCTGACCGAGGGCGGGACGGTCGAGGTCCTCCCGCCGTTCGCGGGAGGGTGAGCGGCGTGACGGACATGAACGACCCGAACCACGGCGGCGGCTACGGCACCTGGCCGCAGCAGCCCCCGCAGCCCCAGCCGCATCCGCAGCAGCCGCCGCAGTACGCGGCGCAGCACCCGTACGGCTATCCGGTGGACGACGAGGCGGCGACCACGCTGCTGCCGCCGGTTCCGGCCTTCGACGACGCGGCCGCCACCACCCTGCTGCCGCCGGTGCCCGCGTTCGACGACGGGCCCGCGACCACGGTGCTCCCGCCCGTTCCGCCGCTGGACGACGCGGCGGCCACCACGCTGCTGCCGCCGGTGCGGGTCTCCGGCGCGATGCCGGTAGCCCCGCCGCAGCACCTCGGACGGCCTCCGGCGCAGCAGCCGCAGCCTCCGGTTCAGCACCCTCCGGTGCAGCCGCAGCAGCCCTCGCGGGCGCGGCACGCGGCTCCGGCCCCGCAGCCCGCCCCGCAGCAGGCCGCGCCCGCCGCCGGGATGCCCCCGGCAGGGATGCCGGCCGCCGGGATGCCGGAGGCCGGAGCGGGCTTCGACCCGCCGACCATGACGCTCAAGCGCCCGGACGCCCCCGCCGCCCCGCCGTGCGGCTCCCTCCCCGCGCAGCCGACCCCGCTCGCCGCGCCGACCGCCGCGCCCTCCGCCGCCCCGGGCGGCCGGACCGGTTCGCCGATCATCGACCCGGGCCTGCAGCCCGCCCTGATCACGGCGGGCGCGGCCGCGCTGCTGGCCGGGGGCGCCGCGCTGGGGCAGGTGGCGCTGGCCCTGGTGGTTGCGCTGCTGCAGCTGCTGACGGCGGCCGGCTGGTTCCGGCTGAACGGCATGTGGCCGGCCCGTCAGGGCATCCTGCTCGCCGCGCTGGCCGGGCTCGCCGCGGACGTGGCCGTGCTGCTGGCGGACTCCGACGGCGACGCGGCTGCCGTGGTGGGCGCTCTGGGCGGGTTCTTCCTGCTGGTCCTGGTGCTGCAGACGTTCCGTCCCTCGGATCCGAAGGAGCGGTTCTACGCGCTGACCGTGCTGGGTTCGGCCACCGTGGTGACGGCGCTGTGCACCACGCTGCTGCTGGCCGACTGGGTGCCGGCCGGGGTCGGCGCGGTGGCGCTGGCCACCCTGCTGGCGGCGACGCCGCTGCCCGGCCCGAAGCAGCTGGGCCCGGTGCTGGGCCTGGTGGCGGCGGTGCTGCTGGGCTTCCTGGTGGGCGCGCCGGTGGCGCTGGGGGCGCTCGCCGGGCTGGGCGCGCTGATCGGCCGCCGGGTCGCGGCGTACGACTTCCCGTCCCGCTTCGTGCACATGACGGCGGGCGTGGCGCTGCCGCTCGCGGTGGCCGCGCCGCTGATCTGGATGGCCACCGACCTGCTGGCCGGCTGAGCCGGGTACGTCATGACCGCGTCCCGCCCCGGAACCACCTTCCGGGGCGGGACGTCGTACGGTCGTGCGGAAGGAGCCGCGTCCGGACGGCTCCGGGACGGAACGCCTGCGGAACGAGACGGCTCCGGGACGGAACGGCTCCGGGACGGAACGACGACGGCGACCGGCGACGACGGGGGACACGATGCGCGGATGGCTGAAGGCGACGATCGGCCTGGCGGTGGTCGCCGGCCTGCTGGTGGGCGCGGACCGGATCGCGGTCGGCGTGGCCGAGGACGAGGCCGCCGACCAACTGGTGAAGAGCGGCCAGATGAGCCGGCGGCCGGACGTCACGATCGAGGGCTTCCCGTTCCTGACCCAGGCGGTGTCCAAGAAGCTGGACGACGTCCGGATCTCCTCGGACGGCCTGACCGTCCGGAACAACGGCCAGCAGGTCGCGCTGCACTCCTTCAAGGCGAAGCTCTCGGGCGTCGAGGTGAGCGACAGCCTGAACAGCGCCACCATGGACAGCGGCACCGGCAGCGGCGTGATCACCTACCAGGACCTCGCCCAGCTGCTCCCCCCGGCCTCCCAGCTGCTGGGCGGTGCCCCGCTGCCGGGCGGCGCCAACTCCCGGCTGAGCCTGTCGTACGGCGGTCCGGGCAAGGTCAAGGCCTCGCTGGGGCCGGTCTCGGTCGGTGAGGCCACCGTGCACAACGAGGGCAACACCGTCACCGTGGACGGCCTCAAGCTGAGCTCGCTGGCCGAGATGTTCGCCGGGCTGGCCAACCGGAAGGTCGCTCCGGCCGGCTTCACCCTGGACTCGATGCCGGCCGGGCTGAAGCTGGCCGCCAAGGACGGGGTGACGCCGCTGCCGGACGGCCTCCAGCTGTCCTTCGAGGGCAAGGACGTCAAGCTGCTGGGCTGACCGGGCGCTGCCGCCCGCCACCGGGCCCGTCCCCGCTCCGCCTCCTCCCTCTACCTCGTCCGGTCCGCTCCGCGAGACGCGCTGTCCAGCGCGACGCGCGGAGCGGTGCCGTTTCCGCCCGTTGTGCGCCTCCGCCGGGCGTCCGGCCCGGGCCCACGGGAGCGCCCGGAGGCAGAATCCCATCATCCGACCGTTTGGATCTCGGTATTCGATACGCTGATGACAGCAGGCCGCCGGTGTCCCTAGCATCGTCGGCATGAAGCGACAGACGGATCTCACGAAGCGGCGGGCGGTCGACCTGTGCCGCGTGGCCGCCTGTCTGTGTCGAATGCGCTAAGTCGGCATTCTGGCAGGGCAGTTGACGCCCGCCGCCGATCTCTCCGGTGACCTCGCCCGGCTCCTCGGGCCGGTGGCCGCCGCCGTACCCCGCACTTCCCCGCCCGGTCGCCCCGGCTCGCTCCTCCATCCCGTCATTCGGACAGGATTTCGGACGGGAATTCGGGCCGCACCCGTTCGGGCACCCTGCAGCACCTGCTGAGCAGTACCTTCCGCCAACCGCCCTCGGATGGAGAACACCACCATGAGCCGCAGCGACGTCCTGGTCGACGCCGACTGGGTCCAGGCCCACCTGGACGACCCGAAGGTCGTCATCGTCGAGGTCGACGAGGACACCTCCGCGTACGACAAGAACCACATCCGCAACGCCGTCCGGATCGACTGGAAGAAGGACCTCCAGGACCCGGTCCGCCGCGACTTCATCGACCAGGCCGGCTTCGAGGCGCTGCTCAGCGCCAAGGGCATCGCCAACGACGACACCGTCGTCCTCTACGGCGGCAACAACAACTGGTTCGCCTCCTACGCCTACTGGTACTTCAAGCTGTACGGCCACGGCGACGTCCGCCTGCTGGACGGCGGCCGCAAGAAGTGGGAGCTGGACTCCCGCGACCTGGTCGCTGAGGTCCCGGCCCGCCCGGCCACCGAGTACAAGGCGCAGGCCGCCGACTCCTCGATCCGCGCCTTCCGCGACGACGTGGTCGCCGCCATCGGCAACCTCAACCTGGTCGACGTCCGCTCGCCCGACGAGTTCTCCGGCAAGCTGCTCGCCCCGGCGCACCTCCCGCAGGAGCAGTCCCAGCGCCCCGGCCACGTGCCGAGCGCCCGCAACATCCCGTGGGCCAAGAACGCCAACGACGACGGCACCTTCAAGAGCGACGAGGAGCTCAAGGCCCTGTACGAGGCCGAGGGTATCGACCTGGCGAAGGACACCATCGCCTACTGCCGCATCGGCGAGCGCTCCGCGCTCACCTGGTTCGTGCTGCACGAGCTGCTCGGCCAGCAGAACGTCAAGAACTACGACGGTTCGTGGACCGAGTACGGCAGCCTGGTCGGCGTGCCGATCGAGCTCGGCAACTGAGCCTCCGGCTCGACCCGTAAGTCAGAAGGGAAAACCAGACATGTGCGGTGCGAAGGCCGGCGGCCCGGACCTGGCAGGAGTTGACGTGGCGAACGAGACGATCATCCAGGGTTCGGTGACCCGCGACGGTGAGCCGGTCAACGGCTACGTCCGGCTGCTGGACGAGAACAACGAGTTCACGGCCGAGGTGCCCACCTCGGCGACCGGCCAGTTCCGGTTCTTCGCCCGCCCGGGCAAGTGGACCCTGCGGGCACTCGTCCCGGGCCAGACCGTGGACCGTCAGGTGGTGGCCTCCCAGGGCACCGCCGTCGAGGTCGCGATCGCGGTCTGACCAGGACGGACGACCACGCCGGGGGCCCCTGCCGCGCAGGGGCCCCCGGCCGTACCGTGGAAGACGTGCAGACGAGGCGCCGGCGGCGCTACTACTACGCCATGATGGGCGTGTGCCTGGGCATGTTCGTCCTGGCCTGGGGCTTGGTGCGGTTCTACTCGGTGTGCGCCGCGGTGGGCCTGTGCGTGGTCGCCATGGTGATCCCGCCCGCCGCCGCGGTCTTCGCCAACAAGCGGGACCCGGAGGACGACTGGTGGAACGACCCGCGCTGGGACGACCCGAAGTGGGACGACCCCGGTCACGACCGGGACCACCCCGATCACGACCCGCACGACGAGCCCCGGTAGCCGGGCCTGCCCGGGCCCGGTACGGGACCGGGGCCGGGCCGGGCGGGTCCTAGTAGACGAGCGCCTGGACGCCGTCCGCGGTGATCTCGCTGACGAAGACCTGCGCGCCCGCGATCCGGACGCCCTCGACGGTGTCCTTCTGCTCGATCCCGCGCCGGGCCGCGCACTGGGTGCACAGCGTCACCGAGCCGGCGGCCAGGATCGATTCCAGCAGGTCCGGCAGGGGCGCGGCGTGCGGCAGCTCGAACTCCGCCGCCTTCCCCGGCAGGGCGAACCAGGAGGACTCCCCGGTCAGCCAGAGCGAGACCTCGATCCCGCTGGCGACGGCCACGGCCGCCACCGTGAAGGCCTGCGAGCACCGCTCCGGCGCGTCCGCCCCGGCGGTGACCTTGATGACGAGCTTCTTCGACATGGCGCCACCTTAGAGGTCCCGCCGCCCCCGCCCGCCGTCATCGCGGAATCCCTTGGGCAAACCTTGGACGGCGCCCACGCGGGGGCGCGGAACCCGACGTGGCGGGGCTCACCGCGACCGGCCGGACCACGACGGATAGAGTGAGCCCGCAAAATCCACCACAACTGTCGCCGCCTGGGAGCCCCCCGTGTCCGGTCTGGAAATGTTCTTCGACGGTCTGCTGGCCCTCATGGCCGTGCTGATCACCTGGTTCGCCATCTTCTCGGTGATGAAGCTCTACCAGGGCCAGCGCTGACCCTGCCGTACGGTTGAGGCAGACCGCACCGACCACGACAGCGACCAGGAACATGATCGAGATCCCTTCCGACCTCCACAAGGACGTCGTTCCGCTCGCCTTCCTCCTCGGCACCTGGGAGGGTGCGGGCGTATACGCCCCTCTGCCGAACGAGGGGGACCCGGGCACGGAGAAGTGCAACTTCGGCCAGGAGATCGTGATCCGGCACGACGGCCGCCCCTTCCTGGAGTTCCGCTCCCGCACCTGGGTGCTGAACGAGGAGGGCGAGAAGGTCCGTCCGCTGGAGAACGAGCACGCGTTCTGGCGCATCACCAGCAACCACGACGGCACCACCGGCGCGCGCGGGATCGAGATCTCCTCCGTCCGTGACGACGGCACGGTCGAGATCTGGTACGGCGAGCTGGCCGACGGCAAGCCGCAGGTCGACGTGTCCACCGACGCGGTGGCCCGGATCGAGGGCTCCCCGGAGTACTCCGGCGGCAAGCGGCTGTACGGCTTCGTCAACGGCGAGCTGCTCTGGGTCGGCGAGAAGGCCGCCCCGAACGTGCCGCTGCGCCCGTACATGTCCGCCCAGCTGAAGAAGGTGCTCAGCCCGGCCCAGCTGATCAAGGACATCAACGACCTGCCGGACGACGGCATCGCCTTCTTCAAGTAGGCATCGCACGGTCTGTGCACGAGGTAGGGACCGGCCCCCGGCCGGTCCCTACACTTGCCTCAGGACCCCCGACCTTGGCAGGGACAGAACCGTGGCGGACACCGGCACCACCGACTGGCAGCTCTCCGGCGACTGGAAGGCCGACCTGCGCGAGCGCGGCTACCGCCTCACGCCGCAGCGGCAGCTCGTACTGGAGGCCGTGGACGTCCTCGACCACGCCACCCCCGACGACATCCTCTGCCACGTCCGCAAGACCGCCAGCGGCGTCAACATCTCCACCGTCTACCGGACCCTGGAACTGCTGGAGGAGCTGGGCCTGGTCTCGCACGCCCACCTCGGCCACGGCGCCCCGACGTACCACCTGGCCGGCCGCCACCACCACCTGCACCTGGTCTGCCGGGACTGCGAGAAGGTCACCGAGACCGGCACCGAGATCGCCCGGCCGCTGATCGACCGGCTGCGCGAGGAGCACGGTTTCGACACCGACCTCAAGCACTTCGCCATCTTCGGCCGCTGCGCCGACTGCACCGCGAAGCAGACGGACGGCCGGTCGTAAGCTGGCCGGTATGACCGGTGTGAAGAGTCCGCTGCTTGCCCTGCCCGGAGCCGTCCCCGCCGAGGGGGCCGACGAGGGCGTCGCCGCCCACTACGGCGACATCTTCCGTGAGCAACGGAACCTGTCGCAGGGCACCGGCTTCGTCGACCTCTCGCACCGCGGCGTGGTCACCGTCACCGGCGCGGACCGCCTCTCCTGGCTGCACCTGCTGCTCACCCAGCACGTGAGCCAGCTGGAGCCGCAGCACGCCACCGAGGCGCTGGTGCTCTCCCCGAACGGGCACGTCGAGCACGCCCTCTACCTGGTCGACGACGGCGCCACCACCTGGGCCCACGTCGAGCCGGGCACCCAGGGCGCGCTGGTGGCCTACCTGGAGAGTATGAAGTTCTTCTACCGGGTGGAGGTCGCCGACGCGACCGCCGACTACGCCGTGGTCCACCTGCCGGCCGGCGCCACCGGCTCCGTCGAGCGCGCCGCCGCAGTCCGCGAACTCCCGTACGGGCGGGACCTGTTCGTGCCGCGCGGCGAACTGGCCGAGGTCACCGCCGGGTTCGGCCCGGCGGCCGGGGTCTGGGCGTACGAGGCCCTGCGGATCGAGGGCCACCGGCCCCGGCTCGGCTTCGAGACCGACCACCGGACCATCCCGCACGAGGTGGACTGGCTGAGCACCGCCGTCCACCTGCAGAAGGGCTGCTACCGCGGCCAGGAGACCGTCGCCCGGGTGCACAACCTGGGCCGTCCGCCGCGCCGGCTGGTCTTCCTGCACCTGGACGGCACCGAGGAGACGCTGCCCCCGCACGGCACCGAGGTGCGGCTGGCCTCCGAGCCGGACGGGCGCTCGCTGGGCTTCGTGACCTCCTCGGCCCGGCACCACGAGCTGGGGCCGATCGCGCTGGCGATCGTCAAGCGGAACGTTCCGGTGGACGCGGTGCTGCTGGCCGGGACGGTCCCGGGCACCCAGGACGTGATCGTCCCGCAGTAGTGCCTGCCGGGGCCCGGACCCGGGGGCCTCAGACCTCGACGAGGACGGTGAACGGGCCGTCGTTCACCAGCGCCACCTGCATGTCGGCGCCGAACCGGCCCGTCTCCACCTTGGCGCCGAGCGACCGCAGTTGGGCGACCACCTCGTCCACCAGCGGCTCGGCGACCGGCCCGGGGGCGGCCGCGGTCCAGGTGGGGCGGCGGCCCTTGCGGGCGTCGCCGTAGAGGGTGAACTGGCTGATCACCAGCAGCGGGCCGCCGATGTCCGAGCAACTCTGCTCCACACCCTCGCCGTTGACCGGGAGGATCCGCAGCGTCCAGAGCTTGCGGGCCAGTTGGGCCGCCTTGGCCGGGGTGTCCTCGTGGGTCACGCCGACCAGGACGCAGAGCCCGGGCCCCTCGATCGCGCCGACGGTCTCTCCGGCCACGGTCACCCGGGCCTCGGTCACTCGCTGCACCACTGCTCGCATGCCGCCATTGTGCCGGAGCGCCGTGCGGCCCGGCGGGGCCTCCGGGGAATCCGAGGGAGCCCGGGATCCGGGGATCCCGGAATCCGCGCGGGTTGCCGGTCCCGGGGCCCGCGCCGGGATGGTGACCGGGACGGTGAGGGGGCGCACACGAGGGGCGCGCAAAGGGGTGGCGCGCGCCGTGCAGCGCGCGCCTGCGCAGGTTCGGGCGCTGCTCCTGCTGCGGAAAGCCCTGTTCATATCAGCCACCCCCGTTCGCCAGGGGGCCGTTCGGGTGCACGGGCGGTGCGCGCGCGCCGGATGGGGTGGCACGCTGGGGGACCGTACGAAGGCCCGGCGCGCCTGGAGGTCCGCCGCACCGGGCCGGGGTTCGGCCGGCGGTCGAGCCGGTAGGTCAGGCGTTCTGTCCGGGGTCGCCCCGGTGGGTGATCCCGGCCGGGGAGCGGAACCCCTTCGGGGCCCCCGGGCGTGCCAACGGACGGAACGCGCGAGCCCGTCGGGGGACGGGCCGGACCGGCGGCAGGGACGGGCTGCCGCGAGCGGGCGGGATCGGACGACGGCAGGTGGGCTGGATGATGGACACGAGCGGCGCGGCGTGGAACCGATCCGGGCAGGTGGCGCAGGCCCCCGGGTCCCCGTCCTGGGCGGTCGGCCCGGACGGCGAGCCCGACCTGGAGCGGCTGGGCCTGGACCAGCTGCGGATCCTGCGCAGGGAGACCATGGAGCAGGAGGCCGACCTGTCGTACCTGCGGCGGCTGCTGCACGGGCGGATGGACATCCTGCGCGCCGAGCTCGACCGGCGCCCCGGCGGTGGCCCGGCCCTCCCGGCCCGGGCTGGTGGCCGCGGCAGCGGCGCCCCGGCGGTCGGCGGGGAGTCCGGCGGCGATCTGCTGGACCGGCTGCCGGCCATCCTGAGCGACGCGCCCTCCACCGTGCGGCGCTCGGCCCGGCACGTCACCCTCGGCCCGCCGCGCACCCAGGAGTCCCAGCTGGAGGCGGACGCGCTGATGGGCGACGTCCAGCTCGCCGACCTCGCCGCGCACCCGGCGGAGGAGCTGCTGGCCGCCCTGGAACGGCTGCGCGCCCACGAGCGCGAGGTGTCCGGACGGCGGCAGCGGCTGTTGCGGACGGCCGATGGTTGCAATGCCGAGATCACCCGCAGGTACCGTGATGGGGAAGCACGGGTCGACGACCTGCTCTCGGAGAGGCCGCTCTGACCGGGTGAGTCGTCGGGCGCGGGTAGGGGTCCGGCTTCCTCCCGGCCACCACCCTCGCCCCCGGAAGGCACCCGATGTCCCAGCTCGCCACCCTGCCCGTGCTCGCCGAGGTCATACGCTCGGGCTTCACCGAGGGCCGCCACCACGGCACCCTGGTCCTGCTCGCCGCCGACGGCTCGGTGGAGTTCGCGCTCGGCGACCCCGACGCGCCGGTCTTCCCCCGCTCCACGGCCAAGCCGTTCCAGGCGGTGGCCACCCTGCGGGCCGGACTGGCGATCGGGGGCGAGCTGCTGGCGCTGGCGGCCTCCAGCCACTCTGCTGAATCGTTTCACCTCGACGGTGTCCGGGCCATCCTCGGCTCCGCAGGACTCGACGAGTCGGCCCTGCGCACCCCGGCCGACCTGCCGTTGGACGAGGCCGAGGCGGAGCTGCTGCTCGGCGCCGGCGGGCGGCGCGCACCGATCCTGATGGACTGCTCCGGCAAGCACGCTGGCTGGCTGGCCGCCTGCGTCGCCAACGGCTGGGACACCGGCAGCTACCTCGACCCGGCGCACCCGATCCAGGAGCTGGCCCGCGAGGCCCTCGCGGAGGGCACCGGCGAGACCCCCGTGCACACCGGCGTGGACGGCTGCGGCGCCCCGCTGCTGGCCGTCACCCTGACCGGCCTGGCCCGCGCCTACCGCGGCCTGGTGCTGGCCGCCGAGGGCACCGCGCAGCGCCGGGTCGCCGACGCCATGCGCGCCCACCCCGAGTACGTGGCCGGCACCCGCCGGGCCGACACCTGGCTGATGCGGGCCGTCCCGGGCGCGCTGTCCAAGATGGGCGCCGAGGCCGTCCAGGTGGTCGCGCTGCCGGACGGTCGGGCGCTCGCCTTCAAGATCGACGACGGCGCGGAGCGGGCCCGCGGCCCGGTGCTGGCGGCCGCGCTGCGCAGGCTCGGTGTGACCGGCGCGGACGACACCGTCGAGCGGATCGGCACGGCCCCGCTGCTCGGCGGCGGCGCCCCGGTCGGCGAGGTTCGGGCGGCCTTCTAGCCGGGCCCGGGCGGGCTTCCGGCGGGCCGGTGCGGCCCCCCTGCGCACCCCGTCCGGGGTGCGGGCGGCCCCGGGCCGGTGCACGGTGGACCGGGGGCCGTCGCACAGCTGAGGGAGTCGCCATGACCGACCACGTGTACCGGGTGACCGAGATCGTCGGGTCCTCGACCGAGAGCGTCGACGCCGCGATCCGCAACGGGGTGGAACGGGCCTCCCGGACGCTGCGCAACCTCGACTGGTTCGAGGTCTCGCAGGTCCGGGGCCACCTGGAGGAGGGCCGGATCAAGCACTACCAGGTGTGCATCAAGGTCGGCTTCCGGCTGGAGGACTGAGCGGCTCCCGGGGACGACAGGGGCCGGGGTCCGCGGACTCATCCGCGGACCCCGGCCCCGGGAATCCGTCCCGACCTGCCTCGAACTGCTCCGAACGGACCAGGAGCGAACGAGGTCGGAACGACGGCTCAGTGGCCGCCCTGCTCCGCCAGACGCTTGATCGAAGCGGTGACCTCGGCCTCGGCCTCGGCGCGGCCGACCCAGTTGGCGCCCTCGACGGACTTGCCCGGCTCCAGGTCCTTGTAGACCTCGAAGAAGTGCTGGATCTCCAGGCGGTCGAACTCCGACACGTGGTGGATGTCCCGCAGGTGCTCCCAGCGCGGGTCGGTCGCCGGGACGCACAGCAGCTTGTCGTCGCCGCCGGCCTCGTCGGTCATGTGGAACATGCCGATGGCGCGGCACTTGATGAGGCAACCGGGGAAGGTCGGCTCGTCCAGGATGACCAGGGCGTCCAGCGGGTCGCCGTCCTCGCCGAGCGTGCCCTCGACGTAGCCGTAGTCGGCCGGGTAGCGAGTCGAGGTGAAGAGCATCCGGTCGAGCCGCAGACGGCCGGTCTCGTGGTCGACCTCGTACTTGTTACGAGAGCCCTTCGGGATTTCGATAAGGACGTCGAACTCCAACGGTTCCTCCAAGGTAGGGACTGACAGAATCCAAGTGTCTCCTACGGGAGTGAGTGCTGGGGAAAGGGGCCGGTCGGTGGGAGCAGGGGGAGGGGCGGTGCGCCGTCGCAGGGGGACGGCCGCCGGACTGTGCGGAGCGGCCCTGCTGGTCGCCGGAACGGCGCTGGGAGCGGGCGGGGCGTACGCGCAGCCGACCCCCGCTCCGAGCGGGAGCGGTTCACCGGCCGCGCCCCCGGCGCCCGCGACGGGCGCCGTGCTGGCCGCCGCCGGGAGCGGCCCGGAGGCCGACGTGCCCGTGCCCACCACCAAGGGCCTCCAGCAGGCGCTCGGCCCGTACGTCTCCGACCGGAACCTGGGCACCGTCACCATCGCCGTCGCGGACGCCGCCGACGGCCGACTCCTGTACGGCTCGGGGGAGAACGTCCCGGGCACCCCGGCCTCCACCACCAAGCTGGCCACCTCGGTCGCGGCCCTGTCGCTGATACCCGGCGACACCCGGCTCACCACCCGGGTGGTCCGCGGCGCGGACCCCGGCACCATCACCCTGGTCGGCGGCGGGGACCCGACGCTCACCGCGCTGCCCGCCGACCAGGTGCAGATCGGCGGCCGGCCCGCCGACGCCGACACCGCCCCCGCCTCGCTGGAGGCGCTCGCCCGGCAGACCGCGGCCGCGCTCAAGGCGGCCGGCACCACCACGGTCAAGCTGGACTACGACCTGTCGCTGTACACGGGCAGCCCGCAGCACCGGACGAACCCCGACAACCAGAACATCGCCCTGGTCGTCCCGCTGATGGCGGACGAGGCCAAGATCGACCCCAGGAGCCGCGAGGAGGCGCCGGATCGGTACGCCGACCCGGCCGACGCGGCCGCGGCGACCTTCGCCACGATGCTCGCGGCCCAGGGCGTCACCGTCGACGGCAAGGCCGGACCGGCCGCCGCCCCGGCCGCCGCCGACGCCCCCGTCCTCGGCAGGGTCGAGTCGCCGACGGTCGCCCGGCTGGTGGAGCGGCTGCTGACCACCTCCGACAACCAGCTCGCCGAGGCGATGGCCCGTCAGGTCGCCCTGGCCGCGCACCAGCCGGCCGGCTTCGAGGGCGCGGCGACCGCCGTCACCCAGCAGCTCGGCGAACTCGGCGTGCCGATGGCCGGGGTGGTGCTCAACGACGGCAGCGGCCTGCACAAGGGCAACCAGATCCCGCCGGCCGCCCTGGTCCGGATCCTCGCCCTGGCCGCCTCCGACCAGCACCCCGCCCTGCGGCCGGTCCTCACCGGCCTCCCGGTCGCCGGCTTCACCGGCACTCTCGGCAAGCGCTACGGCTCCGGTTCCGGCGCCGCCGACGCGGCCGGGCTGGTCCGGGCCAAGACCGGCACCCTCAGCGGTGTCAACACCCTCGCCGGCACCGTCGTCGACGCCGACGGCCGCCTGCTCACCTTCGCCGTCATGACCCGCACCCCCGACACCCTCCCCGCCGACACCGTCCGCGCCGCGATGGACCGCATCGCCGCCCACCTCGCCTCCTGCGGCTGCCACTGACCCGCCGCGCCCACGGCAACCGCCCCGCCCGCCGCACCGGTTGGCCCCCGGGCCGCCGGCCCGGGCGGGACGGCTCCGTTCCCGGTGGCCCGGTGGCCCGGTGGCCACGGTGTCGGCGGACGTCCTCCCGCGCCGGCTCCGGACCGGCGCCGTCGGCGCCGGGTTCCGGGGTGGCCGGGGCGGGCAGGGTGTTGGTGGCGGGTGGCTGCCGTTGGCGGTGGGGAGCACGTACGGTGAGGGCATGACGAGCGCGAGTGGCGGGGCTGACATGGTCGACTGGAATCTCGCGGTCGCAACCGCGACGAGGTTGGTGCGGCCGGGGCCGGAGGTGAGCCGGGCGGAGGCGGCGGCGGTGGTCGCCGAGCTGCGCCGGCACGCGCTGGAGGCCGAGGAGCACGTGCGGGCGTTCACCGGGATGCGGTCGAGCAGTCTGGCCGCCGCAACGGCGACGCCGGTGCTGGTGGTGGACCGCCCGGGATGGGTGCGGGCGAACGTGGCCGGCTTCCGTACGGTCGTCCAGCCGCTGGTGGCGAAGCTGCAGGCGCGGCGGGCGAACAGTGCCACCGCCGGCGTCTTCGGTGCCGTGGGGGAGAAGGCGACCGGGATCGAGGTCGGGGCGCTGCTGGCGTTCCTGGCGACCAAGGTGCTGGGCCAGTACGAGACCTTCGCCCCGGCCGGCCCCTCGCTGGAGGCGCCGGACAGCCCGGCGGCGCTGTTCGACAAGCCGCGGCTGGGCCCCGAGGGGCCGGGGCCGGGCCGGCTGCTGCTGGTGGCGCCGAACATCGTGCACGTGGAGCGCGAGCTGGACGTGGACCCGTCGGACTTCCGGCTCTGGGTCTGCCTGCACGAGGAGACCCACCGGACGCAGTTCACCGCGGTGCCCTGGCTGCGCGACCACATCCAGTCCGAGGTGCAGTCCTTCCTGGCCGAGACGGACGTCGACCCGGGCGCGCTGCTGGAGCGGCTGCGCGACGCGGCGGGTTCGCTGGGGGCCGGGCTGCCGGGGGCGGGCAACCGGGAGGGCCGGGAGGGCGCCCCGGCGGGGAACCTGCTGGAGATCGTCCAGTCGCCCGCGCAGCGCGAGATCCTCGGCCGGCTGACGGCGGTGATGTCGCTGCTGGAGGGCCACGCGGACGTGGTGATGGACGGCGTCGGCCCGGCCGTGGTGCCGACGGTCGCGGAGATCCGGGAGAAGTTCCAGCAGCGCCGCGACCGCGGGGCGAACCGGCTGGACCTGGTGCTGCGCCGGCTGCTGGGCATGGACGCCAAGCTGCGGCAGTACCAGGACGGCGCGGTGTTCGTGCGGGCCGTGGTGGAGCAGGTCGGCATGGAGGGGTTCAACCGGGTGTGGACGTCCCCGAACACCCTGCCGACCAAGGAGGAGATCCACGATCCGGCCGCCTGGGTCGCCCGGGTCGGCCGCTGAGCAAGCCCCGGCCCGGGGTGCCCCGGGCCGTTCCGGCCCGCCCAGGACGGCCTCCGGACGGTCGATCCCGCCGCGCGGCGGGGCCGTCGCCGGCCGGTGGCGGTCAAACCCGCTCGTACGAGTGGTCCAATCAGGCAGATGGTGGGTGAAGATACGTTTCTCCATTCACCCGAACGTGGGACGGTGGTCGTACCGGTGGCGCGGGTGGCGTAGCGGGTCGCTGCTTTCTGCCACCATCTGTGAGCGCCCGGTAACGCGGCGCTCATGCGGTGCGCCGGTCCTGGCCGCCCGCCGCAGTCCTGTCCCCTCCGTCGAGGAGTCGTCCGCCGTGGGCCCTCACCCCGCCGTCGCCGCGATACGCCTGGCCGTTCGCCGCACGCTCACCGACCTCGCCGCCGAGGCCGGCACCACCTTCACCGCGCCCGTGCGCGAGCCCCGCGAGCGCCCGGCCGGGGCGCCGCTGGTGGGTGCCGCCGTCGGCACCACCCTGATCGGCAACGCCGCCCGCCACCCCTCCGGGCTGCCCCGCACCCCCGCCGCCCCCGGCTCCCCGCTGGTCCTGGTCGCCGTCAGCGGCGGCGCGGACTCGATGGCGCTGGCCATCGCCGCCGCCTTCGAGGCCCCCAAGATCGGCCTGCGGGTCGGCGCCGTCACCGTCGACCACGGCCTGCAGCCCGGCTCCGCCGACCGCGCCGCCCAGGTGGCCGAGCGGCTGCGCTCGCTGGGCCTGGACCCGGTCGAGGCCGTCCCGGTGCTGGTCGGCCGTACCGGCGGTCCGGAGGCCGCCGCCCGGGACGCCCGCTACGCCGCGCTGGACGAGGCCGCCGAGCGCCACGGCGCGATCGCGGTGCTGCTCGGCCACACCCGGGACGACCAGGCGGAGACCGTGCTGCTGGGCCTGGCCCGCGGCTCCGGCTCGCGCTCGCTGGCCGGGATGCCCGCGCAGAAGGGGCGCTACCGCCGCCCGCTGCTGGAGCTGGACCGGGCGGCCACCCGGCAGGCCTGCTCCGCCCAGGCGATCCCGGTCTGGGACGACCCCCACAACTGTGATCCCGCCTACACCCGCTCCCGGGTCCGCCACGAGGTGCTGCCGGTGCTGGAGAAGCACCTGGGCGGCGGCGTGGTCGAGGCGCTCGCCCGTACCGCCCGGCTGTTCCGTGACGACGCCGACGCCCTGGACCAGTGGGCCTCCCTGGCGGAACGCGACCTCCGCACCGGCGAGGGCGCCCTGGACGCCGTGAAGCTGGCCGAACTGCCGCCCGCCGTGCGGCGCCGGGTCCTGCGCCGGGCCGCGCTGCGCGCGGGCTGTCCGGCCGGGGACCTGTTCGCCCGGCACCTGGAGACGATCGACCTGCTGGTCACCGGATGGCGCGGTCAGGGGCCGCTGCACCTACCCGGGGGCGTCGAGGCCACCCGTAGGTGTGGCACGCTGGTCTTTCGGCGGCAGGGCGACTGAGGGCGAGGCACGTCCCGGGGGAGCCGGCCGCCGGCCACACAGACCCCGAACGTTTGAGGACGTATCCCCGGTGGACCAGAACGACATGGGCGCTGACCTCGCGAAGGTGCTCATCAGCAAGGACGAGATCGACGCCAAGCTCCTGGAGCTGGCCGAGCGCATCGACCGGGACTACGCAGGCAAGGACCTGCTGATCGTCGGCGTCCTCAAGGGGGCCGTGATGGTCATGGCCGACCTCGCCCGGGCCCTGCACTCGCAGGTCACCATGGACTGGATGGCCGTCTCCTCGTACGGCATGGGCACCAAGTCCTCCGGTGTGGTGCGGATCCTGAAGGACCTGGACACCGACATCGCCGGCCGGGACGTCCTGATCGTCGAGGACATCATCGACTCGGGTCTGACGCTGTCCTGGCTGCTGGGCAACCTGGGCTCGCGCGGTCCGGCCTCGCTGGAGGTCTGCACCCTGCTCCGCAAGCCGGACGCGGCCAAGGTCGAGATCGACGTGAAGTACGTCGGCTTCGACATTCCGAACGAGTTCGTGGTGGGCTACGGCCTGGACTACGCGGAGAAGCTGCGTAACCTGCCCTTCATCGGCACCCTCGCCCCGCACGTCTACGGCGGCTGAGGGCCTCGTTCGGGCTACGGGCGGGAACAGTAGGTCGTTCCCGCCCGTTGGACCGGGGGACAAAGAACCACAGCCGTGTCGCCGCGCTCCCGCCATCGGTGGGTGCGACTGCGGTACGGTCCAATAAACCGCTCTTCACATGAGCACCGACCGGATGCGCCGCGGCCCACAGCCACACGGCGCCGTTGAGTGGCA
The DNA here is from genome assembly GCF_044768255.1 of Kitasatospora sp. NPDC101157. Classification (NCBI taxonomy): domain Bacteria; kingdom Bacillati; phylum Actinomycetota; class Actinomycetes; order Kitasatosporales; family Streptomycetaceae; genus Kitasatospora; species Kitasatospora sp. NPDC101157. The sequence continues at coordinate 22,330 of NZ_JBIWPL010000037.1, read as the reverse complement.
GGAGGGACGGGGCGGCAACGCCCCGCATGGATGGACGTCAAGCGATACTTCCGTGCGCCGATCATGTGGATCGTGCTGGCCGTCCTCGCCGTCATCGTACTGATGCAGGTCGTTTCGGACTCGAACGGCTACAAGACGGTGGACACCGGTCAGGTCGTCGCAGCGATCGACGCGCACAACGTCAAGTCGGCGCAGATCACCACCGGTGACTCGAACACGATCAAGATCCAGCTGAAGGACGGCGCCACGCTGTCCCCCGCCGGTACGGGCAAGGCCCCGTCCGGTACCAAGTTCCAGGCCTCGTACATCGGTGACCAGGGTGTCGCGATCGCCGACAAGCTGCAGTCGCAGATGAACGAGCGGAGCAGCTCCCTCACCGAGGGCTACACCGTCAGTCCCGAGAAGCAGAGCACCTTCGTCAGCCTGCTGCTGTCGATGCTGCCGATCGTCATCATCGTCCTGGTCTTCCTGTTCCTGATGAACCAGATGCAGGGCGGCGGCTCGCGGGTCATGCAGTTCGGCAAGTCCAAGGCCAAGCTGCTCACCAAGGACACCCCGAAGACCACCTTCGCCGACGTCGCCGGCGCGGACGAGGCGGTCGAGGAGCTCCACGAGATCAAGGAGTTCCTGCAGGAGCCGGCCAAGTTCCAGGCCGTCGGCGCCAAGATCCCCAAGGGCGTGCTGCTCTACGGCCCGCCCGGTACCGGCAAGACCCTGCTGGCGCGTGCCGTCGCGGGCGAGGCCGGGGTGCCGTTCTACTCGATCTCCGGTTCCGACTTCGTCGAGATGTTCGTCGGTGTCGGCGCCAGCCGTGTCCGCGACCTGTTCGAGCAGGCCAAGGCGAACGCCCCGGCGATCGTCTTCGTCGACGAGATCGACGCCGTCGGCCGGCACCGCGGTGCGGGCCTCGGCGGCGGCCACGACGAGCGCGAGCAGACCCTCAACCAGCTGCTGGTCGAGATGGACGGCTTCGACGTCAAGGGCGGCGTGATCCTGATCGCCGCGACCAACCGCCCCGACATCCTGGACCCGGCGCTGCTGCGCCCGGGCCGCTTCGACCGCCAGATCGCGGTGGAGCGCCCCGACCTCCAGGGCCGTCTGGACATCCTCAAGGTGCACCAGAAGGGCAAGCCGATCGCGCCCGACGTCGACATGTCGGCCGTCGCCAAGCGCACCCCCGGCTTCACCGGCGCCGACCTGTCGAACGTGCTCAACGAGGCCGCGCTGCTGACCGCACGCTCGGACAAGAAGCTGATCGACAACGGCATCCTGGACGAGGCGATCGACCGCGTTGTGGCCGGTCCGCAGAAGCGCACGCGGATCATGTCCGACAAGGAGAAGAAGATCACCGCGTACCACGAGGGCGGTCACGCCCTGGTCGCGGCGGCCTGCCAGTACAGCGACCCGGTGCACAAGATCACCATCCTGTCCCGCGGTCGGGCCCTCGGCTACACCATGGTGCTGCCGGACGAGGACAAGTACTCCACCACCCGCAACGAGATGCTCGACCAGCTGGCCTACATGCTGGGCGGCCGCGCGGCGGAGGAACTGGTCTTCCACGACCCGACCACCGGCGCCTCGAATGACATCGAGAAGGCCACCGCCACGGCGCGGGCCATGGTCACCCAGTACGGCATGACCGAGCGCCTCGGTGCGATCAAGTTCGGCACCGACAACTCGGAGCCGTTCCTGGGCCGTGAGATGGGCCACCAGCGCGACTACTCGGAAGAGGTCGCCGGGCTGGTCGACGAAGAGGTCAAGAAGCTCATCGAGAGCGCGCACAACGAGGCCTGGGAGATCCTGGTCGAGAACCGCGACGTGCTCGACAACCTGGTCCTGGAGCTCCTGGAGAAGGAGACCCTGAACAAGGAGCAGATCGCCGAGATCTTCGCCCCGGTCGTCAAGCGCCCGGCCCGGCCGGCCTGGACGGGCTCCGCCCGCCGCACGCCGTCCACCCGGCCGCCGGTGCAGTCGCCGAAGGAGCTGGCGCTCACCAACGGCGCCGCCGCCTCCGACACCGCTCCGGTGGACATCGTGAAGCTGCCTCCGCTGCCGGCCTCCGAGCCGCCCACCGAGGGCTGACCGGGGCCTCCCGCAGGCAAATCCCGTAGGGAATGGATGCCGCGTCACCAGGGTTTGTACCCTGGAGGCGCGGCATCCGTGCTGTTCAGCCAGAGTCTTCCCACATGTAAGCGAGGCCCGCATGATCGACCCGGTGACGCTCGACGGTCCGCCCGCCGTCGGGACCTTCGACCAGAAGCGGGCCGAGAACGCCATCCGGGAGCTGCTGCTCGCGGTCGGGGAGGACCCCGACCGTGAGGGCCTGCTGGAGACGCCGGCCCGGGTCGCGCGGGCGTACAAGGAGATATTCGCCGGCCTGTGGCAGGAACCCGAGGACGTCCTGACCACCACCTTCGACCTCGGCCACGACGAGATGGTGCTGGTCAAGGACATCGAGCTGACCTCGGTCTGCGAGCACCACCTGGTGCCGTTCCGCGGCGTCGCGCACGTCGGGTACATCCCGTCCGCCAGCGGCAAGATCACCGGGCTGTCCAAGCTCGCCCGGCTGGTCGACGTCTACGCCCGCCGTCCGCAGGTGCAGGAGCGGCTGACCAGCCAGGTGGCCGACGCGCTGATGCGGATCCTGGAGCCGCGCGGGGCCATCGTCGTGGTCGAGTGCGAGCACATGTGCATGTCGATGCGCGGCATCCGCAAGCCCGGCGCCAAGACCATCACCTCCTGCGTGCGCGGCCAGCTGCGCGACCCGGCCACCCGGGCCGAGGCGATGAGCCTCATCATCGGCCGCTGAGCAGGGGGCCGGACGGCAGGGCTCAGGGCACCTCGTGCTCCGCGTGCGGCGGAGCCGGGGTGCCCAGTGCGTTGCGGCGCTCCGGCATCCGCAGCGTGACCATCCGGCGCCAGCCGTAGGCCCGGTCGTACAGGTAGAGGGCGTGCACCCCGAGGGTGACCAGGGCCAGCTGCCAGCGCGGCCAGCGCAGGATCCGGGCCATCCGGGCGGCGACCGCGAGCCCGACGTCCCGGTGGGTGCGGATCTCGCCGCGGGCGCTGGTCTCCAGGGCGTGCCGGACGTACGGGCCGTGCCCCTCGGCGATCAGCCGCAGCAGCTCCTCGTGGCAGTACGCGAGGTGGTTGTCCTCGTCGGCGGAGATCATCCGCATCGCCCGGCCGAGCTCCGGGTTGTCCCCGTACGCCCTGACCAGCTGGCGCATCTGCTCGGCCGCGCGCTGCTCGGTGACCCGGCTGTGCGCGAGGTAGGTGATGATCTCCCGGTCGCTCAGCGGGGCGTCGCTCCTCAGCCGCTCGTGGGAGAGGCCCACGCCCTGGCGCTCCAGGAGCATGCAGTAGTCGGTCTCGTCCGGGACGGGGACCTTGGGCAGGCCGCGCTTGTTCAGCAGCTGGGCGAAGATCCGGCCGTGCTTGCGCTCGTCCGCTCCGTGCCGGGCGATCTTCGGCGCGAGCGCCGCGTCCCGGGTGAGGACGCTGATCCGCTCGTTCTCCCAGCCGCCCTGGTACTCGCCACCGGCCGCGATGCTGCAGAACAGCTGGTACGCCTGGTCGTTCCGGTAGATCTCGTTGAAGAGCGATCGGGTGCTCAGCACGGCGCCTCCTGCGCGGATCCGGGGCGGCGCCCGCCGGGGTCGGGCGGGCGGTCGGGATACGTCCCCCGAACCGTCGGCCGGACGGCGCCGACCGGCGGGTAGTCACTCGGACGTGCCAGGTGCCTCGTGCATCACCCCAGGTGGGAGCCCAGCCACTCCAGTGAGGCGGGCAGCTCCTTGGTCCAGCTGTCGAAGTTGTGCCCGCCGTCGTCCAGGTACAGCGACTCCACCTTGAACTGGGGGTTGGCCGACGCGGCCTGGGTGGCCTGGTCGACGAACTGGACGGTCTGCGGGTAGTCCGACTCCTTGCGGGTGGAGACCACCAGCAGGTTGAGCGGCGGAGCCGGGAGGTTCTGCAGCCGCCAGCCGAGGTCGTGCTGCTGGGTGAGCGTCTTGTCGCCGTTGAAGAGGTCGCCGCCGGTGTACTGGTCCTGGCGCACCGTGAAGTCGCCGTGGAGCCCCGCGGCGTTCCCGTAGACGTTCGGGTGGCGCATCGACAGGCGCATCGCGCAGCTGCCGCCGGTGGAGTAGCCGAACAGGCCCCAGGAGCCGGCCGAGCGGCCGAGCCGGTACGCGCTGTGCAGCGCCTCGGGCACGTCCTTGACGAACCAGGTCTCGGTGCGCGGCCCGCCGGGGACGTCCACGCACTCGGTGTCCCGGGCGGGTACCACCGCCGGACGGGCCAGCACCAGGACGGTCGGCGGCATCTTGCCGGAGTGCTGCAGCTCGACCGCGGTCTGCACCAGGGGCAGCTCCTTGAGCAGGTTCAGCGTGGTGCCCGGGAAGCCGGCCAGGGCCAGGACGACGGGGAAGCGGACCAGGGCGAACTTCGGGTCGAAGTACTCGGGCGGCAGGTAGACGAACATCTGGTCGGAGAAACCGGTCTCCTTGCCGTTGACCCGGACCGACTCGATCTTCCCGACCTCCTCCGGCGTGCCCTTGGGCAGGTTGGAGACGCCCTCCAGACCGCCCTCGGTGGTCGGCTGGACCAGCTGGTCGGAGACCGGTGTGCCGCCCTTGTGGTTCTCGTTGCTGGTCAGCGCCAGTTTCGCGCCACCGGGGTTGAGCAGGTCGTCCCACGAGGTGTAGAACCCGAAGGAGTTGTTCACCGACAGCGCCAGTACCGCGAGGATCGAGACTTGAACGACTGTCAGCAGGCCGATCCGGCCGAGCACCGGGAGCGGGCGCTGCCTGGCCAGCCGCGGCCAGACCCACAGAGTGGTGAGCAGGGCGACCACTCCCAGTGCGAGCAGCGAGTTCACCAGCGCTTCGCTGGTCAGTTCCATGCCGTCGGCCTTCCGGTGGGACGCTGTCGGTGCAGGCTTCATCGTCTGGCGGTCCGTCAGGTCGGGCCACCGCAGCTAGGCTGTCCGGGCGCCCGGTCCGGCGTGGGAGGGCGGGGGCAGACCAGGGGCAACCGGCGCCCTAGAATGCGGCGTCCACCGTACGTAACACGCACCGGAGGGTCCCGCCCCGCCACGCGGCGGCGGGCCCAAGGCTCCCACCCCCGGCTCAACCCGCAGCGCGTCCACGGCCCAGGATTACCGTCCTTTTCCGGGTCCTTGGTATGCGCATTGCCTGATGAAGGAATAGGCATGAAGGTCCATCACACGTGCTCCCCCGGAGTGAACGGACACCGCACCGCAGCCTCTACGCTGAGCTTCCATGAGCGTTCCCGTGTCCGTTGAGCCGAGCCCCGAGCAGCCGCCGCGCCGTCGGCGCGGCCTGCAGACGCTGCGCAACCAGGCGGCCGCCGTCCCGAGGGCCTGGCTCCCCGGCGCGGTCGGCTACGCCTGTCTGCTGATCGGACTGGTGGACATCGCCAGCGCGGTGTTCCCCAAGCTCCGGCACACCAAGATGCACACCTTCGCCGGACAGCTGCCGGGCGGCACCACCAGCCTGGCCGCGGTCGGCACGCTGATGGTCGGCATCCTGCTGGTGCCGCTGGCGCACGCGCTGCGCCGGCGCAAGCGGCGGGCCTGGCGGGCGGTCTGCGTGCTGCTGCCGGTCAGCGCCTCCCTGCACATCGTGCGCTGGCACCAGATCGGCCCGGCGGTCGTCTCGCTGCTGGTCCTCGCCGTGATGCTGGTGCACCAGCGCGAGTTCTACGCCAAGGCCGACCCGCGCACCCGCTGGGGCGCGGTGGTCAACCTGGTCGTGATGGGCGCCCTCAGCGTGCTGCTCGGCCTGCTGATCGTGAGCACCCGCACCAAGTACGAGGTGGGACACCCGGCCCTGCTGGAGCGGCTGCAGCACGTCGGGTACGGGCTGTTCGGCTTCGAGGGACCGATCCGCTACACCAACGAGCGGATGTCCGACCTGGTCGCCTACCTGCTCGGCGGCCTCGGCCTGCTGACCGCCTTCACCACCGCCTACCTCGCGCTGCGCCCGGGCAAGCCCAAGCCGGAGCTCACCGCCGAGGACGAGGAGAAGGTCCGCGAGCTGCTCAAGCGGCACGGCGAGCGCGACTCGCTGGGCTACTTCGCGCTGCGCCGGGACAAGAGCGTGCTGTTCTCGCCCACCGGCAAGGCCGCGATCTCCTACCGGGTGGTCTCCGGCGTGATGCTCGCCTCCGGCGACCCGGTCGGCGACGTCGAGGCCTGGCCCGGCGCGATCAAGGTGTTCATGGCCGAGGCCCGCGAGCACGCCTGGGTGCCGGCCGTGATGGGCTGCAGCGAGGTCGGCGGCGAGGTCTGGACCCGTGAGGCGGGCCTGGACGCGCTGGAGCTGGGCGACGAGGCGATCGTCGACACCAGCACCTTCTCGCTCTCCGGCCGGGCCATGCGCAACGTCCGCCAGATGGTCAAGCGGATCGAGCGCAACGGCTACTCCTGCAAGGTGCGCCGGGTCTCCGAGCTCAGCGTCGAGGAGAAGTTCCGGATCGCCGACGCCGCCGCCCGCTGGCGCGGCACCGACACCGAGCGCGGCTTCTCGATGGCCCTGGGCCGCTTCGGCGACCCGCTGGACGACGACTGCGTGGTGGTCACCGCCCACAAGGCCCCGGAGGAGGGTGAGAGCGGCGACGACCTGAAGGCCGTGCTGCACTTCGTGCCCTGGGGGCCGGACGGCATCTCGCTGGAGCTGATGCGCCGCGACCGCGCCGCCGACCCGGGCCTGAACGAGCTGCTGATCGTCGCCGCCCTCCAGGAGGTCGGCGCCCTGGGCATCCGCCGGGTGTCGCTCAACTTCGCGATGTTCCGCTCGGCGCTGGCCCGCGGCGAGCGGATCGGCGCCGGCCCGGTGCTGCGCGCCTGGCGCGGACTGCTGGTGTTCCTGTCGCGGTGGTTCCAGATCGAGTCGCTGTACAAGTTCAACGCGAAGTTCCAGCCGGAGTGGGAGCCGCGCTTCCTGGTCTTCCCGAGCACCCGGGACCTGCCCCGGATCGGCTTCGCCGCGATGCAGGCGGAGGCCTTCATCACCCTCGGCATGCCGCGCTTCGGCCGCAAGCGCCAGCGCGAGGGCCTGATGCCCGTGCCGTCGACCCGTGAGGTCGGCGAGGCCGCCTGAGGCACCTCGCGAACGTCCGGGGCCCCCGCCGAGAATCCTCGGCGGGGGCCCCGTTCGATAATGGTCACATGACCGATTCGCCGTCCTCCTCTCTTCCGGCCGGGCTGCCGCGCCTCGACCGCTGCGCCGTGATGGGCGTGGTCAACGTCACGCCCGACTCCTTCTCGGACGGCGGGATGTGGTTCGATCCCGCCAGGGCGATCGCGCACGGGCTGGCCCTGCGGGCCCGCGGCGCGGACCTGGTGGACGTCGGCGGCGAGTCCACCCGGCCCGGGACCCAGCGGGTGCCCGAGGACGAGGAGCTGCGCCGGGTGCTGCCGGTGGTCCGCGAACTGGCCGCCGCCGGGGTGGTGGTGTCCGTCGACACCATGCGGGCCTCGGTCGCCGAGCGGGCCGTCGAGGCCGGCGCCGCGATCGTGAACGACGTCTCCGGCGGCCTCGCCGATCCGGCGATGGCCCGAGTGGTCGCCGAGACCGGCGCCCCCTTCGTGGTCATGCACTGGCGCGGGCAGTCCGCCGACATGGACCGGCTGGCCGTCTACCAGGACGTCGTACGGGACGTGGTCGCCGAGCTGACCGGGCGGATGGACGCGCTGCTGGCCGCCGGGGTCAAGGAGGACCAGCTGGTCCTCGACCCGGGGCTCGGCTTCGCCAAGACCGCCGAGCACAACTGGGCGCTGCTCGGCCGACTGGACGCGCTCACCGCGCTCGGCCGCCCCGTCCTCGTCGCGGCTTCGCGCAAGCGGTTCCTGGGTACGCTGCTCGCCGACCCGGAAACCGGGGAGCTGCGCCCGGCCCGTGAGCGGGACGACGCGACCGCCGCGGTCTCGGTGCTCTCGGCCCAGGCCGGAGCCTGGGCGGTACGGGTGCACGACGTGTCCGGAACGGCGGACGCCGTCCGCGTGGTCGCGGCCTGGCAGCGCGCGGCGCGGCTGGGGTGAGGGAGGGTCTGTGACAGGTGACGGCAGGTTGAGCGGCGGTACGGCCGGAAGGGCCCGGGAGGTGGACCTGGAGGCGGTGCTCGCGGCGAACCGGGCGTTCTACGAAGCGCTGGAGCGGGGGGACGTCGAGGCCGTCGAGGAGGCCTGGCTGGGGCCCGAGCACGCCGACGACAAGGGCGGCGTGGTCTGTGTGCACCCCGGCTGGCCGGTGCTGCGCGGGCGGGCCCAGGTGACCCGCTCGTACATGCTGATCATGATGAACACGGAGTACATCCAGTTCTTCCTGACCGATGTCGAGGCCGAGGTCCACGGTGATGTGGCCCTTGTCACGTGCACCGAGAACATCCTCTCCGGCGGCGAGGCGGAGGAGGAGGGCGAACTCGGACCGCTGGTCGGCGGAAAGGTCGTGTCGAGCAATCTGTTCCGTCGTACCCCGGCAGGGTGGAAGCTCTGGTCGCACCACGGTTCACCCGTTCTGACCAGCGGCGACGAGGACGACGAGGACTGATTCCGGGGTCTGCGGAAAACCTCTGCCGGATGGTTGCCGGGGAATTTCCGAGTGGTCACCGAACGTTCACGTCAAGCGCCATTCCGGCGCGCGTGGCGACGGTTCGTGCCGGGTAGGACGGTCAGGCGTTGTCCGCGCTCGCGGGTAGATTCGAAACGGAGTGGCGGGCGTGCTGCCCGCCTTCGCCCTGCCTGTCGCCTTTCTCCGGGTGGGGCCCGTCCGACTGGGAGCAGTGATTCGTTTGCTGGACCGCGTCACCCTGCGGGGGCTGCGAGCCCGGGGCCACCACGGCGTCTTCGAGCGCGAGCGCGTCGAGGGCCAGACCTTCGTGGTCGATCTCGTGCTGTACCTGGACACCCGCCCCGCCGCGTCCGGAGACGACCTCACCCGCACGGCGCACTACGGCATCGTGGCCGAGGAGGTCACCGCGATCATCGCCGGGGAACCGGTCGACCTGATCGAGACCCTGGCGCAGCGGATCGCCGACCAGTGCCTCAAGCACGACGCGGTCGAGGAGGTCGAGGTCACCGTCCACAAGCCGGACGCCCCGATCACCGTGCCGTTCGATGACGTGACCGTGACCATCCACCGGGGCCGCGCATGACCCCCACCGCGCGCCTGGTTTCCGATGCAGAGGGACTTCTTCGATGAACAGCAGTGACCCGATCGCCGAGCCGAACGCGTTCGACCTGGAGAGCCGGGTGGACTCCGCCGACACCACGCTGCACAGCCAGCGTTGTGCGGTGATCGCGCTCGGGAGCAACCTGGGCAACCGGCTGGACACCCTCCAGGGTGCCCTCGACGCGCTCGCCGACACCCCCGGGCTGAAGATCAAGGCCGTCTCGGCGGTCTACGAGACCGAGGCCGTCGGCGGCCCGGAGGAACAGCCCAACTACTACAACGCGGTCGTGGTGCTGCGCACCACGCTGCCCCCGCGGGACCTGCTGGAGCGCGGCAACGCGATCGAGGACGCCTTCGGGCGGGTCCGGGAGGTCCGCTGGGGCGCGCGCACCCTGGACGTCGACATCCTGACCTACGAGGGCGTGCTCAGCGAGGACCCGCAGCTGCTGCTCCCGCACCCGCGCTCGCACGAGCGGGCCTTCGTGCTGGCCCCGTGGCTGGATGCCCAGCCGGAGGCCGAGGTGCCCGGGCACGGGCAGGTCGCCGCGCTGCTGGCGGCGCTCGGCGGCCCGGACGCGCAGGGCGTGAAGCGGCGCGACGACATCCGGCTGACGCTGCCGGAGTAGTGCCGGGAGCGGCGCCGGGCCGGACGGCGCGGCCGGGCCGGCCGGTCGGGTCGGGAACTCGGCCGGGGGCCCCGGCCGTACGAGTAGATGTCCGCCCGTCCGGTCCCGGTACGGTGGCCTGACGCCGTCGTTCCGGGCCACCGGGCGGGCGGTCGGCTCTGGACCCCGGGAAGGACCTCCTCCGCGTGAAGCTGCTTCGCCTCCGCCTGCTGATCGGCATCACCGCCGCGACGACGGCGCTGTCCTGGGCCGGCTCCAAGCTCTGGGCCTCCCTGGACACGCTGCCGGCCGTGCCCGCCGCGGCGCCGGTGGTGCTGGCGGCGGTGGCGGTGATCCTGCTGGCGACCGCGATCTCCCTGCGGTCCCGGCTGAAGGCGGTGCGCGAGCGGCAGCCCGGCGCGAAGGGGGTCGACCCGCTGCTGGCGGCCCGGGCGGTGGTGCTCGGACAGGCCAGCGCGCTGGTCTCCGCGGTGGTCACCGGCATCTACGCGGGCGCCGGGATCTACCTGCTCGGCGAGCTGGACGTGCCGGCCCGCAAGGACCAGGCGGTCACCGCGGGGCTCGCGGTGCTGGCGGGGGCGGCGGTGATCGCGGCGGCGCTGTGGGTGCAGCACGTGTGCAAGCTGCCGGAGAACCACGACGACCCGAGCGGTCCGGCGGCCTCGCACCGCTGAACGGGCCCCGGTCGACCCGAGAGCGACCCCCGATCGCCCTCCGATCGCCGTCCGATCGCCTCCGATCGCGCCGGCTCGGGCGGCACATCGCTGAGCAGGGCTTTTTTCGTGATCTTGAGTGAAAAGCCGGGCACGTGCGGGAGAAACCGCGCACTGTCAAGGGCGGAAGGGGACCCTGGGCTGACACGCCCCCAATTCGCACGCTAGTTTCTTGGCATGTCTCGCGGACGCCACCGTCATTCCTCCGTCCTCGGCCGGGTCTTCCCCCCCACCGCCGCCGGCGTACTGCTGGTCGCCGCACTGGCCGCTCTGCTGTTCAGTCAGGACACCATCCTGGTGCGCTCGGTGGGCATCGCCGCCCTGATCGCCACCCTCGGCTTCGCCGTGCTGCTGCGGCAGCGGGACAAGGCGGCCCGGGCGGCCGCCGAGATGTCCGCCGCGCAGCGGATGCGGGCCGAGGAGCGGTTCGAGGAGCAGCTCGCCGAGGCCGAGTACGCGGCCGAGGTCGCCGAGGAGCGGGCCACCCGCTTCGGGCGGCGGCTGACGGCGGAGAAGTCGCGGCTGGCCAAGGCCGAGACCGAGATCGCCCGGCTGCTGCGGGAGCGGGCCGTCGCCGTGGCCGAGCAGGCGCTCAAGGAGGCCGAGGCGGCCCAGCGGGCGCTCGCCGCGAGCCGTCCCAAGTACCCGGCCAGCCCGGCCGCGTTCGTCCGCGCCGCGTCCGTGCTGCGGCTGTTGGAGCGACGTGCCGCCGAGCAGGAGGCGCTGCGGGAGCGTACGGCGGGTGCGGAGGTCGCGCTGCGCGCGCGCACCGCTCCGGCCGCCCTGGCCGCGCCTGCTGCTCCGGCTGCGACCGCTGCTCCGGCCGCTCCGGCTGCTCCGGCCGCGACCGCCGTGACCGCGGCGCCCGTCCCGTCGGTGGTGCCGACGCCCAAGCCGGTCGCCGTGCCGGCTCCGGTGGCGCCCTCGGTGCCCACGCCGGCGCAGGCACCGTCGGCCGGGGCCTCCTCGGCCGAGGCCGGGACCGAGGCCCCGGCCGGCCGGACGCCGGTGCCGCCCACGCCGCTGCGCCCGGCGCTGACCGCGACGGTGGGTCAGCTCGGCGGGGCGCCGGTCGCTCCGGCCGCCGGGCCGGCACCGGTGGAGCGGCAGCGGCCGCGTCCGGCGCAGTCCGGGCAGACCCGTGGGCCGGGGTTCAGCTTCTTCGGCCGCGGTACGGGCGCGGCGGTTCGGGCGGCCGCTCCGGCGCCGGCGGTGGGCAGCGTCGCCGAGCTGGAGGAGCGCGCGGACCTGGCGGACGTGGTGGGCGACGAGGCGGTGGCCGCCAAGGCGAAGGCCGAGGCCCAGCAGGCCCGGGAGGCGCAGGAGGCCCGGGAGGTCCTGGAGGGCGCCTCGGCGGCCCGGCCCGCGCGTTCCGAGCAGCCGGCCGGTTCCGAGGACGCGGAGCAGGACGGGCCGACCGTGGTGGACCTGACGCCCGAGGACGAGACCGAGCTGATCGAGCTGCCGGAGCTGCGCGCCTCGCGCTGAGCACCGAACGGAAACGCCGCGGCGCGGGTAGTCGGACGGATCGACTTCCCGCGCCGCGGCGTTTCCGGGCCCTGCTGCGTCAGATCTGGACGCCGAAGTCCTGGGCGATGCCGGCCAGGCCGGAGGCGTAGCCCTGGCCGACGGCACGGAACTTCCACTCGCCGTTGTTGCGGTAGAGCTCGCCGAAGATCATCGCGGTCTCGGTGGCGGCGTCCTCGGAGAGGTCGTAGCGGGCGATCTCGGCGCCGCCGGCCGCGTTCACCACGCGGATGTAGGCGTTGCGGACCTGGCCGAAGTTCTGGCCGCGGGCGACGCCGTCGTAGATGGTGACCGGGAAGGTGATCTTGGCGGCCTCGGCGGGCAGGCCGGCCAGATTGACGTTGATCGACTCGTCGTCGCCGACGCCCTCGCCGGTCCGGTTGTCACCGGTGTGCACGACGGTGTTGTCCGGGGTGCTGGTGTTGTTGAAGAACACGAAGTGCGCGTTGGACAGCACCTTGCCGTCCGCGTTCAGGACGATCGCGCTGGCGTCGAGGTCGAATTCGGCGCCGGTGGTGGTGCGGACGTCCCAGCCCAGACCGACGCTGACCGCGGACAGGCCGGGGGCCTCCTTGGTCAGCGAGACGTTGCCACCCTTGGAGAGGCTCACTGGCATGGCGATTGCAGTCCCTTCGTTCGCTTTTCCCGGGACAACGCAATACTCCGCCGGCTTGGTTCCGTTGATCCCGTGAATTCTTCGTGAGGCGTCAAACCCGGGCAAAGGACCGGCAAAGTAGGGGTCGAGGTGCTCGGTTCCGGGCGTCAGACCCGGGGGAAGCGGCCCTGCAGCGTCCAGATGTTCGGGTTGTCGGCCAGGTCGGGGTGCATGTCGAACAGGTCGGCGAGGGTGTCCTGGAGGAAGTCCCGGGCCTCGCGCCGCAGCTCGCTGTGCCGGACCACGGCGGCCGGCTCGTCCCGCAGCCAGGTGGCGGTGATCTCGACCCAGTTGAAGCGGCGGGCGAAGCGCAGCAGCTCGGTGTTCTGGGTGAAGTCGAGGTCGGCGGTCTGCACCCGGGCGGCCCGGGAGCCGTCCGGGTCGCGGTCGAGCTGCTCGACGATGTCGCACAGCGCCCAGGCGAAGTCCAGCACGGGCACCCAGCCCCAGCGGGTGGACAGCTCGGCGCCCTCGGCGTCCAGGTAGACGTCGCCGCAGAACAGGTCGTACCGCAGCGCGCGCACGGGGGCGGTGCGGTAGTCGGTCTGCGGGGGGTCGGGGAAGCGGTTGGAGAGGGAGTAGCCGAGCTCGATCACGTAGGCCATTGTCGGGGCTCGGGGCGGACCACCGATAACCGGGTGACCGGGCGGGGGGTGCGCGGGATGATGGGCCCATGTCCGAGCCCATCCGCGTACGGGGGTCGGTGGTCGTCCCCGACGCCGAGCTCGTCTGGCGCTTCTCGCGTTCCTCCGGCCCCGGCGGCCAGCACGTCAACACCTCCGACTCCAAGGTCGAGCTGCGTTACGACGTGGCCGCCTCGAAGGCGCTGCCCGAGGTGTGGCGCACCCGCGCCCTGGAGCGGCTGGCGCACCGGCTGGTGGACGGCCGGGTGCTGGTGGTCCAGGCCTCGGAGTTCCGCTCGCAGTGGCGCAACCGGGAGGCGGCCGCGGCCCGGTTGGCGGCGGTGCTGAGCGAGGCGTGCGCGCCGCCGCCGAAGGCCCGCCGGGCGACCCGGCCGAGCCGGGGGATGGTCGAGCGGCGGCTGAGCAACAAGCGGCACCGCTCCGAGCTGAAGCAGGGGCGCCGGTCGCCGCGCGGCGAGTAGCCCGGCCCGTGGACCGGGCCCGGTCTCAGCCCAGGGTGCGGTAGCCGCCGCGGAAGTAGAGCAGCGGCCGGCCGCCGGGGGTGGGGACGGTGGCCTCCAGGACGCGGCCGACCAGCAGGATGTGGTCGCCCGCGGGTATCCGCTGTTCGGTGCGGCACTCGACGGTGGCCAGCGCGCCCTCGACCAGCGGGGCGCCGGTGTGCGCGCCGCGGCGGTGCGGGGTCTCCGCGAACAGCAGCCGGTCGCTGAGCCGGCCCTTCATGGCGAAGCGCGAGCCGAGCGTCTTCTGCCCCTCGGCGAGCACCGAGACCGCCCAGGTGTCGTTCCGGGAGAGCACCTCGTCCATCCGGGAGTCCTCGCGGACCGAGATCAGCACCAGGGGCGGGTCCAGGGACACCGAGAGGAACGAGGTGGCCGTCATGCCGACGTCCTCGCCGTCCTCCTCGTCGTGGACGGTCACCAGGCTCACGCCGGCGGCGAGCTGGGAGAGTGCTGCCCGGAACTCGTCGGGCGTGGCGTGGGGGGCAGCTTCGGGCTGCGGCGACGGGTACACGTACCGCACGGTAGTCGTCGCCGGCGGGAAACGGCATCGGGCCGTGGTCGTAGGACCACCGCACCACGTCCGTTCCGGTCCGGGCGTGCTCACTCCCAGGAGTGAAGCGGGAGGACCGGCGGGCGCAGTGGACTTCAGCGCGCGCCCGATGCGGTCGACCACGAGAAATGTCCTGATAGCGCTTTATGTACCGCTGTGGGACGGATGAACTGATTAAGGGTGCATTAGTCTCGTGTGATTTAAGTCACAAGTGGTGGCCTATTGCTGACCGAGCGTGCCGAACGCTGTGCTCCCTGTGATTCAGTTCTTCTGGCAATCGGACGATAACCAATCAAGAACTATCCGAAGCAGCCGGGGAGCCCCCGCATGGAAGCCGAGTCGGAGCCGTACGTCCGTCTCGCGACCCTCCGCACCTTGCACCGGGTCGTGGCGGACCTCAACGCTGCCCGCAGCCTGGCGGGCACGCTGCAGGCCGTCGTCGAGGGCGCGGTGCACGGACTCGGCTTCGACGCCGCCGCGGTCAGCCTGGTGCGGCCGGACGGCGACCTCGTGGTGGCGGCCGTCTGGGAGCTGGAGGAGAGCCCGATGGGCGGGCCCTCGGTGCTGCTCGGCCAGGTCGGATCGCGGGAGTCCTGGGACCGGCTGCTCGGCGTCAGCGACCACTGGGGCACGCTGCGCTTCCTGCCGTACGACCGCGGCTGGGCGGTCGCCAGCGACATCCCGCGCTGGATCGGGGACGGCCCGCTGCCCGTCTACGCCAACGACTGGCACCCCGCCGACGGGCTGCTCGCCCCGATGTACAGCGCCGGCGGCGACCTGCTCGGCGTCCTCTCGGTGGACCGCCCGCGCAGCGGCAAGCGGCCCGGGGCGTGGACCCGCGAAGCCCTGGAGATGTTCTCGCTGCAGGCCTCCATCGCGATCGGCAACGCCCGGCTGCGGGCCGAGATGCAGCGCGCGCTGGCCCGGCTGGAGAAGGAGCAGCAGGCCCTGCGGGCCAGCGAGGAGAGCTTCCGTCAGGCCTTCGAGTACGCCCCCAGCGGGATGGCCATCACCGAGCTGCACGGCGCCGGGCGCGGTCAGCTGACCCGGGTCAACGACGCGCTGTGTCGGCTGCTCGGCCGCCCGCGCGCGGTGCTGCGCCAGCAGAGTTTCGCCGACCTCGTCCACCCCGAGGACCGCGCCCTGTTGGAACGCACCAGCGCCGAGAGCGGCCGGGCCGAACTGCGGCTGTCCCGGCGGGACGGCGGCTACCAGTGGGTCTGTCTGCGCAACTCGATCGTGGCGGACGCGGCCGAGGGGCCCAGCTTCCTGCTCACCCACGTCGAGGACATCGAGGACCGCAAGCGCCACGAGCTCCAGCTCGCCCACCGGGCCAGCCACGACGCGCTCACCGGCCTGCCCAACGGCGCCGAGCTCAAGGCCCGGCTGGCCCGCCGGCTCTGCGCCGAGCCCCAGCCGGTCGGCGCTGCCGCCAAGTCCGGCGAGGCCGGCTATCCGCAGCCGTACGGCTACCCGGCCGACTCCTACAGCGCGCACACCGCGTACGAGGGCCTGGAGGGCGTGGACCCGTACGCCGGACCGGCGCACGGCTACGGGCCGGTCGAGGGCGGTCCGCCGCCGGGGCTCGGCGCGGGCTACGGGGAGCACGTGCACGCCGTGGTCCCGGCCGAGTACGGGCCGGGTGGCGACGCCTGGTCGGCGCCGTTCCGCTCCGGCGCGGCGGCGCCGGTGGACAAGGGGCTCGCGGTGCTCTTCTGCGACCTGGACGGCTTCAAGTCGATCAACGACCGGTTCGGGCACAACGCGGGCGACTCGGTGCTGGTCGAGGTCGCCCGGCGGCTGAGCGGGGCGGTCCGGGACGGTGACACGGTCGCCCGGCTGGGCGGCGACGAGTTCGTGGTGCTGGCCGACGGGATCGGCCGCGAGGAGGCCAAGGACCTCGCCCACCGGCTGCGCAACGCGATCATCCCGCCGATGCGGATCGACGGCCGGGCGATGCGGGTCGGGGTGAGCCTCGGAATCGGCTGGGCCGGCTGCGGGATGAGCATCGAGGAGGTGCTGCACACCGCGGACGAGCGGATGTACGACGAGAAGCGGGCCCGGGGCGGCGCGGTGCGGGGCGCGCGGGGAGAGCGCTCGCACCGGCGCGCGGGCTGACGGCGACCGCCGGGCGCACGCGGGTCGGTCGGGTGCCGACCACTCGGGGACGCGCAGGTTACCCACGGGTTGTCAAGGGTTCTTTTCCCGCTGTCAGGTACGGCAGGTAGGGTGCGCGGTACGACAGCGTCCATGATCTGCGCCGCCCGCAGCGCGGCGGCGCGCACCGGATGGGGGAACAGACCACCGTGACGACCGCCGGCGACAACGGAGTGCCCGAGAGCCAGGGGGGCGGTGCCCCACAGGACGACGACCCGTTCGGCTACCTCTACCGCCCGGCCGACGGCTCCACCGGACAGCCGGCCGAGCCGCAGCAGGGAGTTCCCCGGACGCCGTACAGCCGGCCGATGGAGGTCGGGCGGGCGCAGTACGGCCCGCCGCGCGCCCAGCAGCCGTACGGCCAGCCCGGTGCGGCGCAGTCGCCGTACGGCCAGCCCGGGATGCCGCCGCAGGGCCCGTACGGTCAGCCGGGTGTACCGCCGCAGCACAGCGAGTACGGCGCGCCCGCCCAGCGGTCCCGCTACGCCGAGCACTCCCGGCCGCAGCCGGGGGACGAGCGGCCGAGCAGCGGCCGGAGCAAGGGCGCGGTGATCGGCGCGGTCGCCGTGGTCGCGGCGATCGCGATCGGTGCCGGGATCGCGCTCTCCACCGGCGACCGGGACGGCGACAAGGGCGCCAAGGGCGGCACCACGACCGCCGCCCCGCCGGCCCCCACCACCGCGGCGAGCAGCACGGCCAGCGGGACGGCCTCGCCCTCGGCGAGCGCCACCGCCACCGACGGGCCGTCGACCGTGGACGCCGGTCAGCTGCAGGGCCAGAACGCGCCGTCGGGCAACAGCGTCAAGGGCGCCAAGTCCGCCGACGGCAGCTACCTGACGCTCCAGCAGGGCGGTTCGGTGACCTGGAACGGCCAGGTCGCCACGGCCGGGACGTACAAGCTCACCGTGCACTACAACAACGCCGGGGCGGACGTGAAGGGCGCGGCCTCGGTCAACGGCAAGGACTGGCCGAGCGGGCTGACGTACAAGAACTACTCGCCCGGCAAGGACCCGGCGTCGTCCTGGTACACCACCTGGATACTGCCGCAGTTCCAGGCGGGGGCGAACTCGGTCACCTTCACGGTGCCCTCCGGACCGGTCCTGATCGACCAGATCACGGTCGAGCCGAGCAGCTGAGACCGGCGCCGCGGACCTGGGAACGGCCGCCCGCCCCTTCGGGGGAGGGCGGCCGTCGCCGTTCGGTCAGGCGGACCTGACGGTGGGGAACCTGTCGCCGCCCAGGACCCAGCGGCCCTGGCGCATGACGGCGACCAGGTCGTAGCCGGTGGAGTCGACCACGACCAGGTCGGCGAGCTTGCCGGTCTCCAGGGAGCCGACCGAGTCGGCGAGGCCGAGCAGGCGGGCCGGGGTGGCGCAGAGCGACTCGACGGCCTGGTCGAGGGTCAGGCCGTTGACGGTGACCGAGCGCTTGAAGGCCACGTCCAGGGTGAGCGTGGAGCCGGCGATCGCGCCGCCCTCGACCAGCCGGGCCACCCCGTTCTCGACCCGGACCTGGAGGGGGCCGAGGGGGTAGAGGCCGTCGCCCATGCCGGCGGCGCCCATGGCGTCGGTGATCAGGGCGACGCGGTCGGGGCCGGCGGTGCGGTAGGCGAGGTCGAGGACGGAGGGGTGGAGGTGGACGCCGTCGTTGATGAGTTCGACGGTGACGCGCTCGTCCTCCAGCAGCGCCACGATGGGGCCGGGGGCACGGTGGGCGATGCCGGGCATGGCGTTGAAGAGGTGGGTGGCGACGGTGGCGCCGGCGTCGACGGCTTCGAGGGTGGTGGGGTAGTCGGAGTCGGTGTGGCCGACGGCGGCGATGACGCCGAGGTCGGCGAGCATGCGTACGGAGTCCAGGCCGCCGGGGAGTTCGGGGGCGAGGGTGACCATCCTGGCGTGGCCGCGGGCGGCGTCGACGAGCTTGCGGACGAGGGCGGGGTCGGGGTCGCGCAGCAGGTCGGGGCGGTGGGCGCCGCAGCGGTTGTGGGAGATGAAGGGGCCCTCGAAGTGGACGCCGGCGAGGACGCCGTCCTCGACGAGTTCGGAGAGCACGGCGGCCTGACGGGCGATGTCGTCGATCTCACCGGTGACGGTGGAGGCCATCGTGGTGGTGGTGCCGTGTTCGAGGTGGGTGCGGGCCGCGAGCAGGGCCTCCTCGGCGATGCCGGAGGCGTAGGAGGCGCCGCCGCCGCCGTGCACGTGCAGGTCGACGAAACCGGGGACGACGGTGTGGCCGGTCAGGTCGAGGTCACCCGGCTGCGGCCCGCCGCTCGTGACGGCGGCGATTCGGGCCCCCTCGACGGTGAGGCGGTCGCCCTCGACGACGCCGCCGGGCAGGACCAGTCGGGCGCCGGCCAGGGCAGTACGGTCACGGTCCGCGGTGGTCACGCGGTCACCTCCATCGAGAGCAGGTCCCATGCGAGCAGACCCGCTCCCAGGGACGCGGCGGTGTCTTTGAGCATGGCTGGTACGACCTTCGGGGGCATCTGGAAGGTCAGGCGCTCGGTGACCGCCGCGCGCAGCGGGGTGAAGAGCGTGTCACCGGCCTCGGCCAGCCCGCCGCCGACGATCACCGTGGACGGGTCGAGCAGGCTCTGGGCGAGCACGATGCCGTCCGCCAGCGCCTCGACCGCCTCCTGCCAGACCGCCCGGGCACGTTCGTCCCCGGCGTCCACCGCGGCGGCGCAGGATGCCGCGTCGGCGCCGGGGTCGCCACTGGCCTCGGCCCAGGCGCGGGAGACGGCGGAGGCCGAGGCCAGCGTCTCCAGGCAGCCGCGGGCGCCGCAGCCGCACCGCGGGCCGCCCGGGCGGACCACGACGTGGCCGATCTCGCCGCCGTAGCCGTGCGCGCCGGCCTCGATCCGGCCGTCGATGCCGATGGCGCCGGCGATGCCGGTGCCCAGGGCGATGAACAGGAAGCGGTCGACGCCGCGGCCGGCTCCGAGCCGGCCCTCGGCCAGGCCGCCCGACCGCACGTCGTGGCCGAGCGCCACCGGCATCGCGGGGCCGCCGGGGGCGGCCAGCCGCTCGCCGAGCAGCTTGCGCATCGGGAGGTCGCGCCAGCCGAGGTTGGCGGAGAAGATCGCGATCCCGTTCTTCTCGTCGATCGTGCCGGGGACGGCCACGCCGGCCGCCGCCGGGGCGACGCCGAAGCGGGCACGGCCCTCGTCGGCCAGGTCGGCGGCGAAGCCGAGGACGGTGGCGACGACGGCGTCGGTGCCGTGCTCCCGCCCGGTCGGCCGGCGTGCTTCGAACAGCACGGAGCCGTCCTGGGCGAGCAGCGCGGCCTTCATGCCGGTGCCGCCTACATCGAGTGCGATGACGTGCTTCACGGAGGACAGTTTCCCTTGGTCGGGTAGAAGAGGTCTAGTCCAGTTGTCGGATTGGTCTGGTCCATACTGGGTGAGCTTTGTCTCGGCTGCGGGGGTGTGCGGGGCTTTGCGTCGCGGGGTCGGAGGAGGGCCTCCGACCGCCCTTTGTTGCGCATCGTGCAACGAAACGGGGCACTTCGGTAACTACTCGGCAGGTGGGGCCGATTGGTGTGGACCAGTGAGCGGGCGGTTTGGCAGTCTTGCCGCTCCCCTGCCGGATTCCCTCATCCGGCCGTATTTCCCCCGAAGGCGGTACCCGCGTTGGACAGGCGCGCCCACGTTTCCATCCGTGTGCTCGGAACGGCGCTGGCCGGAGCACTCGTGCTCACCGCGGTCAGCGCGTGCAGCGGGCAGGGCGGCGGGCCGGTCACGCTCAAGCTGGTCGCCGCGGACTACGGGGAGAACGCCGAGACCAGCTCCAAGCACTACTGGGACGACGTCTCCAAGGCCTTCGAGGCGACCAACCCCGGCATCAAGGTCCAGGTCGAGGTGGACAGCTGGACCGACATCGGCAAGAAGGTCGACGACATGATCGCGGCCGGGAAGACGCCGGACCTGCTGCAGACCGGCGGGTTCGCGGACCAGGTCGCGGCGGACCGGCTGTACCCGGCCGCCGACGTGCTCTCCATGGACACCCAGGCCAAGTTCATGGACAACTTCGCGCACGCCGGGCAGGTGCTGGGCACCCAGTACGGGATCCCGTTCGTGTCGTCCTCGCGGGTCCTCTTCTACAACAAGGCGATCTTCCGGCAGGCGGGGATCACCCAGCCGCCGACCACCTGGAACGAGCTCCGCGCGGCGGCCGAGAAGATCAAGGCCAAGGTGCCGGGGGTGACCCCGTACGGGCTGCCGCTCGGGCCCGAGGAGGCGCCGGCCGAGTCCATGCTGTGGACGCTGAGCGGCGGCGGCAGCCTGTCCGACGACGTCGGCAACTACACCATCGACAGCGACCAGAACCAGGCGACGTTCAGCTGGCTGAAGAACAACCTGGTGAGCACCGGGCTGACGTACCCGGACCCCGGCAAGATGAACCGCACGCCGGTGTTCCAGGACTTCGCGGCCGGGAAGGTCGCGATGCTCAACGGGCACCCGACGCTGCTGCGGATGGCGTCCGCCGGGAACATCGACTTCGGGACGGCGGCGATCCCGAAGAAGGACGGCGTCGGGCGGACCGGGAGCCTCGGGGTCGCGGACTGGATGATGGCGTTCAAGGCCAACGGGCACAAGAACGAGATCAAGAAGTTCCTGTCCTTCGTGTACGCCAAGGACTACCAGCTGAAGTTCGACGAGCAGTACAACCTGCTGCCGGTCACCCAGGACGCCTTCAACCAGATGTCCTCGGACCCCAAGCACGCGGACCTCAAGCAGTTCGCGGTCGGGCTGACCAACGCGAGCTTCTACCCGTTCGGGGACCCGGTCTGGGGTGAGGTCAGCAACCGGATCAAGGCGGGGATCGGGCAGGCGGTGACCGGGGATCCGAAGCAGGTACTCGGTGGGCTGCAGGACGCGGCGATGAAGGAAGCGGCCCGGGTCCGGAAGCAGTAGCCCGGAAGCAGTGGCCCGGAGTGGTGGGCCGGGAGTGGTCCGGGAGCAAGGGGGACCCGGGCGGGCGCTGGGGTCAGGGGAGGGTGATCGCGTAGGCCTTGCGGAGGGTCTCGTGGACCGTCCAGGTGGTGCGGTCGCCCTCGCGCAGGACGGCGCAGTCGCCGGGGCCGACGGTCAGGGTCGGGCCGCCGTCGATCTCGATGGTGGCCCGGCCGCTGAGCACCACGAACATCTCGTCGGCCTCGACGTCGGTGACCACGCCCGGGGTGATCTGCCAGATGCCGCGGAGCTGGCGGCCGTCGGGGGACTCGGAGAGGACCTTCCCGGTGACCTCGGGGGTGCCGGAGACGATCTGGGACGGGTCGAGGGGCTCGGGGGTCAGGTCGGCGGTGGGGATGTTCAGGGCGAAGCTCGTCATGAGGGCGACCGTAGTGCGGCGGGGGCCGGGGTGCGGGGCGCAGAGTGTGTCGGGGTTCGGCGGGAGAATGACACTTCGTAGGTCCGTGGGGGATGCGCGGAGGTGTCTTTCGGTGGGTGAGCTGAGTGAGCGGGAACGGGCGGTGCTGGCGCTGGAGGGGCGGCAGTGGCGGACGGCGGGGGCCAAGGAGCGGGCGATCCGGGAGGAGTTGGGGCTCTCCTCCACTCGGTACTACCAGGTGCTGAACGGGTTGTTGGACCGGGAGGAGGCTTTGGCTTTTGCTCCGGTGTTGGTGAATCGGTTGAGGCGGGTTCGGGAGGGGCGGCGGGCGGCTCGTTGACCGGGGTTGCTGTTGGGGGGGTGTTGGTTGTTCGGGGGGCTTTCGGGAGGGTGGGTGACGCCGGGGGCGGTGGAGGGGGTGGGTG
>NZ_JBIWPL010000036.1:0-71758 GCF_044768255.1 Kitasatospora sp. NPDC101157 | reverse complement strand
GCGTAAGGAGATCCATGTGGTGCTGGACAACGGCTCATCCCACACCGCCAAGCACACCAAGGCATGGTTCGCCGCCCACCCGCGCTGGCACGTGCACTGGACACCGCCACACGCCTCCTGGCTCAACCAAGTCGAGCTGTTCTTCTCCGCCCTGCCCCGCCGCGTCCTCCGCCACGGAGACTTCGCCAGCCGCGACGACCTGATCGACAAGATGGACACCTACGTCATCGGGCACAACCGGACCGCCAAGCCCTACCGCTGGACCTACGACGGCACCCCGCTCAAGACAGCATGATCAACGCCCCTCCACGAACTTCCGCGGAGCAGCACTAGCCGCGCCCCCTCCGACCGTGACGCCGGTCCCCACAACGGGCCGGTCTCAGGCGACGTATGCGGCGCCGGTATCCGACCAGGCGAGGACCGAGACGTCAACCACCTAGCACCGACCCCCCGCACGGCAAAGCGAGGGGAGGCTGTGTCGGCGGCGGCCCGACGCGCTTGTCGGGGCAGGATGGAAGGATCCGTGTATGCCTGACACTGACGCCGGGCCGCCGTACGACCCCGCGTGCGGCACCGACCCGGTATCTGCGACGGGTGCGGGATGGTCAGCCACAGGGAGGTGACCATGCACTACTCGGGCCGTGGCCGCGCTCGCCCGCGCTCTCTGCGCCTGCTGCTGCCAGGCCCTGCTGGCACCGCCCAGCCGCTTGCCCGGCCGTCGAGCAGACCGTGGTGGATGCCGCCACGGCGTGGCGCAGCGCGCCGCCGAGAGGAGCTCTCACGGCACCGTTGACAGCGGCGGCGCCCTGGCCCTGAACCCCCGAGCAGGCCGGGGCACCGCATCAAACGATGACGGCTCCGACGAGCAGACGCTCACCGGGGCCGGCCTCGGATCTTCTCGGGACCAGAGCAAGCCTAGAGGCTGTCCCGTATTGAGATCTTGGGCTGTGAGCCGCCGTGGGGCTGGACATGCGGTGAGTGCCGGGGGACGCTGTCGATCATGGGGTCCGATGAGGTGTTGTCCGAGGAAGAGCTGTCCGCGATCGAGCGGCGCGTTGCTGCCGCAACCCCGGGGCCGTGGGTCGGCTGGATGGAGAGTCGGCACGGGATCGGCGGCACGAGCTTCATCCAGCTCCAGGCCGATGCGGACGAGGACGACGAGATCTACCTGACTCGCGCCATCGGCGGTCGCGAGGTCGTCGGGGCGGACGCCCGGACCGATGCGGACATCGAGTTCATCGCCGGCGCACGGCAGGACGTCCCACGTTTGGTGGACGAGATCAGGCGACTGCGTGCAGCCCTGGAGCGGGCGCATCCGGCGAGCTGACAAGCACGCCGGATGTCTCAGCCGGTCATGGCGAGGTTGTGCAGCTGTGCCACGCCGAGCATCGCGTGATGGACTCCGGTTCCGCGCAGGCGGCAGTCGCGCAGGACCTTCCAGTTCTTCATCCGCGAGAAGACGTGCTCGACGCGGGCCCGTGCCCTGCGGTGGACGGCGTTGTCGGCTTCCTGCTGAGGGCTGAGGTGTTCCTGTCCGCGACGGCGCCGGTGCGGGATCAGGGCGCCGGTTTCCTGGTAGCCGCCGTCCGCCAGGACCGGCGCGTCCCGGCAGACACGGTCGACACCGGACTCGGCGAAGGCCCGGCAGTCGTTGCGGTTGCCGGGCAGTGGCAGGCCGACGGCGACGACGAGTCGGCTGTTGGCGTCGATCACCACTTGCTGGTTGGTGGAGTATCGGTAGTTCTTGCTGGAGGCCGCGATCGTTCGGTCGCGGGTGGGTCCAGGGTGCCGTCCACGATCAGTACGGTGTCCTGCCGCCGCCGGCGGGCGGGCGAGATCGCCAGCAGTGGTGCGAGGTGGTCCAGTACCCGGTCCGCTGCTGACTTGGAGATCCCGAACAGTGTCGCGACCTGCCGCAATGTCAGGTTGGTCCGCCAGTACGTGGCCACCAGCAGGACCCGGTCCTCCAGGCAGAGCCGCCATGGTCGGCCACGCTGAATGTCACCGCCACGACGGCGCACCAGCGCGACCAGCTTGCGGAACTGCGGCTCGCTCAGCCCCGAGAACGGCTCGATCCACACCGGATCACTCACCGAGATCACCCCACCCATGCCGTGACCAACGCTGAGGCAGGCCATCGGTTACGGACAGCCTTTAGTGGCAGAAGCGGGATGGGAAACCGCCAATCCCTGGCGCGGCAAACGGAACTCTGATGGACGCTCGAAAGCTTTCGGAAATTGCACCGGTGTCAGTTCTTTGAACGATCTGACACCGGTGTCAGTTCTTTCAATGACCTAAATGTATACCCCGCGACCTGCGCTTATGGCATGTACTGTTCAAGCTCGCCAGCGTACCAACTCCGGGGCTGCAGAGGCGATTTGACCTATCGTCTGAGAAGGGACAAGGATGCCTTTCCAGGCACCGAAAAAAGGCGGGCCACCTGTAGCAGAGGTGGCCCGCCGATGGTGCCTTGCCCGCTCATCCAGCGAAGAAAGGACACTCGTCCATCATGGCACAGCTTCCCCCGCCCTCCGGCCTGCCCTCCTTCGGCGACCGGCCCATCACCGTGCGGGACGTTGTCGTCGTCCTCCACGGTGGCCTGGTGGTGCTGACCGGCGCCGTCCTGGAGCCGCGGTACCCGGGCGCCAGCGCGATCGCCACCGGAACCACCGGCCCGGTGCTGTTCTGGGCGGTGCGCCGCAAGCGGTAGCCGCCGCCGTCCCCCGGCCGGGCAGCGTTGCCCGGCCGGGGGACGGCAAAGGCCTGCGGCTACCGGTCGTCGGCGGCGCGGAACGGCGCCACGACCAGGGCATCCAGCGCGGCCTGGGTCCGGCCCCGGTCGTCCTTGCCGGCCCGGCGCAGCCCGGCCTTGGCGTACTTCTCCACCATGCTGGTCGACTTCCAGTCCTCGGTGATGACGAGGATCTCCGCCGGGCTGTAGCCCTGGGCGGCGAGGTCGGCCGGCACCCCGGCCCGCAGGCCGTGGCTGGTTGCGTGCGGCGCGTCGAAGCCCGGGGTGCGCGCGACGATCCGCCGGAACGCCCGGTTCACGGATGCGCCGGTCATGCCGAGCCCGGAGGCCGCGACGGGCATCAGCTCGCCCCACTGCGTGACGCCGCGCAGCAGCGGCATCTCCGGGTCGGCCTGGCCGAGTTCGGCCAGCATCGCGATGTAGGTGCGCACCACGGAGATCGCCAGCGGGTCCCGCACGGTGTACTCCCGGCCGGTGGACCAGTGGTCGTTCTTCGACGTGCGCTTGCCCACGACCATCTGCTCGGCGCCGTCCTCCAGGCGCTCGAAGGCGATCGAGTCGATCCGGTACGCCGCCTGCTCGCTGCGCCGGGCCCGGGTGCGGTAGCCGAGGTGCAGGATCGTCAGGTCCCGCCACCGGGCGAGCGGGACGCCGGCGGTCGCGCCCTGCTGCAGCTGCGCGACCCGGGCTGCGTCGACCGGCGGGCTCGACCTCGGCGTGCGCCGGGCGCGGGCGTGCTCGGCGGCCTGCTCGCGGATCAGCTCGGAGGCCGCCTTCTTCGGCGGCCAGTTCTCATACCCTGCCCGGGCGTTAGCGTCCCGGATCGCGGCCATAGCCAGGCGCAGCGAGCTGACCGGCGCCCCCATCTTGTCCCGGCCGCCGTGGCGGCGCAGGTGCGAGAGGTAGGACACCATGGTCGCCTCGCTGGTCCGCGGGCCCGGGCGTCGCCCGTTGGCCGCGCACCAGCGGGCGAAGTACAGCCACTGCTCGGCGTACGTTTGGGAGGTGCGTGCCGGCCTGGCGTCCGCGAGATCCTCCGCCGCGTCGTCGGTCAGCACGTCGTCCGGATCGTCCGGGCCGACGTCGGGCAGCGCGAACTGCACGAGCACCTGGCCGTCATCCTGGACCAGCTCGGCGTCCACCACCTCCTCGGCCAGCACCGGCAGATTCACGAGGACACCTCTCAGCGGGCGGCCGCGCGGACGGCGCCGTTCACGAAGTCGGTGAAGTCCCGGTCGGCGACGTCCGGGTAGTCGGAATGGGTGCGCCACTGTCGGGCCGCAGCCACCAGGGTGCCCCAGCCGGTGCCGGCCAGCCCGACGCTGACGGTCTCGCGGGTGTCCGTGGCGCCCTGCTGCAGGTGGACCAGGTCGGTGACGCCGCCCGCGGCGGCGCGCAGGGCGGCGTCGAGCGCGCGGGCGAGGTCGAGCGAGGGGTGGTCCTCACCCAGGGCGTCGGCCAGCGCCCTGGACTGCTCCACCAGGCGGGCGGCGGCGAAGTCGCGCACGGCGTCGAGGTCGGCGAGCGTGATGTACACGGGCATCCCTTCGGTGCGGGCCGCCGGCCCGGACCGGGTGCGGCGGACGGGATCAGCGTAGGCGTCGGTGCTGACGGTCCGTGCCGGCCAGCCTATCTGTACCAGGGTCTGTGTTGCGTCCCCTAAATCTAATTAGAGGACGCAACACACAGGGCAGTACAAAGCCCCGACGCCGTGCGTGGGTCAGCCCTCCGGCAGGAGGGGGCACCCGTCGGTGCTCACCGACCACCGCGGGTCGTAGTCCCGGTGGTCGCCCCAGGGTGCGGCCAGTCCCAGCAGCACGTCCCACAGCACCCGGGCGTGATTCTCCGCCTCCTCGCCGGCCAGGTGGTGCAACGTGCCTTCCGCGCTGTCGGCGGCTGCGCGCAGCGCGGCCGCGATCCGCTCGGAGCTGTCGTCACCGAAACGGGCTTCGTACTCCGCTGCGCGGGCGCGGATGAAGGCGGCCAGCGCACCCGACTTCCGAGGGACACAGGTAAGCGGCATTCTGGCGGGCGTTCGCGGCGGTCATGCCGGGAGCGTACAGCGACGCTCCCAACTGCGTCGCGCCACCGCGCTGTTACCCGCCCGATCGAACGCCAGAGCAGGGTGCTGGCGACCGTGGCCGTGGTGGCGATTTCGGCGCCTCACCTGGTTTAGTGGCGTCTATGCACGTCTTTTGTCCTCATGGCGCTGATCGTGCCATGGTGTTTGCCATGAGGATCACGATCACGATCGAAGACCCGACCCCCGAGGCGCTCGAACAGCTGCTTGCGCTGGCCGCACTCCCGGAGGCCACCATCTCCGCGGTGCCAGCCGACAGGTGGACACCTGAGCGGGCGTTCGACTACTACGAACTCCTTCCTCCAAGGGCGAAGCAGATCCTGCGAGCCGTCGTGGAGAGCGACGGCCGCTGCGACGCCGACGTGGTGAAGGAGGACGGGAAGAACCTGCGGGGTACGACCGGCGCGTTCCGCCGGGTACTCAACGACGGTGTGCGCGCGAGACGATGGCCGGCCGCACTGCCCGTCCCGGTGGAGTCGGTCATCGTCGGGGGCCAGCTCCTGTTCTTCGACTTGATCAGGCAGGAGCCGGATCCGCTGCTCGCCTTCCGTGAGGCGTTGAAGAGCGACGGCAGGCCCCGATGACGCTCACCCAGAGCCCCGCCGCCGCCGACGCAGCCGACCTTCTGCTGTTCGACCTGGACCACGACCCGGGGCCGGCCGAGCAGGCCTTCGCCGACGACCTGGCCGACGAGTACGGGCCGGAGACGTTCCTCTGGATCAGCGTCCGCCAGCCCGACGGCGGCGCCCACGTCCACTACCGCTGGACCGACGGCGGCCGCGAACTCGGCGACCGCATCGACCACCAGGCCATCGCCGCCGGCCTCAACACAGCCGACTGGTCCGACATCACCAGCCGCCACCTCATCGAACGCCGGGTGGGTGCCACCCTCATCCACGCCCATCCGCTGCGGCCGATCCTCGCCGATGTCACAGCTGGCCTTCGGGCGCCGGCGGAGGTTCAGGCGACGTTCCGCCGGATGATCCAGCTCGGCGCTGAGCACAGCGGGCAGTACGCCCTCGCTGCCGACCCGGTCGTGCCCCGCTGGATGGGCGTCGGCCCGCGGCTGCTGTCCCGGGCGTGACCAGCGCAGCAGTCAGTCCATGATCACAAATAGTGGTTCCAGAACTACATAGCGCTGAAAGGGGGTACCGTCCCGTGCACACGGGTCTAAGGCGCGCACGGGACGGGGTACATCATGGCACCACCCAACAGCATCAGCATCGGACAACGCATCAAGGCCTGGGAGGATGTGCGCGGATTCAGCCACCTTCAGCTCGCTCGCCTCGCGGGCGTCTCCTACAGCCTGCTCACCAAGGTCGTCTCGGGCGCGAAGCCGGCCACGCCCGAGTTCATCAACGCCATCGCCCGAGCACTGGGCATCGGAGCCGAGGACCTGAACCCGGCGGCGACGTACAGTGACGGCATGCCAGCCGATCCACTCGCCTCGCTCATGGGGCCGATTCGCACTGCGCTCGACCTGTTCGACCTACCTCCGCGCGAGGGGGTGCGGCCGCGGTCGATCGGCGCACTGCGGGCGGCGGTCAAACAGGTCAACGTGCTCGCCCAGGCGGCCGACTACAGGCCGATGTGTCAGATCCTGCCGGGCCTGATCGCCGAACTCCACTGCGCGGCTAATGAGTTCACGGGAGAGCAGCAGAAGCAGGCGTGGGGTCTTCTGGCCGAGGCCTCCCGGTGCGGGCACTCGGTCGGCATCGCCATCGGGATGTCTGACCTGTCAGCGATGGCGCTGTCCCGCATGGACTGGGCCGCGCAACGCGCTGGCGACCGCGCGCCGGGGCTGCGCGCCGCCCGATCCTACCTGCGCGTCACCGCCTATCTCCGCACCGGGGACCTGGAGGCCTGCAGGAGGCTCCAGGACGCCGGCCGCGCCCACCTGGACGGAACAGATGCCGGTACGCCCGGAGCGCTCGTTGCCCGTGGGCAGCTCCACCTCGGCTCCGCCGTCGTCGCGGCGCGCGCCCACGACGTCGACCTGATGCACCACCACCTCAACGAGGCGGAGCGGATCGCCGATGTGACGGGCGAGACCAGCGACTTCTCACTCCACTTCGGTCCGACCAACGTGCGCGTCCACCGCGTCATGACCCTCGTGGAGTCCGGCCAGCATCATCAGGCCGTCACCGCAGGACGGACGGTGCACTTCCCCGCGGGCTGGGCCCCGACGCGGATCGGCCACCACCACATCGACCTCGCGCGCGCGAACCTCTGGCTGGCCCGGCCTGAGGCTGCGCTGAACCACCTGGACGCCGCCTACGAAGTCGCCCCGCAGCAGGCCTCACGACACCCGCTGGTGAAGGAGACCGTCACGGGGCTGGCGCGCGCCGGTGTCGCACGGAACAAGGCCCGACTGTCAACCTGGATCACCCGATCGGGAGTGTGACGATCTTTCACCTTCCGTGAAATCCAGGGGGTTTCACCGACGGCAATCTAGAGGAGGAAGCCCGGGGTAGGTGCACGCACCTACCCCGGGCCGGGCATCCGACCGGGAACTCTCCCGGGAGTCCGACTCCCACAACCTCACGCCGCCGACCGCTCAGGGAACCCCCCATGGCTGACGCTGCACGACCGCACGGACCCGTTCCGGCCCACCGGAACACCCCCGCCTCCCTTCTGCGCCGATGGCGACTTGCTACGGCCGCCGCCGGATGGGCTGACTTCTGCCCCGGCGACCTTCCGCGAACGGACCCTGGCGGTCCGGGCTGTGACGGAGCCGGTGATGAGCACTGCTGACCTCCGGTTCTCAGCGCGCCTTGCGCAGGTCGGTGCTGTCCGCCGCTGGGTGAAGGAGGCGCTTCGTGAGCTCGGCCTCCACCTGGACGATCCGCTGGTGGGGGACGTGCAGCTGGTGGTGTCCGAGCTCGGGGCCAACGCGGTAGTTCACGGCTGCGGTGGTGAGCGGTCGGACGTGGAGTTGACCGCCTCCCTGCAGTACATACGCAGCGGGGTGCTGCGGATGTCGGTGACCGACCCGGGCCTCGGCAAGCCCAAACCGCGCCGGGCCGAGCAGGACGCCCCCAGCGGCCGTGGCCTCCAGCCAGAAGGCGTAGTTACGCAGATACGTCTCAAGCCCGTCGTCGATGTAGGCCGCGAATTCCAAGTGGCCCCGGGCCGCGTCGTGATAATGCCCTTGGAACTTGACGGACCCGTTGCTCCCCCAGTCAGGGTGTGTAGCGGCACCCCAGTCCGCCGCGATGGCCAGAGCCCACCCGCGGACCCGACTCCGGTCGCGCCACCACTCACGAACGGTGGCAGGGGTCCAGTGCTCGTCACCGTCCCAGCCGTATCCGCTGTACAGCTCCAGGCAGGCAGCCGAGACCACTGCCTCGGTCTCCGCTTCGTCCATGGGCTGCCGATAGACGAACTCCGTCCCGAAGCCGCCACCGAAATCGTCGTCGTAGGCGATGTGATGCGGCGCGTCCAGCCGGCCGGTCGCCATGGAGTCGGTCGCCGCACCGTAAAACGGGCCGGGAACGTTGCGCCAGTTCCGTTCCGCCCAGACGCCTGCGAAGACTTCCCTATCCGCAGCGGCGACGAGCCGCCGTGCCACGGGCAGCGGGTCCCAGTAACCGTGCAAGACAACCCCTCCTCGGGCGAGAACACCAGACGAGATCATTCTCAGCCCAGCCAGTAAGTCTTCGGCCCCAGGGGCGAGATCCTGCCGCTGGGGCATAAGGAGCCAAGGCTCAGCGAACTCGCCGAGCCTGGACTCGTCGAGGACCTGCAGGGGCGGGTACAGGTCGAGTCGAGCAGCGCACAATCTGGTGGCCGAGCGTGTCGGCGACGTGATCCACTGACGTCATGAGTCTGTCGGTCGATGTGTTCGTTACCAGGGAAGACGGCGCCGTCCTCTATCTGGATGTACCTCCGGGCTGCTCTGATCTGGCGGGGCATGAGAGCACTCGCGTCGGTCTGTGGGGATCTGAGGCAGCCCGGTCTCTCGGTGCACGGTTTCTTCCGCAGCTCGCAACGTCAGACCTCCGGGTCACTCCCGATCAGATCCAGGACTTCCTGGACGAGTGCGCGACACTCGGCAGCAACATCTCTCTTCTCGCGTCGAGCACGGGCCAGGCCGAGGACTACATAGCTGCCCGCCTGGACAACATCATCAGCGCGGCAAACCGAGCTGCTCAGGTCGGAGGCGGGGTCGTCATCTGGTAGCTCCTTCCGAAGGTGTGCCGCCATGTGCCTCACGTACCTCATGGGCATATTTCGTGCTGACCAGCGGGGATGGTTGACAGCACTAGAGAACGTGGGCGGACGTGAAGAACTACTACAAGTTGACGATCACAAAGCCGGAGAAGGCCGCGCTCAGCCAGATGCTCGACACCTGCCCGGCGGGCTCATGACCTCCCCGGGCCAGTCCGCCGCCGGTGCCGAGCCGTTCGTCACCACCGGCGTCGCCGCGGGGCCGGGCGGCGTCATGACCGTCGAGGTCGGCGTCGTCACCGGCGACCTCACCCTGCGCACGACCTGGGACGGCGCCCAGGCCCTGCTGGACGTGCAGTACGACGGCGCCGACGAGTGGTACACCGTCGAGGGATCCCCGGTACCCGCCCCTAGTGCGGCAGCGGCAGAAGCCGCCCACCATGCCATCGTCGAGGCCGTCCGCCGTGGCGGCGCGGCCACCGCAGCGGACCTCGGCGGCTGAAGCACTGCATCGCCGGCCGTAAGGCAGGAATTCGCCGCCAGAGCGGCACATCGCAAGCCGGTCAGCCCTGGAAGGCCCGGGCAGTCGCCGGAGGACCTCGTCGGTGTTGTGGACGCAGTCAGCGGCGCACTGCCCGTCGGTGAGGCGAAAGTGCCGTTCGGCGCAACCGGGTTGGGGGCAGGCTCTGCCGCGAGAAATACCCGGTAGCGCCTTCCATCCGAGTGGGACAACGTGGGCTGCCAAGCCGTTCTGCCGGGCAGGAAGTCCGGGTTGCACATTCCCACCCCTGTCGCGCGCTGTAGTCGGTAGGGTACGGAGCATGATGACGGGCGGACGGTGGGCGAATGCCACCACCGGCACCTGCGCTCCCTGGCGCGAGCACCACCATGGTCGGCCCCTTTTGCCGAGACGCGGACCCGCTCCTCTCAGGACGACGCCACCGCGACGAACCGGCACGCCGCTCATCTCCGCGGGCGGCCCACGCCACGGCCATCCGCCCTCGACCAGCACCACCCGACCGCCCCGAATCCGGACTGACAGGAAGAGTTGCATGGGAGTCAGCAGCACATACCTCAGCAAGGCGGAAGTCCAGGACCTGCTCGGCGTGAGCTCGTTCGGGATGTGGCGGCTGCCCCGGCAGCACGGCGACTTTCCCGCCCCGGTAGAGAACCCCTATCGCAGCGGACCGCTCAGCCCGCAAGACGAAGAGCCGGTCTGGGACGGCACCACCCTGTACGAGTGGGCCGCCGCCACCCCGGCTTTCCAGCACCGCGGAGCCCTCCTCGACCGGCCCCTGCCCGGCCAGCGCCAGCCCGGCCGCCACCTCGGCTATCGGAACACTCCGTGCGGACCCGCGACCGACTGGGCCACAGCCATCGGCGTCATCCGCATGCTCCACACCACCAAGGAGAAGACCGCCTCGGCAATGGCCACCGCCCTCGCCGACGCAGGAAACCGGGAGATCGTCACCGTCTGCGCCCTCTACGGCGACCTCGGCCACACCGGGCCCGCCCTGGTCGCCGCCGACACGGCCCAGCCCCGCATCGAGTACGAAGCCCGATGGGGCCAGGTAGCCGAACTCACGGGGCACTCCCTTCCGTGGTGGCCCAGTCAGCTGCGCCGACCCGAAGTCATCAGGTTGTGGGCACCCGGGGCTCCCGCTGTCGTTGCGGACGTCCCCACCGATGATCGAGAGCGCACCCTACGCCGCGCGGCTGAAAACCCAGCCTTCAGTAAGACAGCCCGTACCGCCCTGACCGCGATGGCCGACGCGATCCGCAACGGACGGGTCGAGAACGTCGCCTCGGAGATCAAGATCTTCAGTGATCACAGTGACCGGCTGCAAACCAAGTTGGTCATCGCGGCGCGGCACGACAACACGGCTCACCCCATCGACGTCGAGGACGACGAGGAGGTCCTGGAGGCGGGCTGGAGGGAGATCGTCGCCAGCACCCAACCGGATGCGGTCGCGGCCGCCAATCTCGCACTGGGCTACCGGCCCAAGCTACTGCCCTACGGCCATTTCACCGATGTCCGGGCCCGGGCCGGGAACGCCGCCGACCAGTGGGCCCGAAGGCTCACGATCTGTGATCCGACCGCCGGCCACGCCACCCTGGCAGAAGGCGCCGACGTGGATGCCTTCTTCATTGACCCCCTCACCGACATGCCAGTCGTGCGCACCAAGAGCGACGGTGACAAGAGCGCCAAGTGGCTCTTCTACGCGCCCCTGTCCCTGCCCGCCGGCCGAGGCGAACTGGCCTCCGTCGTCCTTGACGACACCGTGTGGATCACCACCACGGATGGACAGATCCACCCCGCACCCTGCACGTCCGGCGAGCACCTGTGGTGGGGCGACGGCTGGGGCGACCGACCCACAGAAGCCGCCCACGTCATCAATCAGCTCCTCGACGACCTGGCGGCCCCCATCGGCCTCGACGGTCACTGGAGCAAGGCCCCAGCCGGACTCACCAGGCTCCTCAACAAGGACCACGGGCACGGCACCAACCTCACCCGCGCCACACTGCTTCACGCCCGCATGACTCCTCCCGACCCCCACCACTGACCAGAAGACGGCCGCACCCCTCCCCTGACGGAAGGCTGGTTGCGCTCGACACCGATGGGGGGGTAGCGGAGATCGCCGCGGGCGGCCCGCCCGCGGCTACCGCACGGCGCTCCGGATGGTCAGGATGCCTTGCGTCGTGGCCGGCCCGCGTGTTCAACGGCTCGCTGGAGTTCGTCGCGGCTCATGGTGGAGCGGTGCGGGATGTCGAGGTCGGCGGCGTGCTGATAGAGCTCGGCCTTGGTGAGCTGGGACAGCTGCTGTTTGCCGGTGGCGCTGGCGCGCTTGCTGGTCTTCGCCGCCGGGCGGGCTTTGGTGGCGGTGCTCTTCTTGTCGCCGGTTGGCTTGGGAGCGGCTGGCGCGGGCGGTCTGCGCCCGGTCGGCGCGCGCCTTCCCGCTCTCGTGGGTCGGCTCGCCTTTGCGGGCGGTTTCGAGGCTGCGGCGCAGGGCGTCCATGAGGTCGATGACGTTGGTGGCCTCGGGGGCGGGCCCGGCGGAGACGGCGATCTCGCGGCCGGCGAGCTTGTCCTGGACGAGCTTCTTGACCTGTTCCTCGTAGGTGTCGTGCCACTCGTCAGGCTTCCACTCGATCGCGAGCATGCCGATGAGCTGCTCGGCGGTCTTGACCTCCTGCGGGGACAGCTTGACCTTCTCCGGCAGGTCACCGACCTCCGAGTGGGGGTCGCGGACCTCGTCGGCGAAATGCATCGTGTGCAGTTCCAGGAGCCCGCCTTCGGACCTCACCGCGGTCAGGTACTCCTTGCCACGCATCGCGAACATCGCGAGCCCGGCCTTGCCCGCATGTTCCAGGGCTTCGACCAGCAAGGCGTAGACCTTCTGGTACTCCTTGCCGCGAGGACCGAGGTAGTAGGTCTTGTCGAAGAAGATGGGGTCGACGTCGGCGAGGTCGACGAACCCGGCGATGTCGATGGTGCGTGAGCGCCCGGGGGAGATCTGTTCCAGCTCGTCGGGCTCGACAACGACGTACTCGCCCTCGGTGACCTCATAGCCCTTGACGATGTCCGCGTAGTCGACTTCCTTGCCGGTGCGTTCGTTGACCCGCTTGTTGCGGACCCGGTCGGAGGTGCCGCGCTGCAGCTGGTGGAAGTGGACGTCGTGGGACTGCGTCGCGGTGTGCAGGGCGACCGGCACGCTGACCAGGCCGAAGGTGAGCACTCCAGTCCACATGGGTCGAGCCATGATGGGCTCCCTTCGACCTGGCGCGCCCGCCAGCCGGTGCGAGGGCGGGTCATGGCCAGCGTCGCTTGCTACCCGGTCTCGTGCACGTCCTGTTGGGCCGACGGGCCGTCGTTCTGCTGGGCCCCGCTTGGAGGCGAAGCGACGACGCCCTACCGCACGTCAGCTGGCCCGGCCACCGCGAGGCGCCGTAAGGGGTCGGCTCCAGCTGCCGCGTCGCCTCCGTGCGCTCTTGCGAGCGGGTGGCCTCCAAGGCGCCGAGCTGGCAAACGTGGCGCGGAAGAGCGGACGTGTCCGAGCGGACGTCCGGCTCGCTGAACCAAGGCCGACGTGGGCGGGAGGGATCACCTCGTACGGTGGTCGTTGGGGGTGAGTCTGGGGCCGAACCGGGGGGGCGCGGGCGCCGGCGAGGAAGGCGAGTTTGCAGACGCGGTGGCGCTGGCCCGCGTACGGGGCGAGGAGTTCGAGCATCTGCTCGTCGGTGCTGCGGGCTCGTCCGGTGAAGAAGTGACCTATGTGGTTGGCGAGGTGGTAGTCGCCGACGGAGACCGCGTCCGGGTCGCCATTGCTGCGCTGGAGGGTCTCGGCGGCGGTCCAGATACCGATGCCGGGCACGGTCATCAGCCGTGCATGGGCGTCTGCGCTGGCCATGGCCGAGGCCTCTTCGAGCCGGGGTGCGAGCCGCACCGCGCGCTGGATGGTGTCAGCACGCTTGCTGTCCACACCCGCGCGGTGCCAGTCCCAGGACGGGATCAGGGCCCACTGCCGGGCGGAAGGGGCGACACGCAGGTCCGCCCGGGGGCCAGGGGCGGGCTCGCCGTAGCGGCGCAGAAGGAATCTCCAGGCACGTCTTGCTTCGAGGACTTTTCCGGCTACCGGACCGTCAGTGACGACGCTGACCTGCCCTGTTGCATCGCGTAGATGTCAGGGACGTGGTGCAGCTCCGTACCTATGTATAGGAGAAGAGGTGGAGCCGGCGAGGTCGGGGGACCTCGCCGGGCTTGCCAGCCGAGGCAGCTCGGCGGCTCAGTCAGTGGTGCTGGACCCACCAGAAAGCGAGGGAGACGAGCGAGGAGCCTGCCGAGTAGGCGGCTCCGCGCAGGAGTTCGCCGCGAAGTCGCACGTGCTTCCGGTGGGGGTGGTTGGCCAAGGTGTTGCCACCGATCGCCACCGAGGTGAGCTGCAGCTGCGCGTTTCCCGAACAGTGGCGGGTGAGACGCAGGACGACCAACCCGCTGGCGAAGACAGAGGCGGAGAGGAAGACGAGCGACAGGACGAGAACTAGCTCCATGGTTACCCCCTTGAGGTATGCCTGACGAGGGCTCCAAGCTCCCATGGCCGAGGCGGCAGGCTGCCTCATCCGAAACTGGGACTTTGAAGTCCGCATCGCCGAAGCGATCCCTGCACCTCAGGCGGCAGTTTCGCTGTAGCTTGGCGAAACTGCGAAACAGGGAGGGCGCAAGCGTGGGGTCGAACGAGGCGGACGGACTGCCCGATCCAGGGCGGGTCAGCACGGCGGAGGACCTGGCCGCCGGACTCAAGCAGTTGCTCAACCACCAGCGGCTTACTGGAAAGGCTGTCGCTGAGAAGACCGGGCTCGCCAATAGTACAATATCGACGGCGATTAACGGGAAAACGGTTCCCCGCAGGGACACCGTGGATGAAATTGTTCGGGCTGGCTGCGGCCAGGATCCAAAACCTTGGCTTGATGCTTGGGAGCGCGCCAAGAGGGACAAGCGCAAGAAGACTTCTGTCGAAGAACTTGCCGCGCTAGTCGACGGCATGGAATCGCGCATCGATTCCCTGGATGCGGCACTGCGTGATGCAGTTGCACGGATCGATGCACTGGAGTCCGAGAATGCGGATCTCCGGACCGGTAAATCCGTGGCCAAGCTAGGCGAGGAGCGGCAAGCCCGGGCCAGTGTGGCGACCGACCGGGTGATGGAACTCCTGCAGGCTTTGAGTCAGATCGACGTGGGCCCCAAGCAGAAGTGGTTGCAGGACACTCGTGCGGGTCTCGATCGCGGCCCCGAGCCCGAGTGGCATCACGCCGAGGTCGACAGCTGGAGGCGAATGAGGTCTAGCCTGATCGATGCGCTTCGCTTCGCGTCCGTGGACATCATTGACGATGATCTGAGACTCCGCCTGTCGGATGCAATTCAGATGATGGAATTCTATGGCGGGCCGGAGAAGCATGCCGGGCAGGCAGAATCCGTGACTCGTATTATCGCGGTTCAAGGTGCACTGGAAGCGACGGGGGCTTATCGCCGCGGCCAGGAACTGCCAAGCCTATCCCCCGATTTTCTCGACACGTTGGAATTTGCAAATATGTACGAGGAAGAGATTGACATCATCTCGGGCAGCCGGGGCAACAAGAGCAGCTGGGGCAATCAGGGCGGCTAGGGCATCTGAAGAATCTCGGCTTCGAGGCCGGCAATTCGCTTCTCGGCGAAACGGAGGTTGGATCGGGCGCCTTCGAGGCGTTCTTGCAGGGTGCGGTGCTCGCGGGTGAGCTGCTGGACGCGGTGCTTGAGGGTGGTGTTCTCGGTGGTCAGGGCCTGAAGTGACTCGCCGGGGACCATCTTGTCGAAGTCCCTGATCTGGCCCATGAGTTCGCCGATTCGCTGACGCTGGGCGAGGACTTCCTTCTGGGTGCGGATGAGCTCGGCCTCGGCGTTCAGCGCGCGCTCGCGCCAGGTCGCCTCGATCTGGTCGTGCTGCTGCTGGCCCCGGTGGTCGTGGCGGCTGTGGCTGTCGGTGATGGCGTTCTGGACGAGTGCGCGGGCGTCGGGGTTCTCGTAGAGGAACGTGACGGAGACGCCGGCGCGCTGGGCGATGCCGCGGATCGTTGGCCGGCCGCGCTCGCGGCGGAGCTGGCCGATCGCGTTGGCGACCTGCTCCAGCTTCTGCTGGGTCTGGGTGCGGCGGGCTGCGATGGCTGCTGCGGTGGATTCGGGTCTCACGCGGCGTCCTCGCTGGTCTCGGCTTCGTGGCAGGCGAGTTCCTGGGCGCGGAAGGCCGTGTTCCATACGCGGCCGAAGTAGTCCTGCGGTCGGCGGAGGTCGAGGGCGAGTGCCTCGTCCAGGAGCCCGATGGCGGCCAAGGCCTTCTCCAGGCCGTCGATGGCGCGTGCGGTGGGCGCGAACACGTCGTGGAGGAAGTCGGCGGTGGCCGGGTCGGGGGCGCGTTCGGCGAGTGTGCGCCACTGCTCGCGCTTGCGGTGCCAGTAGACGAGGTCTGCGCCGGAGAGGACGAACTTGTCGCAGTTGTGGCAGTTCAGGTTCCAGGGGCAGGCGTCGCCGTTGACGACAGGTTGGAAGGTGCAGAAGCCGCCCTCGGCCGGTGTCGACTTGCGGGAGAGGTCGATCGCGAGGGCCTCGGCCTGCTGGCGGGTCATGCCTTCGCCGGTCGACAGGACCAGGCCCGGCTCTGCCGAGCCCGGTCCTGAGACCCAGACCGCGTTGAGTGCCTCTTCCAGGCGCGGGTCGGTGTTCGCGATGTGCACGTAGTGCTCGGTCATGCGGGTGGAGACATGGCCGAGGTAGCGCTTGATGTGGGTCAGGTTCGCGCCGGCCTTCAGCAGCTTCGTGGCCAGGGTGTGGCGGGCCTGGTGGGCGACGCAGTGGGGAAGGTCGAGGGTGGCGATCCAGGTGCGGAAGCACTGGTTGAACCAGCTGTAGGTGATGCTCTTGCGCTGGTAGCGGTTCTCGACCTTGCTCGGGAAGAGGGCCATCTCGCGCCGCTCGCCGGCAGTGGGCGGTCGGCCGTGCCGCTGCTCGAACCTGCGCACGCTCTTGACCTGGCGCTCCGCGAGACGGTCGAAGAGCCAGTCCGGGATGCGGATGCCGTCGTCGAAGTTGCCGACCTTGGTCTGGTCGTGCCAGAACATCGGGACACCGTTGAGCCGGC
Organism: Kitasatospora sp. NPDC101157; assembly: GCF_044768255.1. Lineage (NCBI taxonomy): Bacteria > Bacillati > Actinomycetota > Actinomycetes > Kitasatosporales > Streptomycetaceae > Kitasatospora > Kitasatospora sp. NPDC101157. The sequence goes on along the minus strand of NZ_JBIWPL010000036.1, from coordinate 55,089 downwards.
CGGTGCAGTCCAGGCGGGCCTTGATGACTTCGCTGCAGCGCCGGCCGGTGAGCACGAGCGTCTCCCACACGTCCCGCACCCCGTGGTCGTCAGGGTCCAGTGCCTGCAGCCGGAGGAGGTTCTGGTGATCGGCCAGCGCTCTGGCGACGTCGTCGGGAAAGGGGTTGCGGCGCCTGGTGGGGACCTTCGCCGAGGGGACGGCGACGATGAACGCCCGGTCGAGGCCGATGCGTTCAGCGGCGCCCGATTCGAGGGCGTCGCGCAAGATCCGGCGTACGGCGTTGAAGTGGCTGGCGACGGACCCGGGAGAGGCCGGAATGAGACCGTCCTTGAACCGGCGCAGGGTGGTCCGTGTTGCCAGGGCAGGGAGCTGGTTGACGGCACGATGGCGCTGGTCGGCGACGAAGTCGACCATGTGGGCGCCGGTGAGTACGGCGGGGTTGTGACCGCCTTGCGGCGCTTTGGCTTCGAGGAACGCGGACAGCTCGATCAGGCCGCGGCGCGGGGCGTCTAGGACGTTGCGGGACTGTGGAGGGTCGGCCGTCAGCCGGAGGGCGATCCAGTCCCACAGCAGGTCTCGGAGCCATCGTTGGGAGATCTCGGAGAGGTCGAAGTGGCTGACGCAACGCTCGAAGCGGACCCCGAAGTGGTCGAGTTCGATGAAGCCCGCCGCCTTGGTGTCCTGGCGGGAGAAGTAGACCAGCCGCAGGTAGTTGAGCATCCTCGTGGCCAGTTTGCGCGCTGGCACGCCGCAGCGGTCCAGGTCGAGGTCGGCCAGCGAGCCCACGTCCTGGGCGTAGCAAGCGTTGGCGACGTACTGGACCCAGGCGAGCGGCCAGCGGCTGTTCTCGCCTCCCGCGGCCATGTGGTGAAAGAGTGCCCACCGGATCTCGGCTTTCACCAGTGGGCGCAGGCCCAGCAGGGACAACGTGCCGTAGGCCCGGTGCGCCAGCGGGGTCGTGCCGCACCACCGTTCGAACGCGGCCTGGTCCCCGTAGAGCACCTGGGCCACCCTGGGACCTGTCTGCTGCCTGGCCGGTGGGAAGACGGCCCGGGCCTGTCCGGGGCTCCCCTCCCGCCTGTAGCGCTCGTCGTGTCGGCCGCAGAGCCCGAGCGCTCGGCCCGCCTGCTTCGGGCACGGCACCACTCGACACGTGCCGAATGACGCATACGGCCGCTGGTTGCCCACCCATTGGCTGAGCTCCGGCTCAGCGCCTTTCCTGCGTCCGTGCTGGACCGCCCCCCACCAGGAGATGGTGTGCAGGAAGCACAGGCCGCTGGCCGACGACGGGACGTCCGGGCAGACGAGGCACGGCAGAGGATCCACCCTCGACCGAGGCTGCAGGGGGCGGGCCAGCGCGCGGAAGTCGACGATCGTCTTACCAGCAGCCCGCATCGCCCTCCACTCGGTCGCGTGGGTAGGGCAGTAGTTGACGCCCGGTTCGTTCGGGACCGCGCATTCCGGGATCGAGCAACCCCATCCGTGGACCGGGTGATCGCGTGGGATCGTGATGACGTCCGGCCGCATCAGGTCGTCGAAGGTCGGGGCGGCGATCAGCGCCTCCAGCACCTCCAGCCGGTCGCTCACCGTACGGGTCGGCTGATCACCTCTGGCGACGACCGGCAGTAGCTGCAGCGCGCTCACCGGGACTCACCCCAGACGTGTTCAAGGGCTGCGGTGAACTCGGGCGAGTGCAGGTCAGGGTGACCGTAGACCTCATCGACCATCCTGGCGGAAGCCCAGTTGCCGACGGCCTTGGCGACGAGCGGATCGCCGTCGCAGGCGTCGAGGACGTCGTTGGTGAACTGGTGCCTGAATGTCTGCGGTTTGATCCTTCCCGGCAGCTTTGCCCGCTGGCCGGCTCGGCGCATCATGCCCCGCGCGGCATCCGCGGTCCACGGTTCGCCGCAGCGTGGCCCCGCCAGCTGGATCAGCAGCATGCCGTGGCCTGCAGCGTACGTCGCGTACTCGCCCGTCATGTAGGTGAAGTAGCTGCTGATCATCGCCGGGCTCACCCGGTAGATCTCCCCGCCCGTGATCATCCCGTCGACGAGCCGCCAGTCCGGCTTGATCTTGGCGGCGGCCCGGTTCGGGTTTCCCACGCGGTGGCACACGTGCACGTGCGGGCTGCGGCACTCGCCACAATCCGCGTTCTCCCGCAGGTGCAAATCGACGAGGTGGAGCCCGGTCAGGCCGCCGATCCGCATGGTCGTGTCGGACAGCCAGCGCACCACCATCCGGTCCCGGTCGGTGTTCACGGCCGCCAGGAGCTCGGGCCGGGCCTGGTCCGGGAGCATCTTCGGATGGCGCCTGTGCCCGCGCCGCCCGCGGGTCAGCGGGTTTGCGGGCATCGCGGTCATCACGTGCCCGAGCATCGCCCGGTCGCGGTCGGCCTTGGCCGGAAGTCGCGTCGCATTCAGGGCCGAGCAGAGCTCCTCGTTCGTGGCGGTCACCGTGCATACGTGTACGTAGAAGCCTTTCAGGCACGCCGCCAGCACCTCCAGCGTGGACGACTCGAAGGGCCGCTTCGGCGGCACACGCCAGGCCTGCCCGAAAGGCATTGGCACCCGGGCGCCCATCGCACCCATGTAGCGATGCAGATCCAGCAGCCGCACCGAATCGGTGTCCAGGCCTTCGCGGATCCGCCAGCGCAGGTGGTCGACCAGGAAGTAGGCGTAGGTCCGCTGCGTCCCCGTGCCCTCGAACGTCCGCAGGAAGCTGTCCGCCTCCTCATCGACCGTCCCGTCCGGCCACAAGATCGTGTAGGAGTAGCCGCCTCCTCGCCGCGGGATCTCCTGCACGCGCAGGTCTCCCAGCACCATCCGACCCGGCACCGTGCCTCCTGACTCCTGGACTCACGTACGTGCCGGATCATCCCGAAGCGGTCGGTAAACCATGCCAAACCACACCAAAGAGCCACTCTGATGGATCATCAGGAACAGGATTCAGCAGTCGGTAAAGAGGACCGTGATCTTCTGTTCCAGTATCGCGAGGATCAGGGAGTCGAGGACGAGTCCGGTGGCCGGCAGGCGTAGCCCGGGGTTGCGGCGCTGGGCCTCGCGCAGCGGTCCGGGCGCGAGGACGAGTTGCTGGGGGGTGTCGTTCGCGCCGAGCAGGACCGGTAGCCGCTCCAAGAGCCAGTCGGCGCCCTCGCCCCACGCGGTGGCGACGACCTCGCTGTCGGCGGGGCGGGCGGTGACGTGCAGGGTGCCGCTCCCGCATGGGGTGCGGAAGGCACGCCACATTCCGTCCGGGCCCCATGCGGAGACGGGGTCCCCGGTGCCGCGGTTCAGCGGGGCCAGGGTCCCGGAGAGGTCGAGGGGGAAGGGGGGCCGCCAGATGCGGTGGAGCGGCGCCATCGGGTTGTTCGGCTCCTCTCCGGGGCATGCGGGCGGTGGGGGCTGGCGCGCCGAGCGTAGCCCATCCCACCGGCCGTGACCTGCTGTGATGCGACTAGTTCGAACGAGTGACCGATTTACTCGGACTTCCCATTTTCGAACGAATGCTCGATTCTTGAGGTGTGGAAGCAACTCTTGCCGCGCTCGCCCCCCAGCTCCAGCTGTCCCGCCCCGGGCCGCTGGTGCCGGTGCTGCCCGCGCTGGAGGAGCTGCTGCCGGAGCGGGGGCTGCGCCCGGGCGCGGTGGTGTCGGTGACCGGCGGCGGAACCGCGCTGCTGCTCGCTCTCGCGGCCGCGGCCACATCCGCCGGCACCTGGTGCGGCGCGGTGGGCTTCGAGGGGCTGGGGCTGCTGGCGGCGGCCGAGCTCGGCGTCGATCTGCGCCGCCTGGTCGTGGTCGAGGCCCCGCGTGAGAGGCAGGCGGAGGTGGCCGCGGCACTGGCTGACGGTGTCGGCGTCCTGCTGCTGCGCGGCGCGGCGCCGTCCGCTCCGCAGCGCGAGCGCCTGGCCACGGTGGCGCGGCGCAGCGGGTGTGCGGTGGTGGTGGGGAGTGAGTGGCCGGGGGCGCGGGTGCGGCTGTGGGTGGAGTCGCGGGTGTGGAGCGGGCTGGGGGCGGGGCGGGGTCGGCTGCGGGCGCGGCGGATGGTGGTGGTGGCCGGCGGGCGTGGTGCGGCGGCGCGTGAGCGCCGTGTCGGGCTGTGGCTGCCGGACGAGCAGGGCGCGGTCCGCAGCGCCGAGGCGCCGGTGCGGTCGGTGGCTGCTGGGCGCGGTTCGCTGGTGGTGGTCTGAGATGCCGGGACGTGAGGGTGCGCCGCGGGTGCTGGTCGGGTGGGTGCCCGACTGGCCGGTGGTCGCGGTGCTCGGTGGTGAGCCGGAGCCACAGCGGCTGGCGGCGGTCGTCGAGCGCGCCCGGATCGTGGCGGCGAGTGGTGGTGCGCGCTCGGCGGGAGTGCGGCGCGGGCAGAAGGTGCGCTCGGCGCAGGCCCTGGTGGAGGGACTGGAGGTGTTCGAGCGGGACCCCGACGCGGAGGCGGCCGCGTTCGAGCCGGTCGCCGATGCGGTCGGCGCGCTGGCCGCGCACCTGGAGGTCGTGCGCCCGGGTCTGCTGGCGGTCGCTGCCGCGGGTGCGGCGCGCTTCCACGGCGGTGAGGACGTCCTGGCCGAGCGGATCGTGGATGCGGTCGAGGCGGCCGGTCACCCGTGCCGGGTCGGCGTCGCGGACGGGCTGTTCGCCGCGCAGCTGGCCGCGCGGGCCGAGCGGATCGTCCCGCCGGGGGACAGCGCCCGGTTCCTGGCCGCGCACCCGGTGGCCGAGCTCGGCGACGCCCGGCTGGCCGGCCTGCTGCTGCGGCTGGGGATCATGACGCTCGGGCAGTTCGCGGCGCTGGCGCCCGGCAGCGTCGCGGACCGCTTCGGCGCCGACGGGGTGGTGGCGCACCGGCTGGCCCGCGGCCTTGAGGCGCGGCCGGTCGTGACGCGGCCGCCCGGTACGGACCTGACGGTGGAGGAGCGGTTCGAGCAGCCCTCCACGCTGGCGCAGCCGCTGGTGTTCGCCGCCCGAGGCCTGGCGGAGCGCCTGCACGCGCGCCTGGCCGGGGCGGGGCTGGCATGCGAGCGGGTGGAGATCGAGGTGGAGTGCGCCGACGGCACCACCGCCTCCCGGGCCTGGCGGCACGAGGGCGTGCTGTCGGTGGGGGCGGTGGCCGAGCGGGTCCGCTGGCAGTTGCAGGCCTGGCAGCAGCGCCCGGTGTTCGACGAGCGGGCGGGCGGGGTGGTGGCCCTGCGCCTGCTGCCCGACGGCCTGGTGCGCGACCCGGGCCGCCAGCTCTCCCTTCAGGACGGCGACCAGGAAGCCACCGCGCGGGCGGAGCGGGCGGTGGCCCGGGTGCAGGCGATCCTCGGCCACGCGGCACCGGCCACCGCCGAGCTGGCCGGCGGCCGAGCCCCCGGCGACCGCGTGGTGCGCACCCCCTGGGGTGACGCCCACCAGGAGCGCCGCGCGGACGGCCCCTGGCCAGGCCAGCTGCCCGCACCGTCCCCCACCCACGTGCCCGACAAGCCCCGGCCGGTGCGACTGCTGGACGCCGACGGCCGCGACGTCCAGGTCACCGCCCGAGCGGAGGTCAGCGCCGCCCCGGTGCGCCTGGTGCTGCCCGGCGACAACGCCGAGGTGGCCGCCTGGGCCGGGCCGTGGCCGGAGCACGAACGCTGGTGGGACCCCGAGCAGGCGCGGCGCACCGCACGGATGCAGGTCGTCACCCACGACGGCCGGGCTTTACTGCTGGCCGTCACCACCGGGCGCTGGCACGTCGAGGGCGACTACGACACCTGACCAGCACCCGGCAGAGCGCCCCGCCGGACACCAACCACGGCCCGCGGAACAACGGACCACGGAACAACGGAACCACCGTCATGGGCTTCACCAGCCACCCCCACACCCCCTGGAGCGAACTGCACCGCCGCCTCGCCGGCACCCCCACGGCAGACGGCGACCGCACGGTCGTGCCGTTCCCCGCCACGACACCCACCGACAGGGACGCGGCTGCTTCCCAGCTGTCCCACGGCGTCGCCGGGCGGGCCTGGGCCGAGCTGCACGTCCACTCCACCTACAGCTTCCTCGACGGCGCCAGCGACCCCGCCGACCTGGTCACCGAAGCCGCCCGCCTCGGTGTCGAGACCATCGCCGTCACCGACCACGACGGCCTCTACGCCGCCCCCGCACTCGCCACCGCCGCCCGCGCCGCAGGCCTTCGCACCGTCTTCGGCGCCGAGCTGACCCTGGACGCCGAACTCGCGCCCACCGGCATCCCGGACCAGGACGGCGAACACCTCCTCGTCCTCGCCCGCAGCCCCCAGGGCTACCGCCGCCTCGCCAAGACCATCGGCGACGCCCACCTCGCCGGCCAGGGCAAACGCCGCCCCCGCTACGACACCAGCCTTCTCGCCGACGCCCACAACAACCAGTGGGCCGTCCTGACCGGCTGCCGCAAAGGCGCCGTACGCCGCGCCCTGGCAACCGAAGGACCAGCCGGGGCCGAACGCGAACTACGCGCCCTGACCGAGCGCTTCGGAAGCGACAACGTCTACGTGGAGCTGACCGACCACCACCTGCCCGGCGACGACGACCGCAACGAAGCCCTCGCCGACCTCGCCCGCCGCACCGGCCTCACCCTGGTGGCCACCACCGCCGCCCACCACGCATCCCCCGCCCAGGCCCGCCTGGCCCAGACCCTCGCCGCGCTGCGCCAGAACGCCTCGCTGGCCGAAGCCGAGCCCTACCTCGCCGCAGCCGGCACCGCACACCTGCGCTCCCCGTCCGAAATGGCCGCACGCCTCGCCCCATGGCCAGGCGTCCAACAGGCAACCGTCGACCTCGGCCGCGCCTGCGCCATCGACTTCCGCGACATCACACCCCGCCTGCCCGGCTACCCCGTCCCCGACGGCCACACCGAGGCCACCTGGCTGCGCCACCTCACCCAGCGCGCCGCCACCACCCGCTTCGACCCCCGAAACGAGAAGGCCCACCGCCAGATCGCCTACGAACTCGACGTCATCGAGCGCCTCGACCTCGCCGGCTACTTCCTGATCGTCCACGACATCGTCGACTTCTGCCGCCGCCAGGACATCTGGTGCCAGGGCCGCGGCTCGGCCGCCAACTCCGCCGTCTGCTACACCCTCGGCATCACCAGCGTCGACCCGATCCACTACGGCCTGCTCTTCGAACGCTTCCTGTCACCCGAGCGGGACGGGCCACCGGACATCGACCTCGACATCGAAAACCGCCGCCGCGAAGAGGCCATCCAGTACGTCTACGAGCGCTACGGCCGCGACCACGCCGCCCAGGTCGCCAACATCATCACCTACCAGCCCCGCATGGCCATCCGCGACGCCGCCCGCGCCCTCGGCTACGCCCCCGGCGACCTCGACCGCTTCAGCAAGGAGACCGCCTGGCGCGACATGCCGCCCCCCGACGCCCCGGTCCCCGCCGACGTGCGCGACCTCGCCACCCAGCTGCGCGGCCTGCCCCGCCACCTCGGCATCCACTCCGGCGGCATGGTGCTGACCCGGGAACCCATCAGCGAGACCTGCCCCACCGAATGGGCCACCATGCCCGGCCGCTCCGTCCTGCAATGGGACAAGGAGGGCTGCGCCGAAGCCGGACTGGTCAAGATCGACCTGCTCGGGCTCGGCATGCTCTCCGCCCTCCACGACGCCTGCGACCTGATCGCCCAACACCACGGCCGGCGCCTCGACTTGGCCACGATCCCGCCGGACGACCCGGCCGTGTACGACATGCTCTGCCGCGCCGACAGCATCGGCCTGTTCCAGGTCGAGTCCCGTGCGCAGTCCTCGGCCCTGCCCCGGCTCAGACCCCGCCGCTTCTACGACCTGGTGGTCCAGGTCGCCCTCATCCGACCCGGTCCGATCCAGGGCGGATCCGTCCACCCCTACATCAACCGCCGCAACGGCCGCGAGCCAGCCACCATCCCCCACCCGCTGATGGAACGCGCGCTCGCCAAGACCCTCGGCGTCCCGCTGTTCCAGGAACAGATGATGCAACTGGCCATCGACTGTGCTGGCTTCACCCCCACCGAAGCCGACAAGCTGCGTCAGGCGATGGGCTCCAAACGCTCCCACGAACGGGTCGCCGAGCTGCGCGAGCGCCTGCTCACCGGCATGGCCGAACGCGGCATCCCCCAGGACGTCGCTGAGGACGTCTACGCCAAGATCGACGCCTTCTCCGGGTACGGCTTTCCCGAGTCGCACGCAGCCAGTTTCGCCCTGCTCGTGTACGCGAGCGCCTGGCTCAAGTAGCACTACCCAGCCGCCTTCACCTGCGCGCTGCTGGCCAACCAGCCGATGGGCTTCTACTCCCCGCTCACCCTGATCGCCGACGCCAAACGCCACGGCGTCACGGTGCTGGCCGCCGACATCAACCACAGCCAGGCCCGGCCCACCCTCGAACCCGCGCCGCCCGGCAGCGGGGGAGAGGACCAGCCCGCGATCCGCCTCGGCCTGGCGGCTGTCCGCGGCCTCGGTGACGAGCAGGCCGAGGCGATCGCCGCCGGCCAGCCCTACACCGATCTGGAGGACTTCGCCCGCCGCACCGACCTGCCCGAACCCGCCCTCGAAGCGCTCGCCACCGCCGGCGCCTTCGCCAGTCTCGGCGTGAACCGCCGCCAGGCCCTGTGGTCCGCCGGACTTCTCGCCCGCACCAGCGCGGGCATGCTCCCGGGCACGGCACCGGCTCTCACCGCCCCTGACCTCGCGCCGATGACCGCTGTCGAGGAGACCATCGCGGACCTGTGGGCCACCGGCACCTCCGCCACGGCCCACCCCGTCCAGCACTCCCGCGCCTACCTGGAACGCTGCGGCGCCATGACCGCCGACGAGTTCAAGACCGGCGCCGCGCCCGGCACGCTCGTCGCCGTCGGCGGACTCGTCACCCACCGCCAGCGCCCGCCGACGGCCGGCGGCGTGCTCTTCCTCAGCCTCGAAGACGAAACAGGCCTGGTTAACGTGATCTGTCCCCCGCAGATCTGGGAGCGCCAGCGCCGTGCCGCCCTGCAGTCAGCGGGCCTGCTCGTGTCCGGCACGGCCGAGCGTCGCGACGGCGCCGTCAACCTCGTCGCTACCCGCCTCGTCCCGCTCACCCTCGCCCCCGGCGCCCGAAGCAGGGACTTCCGATGACCCCAGCACACATCGCCGCGCAGGCATCCGGGGAGGTCAGCGAACCTCTAAGCCCCGTGACGGACCCGCAGGACGCCGGATACAGTCAACACCCGCACGATCGAGAGGGCACCATGGCCGACACCACGACGACCCGCACCCGCGGCGGCCGGCCTCCGGGCGTGCGTGCCGACGCCGACGGCCTCACCGAGCGCCAGCGCCGGGTGATCGAGGTCATCCGCGACTCCGTCCAGCGCCGCGGCTACCCGCCGTCCATGCGCGAGATCGGCCAGGCCGTCGGCCTGACCAGCACCTCCTCGGTCGCCCACCAGGTCAAGGCGCTGGAACGCAAGGGGTTCTTGTACCGCGACCCGCACCGGCCCCGCGCCTACCGCGTGTGGGCCGACCGCCAGACCGCACTCACCGACACCACCGAGAATACCGGCGCGACCATCCCCGTGCCGCTGGTGGGTAGGATCGCCGCCGGCGGTCCGATCCTGGCCGAGCAAACAGTCGAGGACATCCTCCCGCTGCCTCGCCAGCTGGTCGGCGAGGGCGAGCTGTTCGCGCTCACCGTGCGCGGCGACTCCATGGTCGAGGCGGCCATCACCGACGGGGACACCGTCGTCGTCCGCCGCCAGCCCGTCGCCGAGAACGGCGACATCGTGGCCGCGATGATCGACGGCGAGGCCACCGTCAAGCGCCTCATGCGCGAGCAGGGGCGGATCTGGCTGATGCCCCACAACCCGGCATTCGAGCCGATCAGCGGCGACAACGCCATCATCCTGGGCAAGGTCGTCGCGGTCCTGCGCCGCCTCTGAAGTGGCCGGAGCATCGAGCGGCGCCCCTGGCCCTGGGGGATCGCCAGCTTTCTAGAGCCAGCGGTACTCCGGGTCCTTGTACTTCCGTTCCTCGGGGAAGGGCGCGCGAACGTACTTGGCCCACTGAGGTGCGCAGGCGCCGATCGTCTCGTAGTTGTGTTGTGCCTCGGCAAGGCTCAGTGTCCCGTTCGGAGCGCCGCGGACCTCGTCGCGGTCGTGTTCGTCCTGCCCGTCGTCCTCCCAGTAGCACACGAGGCATGTCTCGTTCGCCCCGCGGGTTTCCAGGGTCAGGTAGCCGCAGCACGGGCACGCGTACGGGCCGCTCTCCGGCCCGAGTGCGACGTTGAACCTCTGCGGCATGGAGCCCTTGTCATCGCTGGTCACGCTGCCACAGATAGCAGCACTCAACGACAGTCGGCACTGTACGAGCGCGGTCGCAGACTAGTGCTCTGACCGCATAGGTTCGCCGGGTTGGCGCTGGCGGGCCCTCGGCCGGTTGGATGTCGCGAGACATTCAACTCGGAGGGGCGCGATGGCAGAGCCGGTCATGGTCCGCAGGCTCACGGACCACGAAGGCCAGCAGTTACAGAAGATCGTGCGGCGGGGCGGCACCAGCTCGGTGCGGTACCGGCGGGCGATGATGCTACTGGCCTCGGCCGGCGGCAACCGGGTGCCGGTGATCGCCCGGCTCGTACAGGCAGACGAGGACACCGTCCGCGATGTGATCCACCGGTTCAACGAGATCGGCCTGGCCTGCCTGGACCCTCGCTGGGCGGGAGGCCGTCCCCGCCTTCTCAGTCCTGACGACGAGGACTTCGTCATCAAGACGGCCACCACCCGACCCGCCAAGCTTGGCCAGCCCTTCACCCGCTGGTCGATCCGCAAACTCGCCGCCTACCTGCGCCGCGTCCACGGCCGGGTGATCCGCATCGGCCGCGAAGCTCTGCGCTGCCTGCTCGCCCGACGAGGCGTCACCTTCCAGCGCACCAAGACGTGGAAGGAGTCCACCGACCCCCGACTACGACGCCAAGCTCGACCGGATCGAGCACGTCCTGGAACGCTTCCCGGACCGGACGTTCGCGTTCGACGAGTTCGGACCGCTCGGCATCCGCCCCACCGCGGGCAACTGCTGGGCCGAACAGGGCAGGCCCGACCGGCTGCCGGCGACCTACCACCGGACCCACGGCGTCACGTACTTCCACGGCTGCTATTCGGTCGGCGACGACACCATGTGGGGCGTCAACCGGCGCCGCAAGGGCACCGCGAACACCCTGGCCGCGCTCAGGTCGATCCGGGCCGCCCGCCCGGACGGCGCCCCGGTCTACGTCATCCTGGACAACCTCTCCGCCCACAACGGCAAGAAGATCCTGCGCTGGGCGAAGAACAACAACATCCATCTGTGCTTCACCCCGACCAACGCATCCTGGGCCAACCCCATCGAGGCGCACTTCGGACCGCTGCGGCAGTTCACCCTCGCCAACTCGAACCATCCGAACCACACGGTCCAGACCCGCGAACTGCACCGCTACCTGCGCTGGCGCAACGCCAACGCCCGCCACCCCGACGTCCTGGCCGCCCAACGCAAGGAGCGCACCCGCATCCGCAGCGAGAAGGGACTCCGCTGGGGAGGACGGCCGCCGGAGGCGGCCTGACCAGCGATGCTCAGGAGCCCGCCGGAGCGCAGCCGAATACCGAGCTGGAGGCTGAGCAGTGCCGCTATCTCCTCGTCGGGGCCGAGCCCCAGCCACCATCGCCGGTTCCGGGTGGCGTTGCTCAGCCATTCGCCCTTCTGCTCTACCAGCGGATCGGCGTGGGGGATCCGGAGGACGAGCTGTCCGGTGGGCTGGTGCCCGTCACCGGCCGCGACTGCGGTGAGAAAGAAGGTGTACGGACCGATCGTGGTCGACGGGGAACCCAACAGGTGGGTATCGCTGTACGGCAGGCACTCCCACCCGTCCGATTTCTCGTTGGGGTGATGGAACAGCTGCCAGCCCCGGGGGGCCTGGTACCGAGTGGCCTGACGGGGCCCGCTCTGCTTGCTCATTCACCCTCCTCGGGTGGCCGCTGCCGCTGTCCAGGATGCGGCATCGGGGGATCGAAAGCTGGGCGTCCCGCGAGGGTGGCTCGACCTGCGCCGGCCGCCATTCGTGGAATGATTCTGATACGGCTTTCAACTCTTCAGAATCCGTTGAAAGTTACGGCTCGGTAAGGCTTGACCGCCAATCCTGGCCAAGTTTTCCATGGAAGCATGGTGATGGTCGGGAAACCGGCTGCCATGAGCCTCATGGAGCATCCGGAGAACACGATCGCTGTCCCACCGTTCGTGGATCAGCGAGTGCTGATCCAGTTCTGCCAGGCGGTTCAGACCTGCGCGGACGGACAGGGCCTCCATGACGTCGCGGCACGGAGTCTCAACGAACTCAGAGCCGACCTGGCAGCCCTGACCAACCTGGCGGCGCTGTGCCGGCTGGCAATCCTCGGACAGCCTCATGCCTTTGCCCGAGTCGTTGACGAGATGCACTGCATCGCGGTGGATCACCCGGCCGGCCCGCTTGATACGGAAGGCGAGGAGGATGAGTTCTGCGAAGATGAGACCGACGATCGCGTGCAGCTCGCTGCTGCGATCGACCTGCTTGCAGGGGCGGCATTCGTTTCGAAGGACCGTCCTCGTCAGCGCGACCGTTTCATCATCGGCATCGTGCGAGCCATCGAGAACGCGATCGCTTTTCCTGTCGTCCTCTCGCGCGAATCGGCGGCGTACCTTGGCCAGGGCCCCGGCACGCTTCTCCCGCTGGAAGCATCGAGTGTCATCGCGAACGCGACACAACGGCTGATCGAGGGCGATCAGAAGTGCGTACCGAGGCCACCGGCTGAGATTCGTAGACGCCTGGAGACATTGGCCCGCAGGTGGATGCGCGGAAATCCGGTGACGACGTTCCTGGAGGCACTCAGCGGACTCACCGTCCACCAGATCGTGCAGTGGGTGCACCCCGGTCGCACGCCATCCGACGACTCGTCGGTCGGTGACCCGCTTACCTTGCTCCTGCGTCCGGACCGTGACGAGGCGGAGGACGACGAGCAAGAGGACCGACCGTGCGGCTATGGCGCGATGTTCTGCCCGCATCAGCCAGCGGAGGTCGTCCGCCCCGTCAAAAACGGCCTACAGGTTCGAATTCCCGAAGGCGCGACCAGCGGGCCGGTCGCCGTACTGAAGCACGCGCCCGACTTCCGTAAGACGTGGGATCTGATCGTGGAGTTTGGCCGCGGCTACCCGGTGGAAATGTCCGCGAGCATCTTCGGCCTCGTCCGCATGGACGGGTGGGCCTACCCCTTCGCCTTCGGCGGCCCAAAACTGGAGATCGCCAGGAGGCCGAGGGTTACCGCGGCAGACGCCTTCACCCCAGCCGGGCCGCTCACGAACGACCACCCGGTCGCGGTGGGAGAGGAAGTCGCCATCCATTATCGGGTCAGCCCGGCCGGCAGCGGTACGAGTGCTCCTCCCAGCGTCGACGCTCCGGGCGGGGTGGTGACCCAGGGTCCCCGGCCCGGTGTGATCCTCTACCGTCCCGTGGTGCCCGGCAGGTACTTTGTCGAGCTGGCCTGGGGCGACTCCGTGGCCAGCATACCCATCCACGCCCAGGCGGATCTTCCAGCCGGAGAGCAGCCATGACGAAACCGATGGGAGAATGGGAAGATTCTTTCGATAACGCGCTGAGTATCGTGGGCGTCCACGCTGTCGTGTTGCACACGGGAAAGGTACTCTATTGGTGCTTCGACTCGCGGGCGGTCGGCCTGCTGGGCAAGGACAACGACCAGTTCGTGTCTTTGTTCAACAACCCGACACTGGGGTCCTACCAAATCTGGGATCCCGCTTTGCCGGCGCAGGCTGAACCGGTCGAAGCCATCGGTCGCAACTCGTTCTGCGCCGGGCAGTGCGCGCTCGCGGACGGCACCATTCTGGTAGCGGGTGGCCAGGACGGCGCTGGTGCCATCGAAAACTACGACTTCCTGGGCTCCAACTACTTCGACCCCAACTTCTGGTCCTCCTGGCTCAGTTCGGTAAGCGGAACCGACAACGGCGCGCTGCGGGACTTGCAAACGTTCGACCCCATCGCCCACGCCTGGACGCGTTGGCCAGACCTGCAGGACGGCCGCTACTACCCGACCTGCCTCACCCTTGGCGATGGTACCGCGTTCATCGCGGGCGGGCTGTCGAACCTTCAGCAGTGGGTTGCTTCCGGTTCGAACTGGGCGGAGAATGATCAGTTCGAGACCGTTCCTCCAGGGGAGTTCTGGCACGGCACGACACCACAGCAAAAATTCCGTTCCGCCGACCAGTATCCGATCATCTGCCTGCTGCCGGGTAGTTACACTCTCTTCGTCCATATCGAGACCCAGACCTCGCTCTTCGACCTGGACAGCTCCTCGTTCATCGACGGGGCCGTTTTCATGCCCCCGGGGGTCGGCCGGCAGACGTATCCGATGCAGACGGGTCATGTGCTCCTACCGCAGAAGCAGGGCGACGCACCCCGAATCATGATCGTGGGCGGCAGTACGTCAAACAATTTCGACTTCAACACGCAGTCGGACAAGCCAGCCGTCCGGGGCGCGTTCGTCTTCGAGTTCAACCCGGCCGCGCCGCTGAATTCCCGGTGGCGGGCCACGAAGGGCACACCGAATGTTGCCCGCCTCATGGCCGATACCGTCCTTCTGCCGGATGGCACGGTGTTCGTTGTCAACGGCTATTCAGGGGGAGCTGCCGCAGGTCACACGGACCGTTTCGGGCCCGTCATGGAGGCCGAGATATTCGACCCGGCCACCGAGATCTTCACGCTCGTCGAGCCCAATCCCCGCGCCGACCATCCACGGGGATACCATTCCACGGCGGTCCTTCTGCCCGATGCCCGCGTCGCCATGGCCGGCAACACCGATGCCTACAACCCCGATGAGCCGAACCAGCACGACGACGTCTCCATCCAGATCTACGACCCGCCGTACCTGTTCGCCGGTCCACGACCGGTGGTGACGGGCGTGCAGGAGGAGATCCCTTACGGATCGTCTGTCGTGGTCGACACCTCCGGGGGCCCGCCGGTCGCGAAAGTCACGATGATGCGGCCGTGCGCGGTCACACACTCGGTCGACATGGATCAGCGAGCGATCCTGCTCAAGACCACAGGCGGCGCGGGGACCATCACCATCGAGTTCCCCACCGACAAGACGCTCGCCCCGCCCGGCTACTACATGCTGTTCTTCCTGAGTGCCGCGGGTGTCCCGTCCACCGCGTCGTTCGTGCGGATCTTCGACGCGGCTCCCACCTACCCGCCGATCAACCTCGGCACGTACTCGGGCTCCGGCTTCATGGCCATCGAAGAGTCGTTCGACGGTGACATAACCTTGGAAAAGATCGACAACGGTGCCAGGGTCACGCTCGAAAGCCGGCACGGCAGCATCACCATCAACGACAGGATCAGTGACCAGGGCACGTACGCCAACCTCAAGGCGGCCACGACCGTCAGCATAGGCAAGAAGATCGATCAAGGCGCCCAGGTCGAAATCCTGGCCGGCGGCGACGTCGCGATCGGTCAGACGATAGACCAGCACTCGTCTGCGATGATCACCTCGACCTCGGGCAAGATCGACATCGGCCTGAAGGTGGACGCCCACAGCTCTGCCACCCTGATCGCCGGCACGACGGTCCACATCGGCCAGACAGTGGATGCTTACTCCAAGGTCAAGATCGTGGCGCAGGGCGAGGTGTCAATCGACGAAATGCTCGACCAGCACACGACCTCGGATATCACCTCGGTGCACGGCGCCATCAGGATTGGGCAAAGTGTGAACGCATGGGCCAATGCCACACTCACCGCCCAAAGCGGCGTCCAGATCAACCAGAAGGTCGACCAGCATTCCATCGCCACCATCACCGCCCAGGGCGACGTCCAGATCAACCAGAAGATCGACCAGCATTCCATCGCCACCATCAACTCTGCCCAGGGCTCCATCAACATCGGGCAGGGCCTGAGCGGCGAGGCGACGGCTACAGTCACAGCGCCGCACGGCGACATCAACATCGGCGACTCGGTGGACGGCGGCTCCACGCTCAACTGGACTGCCCAGCAGCTCAACTGCCCCCACCAGGACGGCACCATCAACCACATACCCTGACCTGTAACGGTGAGGCCTCAGCCCCCGGTGAGCGCACCGAGGCGGCCGTCGAACACTGTGATCGCCACCGTCGTCCTCGGCCCACCAGACTCCGCTGCAAGCACTGATAGGTCACGGCGGTTGTTCATGCACCGAGCCGTGTGACGGGTCCCGCAGTGCTGCAGCCCAACGCAAGTGACACAAGAGCGGATCACGGACGCCGACCCGGTGAACCTTCTCGGTCGCAGCACTAGACGGCAAGGCGACTGGTGCGGCGGCTACTTGGGGACCGTCATGGTGGCCGCCGCGGATGCTTCTCCCGCTCTACCGCCGGAGCTACCTCTGGGCCGACCACTATGCCCCGTTGTTGAGACGTTCCCACGGAGGTGACGGGGGATTCCCAGGTCGTAGACCGCCCACCTGAACAGCCAATGCCCTGACACCCTGCGTGATGTTCGTATGGCTGCCCGGAGCGCCCATGAGGCGGTCCGGAAGAGGACGGGAACCCGATGTCAGGCCAGCATGCCAACATCACACCACCACGAGGAGAGAAGGGGAGCCACCGTGAGCTTCTTGGGGATGTGGTGCCTGATACCCATGCACGCCGACACCATCACGCAATACGGGACAGAGCTGGCCCCGGCCATCGAGGCCGAAGCCGCACTCCCCAAATCGAGGGACCTTCTCCAGCAATGGCAGCAGGAGGGCAGCACGGAGGCGTTCATGCACCAGTTCCTCGACGCCGCCGCCCCGTCCGCACTGGACGAGAGGATCTGTCTCGTCTACGAGGCATGGGAACGCGGCTACGACAAGACCCTTCCCCACCTCGCGGTTTCCACCCGCAAGGGCTACCCGGCAGCCGCCATGGCCTTCGCCCTCGGACCTGAGCGCAACGCTGAACTACCCGGCTGGTTCGGAGACCTCATCCTCACCCCCGAACAGGTCCGCCAGACCCTTCCCGCCGTCGAACGAGCCTTCACCTGGACCCCTCAAACACGACGCCAAGCCGAGCTGCTCCTCACCGCCGCCCTCTACCCCGAAGGCGACCGGGAAGACATCGACGCCCTTCTCGACGGCGTACCCCCGGTCTGGCGCGCCGCAGCACGCGTCGGCCAAGGCCTGCTCGGAGCGCACTTCATTCCCTGACCGCGCGAGCGAGTCGACCCGTACCTCCCCTGAACCAACTCCACCCCCCATCGGCCCGCCCAAGAGCACCGACGCACCGCAAGCTGGAGACGACGAACGACCCGCACGACCCCGCAACGCCCCGTGGGCGTGGAGCAGCTCTTCCCCGAACTGGTGCCGCTGCGCCGCGACGCGATACGCCTTCATCCGCGCGCCGGCAGCCCGTCCTCGGCCGAGAGCTCGGTCGGCGGACCGCTGTTGTGGCCCGCAGATGAGCCGTGGCCGCTCTGCCCGAGCACCAGCCATCCGGCGGGGTGGGACCGGCCCGAGACGGAGGGGCCGGTGCCGATGGTGTCCGTCGTCCAGATCCACCGACAGGACGTGCCCCAACTGGACTTCCCCGCCGGGACCGACCTGCTCCAGGTGCTCTGGTGCCCGTTCATCGTCGACCGTTGCCCGGAGCCGACGCCCAGGGTGGTCTGGCGTAGCTCCGACTCGGTCGGCCCGGTCCTCGTCACAGCGCTGTCGACCATCAGTACGGCGCCCGAGGACAGCATCCCGGCCCCGTGCGTCCTGTACCCCGAGCCAGTAGTCGACTACCCGAGCTGGGACATGCCGGAGGAGCTGGGCGAGGAGCTGCGCGTCCGGATGGAGGAACTGAAGGCCCGCACCGGCCTGTGGTACAGCTACCACCTGGCCGCGGCCCCGGGGATCAAGCTCGGCGGATATCCGAGCTGGACCCAGGATCCCTGCTGGCCGGACTGCCCGACCTGCGGGCAGACGATGGACCACCTCCTGACGGTGAGCAGTTGGGAGTACGACGGCCTGTCGTACCGCACCTGGCTTCCGCTGGAGGACCGCGACAGCGAGACCGGCGAGGAACGCCGGGATGCCACCGGGGGCCGCGGGGCGCACAGTCCTGCCCAGGTGATGTTCGGGGACGCGGGCGGCGTCTACATCTTCGAGTGCCGCTTGTGCCCGGACCGTCCGGTGGACCACCACTGGGACTGTTCGTGAGGCAGCATGATCGCGTCCGGCACGGACCGGCGATGCCAGCGAGGAGTCCCAAGGTCTTCAGGCTGAACGTTGATGATCTTGTGTGGCAGTTGAGCCACCTTTGCGGTGTCCCGCTCGGCCTCCTCGGTCTCCCTCGTCAATGGGCGGCCGCAACGTGGGTTTGGCTGTTGGCGGCAACGCCTTACCGCTGACGTCAGGTTGGACGGGACTGGCGGTGACTGGTAGAACGCTGACCTGACGTTCAGCTCCTTGTGGCACCACCGCGGTATCCGGTCGGCACGGGACGAAGCCGAACGTGAAACCGGTGGGAGGAGTGCACGGTGCGGGTGGCCACCACGGAGTTCACCGGGCGCCGGGGCGCCACGATCGTGCAGGACCTGTTCCTCGAAACCTTCGCTTGGATTCCCCGGGAGATCCACGACACTGATCTCGGGGTGGACTTCGATGTCGAGGTCGTAACCGAGGGACAGACCAGGGGCCGCCACCTCGGCATCCAGGTCAAGTCCGGCCCGAGCTGGTTCGATGAGCGATCGTCGGCCGGCTGGTGGTTCCGCTTCGGTGACGACCACTACCAGTACTGGCTGAACCACGACTTCCCAATCATCGTGGTCCTCGTCGACCTCGAGCGCCGGTGCGCGTACTGGCAGCAGGTCACCGCCGACACCGCCGTGCCCGCGGGCGAGAACTGGAAACTTGAGGTCCCGGCCGCCCAGGTGCTCGACGCCAGTGCCCGGGAGACGCTCGCCGGGCTCGCGGACGCACCGCGGGTCTACGGCGACGCCGCGCTCACTGCCTTCCACGACCACCTTGGCCACCTGCCGCCTGAGGCCGTCACCGCGCTGGTGCGCCTGCACGCCCAGGTCCCCCGCACCAACCTGGAAGCCCGCAGGCCCGTCGAGCGCCTCACCGCCACCCTCGCGGGTGGCCGCCATGACCCGGACGCCTGCTGCGCGGTTCTGCTGGAGCGCACGCCCAACTGGCTGACCGGGCGAACCAAGACCAACCCGAAGTGGCAGGGGCCCGACGAGCGCGAGGTCTGGTGCGCGATCGGCGGCTACGCCAACGAGCACGAGCTGCCTGCGCGCGCCGCCGACGCGTTCGCCCGCGCGGCCGCAGCAGGCGCACAGCCGCCGGGGCACTGGCAGGCCAGCGCGGGAATCTTCGAAATGAACGCCGGTGTGCCGCAGGCCGAGCAGACCCTGCGCGCGGCCCGCGATCTGGAGGGCGGGCAGATCCTCGCCGACATCGGCCTGGCCATCCTTGCCCACCGGGGCAGGCCAGGCCCGGCCGAGGTGCCGCAGAGCCTGTCCGCACACAACATCGACGCCTGGCGGACGTCGCCGACAGCCCGCATGTTCCTGGGCGACCAGTGCGCGGCACGCAACGACTATGACGGGGCGCTGACCCACTACGAGGCCGCCCTGTCGCGTTCTCCCGGAAGTTCGGCCGCGCAGATCCTGATCGCCCGAGCCCTCCTGGCCCGCCTGAGTACCCACCTGTCGCCGGGGCGTGATCAGGACCTGCGCCGGGTCCTGCAGTTGGCTTCCGATGCCCGAGCAGCGCGCCGGTGCTGGGACGGGCCGAGCGAGACCGCCGCCGAAGTGCTGATGCAGGCGAGGCTGCTGCAGGCCGACGTCGACGCGGCCCTGGCCGTCGCTCTCCCGGCACCCGACGGCGAAGCAACCCCACGGGAAGCTGCGGCAGCCAGCCTGACCGCGCTCGCCGCCCGCGGCGCCTACTTGGCCGGCCAGCTCGACACGGGCGATGCGCTCGCCGCCGCTTCGGCGGCGGCCTCACCGTTGTACACCGCCCAGCTGGCCGCCTTCCGCGCCCAGGCCAGCGGCGCCCAGGCCCAGGAACTGCGCCGCCTGTGGACCACGGCACTCGACGACGCGCCCAGCGAGGACCAGCGCTTCATCGCCATCCAGTACCTCGCCCAGGCCGGCCAGTGGCCCATCCCCGCGCTGGAGGAGCGCCGCGCAGCCGCCACCATCCCACCCGACGTCTACGCCGTGCTCGCCGCCAAGGCCCACACACAGCTCGGCGACCTGCCGCAGGCCGCCCGCACACTCCGCCCGCTCCAGCACACCAGCGTCCTGGCCGTCATGGAGCTCGCCGACATCCTGGAACAGGCCGGCACGCCACACGAAGCCGCAACCGTGCTGCGGCAAGCGGCCGACCGCTTCGCCGACCTGAACCTGGAGCTGAAAGCCCTGGACGTCCTGCGCCGCTGCGGTGACGATCAGGCCCTCGTCCAGCGAGCCCTGCTCCTGCTGGCCCGCCCCGGCCTGCCGAGCACGATTCGGCAGCGGCTGCGCCAGCACCTTCTGGACCATGCCTACCGGATGCGAGACTGGGCCATGGCCGGCGAGCACGCCGAAATGGGCCTGAACGACCTCCTCACCGCCAACCCCGACACCGACGCCGCAGACCTCGTCCGCAGCAACGAGGCGGCCCAGGACTTCGCCTGGGCCAAGACCGGCGCCCTGTACAACCTGCGCCGGTGGAACGAGGCCTGGGCCGTCTGGGAGCGCTACCAGCCCCAGCCGGCCAGCACCCAGCAGGCACTCATCTGGCTCCACTTGATACGCCGCCGCCCGTGGACCGAACGCGGCGTCCGCGCGCTGCTCGACGTGCGCACCCGATTCGCCGCCGACGACGAGGTCTCCAGCCAGGTGCTGGACGCCGTCAACCGCGCCCTGACCGTCGCCGACGACCCCGCACAACCCCAGTGGGGAGCACCCTGGACCCAGACACCGACGCCCGACCTCCTCCACGAGCTGCGAACCCTGGCCGGCCAGGCCATGGACGACCACCAGGCACGCCACCCGAACGGAAGCCTGACCACCGTAGTCGGCGCCCCCGACGCCGACACCCTGAAAGCCCTACACACCACCGCGGCCGCCCGCTCCTCGACACACCGCCAGGTCCTGCAGGCCATCCGCGACGGGGACGCCGTCCTGGGCCTGGCCGCCAGCACCCTCAACGGCCTCTACACCCAGTCCCTCATCCAGCGAGCCGCCGGCCTGCTCCCAGCCGCCACCACCAACCCGGCCGCCCAGGAAGCCGAACACCTCGCCGCCACCCAAGCCCTCGACACCACGATCGTCCTGGACCCCAGCGCCCTGGCCCTCACCGCACTGCTGCCCGGCCGATGGGACGCGCTGCGCGCCCACCTCGCCGCCGTACACCTGCCCGACGTCTGCATGGACGACATCCTGCGCACCGAGGACGCCATCGACCGCCTCCTCGCCGCCACTTACACCGCAAGCCTGGCCGACGACGCCACCACAGTGCAGACCACCACACTCACCACAGCCGCCAAGACACACCTGGCAACCCAGATCAGCGCGATCACCACAGCCGCCGACGCCACCACGCTGATACCCGTCACCGGCCTCGACGCCGCCGAAGCAGCACTCAACCCCCGCGGCACCGCCGACACCCCGACGCTGCGTCTGGAGATCGACGGGCCGTGGGCCGCCCCGCTCCAAGCAGCGCTCACCCACCACCTGCCCCTGTGGTCGGACGACGCGCTGCTGCGCGAGATCGCCCGCGACGCTGGCATCCCCGCGTTCGGAACCCTCGCCCTCACCCGCGCCCTCATCGACCAAGACCGCCTCCCCGACACCCGCGACGACGACCACGCCCTCCTTCTGCGCCAGTACGTCGTCGATCTCCCGCTGGACGAGGCGACCATCCTGGACCAGGCCGAGGCCGACGAGTGGCGGCCCGGAGCCGTCACTGCCGCACTCAGCCGCCCCGCCCCCTGGGGCCGGCCCGACGCGCTCACCACTTGGGCCACCCTCGTGCAGACGGTCGCCGGCCGCGATCCGGACCAGCTCGGCCCATGGACGCACCTCGCCTCACTCGGGGCAGGCGCGGCAGAGCCCGACCCCTACCGCACGACGGCCCAAGTCCTCGTGACCGCCCTCGCCGCAACCGGGCCGACACCAGAGCGTGCCACCACACTGGTGGCGGCAAGCGTGGAAGCAGCCATCCTGCGCGGCCTGTCCCCGTACGCCTGGACGACAGCGGTTCACACGGCACTCGCCGAGCCAGCCGCACCCGGCCAACCGCAAGGCCCAAACGCAACGGAGATCGAGCAGATCATCGCTCAGTTCATCCGTAGGGCATAACTGAGGAAGCGACAAGGCGCCATCGGCCTGCTGGATGGAGATGGCCGACCACGACCTTGAGGCCGCCGAGAACCTGGCCGCCGTCGTCGGCATGGTCGCCGACGAGAATGGCTGCGGCCGCCACGGACGCCCCGCTCCAGCCCGGTGCGCTGCTGCGGTGCGGCATCGCCGAAGGAGCAACTACGGGAGTGAGCGGGCACGAGTACCACCCACTCCCGCAAGCACTTGAGCGCGGCCGCCTGAACTGCCCTGCGGCCCAGGCATAGCGCGCTACGCCTTGGTGCAGGTGCCGCAGTCGGCGTCCCAGCCTGAATTGGCGTACCACAATGAGTCGGTGGCGAACCCGCCCCAGTTCGTGTCGTCGGCAAGGTCCCACGTCGAGTCCGCCCGGCAGCCCCAGATCGTGTCCGGAGCCGCACCCCACACCGAGTCCCTGCGCACGCGAGCCATGGCAACCTCCCAGGTAGTTTCATGATCGGGGCGCCCACTCTAGGCAGCGCGGGTCAGATACGTCACTACCTATGCGGCGGTGGCTCGGGGAGCATCCGGGAACGGCGACCGAGGGCGAAACCCCATAGGCGCCCCGCGCGGGCGCGGGCGAGCAGCCGGTCGGGAGCAGCTCGTTGTCCAAGACGTCGGCCGCCCGTTCCGCAAGCGTGCGCCACGCCCCCGCTGGGTGGCGGTCGATGGTCAGGAGCGGCGGTCGGCCGAGGCCTCCGGGTACATCCTGCACTTCTCAACGCCCCAGGTGTCGGCGGGCGCCGGAGAGCCGGGTCCTGTTCCCTGGCTGGCCCTATCCGTAGGTGCGGGCGTTCTCGTCCAGGCGCCGCAGCGCATGGCCTCGTACGGGACGTCCAGGTGCCGTCCTTGGGGATCGAAGCGCACCGTCCGTTCGCGTGCCGGGTCTTCGGCGGGGGTGACCGCGGTCACCACGGCCCGGCCCGCTCGTCTGCTGAGGGCTGGAGTCCTGGAGGCAGGGCTGTCAACCAGGTCTGGTCGGCCGTGCGGTGTGTGGGCAGGTGCCCGGGTGGGGGCGCGGCCGCCCCACCCTTTTCAGCGCTCGCGTGCCGCTGGCAGGACGAGGGCGCACGGTGCGGCCCACAGCGGGATCACCTTGCTGGCGGCAGCAGACCCGTACGGGTAGTTCTTGGTGGTGCGACCGGCGGCAGTGGCCGGGCTGCCCGTTCGAACTCGAACGGCCACGGTGTTCACGGAAGTCATGGAGGCAACGTATCGGCCGCCACCGACACTGATAGTCGTAGAGTCCTCAACGACGATAGCCTCCTTGCCCGCCTGCGGAGCGTGCGGTCTCATCCATCGCGGCCCGGGGTACTGACTACGGCCGATTTGGGCCGGCGGAGCGCGCCGGTCTTCCGCTTGGCGGGAAAGCTCTTCGATGCAGTCGGCCAGTTGGGCGCGCAGCCGGTGGAGCGGGACGGTGGCGCCGAGGCAGGTCAGGAACTCCTCGACGCCCCAGCCGATCCAGGCACCCTGGCGGGACAGATAGAGGCCGACCTGACGGGTCGCGAACGTGTCCGAGTAGTCGAGCAGATCACCGTCGTAGACGACGTCGGTGTCCGCGCCGCCGCCGTCGGGCTGTTGGAACAGCTCCCCGGATGCTGCCCAGGGCGGATCTACGCGACGTGCAGACTCGCTTCCACGGCGGCCAGAACGGTGTTGGCCTGATGGACGGACTGGTGCGCAACCGGGATCCAGGTGGGCTCGAACCGCTTCTCGTAATGGGCACACCAGTCGTGCAGCAGGATGTCGAGCTGCTGGGCCGAGCCGGCGTCGTCGGGCGTGAGGGCGCGGCGTAGCAGGGCGGCGGTGCGGATGGGGAGGCGGTGTGCCCACAGTTCGATGCCTTCGAGGCGTGCCGGGGTCATGAGGCCGGACTGAAGGAGGCGTTTGCCGCCGCCGTTGGGGTCCCATTGGTCGGCCAGCTGGCTCATGGCGGTCAGGGGGGTGTGGGCGGCGCGGAGCAGGGGTGTGTCCGCGAGGTGAGGGCGGATGGTGTCGAACAGGGTGGTGATCTGGCGTGCGCGGTCGCGGAGGTGCTCTGAGCAGGTGGCGAGGTGGATACGGGGGTCTGCGGCGCCCTGGCTGTTGGGTCGGGAGGCCCAGACCGGGACTTCGATGATGAGGGTGTCGCCGCCGTGGCGCTGAGGGGCGAACCAGGTGGTGGCCTGGACACCTGCGGCTGGTTCCTCGTCGCCGGTGGGTGCGGTCAGCATTCCGGTCGTGCTCTCCTGCCGGTCGATGTCGCCGGCGTTCATCGTGAAGACCCCTGGGCCTGGTTCCTGGAGCCAGAAGGTGTCGAAGGAACCGGAGTCGACGGGGATGCCGAGAGCGGCGGCGGATTTGGCGAACGGTTCGGCAAGGCCGGGCAGGTGGCAGGTGGCCTGAACGAAGGTGCCGCCGAGGTCCGTGCTGTGGAGGGAGAACTGCAGGCGGGGGCGGAGCTCATCGATCAGGTCGAGGAGGATGCGGCTCTCGGGCAGATCAGCGCCGATGGCCGGGGCCCATTCCGGCTGCTCCTCGGCGGCGGGGCGGTAGAACGTGGCGAAGTACTGCGGCAGGGTGCGGGCGTGGCGGCTGTCCTCAGCGATGTGGGCGCCGTCCGGGTCGAGGCAGAGCAGGAAGTTCCATGTGACTGTGTGCTGGGCCGGCTGGGCGAGGATCCGGTGGGCGAGTTCCAGCACGGTCGCGCGGCCGGAGAACTCGTCTGCGTGCGCTCCGGAGACGACCAGGGCGTGATCCTTGGCGTGGCCGATGGTCAGCAGCAGCAGGGGACGGCCACCGCGCGACGTGCCGAGGGTGCGCACTCGGCACATGTTCGGGTGGCGGGCGGCGAGCTGGTGAGCCGCGTCGGCGAGGTCGTGCAACGCGGGGTAGCGGTCGTCGAGCACTGCCTTGCCCGCGGCGGTCGAGGCGTCGGTGAACATGGTCCTCCCCATAGCTATGCGCCTGCCCTCTGGTGGGCGTCCATGCGAAGGGGGCGGACGTCGGCCTGTGCCGACGACCGCCCCCGACCGGGACGGACGCGCTAGCTACGCCCGTCCCGGCTTGCTGGTCAGCCCCCGCTGGGGCCGCTCACCGCGGTGGTCTTCTTCTTGTCGAGCGGCCGGATCACGATCTTCATGCCGTCCCCCCAATCTTGGGTTCGAAGAGAATCAGCCGTGAGTGCACGGTTGACTGAATGTCAGTACGTCATATGTGATTCGTGGACGTCAAGCGGTTTGAGGGGAACGGGGGGTTTCCATGCTGGGGCGTCCACGAGTCAAGCCGGAGCATTCCGGATATCAGGCGCAGGACGGGACAGTTCGACTGGGGAGTGTCGTCTACGGGATCGGGGTGGAAATCGAGGACCCTGAGGGCTGGGTGTGGACGCTGGTAGATGCCATGGACGGCACCCGCTCAGTGCCCGAGCTGGCCGACCTCGTGAGTACGTCTCACCCGCAGATCACACGAGCCGACGTCACCCAAGCCGTAACAGATCTGTACGAGGCCGGCCATCTCGATGACGGTGCCGCTCCGGACCCGAATCTCTCTGCTCGGCAGATGGAGCGCTACAGCCGGGGTGTGCCGCTGCTGCGCTGGCTCGACCGCAGTCCCCGGCCCAGCGCCTGGCAAATGCAGGAGCAACTGTGCCAGGCGCGGGTGCTGCTGGTGGGACTGGGCGGCACGGGTGGCTACGCGGCGCAGGCTCTGGTCGCCTCCGGGATCGGGCACCTGCACTGCGTCGACCCGGACACCGTCAGCCTGTCAAACCTCAACCGGCAGCCGCTGTACCGGGAGAGGGATATCGGCAGGTACAAGGCGGAGGTTGCGGCGACGGACCTCGCATCCCTGAACTCCGACGTCGAAGTCACCTGCGAGCGGCGCCTGGTGGAAGGCCCCGAGGACATCGCGGACCTGCTCCGTGCCGGAGCCGGCCCGTACGACCTGCTGCTGATGTGCGCCGACAACCCGCCGGAGATCCGCCGGTGGGCCAACGAAGTGTGCCTGCGCACCGGAACGGCCTGGGTTGACGGCGGCTACCGCGGGCCGGTCGCGACGGCCGGTGTCCACGTGCCCGGAACGGGGGGCTGCTGGGAGTGCATACGCACCGCAGAGATCCGGCGCCGCGAACTCGGGCTGTCCCCCGGGGAGGACCCGGCGGTCGCCTCGCCGCGCCGGCCTTGGAATCCGGTGACCGCGGTCACCGCCGGGCTGTCCGGCCTCCTGGTGGCCCACGCCGCCCTCTCGCTACTGACCGGTGCCCCACCGATGGAGCCAGGCACCATGTTCGGCATCAACCTGGCAGCCCTGCACGACCCGGTGCTGCTGCACTCCGGCCGACTGCCCGACTGCCCGGCCTGCGGCACCAGTGCGAAGTCCCTGCCACAGCCGTCCGACGGTGACGACAGGTGAGTGACCTGCCTTCACTACCGCCGATCACCGGCTCCAGCCGGGTGCGCCTGCATGAGCTTCAGAGCCGTCCCCACGGCGATGCCGTGATCGTCGGCCGTCTCGTCACTGGCGAGGTGGTGGAGCTGCCCCCGGTGGGAGCGCACATCATCGGGCACCTCCGCCAGCACCTCACGGTAGCCGAGACCGCTCGACGCGTCGCTCACGAGACAGGCGAGGACGTCGACACCAAAGACGTCGCCGACTTCGTCACCGACCTGACCGATCTCGGCTTCGTCGCAAGCGTCGACGACGTCGACGTGCCAGGCCCTGCACCCCGACGCCCAGCATTTGCCTGGATCACTCCGAAGCGCGCCGCGTGGTCGCTCAGTCCGCTCCTGCCGTGGGCCGTGGGCATCCTCGCCATCACGACGGTCGTCGCGGTTGCCCACGACCCCAGCCTGATGCCCGGGTACCACAGCTTGCTGTGGAGCCCGCACGGCAGCCTGGTACTCCTCGTCGGGTTCGGCGTCGGCTGGCCGCTGGTGTTCCTGCACGAGCTCGCTCACCTCGTCACGGCCCGCGCCAGCGGTGTGCCGGCCAGAGTCGAACTCGGCACCCGCCTGCAGTTCCTCGTGGCCCAGACCGACATGAGCGGCATCGAACTCGCACCCCGCCGCCACCGGCTCACCGCCTACCTGTCCGGCATGGCCGTCAACCTCGCGGTGGCCTGTCTCTGCATCCTTGCCGCCGCCGGGCCCTGGTCCTCCCAGCGCCCGGCTCTGCAGCTCCTGGCCCTCCTGTCGCTGCTACCGCTCGCGTGGCAGTTCTTGATCTTCATGCGCACTGACGTCTACTTCGTCCTCCAAGACCTCACCGAGACTGCGGACCTGTACGGCGACGGCCTCGCCTACGCCCGCTACCTCGCCCACCGGGTCATCCCCCTACATCGCAGCGTGCCGCCGGACCCGACCTCGGACCTGCCCGCGGCCCAGCGCCGTGTCGTACAGCTCTATACCGCCGTTCTTGTGACAGGCACGGTACTGTGCCTCGCCGCCCTGGCGTCGGTCACGGCGCCCGCAGACCTGGCTCTCCTCGTCCGCGCCGCACACCGGGTCGGCCCAGACCACTCCCTGGTCGAACGCCTGGATGGTGCGACCGTACTGATCATCCTCGGTGGCTCCCAAGCCCTCTGGGCGAGGACCAAATGGCGGTACGCGCGGCACCGACGCAGGAACCGTCGAGGTGACTGACCGGTCAGCCACTGGACGTAGGAACGAATCGACCGACCCACTTGCGATCACGGCGCAGGGGTGGGCCGGGACGGCAGGATGGGGCCGTGCCGAAGAACCCGCCCGAGTCCATGCAGCACCACCTGCGCCAGCGGGTCAGTTCGACTGGGGCCGAGTAGCAAGTCGAGGAGCGCCGGGTGCTCCTGGAAGATCACGGTCGTGTCCGGGCTCGGCTCTTTCGGTGTGGCGATGCCATCGGTCAATTCGGGTGCTGTGGCTTTGTCCATGTACTTGATGGTGGCCTGGTACCGCGTCTGTACGGCGGCGGCTATGGCGTGGCCGGCGGGATCGAGGTCGCCCGAGTACTCCAGCGGTACGCCGCAGCTGCGGGCGAGGCCGAGCAGGGTGTGGTCGACGGCGGTCAGGGTGCCGGAGGTGCAGACGATCGGCCGGTCGAACTGGCGCATGAGGGCCTCGTCGACGACGGACGGGTTCTCCACGACCAGCCAGGCCCGCTTGGGATCCAGGGCTGGCGGCTGGGCGGTCAGGTCGTGGAGTGTGAGGTGGAGCGGGCGGTTGTCCGCCCGGGCGAGGTTGAGTGCGCGGTCGGTCGGCCCGTCGCCGGTGGCGCCGACGCCCAGGACGAGGACGGTCTGGGAGAGACGGTCGGCGGCTATGCCGAGCCGCGCCAGCAACGCGCGGTCGGCGGCCGGCGTGTCTGGCTGTTCGGCCTGCAGGAGGTCCCGGGCAAGGAGCAGCAGCTTGTCTCCATGCCCGTCGTCGTTGAGGTCGAAGTAGTGCGGGTCGCCGGTGCAGTGGTGGGCGAGCCGGGCGAGCGTCACGGGCCTGGGCAGCGGCAGTAGCGCGCGGACCAGGGCCAGTGCGTCGATGAGGCGGTGCCGTTCGGCGATGGTGCCGTCGCTGATGCCGTAGCACAGGCGGGCCGTCAGCGACGGCGTATCGGGGAGAGCGAGTTCGGCGTAGCGGTTGATGTCGGTGCGCATCTGCTCGGTGGCGCGGCGGGCGCCCGCGGTATCCGGGACCTCTACCCCGGCGGCCTCGACCAGGGCGCGTAGGTCGCTGGGTGTGTGGCCGAGGGCCTCCAGCAGGCGGGGGACGGGGACGGCGAAGCCGCCTCGGACTGCCCGCAGCGGGGTTGCCCGGCTGCCGGCACGCCGGCTGTGGGCGAGCCAGCCGGAGACCATCGCCTGGCCGGTTCGAGAGAGTGCGGCGGTGACATTTTTGATTGAGGCTGGCCCGTCCCCGCGCGCCAGGCGGGCGGCGATCGCCTCCCAGAGCGGGCGGATGTCGGGATCGGTGAGATCAGACATCGGATGCCTCAGGGGAAGTCATGGAGATGACAGTGCCGCACTCGGGTGCGTCGGTATCGGTCGCGGGCCGGCCGACCCGGATACGGGCGGTTTGCGGTGTGCCTCGTCCGGTCCAGACGCTGGGGATGGTGTAGCGCATGGTGTCGCTCTTCTGGTGGATGCGGTGGATGCCCACGGCCCCGGTCTCGGCGACCAGGAGCGGCTGCATCGCGGGCAGGGTGACGATGGCGTCGAAGTCCCAGATGCGCAGGAGCTTGAGCAGCATGCGCAGGTTCGGGGCATCGAACGCGGCGTTGAGTTCATCGATGAAGACCGCTCGCGGGCCCTCGTAGCCGGCCGTGGAGTAGAAGGCGTGCGCTGCGGCGAGCAGGGGAAGCATGGTGGCCAGCCGCTGCTCACCCGCCGACAGTTTCGCGAGGGGGTTGCGGCGCGGGGTGACGGCCTTGAACACCTCGTCGTCGCCGTTCGGGTCCTCGGAGAACGAGCGGTGGGTGACGGAGATCTCCCACGTGTACCAGTTGCGGTAGTCGAAGACGTGCTCGACGCGCTTGGCCCAGGTGGGGTGGTTGCTCTCCTCGTTCTTTAGCTGCTCGACGAAGAAGTCGTACATCTGATCGAAGCTGCCCTCGTGGTTGGCGTCACGGATCAGCGACAGGGCCTTGAGAGCGACGGGGTCGTCGGTCTTGGGTATCCAGTCCAGCTTCACGCCGACCCGGGCCACGCCGGTGCGTACGTCTTTGAGCGTGGTGCGGATGTCGTTGACGATCTGCTCCGCGGTGTG
This sequence comes from Kitasatospora sp. NPDC101157, assembly GCF_044768255.1. NCBI lineage: Bacteria > Bacillati > Actinomycetota > Actinomycetes > Kitasatosporales > Streptomycetaceae > Kitasatospora > Kitasatospora sp. NPDC101157. The sequence goes on along the minus strand of NZ_JBIWPL010000036.1, from coordinate 25,042 downwards.
GATCCGGACGTTGATGTCCTTGCGCAGCTCGGAGAAGACCACGTCCTTGACCTCGCTCTGGACCTGGTCGTTGAAGTCCGCCTCCAGCGATGCGATGGTGCTTTCGACTTCGTCCAGGGCCTGGCGGAGTGTCTTGGCTCCGAGGGCGGAGGTTCCGGTTTCGATGTCGTGGCCGTGCTCGGAGACCACGATGCGCCGCCAGCCGGTGCCGGGAGCCTCCTCGGTGGTCACATGCCGGCGGATCCGCAGCAGCTGCTCAAGGGCCTTACGGATACGCCCCTCCAGGGCACCGCGGGCCGACCGCTCGTCCAGGCGCGCCTGTTCGGCCCTCAGCTCGGCCGACAGGCCACGCTGCTCGAGGATCAGCCGGGCTACATGGATGCCCTCGGGCGCGTCCTCGGGACGGCTGAGGAGTTCTCCTTCGGCGAGTTCGTCGACGAGACCCTGGTCGAACAGGTCCTGGAGGATCGCCACCGCCGTGCCGACCGACCGTGAAGCACTGTGAAGCGCCTGCGCGTTGGCGGTCAGCTCCTGGGTGGCGAGGGCGAGGCCCACCTCCGCCGCCTTCTCCTGCTGCCGGTGGCCCGTCAGAAGCCCGCGCAGCCGCACCTCGTCGTTGCGACGCTGGTCCAGTTCGGCCTGAAGGTCCCGATAGGACTGGTCGTGCTGGCGCAGTTCCTCGTTGTAGTGGTGGCGGGCCGTGGCGGCGGCGGCGGTGTCCGCCTCGGCGCGGCCGCGCAGAGCGTCGGCGTGGCGCTGTGCCTCAACGATCGCGGCGCGGCGCGTGGCCGCAGTGGCAAGAGTGAAATAGGCGCGCGTGGCCGCAGCCGCCCACTCGCCCAGCAGGCCCTGGAGATTGCGCACCGCCGACCGGTAGCCGCGCAGGGCCTCTTCCTCGAGTGGCAGGCTGCCGTGCGGCATGCGCGCCTTGCGGTGCAGGGCGCTGGTGGCCTCGCGAACGAGCGTGCTGTGCCGCCCGAGGTCCTGCTCCGCTTCGATCAGGGCACCGGCGGCTACGGCGGCCGAACGCTGCGCCTCATCGGCGCCGGCCCGCGTTGGCAGCACGTCGGCGAGTTCGGCCGGGAGGCTGGAGCGGTCCTTCTCGATTTCCTCCGCGGCTCGGCGGGCGGCCTGCCATGCGGCTTCGGCCTCGGCATGCGCGGCCTTCACGCTCCTGGCCTGGGCTGCGGCGTGGTGCATGGCCATCGCACAGGCGATGGCCGTTCGAGCGGCCTCCAGGCACGCGGCGACCAAACCGGGAAGGTCGGCGCACCGCTCCTGAGCAGCCCGCACGGCCTCGCTGGTCGCATCGACGAAGGCGTTGTCGCACGCCACGGTGGCAGAACGCTGCGCCTGCGCGGCCTTGCCGGCCGTGATCTCGGCGGCGTGGACGGCCTGCTGCGCCGCCCTCTCGTGCCGCTCGGCGTCGCCAGCGGTGGTCGTAGCCGCCGTCACCAGCTGCAGCCAGGCGCCCGGGTCGGGGTAGGAGGTCTGCTCTGATTCGGCGGCGGCCAGCTGGGTGGCGAGCGCCTCGACGCGGTCCTCGGCAGCATCGAGGGCGTCGGCCGCTTCCGCGCGCTGCTCGCGCAGCTCGGTGAGCCGGAGCTGACGCATGCGCTCACGGGCGGAGGCACCGATGTAGCGCGGGATCCAGCCCTTGGGACTCTGGGCGATCAACGGGCCAAGGTGGACGGTGCCGTCCTTGGCGAAGGCGGCCTGCCCGGCCGCGGGCTGCTCGCCATGCTCCACCACCCGGATACCGGTCAGCACCTGCTGGACGAGCTCCGCAGGCAGCGGCCCGTGCGCATCGGGCACCAGCAGGTCGGCAAGCGAGGAGCCATCGGACACGGTGGTTGCGACCAGGCAGACATCGCCTGCTGACAGCTCACCACCCGGTGACACCCAGGCGTCCAGGAGCCCCGCCGTGAGCAGCGCACCCTCGAGACGACCGGCTTCCTCCTCCGGCAGATGCCCGGCGAAGTCGACCAGTGCCCACAGCGGTGCGCCGGCCCGGTTTGCCCGCGAGGGTCGCCAGGCAGGCTGGCCCGGGCGGGCCTCGCTGCGCTTGGCTTCGGCGATCGCATCGTCCAGGTCGGCCAGACGGTTCTCGCACGCGGAAAGCTCCATGCGGGCACCGGTCAGATCGGCGGTGATCCGCGTGGATGCGAGCTGGTATGCGGTGGCCGCATCGTCGCGCAGGTTCTGCGCGTCCGGCGGCACCGGTCGGCCGTTCACAGCAGGCAGCCGCAGGCGATCGCGCTCGAGGACAGTCAGGGAGTCGGCCCACTCCCGGACCCCGACCGCCCACGTCTGCCCAGCTTCGAGCGACTTGGCGCTCGTCTCGTCGGCCTGGCGCCGCGCCTGCTCCGCGACACTCTGTGCGTCGGAGGCATCGGTCTCCAGGCGCGCGCAGTCGTGGGCGGCGACGGCCGAAGCGTCGAGTGCCTTGGAGGCCGCGTGCAGCAGCTCCCGCCGCTGGCCGAGTTCGCTGCGGGCAGCCTCGGCCAGCTCACACAGGGCTTCTTCCCGGACAACGGGCGCCGACTCCGTCCCAGCAGTAACAGGGGCGGCGGCGAAGTGGGCGACCACGCGCGACTTCTCGACCAGGCCCGTAACAGCCTCGGGTGCCTGTGCCAAGCCGTCAGCGTGCTGGGCAAGTTCATCCGTCTGACGGGCAAGCCGCCCTCCGGCTTCGTCACTGGTGATCTGCGCGACCTCGGCCCGCGCAGCGGCCGATGCAGCCCCGTCGGCCAGCGCACGGGCGTGCGCCTGCACGCCGGTCAGGTCCAAGTCGGCCAGCGCCTGGGCCGACGCGTCCTTGAGCCAGGTACTGATGGCCTGCGGGTCCAGCACGGCGCCACCCACGAGCTCGTGCGTCGGAGCCGACAGACGTACCAGACGAGCGGCGAACCCTTGCAGCGCCTGACGTGCGGCATCCTCTGCCTGCTCTGCCTCATCCGTCCGGCTCTGCGCCCACTCAACGGCCGCCTCTGACTTACGCCGAGCGGCATCGTGGCGCTCCTGGGCCGCCTCCTGGGCATCGAGCTTAGCGGCGAGATGGCTGATGGCCGCACTCACCTCTTCGCCGGCCGTCGCCTGGGCGTCCAGCCAGATACCGGCCTGCTCACGAGCAGCCCGAGCCTCCCGCTCCAGTTCAGCGGCCGGCGCTTCGTCGCGCGTCTGCGCGAGCCGCCCGGCCACCTCGTCAAGCGAAGCGTGGAAGGCACCGCCGCCCACCTCGCCCGCCGACTGGCCGAGCTGGCGCGTCAGCGTCCCGAGCTGCCCGACGGCGCTCTCGGCCTCACCTGAGGCGGCGACGCTCACCGCCTCAGCCTGCTGTTGCGCCTCGGCCCCGGCCTGGGCCTCTTCAACGCTCCGGCTTGCCCGTTCCTCCTGCTGCTGTGCCGCAACGGCGAGCTCGTCCAGGTTCGCGCCCGGGTGTCCATGAACCCGGCTCTCCAGCGACTTGATGGTCCGAGCGAGCAGAACAAGTTGCTGCTCGCCATCGCGTATCGCTTCACCAGCCGCCTGCAGGCCCTCCTCCTGCTGCGCCCTCCGCTCCTTCAGGGCCGCTTCGGCGGCGACCAGGTCGCCGTGCCGCGCGTGATCGTCGCGCAACCCGACGGCGGCGCTGGCGGCTGCCGCGGCGACGTAGCGCCGGTAGAACTTGCGGATGCTGTTGAGAACCTCCTGCTCCTGGCGGGCGTCCCGAAGGCGGTTCTGCAACTGCTCCGTCTTGGCCAGCGCGTCCGCAAGGCTCTGCACCCGCGCCGCGTCAAGCGAAGGCAGCGCGGAGGTGAGCGTGGCCCGCATCGAGCCGGGGCTGACCTTGTCGTTGGCCTGGACGCTGCGCAGCGCTCGCAGGACCGACCCGAGCGCTTCGATCTGCGAGGCGTCCAGCGGCTGGTACATGGCCGTGCGGACCGCTTCTGGATACTCGTCCTCCCCGCGCACGACGGCGGCGTGGTCCTTGCAGGCGTTCTCCAGGCGGTTGTTCGAGGTGAACAGCAGGCCGCCGTACTCGGCGAGCTGTGCCGCAAGGTCCTCGATATCCACCGGCATCCCCTCGCGCGCCAGCGTCAGACCGGCGTCCACGCGCGCGGGGGCCAGGAACCAGGCCCGCTCCAGACTGACGCGCTCGCCGCCGCCGGTCTTCAGCCACAGCCCGGCGGTCAGCCACTGGGTGCAGTTGCGGCCGTCGGGACCGGGATCGGTGCGGCCGTACTCCTGCCACCAGGCGCCGGTCTTCGCCGGGCCGGAGCGGCCCTGGGTGTGGATGGAGGTGAGGGTGCCGGCCGCCTCGCCCGAGGCCGACAGGCTCTTGGAGCTGATCTCGCCGTCGATGAACGTCGGGCACAGGACCCCGCTGGTCAAGGACTTACCGGAGCCGTTCATCCCCACCAGGGCGAGCCATCCGGAGCTGTAGAGGAACTGCTCCTCGCTCCACTGCCAGGAGTTCACCGCCCCGGCCCGGGTCGGCTGCCACCGGCCCACCGCAGCGGGGTGCGGATCGACCACGACGGTCTTCCTGCCCGTGCGGCTGGCCAGGCTCTCAAGCGTACGGTGCTGCTCAGTCATCACTGATTCTCCTGTTCAGCGGCGCCGTCGGCACCAGCCGTGTCCTGGACCGCGTTCGCGGCGTGGGAAATGTGGACCTGCCACAGATGGAGGGCAGGCGTGGGCCGCCAGCCCGAGCCCGGCGGCGGATCGGCGGCCACAATGCCGGCGGACAGCAGCTGTCCGATCGCCGCCTCGGCCAACGAGCGATCCCCGTTGATGCCCTGGTACCTGCGGGCCCACCACGGGCGCTCGGCCAGGACCCTGCGCAGCTCGGCGCACGCCCACTCGATGCCGAACCACCCCATCGGATCGTCCCGCCCGGCCAGGACATCCAACAGCAGCAGCGCACCCTGCTGCTCGAGAGTGCGGCCGTGAGGGAACGTCAGGTCAGTGGTGTGCCCCTGCGGGTCGGCCACAGTCCACCAGTCCCGGCGCACGGTGCACGCCAGCCCGGCCACCGCAGCCGCGTCCAGAGCACGCTCGCGCCCCGTGTAGGAGGACAGGTACCGCCCCACCTCCGTGTCGGGGTCCGGCGTCAGGCCGGGGTCATCCAGCACCGCCCGCATCGCCAGATGCCGACGGCGCCTCTCGTGCGCCTTCGCCGGTGCGTCCTCGGGCAGCTCCCGCTGGTCCGCACACAGCGCGTCGACATGCGTGTGTGGCGCATCGAGGTCGATGTCCAGCAGCGAGGGCGCGACGGACGCGATCAACAGGGCCAGGCGTTCGCGGCGCGCCGTGATGACCAGGTCCAGCCCCTGATCATGCTCCAGAAGGTCCAGCGCCACATCCGAGGCGATGACATGCCACGACTCCAGGAGCCGAAGAGCATTGATGAACGCCAGCCGGTGGGAGGCCGCGGTCGCCAGCTTTTCCCCAGCGGCGGCAGCCGGCCGAAAGCGCGGCAGCCGACCCGCATCGGCTTCCGTCCCGCACGCCTGGACCACGGCGCGCTGCAGGTCGTTGAACGTGGCCTGTGTACCGCGCCACAGCTGCTCGCACACCAGGCTCGCCAGGACCAGCACCAGTGGGGAGGCCGCGGTGGAGGACTTGCTGCGCTGGACCACAGGGGCGCGGTCGCCCGGCGGATCGTGGCGCCGCTTGTACAGCCGGCACACCCCCTCCGACCGGTAGACCTCGAAACGCCAGCCAGCCGTGCGGTCGAACCAGGCGGCAACCTCCCGCTGGTAGTTCACGGCCAAGCGGAACGTCTCCGGGTCCGCCTCCACGCAGTGGATCTGCTGTCGCAGCATCCGCGCCACCACCAGCCCGGCCTCGGGCTCTAGCCCGACGCCTGCCCCGCGTGACATCGACACAGAGCCTGCGGCCATCACGTGGCCATCCCTTCCACGCCGCCCTCCAGCAGGCGGATCTCGACGAGGACATCGGGTGCCGTCAACGTGCCGTCCTCGAACTCCACCGTCACCATCCGCCCCACCTCGCCAGGCCACAGTGTCAGGCTCGCCCCCACCGTGGAGGTCGATCCGCAGCCCACCGAGTCGTCGAACCCGTTCAACGCCTCCTCCAGCAGCCCGATCAACACGGCGGTGTGGTCGGCGTCCAGGCCCTCGAAGAAGGACAACTGCACGGGGCCGGGGGTGACCAGGCCGCGAGCGATGATCTCCAGAAGCTCCAGCTCGGCGTCGTTCTCCTCCTCGCCCCGCTGCCGCTCCTGGTCCAGATCGGGAATCCTGCGCGGCGCCCCCGTCGCGTGCGCTCCCCGCTCCGTACGGCGCAGGACCACCTTCACCTCGTGACACCCGCCGTCCTGCGCGCGGTCGTACACCGCGACGTCCTCCTCACCCGGTGCGAGCGGATGCCGGGCAGGCCACATCCCGAACGCGGCGGCGAACACCTGGTAGGCATCGGCCACGGTGGGCTGGGCGTGCAGCATCCGGGCGATCTGCCGGAAGTCCGCGCCCACATCACTGCCGCGCGTCGTCGCGTAGTAGCGGCGGTCGATGGCACCAAGCAGGGCGTGAATGGCATCCGCAGCGGCAGCCACCAGCCGCTCGACCGACCCCCTTGGAGCGAACCACGCCTTCAGATCACGCAGTTCACGCACCTTCTCCTCGACCCAGCGGTCCTGCGCCGCAGGCTCCAGCACACCCGCGTCGGGCAGCGCCTGCCGTGCCAAGACGTCGAGGCCCACTGCTTCGAGCTCGTCGAAGGCCGAACGTACCCGGCCCAGCGAGTGCTCGGTACGGCGCGCGAAGTGCTGCAGAGCCAGCAGGATGTGCCGGCGGCTGGTCGCGAACACCACATCGTCACTGACGTCGTTCTGGGCCAGCGCCCCCACCGCGCTGTAGAAGTCACCGCCGGCTTCCTGCAACTGCTCCAGGTGCGCATGAATGTGCTTCTCGAGGGCAGGCGCCAGCATCCCCGCGTCCTCGCGATAGTGGTGCAGCAGCCCGCGCAGCGTCTGCTCCACCGCATCGAGCAGCCGGGGCGGCAGCTGCAGCGTCCGATCCAGGCGGCTCACCGCATCCCGCACAGCCGCGACCATCACCCGACCCTCCCGGGTGAGCGACCACGCCTCACGCCGACGAGCACCTTCCGCGTAGCTTCCCACCGGAGCGCTGTAGTCCCGGAAGCGAGTCACATACCCGGTGTCCGTCAGCCGCTCGACCACGTCCGACAGCACCTCATTGCCGACCGGAACGCCGTATCCAACCTCCACCAGCAGACCGCGAATGTCGGACAGTGTCCACATCGGCCCCCGGCTGCTTGCCAACAACAAAGCTCCGAGCACTGCAGCCGACAGCTCGCGCCGCTCGTAGTCCTTGTCGGCGAAGACGCCGAAAAGGTCCGTATCGAGCATGCGCCACCACACGCCATCCATCCAGGCCCTCCTTCCACGCTCATATCTCACGGGCATGCCGATGGTCGAGCCGGACAGCCACCCGGAAATGGGCACGGGTAGAACCCCATTCCGTGGCTGCCCACACAACGACATGGAGCACCGTAAAGACGGGCGCTGACAATCTCCATCGAATGGAACGGGGCCGCTCATGCCCAGGGAGGCGGCTGCGCCGCCGATAAGGATCTTTCCTTTCATCGAACGCCAAGATCAAAATTGCCGGTTAGTGCAAATTCCGCAGTTGTCTGGGATCTGATAAGTGAATCCTTTTTGGCCTATCTGATGTCCAGTCGTGCCATCAATTACTGAGGCGACATCGGTCAAATTGTTCGTCAGATATTGATGTAGATCGACGGGCTGACGGCAAAGCGGTCCACAGAACTTGCTGTGGAGGTTACGGAGAGCAGGGCAGCCGTGATATATGAGGCGTTGATCACTCATGGGTATCAACAGGCCGCTGGACTGCCTCGCCACCGCTCGGGCGATTGAGCGCCACACCATGCGCGACTCGTCCCGGACGGCGACTGCAATGTGACGTACGCCTCACCAGTCTGAGACCGGTCAGCCGGGCCGCAAGGAGGCCGCCGCCCAGGCGGCGGCCTCCTGGACGTCGACAGCAAGGTGCTCGACCCGGCCGTCGCCGAGACCGCCGGCGCGCTGACCCCGGTGCCCGGCGGCATGGGACCGGTCACCACCGCACTACTGCTCCGCCACACGGTGGCGGCAGCCGAGCGGTGATCGCGCGCGAGTAGAAGCGGTTCGTCCGGGCGAAGCCCAGCGGTCAGCCGGGGTTTGTCACGATGCCCCGGCCAGCCGCCGTCTCGCGGACGCCCGGTCCAGAAGCCGGTCAGGCCAAGCCTGGGCTGGCGGCGGGCTGGTGAACGGGGCAGCCCGGCGCGGGCCGGGCATCGACGGGCCCTCGGGCCACTCCGTTCGGGCGGGGACAGCAGATATGACGCGCCCCGAGTGCAACCGAATGGTCGATGCGGCGGATGGCGGGATGAGTCAGAGAATGGTCCAGAGCTGGTGGGGGTCGTTGCTGAGGATGCCCGCGATGCGGTGCCGAACTTCGGTGATGGTGGTAGACCCAGGCGCAGCACGTTTGGCGTTGGTGGTGATCATCCGCAGTTCTCGCAGCCTGGCCAGGACTGGGTAGCCGTCCCAGGTGGTGATGTCCAGGCCGTACTGGTGGGCGAACGCCGAGTAGTGCGACGGGCTGTAGCCGAATCGCCGGCAGTGGATCTCGATGGTGGCCAGGTCCCATTCCGGCTGCCCGAAGGCTGCGGTGTCCCAGTCACACAGGACGGCCTGGCCGTCGCTGGTGTGCAGTGCGTTGCGGTGCTGGGGATCGCCCTGGATGACCGAGGGCTGCAGCAGGTAGGTGACGCCAGCGAGATCCGTCTCGAGCTGGTCCAGACGGCGCTGGAGGTAGCTGAGTTCATTCGCGGTCAGAACGCTGGCGACAGCCAATGAGCGGCGGATGGCGGTCACCATGTCCACCGGAGGCAGTGCCATGGGCGGGTCGGTGAGTTGGTGCAAGGCTTTCAGCGGGCCAGCCAGCTGCTCGGCGGCAACGGGGTGGCTGGGCTGAGGCAGGTGGGTCCAGATCGTCGCGAGGTGGCTATCAACCTCGACCGGCTGGCAAACGGGGTGCAGGCCGACCGTCGGGAAACCCTCCGCGGTGAGCCACTCAACCAGGGCGACGGTTCGCCGGACGGATTCGGCGGGTGTGCCGCGCCGGGCGATCTTCACCACGACGCTTTCGCCGGGGAGGTGGTATACGGCGTTCGTGTGGCCTCGCAGCAGTATCGCGCCTTCAGGGCTGAGCCCAGCTGTGCGGCATGCCCGGTCGAGGAGGTCTGCCAAGTGCACGCCGCTGTAGCCGCCAGCGGTGACGTCGGTGATGGTCATGTGGGTCAGGTTTTCCTACGTCGTAGGCCGCTGTCATCCCTGCCCGGCAGGCAGGGCGAGCATCTCGGCGAGCTGCCGGGCCGGACGGCCCGACTGGAGCTGGGCGGGCAGTATGTCGATGACGTCCTGGGCCCGAGCACCGAGGATGGCGGTGCGATGCGAGGCCGGTACCTCACTGTAGGCGTGGACGGCCATCTGCAGCGCCTCCGTTGGGCTGTGGTCCGTCACCAGGCACATCGCCTCCTCGAGGCGAAGGAGAGCCGGGTCGATGCCGGTGTGCCCCTCGGGATAGAGGGACAGCGCCTGCTGCTGGGCGTGACGGGCTTTGGCGGTCTCCCCGAGAGCGGTGTGGGCTCCGGAGAGGTAGAGCCACAGGCGCCGCTCGGGAAAGGCCCAGGCGTCGTCCTGGGGCGTGTCCTGGCAGTGCTCGAAGAGGTCCTGCGCAAGGCGAATGGCCGCCTTGGCGTTGTCGGGGTCGCCGAGCCGGGCGAGCGACCGGGCCTCGGCTGCGACGGCGAACACTGCGGTCGGTCCGGGACGGCCGCGACTCAGCAGGCGAGCCTCGCGGGCGAGCTGGGCGGCGGCCAGGAGCGGCCCGTAGTAGTAGGGGAGCATTGCGGCCTGGACGCGGACGCGGGCTCGCAGCTCGGGGTTGCCGGCGTCGTCGGCGGCCAAGCGGGCGGTGCCGTACCAGCGTTGCGCTTCGGGCAGCCGGCCGAGCTTCATCATTGCGTCGGCCACGAGGGTGGAGGCGATCGCGATGAGCTCGGACAGGCGGGACTGAGCTGCGGCCGGCTGGCGCTCGGCGGCCAAGGCCTGGATGTCGTCCAGGTCGGCGAGCAGCAGTTCGATCATCTGTTCCGGGGGAGCGGTGACGTACAGGCACCGGGCCCTTTGGAGGCGTTCGTCGAGCAGGTCCAGTTCCCCGGGGCTGACCGTGGTGGTGGCCAGGGTGCGGTTGATCGCGCGCCGGGTCCGCTCGGCGCGGTCGTTCGCCGCCTCGGGTTGCTGTGGCTGTGGCGCGGGGGCAGCCGCCAGTGCGGCGGGGAAGGCCGTGATGTCCAGGCCCAGGTCGCTGGGCGATGCCTCGTAGAGGGCGCACAGCAGTCCCACAGCCCGCTCGCGGGGCCGGGTGCCGAGGTCCTCCCAGGTGCGCAGCTGCTCCCGGGTCCCCCGGAAGGGCGGTTGACCCCGCTCCTCGGCAAGTGCAGCCAGCCGGGTGACGACCTCGGGGCGGCTCCAGCCCCGGGCCTGCCGATGAGCGCGCAGGGCACTGATCGCGCAGCATTCCTGGAGCGCTGCCACCAACGCGGGCAGACCACGGTCGATCACTGCGGGAGATGTGCGCAGTCGCCTCACGCAGCCGCGCCCGTGACTATTCGTCATACCGGCCATTGTGCGTCCCCGGCAGCCCCTGAAACGCGGATCGCCGCAGAGCCGGGCCGAAACGGCCCGATTTCACCGCGCGGACCGGGTCAGGCGCCGGAGACGGCCCAACATTGCGCCTGGATCGAGTCCTTCGGCTCAACTTCGGATAGTTGCCGAGCGCGCGTGGCGCAGCGAGTCTTGCCACCCCGAGCAGCAACCCGGGAGTTATCCACCGTCCACGCCGCTGCGCCCGGCCGGTCGGCGGCACCCAGAACGCGACGGCAGCGGAACACCGCCTGGCGTCTCCCGGAGTCGAGAGAGGAAGAAGAGCCATGGTCCGGCGGTTACCCGCCCGGCGAGCGTGCGTTGATGTCGTACCGGGAGCCCCTGCCGTTCTCGATAACGGCCCCGTGAACGCAGTGTTCTGCACAGCCGTGCCCCCTGCGGAGGGAGCGGCATCGGGCAGCGACCTGACCGCCCAGGCCCGGGCCGACGGCGCACCTGACCCGGTGAAGACCCAGAGCAGGCCCGCCCCCACGGTTGAGGAGTTCGTTCGTACGGTCCTCCCGGGGATCACCCGCGCGGTGTGCACGGGATTGCCTCTGCCCCCGGACGCTTCACCGGAGGTGCGACAAGCCGCCTGGCAGATCGCCAGTCTGCTCCGCCGCGCTCAGGACGACGCCCGGCAGGACTTGCTGGCCGGCGTCAGGCCGTTGCGCGCCGTCCTGACCGAGCAACGTCGACGTCTCGACCAGCGGCACGCCGTCGTCACCGATCCCGAACAGCTCAAGGACGTGGTGGCGGTCGACCACGCCAACGCCATGGCGCTGCGGGCTGCCCGGCGCGCCAGCGTTCTCGCTGGCGGCCCCTGGCCCCAAGGGCGCACCGCTGCGGTGCCGCTCCTCGAGGTCGCACGGGGCGCCCAGTGCACGATCGCCCACTACCAGCGCGTCCTAGTCGGCCCGAGCGACGCTGCCCTCGCCGTGCCGGGCGCGGTGGTCGAGCCGCTGCTCGCCGCGATCGCCGAGTTGCTGGACAACGCCGCGCGAGCCGCGACCGTGGTCGACGGCGCCGCGACGATGACGGTCGAACCCGCCGCGCAGGGCGGCGCCGTGGTGACCATCACCGATCCCGGTCCCGGGATGGACGACCTCACCCTCGCACACGCCCTCGCTCTACTGGGGTACCGCCCGCCGCTTCCCGCACCGACCAGCAGCCGACCGCTCGGCCTGCGGACCGTCGCACTGGCCTGCGTCGCGTTCGGCTTCCGCGCAGACCTCGCCTCCGTTGCGGGGACCGGCACGCGTGCCCGCCTTCACCTGCCCGCCGCTGCCGTCACACAGCCCCCGCCCGCACCGGCAGCCGAACCCGGCACGCCGCCCGCCCACGCCTCCCATCCCTGAAGGACGAGCAACCCGTGTCCCTCTTCTCGCAGCGCATCACCGGCGCTTCGCGCGCCCTCGAGCCCCAGCAGCTGGCCGACCTCGTCACCGGTATCCCGAACACCACCACCGCCCTGCAGGTCAGCCCGGACGGACTCGTCCTCGCCCACTGGCGGAAGAGGGCGTGGTGTGTGACGCTCTGTCCATGGCCGAGGGCCGGAGCGTGGCGACAGGCAGCATCATGTCGTTCGAACACCGGGATCGTTCACGCCTCGAAGGTAAAGAGTTTCGGAGCGTCACATTCCGAGGTTTGGGAACCGACTTCGCGTAAAAGCGGTCCGATCGGGCCGGGCCATGGCGGCGGTGCGCGCCACCGGCGCCCCGGAAGCTTCAACTCATGACGATCGCCCGAGCCGGCTCTCGAACACCGGAACCCGAGCACGGCGGGACAGGCAGATCCAGTGGCCGCGGCCGGGCGCCCGGCCGCGCGGCCGGGCGAAGGAGCCGGTGGCGAGGCGCAGCCCGGCGCGGGATTGGGTCACACGTACGATTGCCTGCCGTGGGCGACAAGAAGAAGACCTATGAGTACCCGGACCGGCTGATCAAGGCGCAGCGGGCTCTGGTGGCTGTGCAGGCCGAGCGCCGCGCCTACCTGGCCGCGCTGCCGTCGTGGAGCGGCGATCTGGAAGCCGCTCGGCAGGGGCTGAGTGAGGAGCAGCTGGCCGAGTCTGCCCGGTTGGAGGAGGCCGAGCGGCAGGCCTCTCATGCGGTGTGGGCCGACGAGCACTGGGCCAAGCTGTCCGGCGAGGACCGCGTTGCGGCCCGCAGCCAGCTCAAGCACATCGACGACGAGCCGGCCGAGGAAGCGGCAGCGTAGCGGGCGGGGTCGTCGGCGTGCAGGCGCCGCCAGACTCCGGCCTCTGTCCAGTCCCGTAGCCGGCGCCAGGCCGTGACCCCGGAGCACCCGACGGTCTCGGCGGGGACATCGCGCCAGGCAACGCCGGTCCGCAGCACGTACAGGGTGCCAGCGAGAGCCGCCCTGTCCGGAACACGTAGTCGCCCGGGATGGCGGTGGCGCCGTTCGGGAGCGGGTGGCAGCAGCGGCGCCACCCGCTCCCACAGGTCGCCCGAAACAGGATCAACACGCATCCGGAGACCCTGCCTACCAGGATCGCCGAACGCAAGAGCCGCTGCTCAAGTCTTCTGAAGCGGAAGACCTGGAAGAAGCTCCGGCATACCCACGTGATGGGTGTTGCTGTTCGGATTGTGGGGCGGGCCCGGGTGGTGGACCGGGCCGGCTCGCCGTGATGATCAGGCTGTCGTTGCGGATCCGCCGCTGGTCTGCGCGTTGGAGCCGCTGCTGGCGGGAGTGCCGGAACTGCTGGCGGCCGATGCGTCGGGCTTGGGGGCCGACTCGGTCTTGGCGCCCTGGTTCAGCATGCCGCCGAGGGCGCTGAGGTTGCCGCCTCCGCCGGTCACCAGCGGTGCCGCCTTGCCGGCGGCGTCGACCGCGATCTGAGCCATCTTCTCCACGTGTTCAGTAGCGGTCTTCAAGGCCGCCTGAGCGCGTGCTCCCGCGTCCTTGTCGTTGCTCGCGGCGGCCTCGATGCCCTTGGTGAGCACCTGGCTCATGCTGTTGAGGCCGCTCATGTCGCGGAACAGGTTCGCGGTGGCGATGGCCTGCGCCGTCTGGAGGCCGACCGGGTCGGGCATCGTCACTAGTGGCGTGAACTTCGCCTGGGAGACGCCCATGCCGGCCGCCGTGGTGTCGAGGTTCTGCGCGCGCGATGCGGTGGAGATCGGGGCGATGTCGGCCGGGGTGATCTGGATGGGCGAGTCCTTCCAGTTCCAGAAGCGGGTGAGGTCGATCTTCTCGGCCGCGTTGGACCGGCCGAGGACGGCCTCGGCGAAGACGCCGTTGGTGGCGATGGCTATCGTGTTGGTCACCGGCGTCCCGAACGTGTTGTCTCCGGCCTGGCGGGACTTGGTCCACTCCTCGCGTTCCTGCTCGCTGGCGAAGTTCCAGCGGAAGCCGAGGTAGTTGCCGGTGGCGGCGATCGGCTTCGGGTCCAGCAGCATGCCGAGCGGAACGGGCGCCGCGGTCGAACCCGCTGGCGTGTAGGAGTAGTTGGCGAGGATACGGCTGAGCGTCAGCTCGTCGGCGTTGGCCCAGACGGCCTGGCTGTAGTAGCGGCGGTTGTCGTTCAGGTGGTCCAGGACCGCCTGGGACACGGTCCCGCCCCGCACGTAGAAACCGAGCGACGAGACGAAGGTACGGCTGCCGGACTTCACCGTCGAACCGAACAACCCGCAGATGGCCGCGCCGCCGGCGTCCACGGACAGGTCGGGCGGGACGGTAGCGCTCGCGGCGATCCCGAAGTTGGCCACGCCCGAGGTCATCTTCAGGCGCAGCCCGGTGAGGCTGCCGCGGGCGGTCGTGCCGGACCAGGCGTCGACCGAGAGCAGCTTGTCGGCGCCGCCGAAGGTGTAGGAGTTGTGCTGCTGCACGCCGGAGTCACCGGTGTCGCCGCAGCTGAAGGTGTGGCTCGGGAAGACCACCTGGATGCCGCGGATGCCGGCACCGTCGTACCAGACGTCGATCCTGGACGCGGAGGAGGGGTCGTCCTTCGGCCGGTCGTCGAAGGCTGTCGGTGCCTCTCCCACCTGGATCCGGTTCAGCGTCCCGTCGTTCATGAGCACCCAGTAGTCCCCCTTGACCGCCGAGGCGATCTGCGCCACCCCGACGATGTTCTGGAGGCCACCGGTCGTGGGCCGAACCAAGGACGTCCCACCGGGTTCCGCCACGAAGGGCCAGGTCTCGGTGGTGGACTGGGACTGGACGACGGCCCAGACCGCACCGTCGGGAGCGGCGGACAGACGCTGCACGCCCGGCCCGCCCCGTTGCAGCCAGCCGTCGCCGCTGCGCTCGTACAGGGCCCCCTGCCGGCAGTACCACACCTTCCAGTGAGTGGTGACGGCGAGATCATCGGCCACGATGCCCATGCTCGCCCAGACGCCCTTCGCGTTACGCCACCAGAGGTTGTTGTCCGTGCCGACGATGTAGATGACGTCGTCCCCGCCGGCGGCGATGCGCAGCCCGTGGCCAGCCCCTGATTCGACCTGCCAGGTCGTCCCGTCGAACTGCATGACCGCCTTGTCGCTCGCCCTGAGCGCCCAGACGTAGTTCTTGCCCGGTGCGATCCGGGTCAGGCCGCCGCTCAGTCCTGTGGTGGGCAGCGGACTCCACTTCTGGGCCACGGGATCGAACCGCATCGGGTTGCCGTCAGCCTTGCGCACCCCGTACACGCCCATGGGCGAGGCAGCGATGTCGACCAGATCCACCCCGTCGAACCGCTGCCTGTCCGGCACCTCCGGCGCCTTGCACGGGGCGAGCTTGCGCACGGTGGTGTCGAACGGGTTCGCCGCACGGATCTTCGCCGCCCAGTCGGTCGGCGCCACCGACGCGAGCACCTCCCGGTAGCGTTGCAGGCTGTTCTGGGTGAAGGTGAGCTCCTGCAGCGGGATGAACAGACAGCGTTCCAGCTTGGTCGGCTTGGTCGTCACGTTGTAGACCTGAACGACCTCGTAGTACTGCACCGACATCGCGTGCATGTGGTTGTAGTTGGTGACGACCCGGGTGAGGACCTGGTCCTTCTCCGTCTGCGTCGTCTCCCGTACGACCGTCATGTTCCGGCTGCGGGCAGCGGTCGCCAACTGCTGGGTCCGCGCGCTGATCCGCTGCGACGCCTCGTTCGCGACCGACCGCACGCCCGTGGAGCGCGACACCGAAGTCGCGAATCCGGCGTTCGACGAGTTGCTCCAGCTGCCGCCGACGCCGCCGAAGGCCGTGGCGATGCCGCCGCTGCCGCCGGAGCTGGACGACTCGCTGGCCTGGATCGCCAGGGAGTCGCCGTACTGCTCCTCGCGGGCGATCGCGTTCGCGACCTCGCTGATCGACCGGTTCTGGTCACTGGTCGCGGAGAACGCCTCGTTCTCGGCCGCCGCCTCGGTACCGGTGGCCTTGGTGGTGCGCTGCCAGTCGACGACCGCGACCTTGGTGCTCTCGCCGGGCGCGAGCGCGAGGCTGTGCAGCAGCCGGCCGAGCGTGACGCCCTGGGCCGACCAGCTCTGCTCCGTGGTGACGATCATGCCCTCGGCCGGCCGGTCGTAGAACGGCAGGTTCTCCTCGCCGAGGTCGATGGCGCCGGTCAGCGTGCGCGCTGGCTTCGCCCCGGGGATGTCGGTGAGCACCACCGAGCGGTACCGGACGATCTCCGTCGGGTAGTTGCCGGTGGAGGGGAGCAGGTCCGTCGGGGTCGCGCCGTCGAGCATCGCCTTGTCCACTTGGAACGCGGGCGACGTACCCGCCGGGGTGGTCGCTGGTGTGGTGGCGGGTGTTCCGGTGCTCGGGGTGGTCATCACGTGTCCCGTCTGCGGAGATAGGGGGAGAGGCCGCCATAGCTGCCAGGCCCTACGGCGCCTGGCGCAAAGGCGAACGACGCCTTCCGGTCTGCTCGAAGCTACACATTTCGATCACGTCAGCGGCACGCTTTGCGGGAAATGGCCGGAACCGGCGCCCGGCTCAACAGCGCTGCTGCAGAGCGAGTTTGAGGATATGGCCGCCCGCGCCCGGGTGCCGGTTCCTCGCCGCGAGGACCGCATGCCCGCTGACCTCGAAGCTCCACGACGGCGTAGCGGGCGGGGTCGTTGAACGCGATAGCGTCGACTGTCTGGTGGTGGTCGACGCCATCGGTGCCTGCCGGAGAGTTCCTGTCATCGGGGCGTCGGGCCGGTGGTCACTGGGGTCGTGGGAAGTGCCGGTCGAGGATCTTTGTCCAGGTCGGCAGGGCGACGAAGCGGCTGGTGTCGTCGGCCTGGGCCTGGACGAGTTCCAGGAGGCCCGTGGCGAACGGGGCCGCGGCGGCGTCGTCCGGGAGCGTTTGCGCGGCATCGCGCAGTCGGCGGTGCGCGGCCAAAAGCGCCTCCTCGGCCCGGGCCTGCTGTTCCTTGACCTCCTGGGCGCTGGCCTCCCCAGGATTTGTTGGATCGTGTAGGCGGGGCACTCGCGGGTGTGCCAGGTCTCGATGGTGCCGCCGGTACCGGTCGCGAGAGTGCGGATGTCGCCGCTGTCCGGGCTCGCCTGGCAGTCCTCGCACTTGATAAGGCGGTGGGTGTTCGGCTGCTCGGCGTGGGGGCCGGTCACAGGGCACCGGTTCCTTCCCGTGCTGCGGGCCGGGTGTGGGGCCCCGGCCCGGGAGCGCCTGTCCAACGCCCGCCGAACAGCACGGTCAACACCTTGGGGCGGGCCCGATCCGTCAGAACGTGCTGCGGCGTACGACGGGCCGCCCGGGCCGCTCCTGCCCCGGGCCGCGCAGCGCAGTAGCGGCGGTGCGGGTGCGCTCCAGCCAGCCCATGACCTGGCGCAGCGTGGCGGGGTCGAGGGTGCGGGTGAGGTCGCGGACGGCCAGGAGCGCGGTCTGCTGTTCGGTCAGCTTGCCCTCGGAGCGGGCCTTGCCTTGCTTGCGCAGCCAGGCGCCGGGCCGGAACGCCGGGTCGTCGCCCAGGCCGGTGCGGTTGACCGGGCCGTCGAGGGTGCCGCCGGCGGCGAGGTAGGCCAGCAGGCGCCGGTACGACCTGTTCCAGTCCGGCTCCAAGCGCCACAGCTCGTCCACGCGACCGTGGTCGCCGCCACCGGATCCGGCAAGACCCTGATCGCGGCCGGCTGCGCCCGGCGCCTGGCCGCGCGGGGCGTCGTCCTGGTCCTGGTGCCGACGATCGAACTCCTGGAGCAGACGGCCGAGGCCTGGTCGCTGAAGGGTGGGCGCCGGGGCCTGGCGGTGGCAGCCTGTTCGCGGGAGGAGGCGCTGGAGAGCGCGGAGGCGGGCGGGCGGATCCGGGCGCAGGTGTCGACGCAGGCCGCGCGGATCGCCGACCTGGTCGCCTCGGCTAGGCCCGGTGAGCCGGTGACGGTGTACGCGACCTACGCGTCCCTGGAGCGGATCGTCCAGGCCGACATCGACGCCGACACCACCGACCTGGAGACCGGCGTCTCGGTCGCGGCCGCGGTCCTGGAGCTGTCCGGCGCCAAATTCGACGTCATCATCCTGCGCTACCTCAACCGCTTCACCGTCGAGCGCACCGCCCGCGCGATGGGCATCGACGAGAACACCGTCCGCTCCCTCACCTCCCAGGCCAAGGCGAAGATCCGAGCCCGCCTGGCCCCCCGCCGCCTGCTGCGCCCCGGTACCGCCAAGGACGATCAGGAGTGATCCCGGTGACCCGCACCATCGACCTCGACCGGCTGCTGGAGGCCGCCGGTCCCGCTCCCGACGCCCGTCCCCGCTACGACCTCGAAGCAGGCCGCCGGCACATCGCCGACCGGCAGGCCACCCGCCGGGCGGCAGCCGCCAGCCGCGCCCCGCCCCGCCCGCGCGGCGGGAACCGCCGGCGCGGTACCTGCTCGACGACGCCGGCCGGGACCTGAAGGCCCTGACCAAGCTGGTGATCAACGAACCGGACGCCTGCACCTGGCTCGACAACCTCGTGACCCGGTGGGAGCCGCGCGGCGGCCTGGTCTTCGGCTGCCTGCTCGACCTCACCGGCCAGCCCTTCGACGCCCAGTGGTGGTGGCAGTTCGCCGCCGGCGCCGGGAACCTCACCGCCGCGTACTGCCTCTACCTGCACCACATCCGCATGGGTGAACTGCGTGACGCGGAGCACTGGTTCCACCAGGCCGCCCGCCTCGACGAAGACGCACCGGCCCCGGTGCCGCCCGCGATGCCGGACGTGCCCGGCTACCCGTACCTGGCGGCGCTCATGGCCCCGCCACTGCCCGACACCACCGGCCTGCCGAGCCCGGACCACGCCCTGCGCGAGGCCATCGACGATCTGCCCGGAGCCCACAGCGAGATGTGCGGGCCCTTCAGCCTGCCCACCGGCGACATCGCCCACCAGCTCCAGGAACTCGCCGCCCACTGACCCGCCGGGCCCGCCCCACCGACCGCGCGGGCTCGGCCCCGCACCGGCCCCAGGAGACTCCCTGTGCTCACTCACGACCCCGCAATCCTCGCCCTGGCCACCTCGGCCGCCGGCTACCTGGCCACCGTGACTGTCCTCGCGCTCACCGCGATCGCCGCCCCCACGCCGACCCGCCGACGAGAGGCCCGCACCATCGTGGCCCTCCTGCTCAACCGCAAGTCCTGACCTGCCTAGCCGAAGCGGGTGACCGCCGTCTGCGCTGGTGCCGACGGCGGTCAGGCCGCTCTCGTGGACCAGGACCGGCCCGCTGAGGACGAAGGTGACGTCCTCGTCCACGCCGCCGTCCTCGCCGTCCTCGCCGTCCTCCGGCCTCGGGACAAGGGACAGCCATGAGCGCTCAGCGCGTGATTCTCGCGCCGTTGTCTGGCAGGGCGGGCGAAAGCGCGCTGGGGCGGCTGACGGTTGCCGAGCGGTTGCACGCTCCCGATCTGCTCCCCGCCACCCCGCAGCGGACGCCGATCTCGTGCGGTGCCCGCCAGCAGCCTTGATACGACCGGCGCACGGGAGACGGAGAGTCCCGGGATAGATCAAGGACTCGGGTTGGTCGGGGGCGGAGTGCC
Organism: Kitasatospora sp. NPDC101157; assembly: GCF_044768255.1. NCBI lineage: Bacteria > Bacillati > Actinomycetota > Actinomycetes > Kitasatosporales > Streptomycetaceae > Kitasatospora > Kitasatospora sp. NPDC101157. The sequence continues at coordinate 5,366 of NZ_JBIWPL010000036.1, read as the reverse complement.
TGGAAGGATGGGAACGTGCAGACGCTGCGCATCCACCACCGCGATCGGGACGGTGCCCGGGTGGTCGAGCTCGGCTGGGACGGCGACCGCGTTACCGTCCCCTTCCGGCCCGCGGTCGACCGGTTCCTTCTAGAGGATCTGCGCTGGTACCACGAGAACTATCTGGAGAACTGGGCCGCCGCGTCCAAGGGCGGCGTCGCCCGGGTTCGCCGCGACCAGCGCGCGATCGGTGAGGCGCTGTACCAAGCACTGTTCACCGGCGACGCCGCCGCCCTCGCGGGCGGGGTGCATGCCGCCGGCGACCGGCTGAGGGTAGAGATCCGAGACGACGTGCACGACGCGGCCGTGCCATGGGAGCTGCTAGCGGACCCCGAGACCGAGGAGCCGCTGGTCATGCAAGCGGCTGCCTTCGTGCGGACAGTCGGTGACGTCGCGGAGGTGGCGCCGGCGGAGCGGGCCGTGCGGCGGATCCTGCTGGTGATCAGCCGGCCGGGCGGCGCACAGGACATCGGGTACTGGGCCGTCGCGTACGAGCTTTGGCGTACGCTCGGTGCACTGCCACACGTCAAGATCGACGTGCTGCGCCCGCCAACCTACGACGCGCTGATAGAGCGATTGTGCGCCGCTGCGGCCGCGGGGGTGCCATACACGGCAGTCCACATTGACGGCCATGGCACGATCCTGAACCCGTTTGGCGGCCCGCAACATACCGGCTATCTGGTCTTCGAAAGCCCCAGCCATGACGAGCCCGACCTCATCGATGGCACGACCCTGGGCCACGAACTCGCCGCTAATGACGTCCTGCTGCTGACCATGAACGCCTGCCGATCAGCCGACACAGCGGGCGGCGACCGGTACCTGAGGGCCGCGCCCGCCGAGTCCACCGGCCAGCCGTCGATTGCCGAGGAGGTCGTCGCCGCAGGCGTCCCAGCCTGTGTCGGCATGAGCCGCGAGGTCTACCCAGGCACGCCGTCCTGCTTCTTCGCCGCGTTCTACACGGCGCTGCTCAACGGTGACAGCCCGGGTGCGGCGGCCCGGGAGGCGCGGCGGCGGCTGCAGGCCGAGCCGTTCTCCGCCGGTGTCTACCGCTCGGGGAGCCCGCCCGTCGACGACTGGTGCATCCCGGTCGTGATCGAACGGGCTTCCGTTCGGCTCGCCGCCTTACCCGGCGCGCCGGCGCGACCGGCCGGCCTGCTGGACGGCGTTCCCACGGAGCTCGGCACGCCGGCGGTCATGGGTTTCGACCAGGCCGTCCTGAGATTGGAGGATCAGCTCGACCGGGCCAGGATCGTTCTCATCCACGGCCCGCTGCTCGCGGGCAAGAGCCGGCTGGCCGTCGAGTACGCTCGCTGGTGGTCCTCCACATCGCCCGAGCCCCGCCCGGTGACCTACCTGCGCCTCGACGGTGACGACGCCGCGCTCGAGGGGCGCGCGCCCGACGATCTGGAGGGTGGCCTGCTGGTGCTTGACCAGGCCGACCGGGCCGGGCCAGCCGCGTCCGCGCTCGTGCGCCGGGCGGCTCGCACCGGCTGGGTGATCGTGACCGCGCGCTCGCCAGACCAGCCATGGCTGCCGGAGCACCAGCATCTCAAGCCGGACAACCTGCCGATGGGCCGGCGGGCCCTGCTCGGTGCGCAATGGGCCCGCACCACCGGCCGCCGGTACGACGTGCAAACGTTCCGCCCGCTGGTGCATTTCTGCGGAGGCATGCCCGGAGTTCTTCTGCTACTGCTGAACGCCGCATACGACCGCGTCGCCGACGGCGTTGACGCCAATGAGGTGTCCAAGTGGCTAAAAGAGGCAAGGTGGGATCGCCTCGCCGATCTCGGGACGGACGCGATCGCGCGGGTGGCCGAGAACGCCGCAGCGGATCTGCGGGCCCGTCTCGACGCTAGGGAGCTCGCCCTGATCCCGTACGTCGCCCGGTTCAACGGTTTCTGTGACGCCTCGTCTGTAAGCCAGTTGGTGACCGTGGTGACGGGCGCTCCAGTGCCCGAACGCGTCGCGGCCCGGCTGATGAAGCGCCTGCTAGCGGCTGGCCTTATGGAGGAATCCAGTACCCACCGGCCGGGCTGGTGGCTGCATCCGCTGCTCAAACTCGTGGCGTCGAGGCTCCCGCAGGATATAGACGCCGACCTGGACGGCGCACTCATCACCACGATAGCCAGCGTGACCAAGCGCCTCACCACCGAGCTCTTCGCCGTGCCCCTGGCCGTCAGCGAGCTGCTCTTGAATCACAAGCAGAACCTGGCCGACACGCTGTGGATGGCCATGGAGCGCCAGACCGTCGAGTCGATCGTGGACCTGACCGAGGCCCTCTGCGTCTCGTGCCGGTACGAGGGTGACGTCGATCTGGCCGGCCGGGTCCTCGACCGGGCGCTGCTGCACGTCCTGGAGCGCAATACGTTGACGCCCCAGCTGCAAGCGGGCGAGCTCGCCGCCCGGGTCTGGTACCAGGCGATCTGGGTCAGCGCGTACTGGCCGTATCAGCCTCGCCCGGGGCAGTCCCCGTTGCCCCTGCTTCCGCCCGAGGACGATCACTTCGCGGCGGGCCTGTACCTGCGGTCCATCGGCGACTTCGCCCGGGCGCTCAACGCCTTCACCGCCGAGATGGCGGAGCCGGCCGCGCGACCGCGCTACCGGCCGGGCGATCCGGACTGGCACATAGCCGAGATCATCCTGACCGCCGCCGATGACGCCCTCCTGCCGACCGGCCTGGACCATGTGCGACGCAGCCTGGAGGCCCGACCGCCCGAGGATGTGCTAGGCCAGGCCACGTCACGTGTGCTGGAGGCCCGGCTCCGTTTCCGCTCCCTGACAACCGGCGACCTCTTCGCAGACGAACTCCTTCCGTTGGAGGACGCCGCGGCCCTGGATGAGATTGCCGCGCTGGTGAAGGAGGCGATGGCGGAGCAGGGTGGGCGGTCCGCGGAGAACCGCTCCCACGCCGAGATGATCTTCAGCTTCGTGCTCCTCGGGCGCGGCGAACTCACGAGAGCCGTGGGTGCCTTCGAGCACAGCGTGCCCGAGCTGATCCGGCTACGGGACCCCAACCTCTGGCAGTACCTGTGGCGCTTCGCACGCAATCTCCTCCACTACGGGTGGATCTCCCGCGGCCACGAGACGGCGGTCGCGGCGTTCCATTCCGCCAGGCAGACGGGCGGCGCGCTCTGGGAAGTGCCCACCCGGATCCGCGAGTTCAACCAGCGACTTGAAGCAACCCACCCGGAGCTGAGGACATGAGCGACCCCTTCGGCGGCATTCCACTCGCCGCCGCCCTGACAGACGAGCAGTTGTCCGACCGGCTTGGCGAGCCGGTCCTCAGCGGCCGCAACACCGCCAAGAGCGGCGTTGGCCGCTTCGCGTTCGAATGGCTCGGCGGGGCCCCGCCGTGGCGGCACACGTCGCACACCATCGGATTCATCCCGGCAGGCGCGCCCGGTGACGGCGCAATCCGGCCCGTCAGCCGGGTCGAGGCCGATCCGTCGCTCAAGAACGCCCGGCTGCGCATCACTCTGGACGGGCTGCGGGTGGCAGACTACCCGGGCGGAGGGATCCACCGCGTCCTGTTCAACTTCTTCGTGCAGAACCGCACCGACACCGGCGTCGAGGACGTGAACTTCAACGCCACCTACCGCATCCGCGAGGGCGACAGTGCCGCCGTCATCAACTTCCCCATCTTCACCGGAGTGGCACCGTTCGAGACCGGCCTCGCCATCCGCTGCTACACAGTGAACGTCAAAAACGACAACGACGAGCTGTTCCTCGACCTTCTCGAGTCCGACGTCCTACGGCAGGGACTCACCCTCGCCGCCGTCGCCCAACCGGCGATCAAGCCGCTGTCCGACCTCGCCGTCGGCATGGCCAAGGCGATCGCCACCCGCCGACGCAACGTACCCGTCCAGGACGTCCACCTCGGCCTCGACTTCGGCGGCCCAACAACCGGCGCGCGCTTGGCCACCGGGTCGTACGTCGCGGTGCAGGTGCCGGCGGCGTTCCAGCGCTCCTGGCGCTGGCCGGACTGGACCTACGACGCGGATACGGGCCAGATCGCCAACACGGCCGGCGACCCGATACCACTCAACTACTTCATCCTCGGTGTCAGCCGCACCCTGGACGCCTGACGGGCCAGGTTCTGAGGGTGTCCCGGGCAGACCGTCGTCCGGGTCCGTCAGGTGGCCGCGCGGCAGCGCATCGGCATAGAAGCGGCGGGCCGCACCTTCGGTGTCGCCTATGAGCCCGACTTGACGTGGATGTACGGCGGGAATGCCTCTTCCCCGAACTCCAGCTTGCCTTTCACCTGGTACCCGAAGGTGACCAGGATGCCCGCGATGGCAGCGGTCAGCACGTGGGCCGCGTGCGAGGCCTCGGTGAACACGTCATCGAATGCCGGGCTCGTAGTGTCTCCGGTGGGCCGGTTCCAGACCAGGGTGAGGGAGTCGTCGTTGACTGCCAGGCTCATTCCGTCCGGCCCCTGCCCACGCTCGTCCGTCATCAGGTGGACAGGAATGCCGATACGGGTGAGGTCGCGCCATACCCGCGCAGCCAGAGCGGCGTTGGGATGGCCATCGAACTGGCGAAGCGCGGGCGGAAGTGCGGTGGTCATCCAGGCAGACTAGCCACCGGCGGGAGCGGTGTGAATCGCCTGTAGCAAGATCAACAGCCGTACCTTCAGGACGTTGAGGCCCGGTGTGTGCAGCGGGCCAACCCAGCCCGTCCCGACTGACCCGGGCGCCCTGCGAATACGACTCGAACAGGGCATCGGCGATCCGCTCGAACGCCGCACGCGTCGCCTGCTGCGCGCGGCCGTCCGTCTCGGGGCCGACGTACGGGGCGGCCGACGCCAGCACCGGGAATACGGGCCACGACCAGTGGCCGTTCCGACGACCGCTGAAACAGTACGTGCGCGCCGTAGGAGCTGACAGCCTGGCCCCGCCGGGCGCCAGGCTGTCAGCCTGCGGTCTCAAGCTGATGGACTGTCGGCCGATCCTGCCGGAGCTCGGTGACGAGGGCGGTGGCAGTCACCATGGCGACAACGCCCAGACAGGTGGGCCCGTGCCGGACGAGGATCCGGTTGACCACGGCGAGCAACAGGTCTTGCAGTTCCATCTCGGTTTCAGCACCGCCACACAGTAGGCCCGCAACCGGACCGCCCAGATCTCGAGGCCGCCCAGCGGGTGCCGCAGCCCCGGGCCCCTTGCTGGTGGGTGTGGTGGGTGGGTTGGGGCGTTGGTCGGTGTGGCCGGGCCCTGCGCTGTGCTTCTTATAGCCCTTAGAAGTCATCTCATTTGGAAGGTCTGCAGTGGCCGATGAAAGGGGACGGCGCTGGCGAACCTGATCTCGTGTGTGAGGATCAGGCCAGGTGC
>NZ_JBIWPL010000035.1:69422-74888 GCF_044768255.1 Kitasatospora sp. NPDC101157 | reverse complement strand
TCGGCTTCGCCGAGGGCTGGCCCGGGCTGCGCCCGGGCAGCGGGCCGGCTGCGCCGGCCGGATCGGGCTGCGCCCGATCGGCGGGAGTGGCGGGTGCTGCGTGGGCGTGGGTGGTGGTGGGTCAACTCCGCGCTTCGCTGCGGAGTTGGGTGGGTGTCAGGGTGGGGCCTTCGGCCCTTGGCGGGGTGGTGGTGGGGATGCGGGCTTCGCCCGGGCTGGCTGGGATGGTGGGTGGGGCGCTTCGCGCCTGGGTTGGTGAGGGGTGGTCAGGTGGTGGGGTCACTCGTTGGGGTGGTGGAGGGGCGGGCTTCGCCCGTTCTCGTGCATCAAAGACAGCTGCCCGCTAGCCTCTGGGATCGCGGCAGGGTTCCGGGGATCCGGATAAAAGGCTCACGGAAATGCGCATGCATCGCGGCGAGAAAAACGGGCCGCCTGGCTCCTGTCAGCTTATTTTCGGGCGGGAGAAAGCGGAGGGATTGCGGGATGGAAAGGCGGAAGATCGGGCGGGCGGCGGATTCCGTGGCGCCAGCTATCGGCTACGGTTCCGGACCACCCAGGAGCAGCGGGGCCGGCTCCTGCGACGGTGGTCAGCTGGTGAACGGATCCGGCGGGGGCGGGGTCCGGAGGAGCCCCCGCCAGGGCTTCCGCGCGGCTGGAAGCCCCGTACGTCGGGCGGAAGGGCAGTCCAGCCGCCGTTCGGCCAGGCGCAGCGCAGCGGGCGCGGCACTGCCGGATCGGCCGCAGGCCGATGTGGTGGCACAGGCGGGGTCGCCGACGGACTTCCGTCGGGGTCCAGGTGCCTGCGTGTCGGTGCTTGCGCTGACGGCTGAGGTCAGGTATCACGCGCGCCCGCGTTCTGAGAGATGCGGGCCTGCATCGTTGCTGGTCAGGGCCTTGGGGGGCGGTCGGAATGTCAGTCCTGGGCTGACATTTTGGGGGTGTGGATGTCAGACGGCGCTGACGAATCCGGGCGGTTTGGTGCCTGTGCTGTTACGGAACTGGTCGCGTCGGTCAGCGGGAGTTATCCACAGGGTCCCTCGGTGATCGTGTTCCCAGCACGGAGTGCTTTGTCAGCCCAGGACTGACATTCCGAGGACTTTCGTGCGTGTCCTGTCACCAAATTCGTAGCTGCACTGTCACGTTCGTGCCAGGATGCTGACGTCCGATCCGATCAAGGAGATCCACGAGATGAGCGCAGGGCCCACCGACGGCAGCTCGGCCGCCCGGCTGCCGGGATCGAAGCCCGCGCGCACCCGGCGCCGGCGTCCGATGCCTCCGCCCACCTCGTACAGCCGGATTCCCAGCTCCACCACGGTCGAGCTGCCGCCCGGCCACGCCGCCCAGGTGTTCCCATTGCCCAGCAGCACCGGGTTCATCGGCGAGGCGTTCAGCATGGACTCGCTGGAGTTCATGCGGTGGGCCGCCCGGCGCTACGACAGCGACCGCTTCGTCCTGGTCGTCCTCTTCACCCTGATGGGCAGCCAGGAACCGGGCGGGCTGATCGAGGCCAACCACGGCGACGTCGCCGACTTCCTCGGCTACAGCCGCCCGCACGTCAGCCGGGTCTTCCACGTCCTGGAGGCCGACGGAGCGCTCCAGCGCGTCCGCAACGGCCTGTACCAGCTCAACCCCGCAGCGAGCCTGCGCGGAGGCGTGAAGAAGCCGCAGAAGGGCCGCAAGGGGGCCTCTACGGGTAAGGGTGAGAGGGTGGAGCAGCTGGACCTGCTGCACGCGCTCCTGGAGGACCCGGACGCGCCCGAGGCGTTCAAGGCGATGGCGCAGCCGGGCGCGACGCTGGAGCCGCGCAAGCTCAAGAAAGGGAAGCCGTCGTCATGACCGTCACCGCAGACGAGTGGATCGCGCGTCGCCCGCTGTGGGGGAGCTTCAACGGGCTGTCCTACGTGCCGCGGCTACCTCCCACCGCCTACACACTGCTGCTGCACCTGCTGACCGTCCAGCAGCCCGGCGGCCTGGTCGTGGCCACACACGAGGAACTGGGCGACGGCCTGGCGATGGACCGCGTCCTGATCAGCCGAGCCATGCAGCACCTGGTGGCCGCCCGACTGGTCACCGTCCTGCGCCGCGGCCGCTTCCAGCTCCACCCCGCCATCTCCGCCTTCAACACCCCGAAGGAACAGCAGCAGGCCATGCGGGCCCTGCCCAGGGAGATGCGGCTCGACGAGGGCGACTTCGAGGACGAGTACGAGCGCCGGCTGGCCCAGCACCAGGAGGAGAAGGCCCGCAAGGCCAAGCAGCGCAAGGTCACCGACATCAAACGACCCCGGCTCAAGTCCGTGCCGAACGGGAACTGAAGTCGAGTCGCGGGGCCCAGTCACCCGGACCCGCGACGATGCCAGCCGTCCCGATACCCTGCTGGCGGGCCGCTCGGTATGTCGGTCCCGGACCGCTGGCGGCCGCGACCGGCAGCACCAACGTCCCGACGGTGCCCCGCATCAACGCCCGCCTCGCAGCAGACTGTCCCGGTGCCGTCCAGTGGCCCGGATCGCGGGCCGGGCCACCAGAGAACCACCAGGCCGCCGTCGCCGCAGTCCGTGAGCGGCCCTCCCTCCTACCGCCGCCCCCGACCGCCGAGGAGATCCTCGCCGAGGGGAGGACGACGATCGTCGCCGCGCTCGGCGACCTCGCCGAGCAGACCACCCACCCGGCGCGGCGCAGCCTGTATCTGGAGCTCCAGCGGGAGGTCGAGGCGTCCACGACGTTCGCCGACCTGCGCAAGGCACGGGGAACCTTCGCGTTCCGCCAGGCCGACGGGTACTGGCTGGACCGCTGGAACGCGCTGTCGCAGAACCCGCCCGAGTCCTACGAGGAGCACCTGCGCGGTATCAACTACGGGGGCGGGTACTGAGGTCGCCCGGCACGCGCTCCGTGATCCAGCCCGCCAGCGGTGCCGAGCAGGTCGCGTTCGACGGCGTGCCGGATGCGACCGACATCAGCAGCCGCAGCCGCACACCCGGCACCAGCCGCAGTGGGCGCAGCGTTCGGACTCGAGGTCGCCGCAGGCCTGGAAGGCGTCGCTGCCGTCGCCGATCGGGCAGTAGCACTCACAGCAGGAGCCGCAGGCCGCGTGGACGCGGTCCTCGCGGCGTCCGGCGATCACGGTGGTCGAGCGGTCCCCGCAGTCCCGGCACCGCCGCGGCACCACCGCCGGGGCCAGCTCCAGTGCGGCGACCTTCTCGGCCCAGGTGGTGAGCGCGGTGAAGTCGGCGTCGGTCAGGCCGGCGGCCGGGTCGACCTCGTGGAGCAGGGCGGGGGCGGCGTGGCCGTCGGCGAAGTCGCGGCGGACCTGGTTGGGGAAGTGCGGGGCAAGCCAGGCCAGGGGCCGGTCATGGCGATTCGCCCAGCCCAGCACGTCCTGGGAGCGCCACCACAGGTCGCCCTTGGCGTCGGGACTGACGCCGGGGTCGTCCACGCGCAGGAAGAAGGTGCGCTGGGTGGCGCCCTTCAAGTCGGCGTGCGGCGGGGCCTGGGTGAAGCCGAGCGGGCCGAGCATGGCGGCGAGTTCCTGCGGCGTCCAGGCCGACACCCAGACCAGGTCGAACGGCAGCGCTTCCAGTCGTTCGCCGATGGCCGGGTTGAGCTGGACGACCAGGTGGCTCGGCCTGGGGTAGACCATGGCGGACCAGTCCACCCACGCCTGCGGGCGCACCTGGTGCGGGACGTAGCCGGGCAGCAGGCGACCTGCGCCGTAGGGGGACAGGACGCCGTCGACGTCCAGGGCGAGCAGCGGCCGGGACGGGTGCACGGTGTTCTCCTCAATCGCGTTCAGCCGGGGGCCGGGCGCAGCGTGTGCTGGGCCCGGCCCCCTGCTGACGGCTGGTGCGGGGTCACATGCCTGGCAGGGGCGCTTCGCCGAGGTGCTGGACGGCGGGGCTGCCGGCGAGCTGGCGCAGCAGGTAGAGGGTGCGCTCGGCGGTGGTGGGAGGTGCGGGCATGTGGTGCTGGCCGGTGCGGGGGTCGAGGTCGGCGCGCCAGTCGAGCACGGCCCAGAGCATGGCCTGCTGGCGCTTGTAGCCGGAGGGGAACGGGTCGGGCCGGGTGACCTCCTTCAATCGACGGAGGGCATCGAAGAACGGCGTGAACTCCGTGTCCCAGACCAGCACGTTGCGCTCCGCGAGGACCTCGCGCAGCGCGGCGATAGCGTCCTCGGGATCGACCGCGCCCTCGGGCACGCCCTTGGTGCGCGGGCCGACCAGACGCAGCGTGGCGTCGTACAGGGTGGCGCCTGCCGTGTCGATGGCGGTGATGCGGGCGGCGGCCGGGGTGCGGGCCTTTCCGCTGTCGCTGGGCGGGCGGTGGGTGTACTGGACGGCGACGACGGCCAGGTGCTCGTCGTCCAGGAGCCGGGCGGCCCAGTCGGTGGCTGCGGTGGCCTTCTCGGCGGCTTGCTTCTGCTTGGCGCGCAGGCGGGCGATGTGGGCGCAGGCGCGGCACAGCAGCCAGCCGTCCAGCTTGGTGCAGGGGATCTCGGGGCGGGCGCCGCACTGCTCGCAGGTGCGGGTGCCGGTGGTGCGGCGGGCGGCGGCCGCGGCGAGCTGCGCCACGGTGGCCGTGGTCGGCACCGATTCGTGGATGTCGAACAGGTCGAAGGTGTCCTTGCGGCCCGAGGGGCCCTTCGCGGTGATGCGGGCGCGGACCGGCCCGCCGGGCTGGCGGGGCAGGTCGAGGTCGGCGAGCTGGGTCTTGGTCACGAGGTGGGCGGGCAGGTCGCCCCACCAGGTGTACGAAACCAGCGGGTTGGCGGCGGGGTTCTGGTTCTCCATCGGCTCCTCCCCAAGGTGATGGCGCATCAGGTTCAACGGCGGCCGCCGCCAGGTGGTGGCGGCCGTGCGGGTGGTCAGCGCATCCACGGCTCCGGGTGGCCGCGGACCTCTCACCGGGCCATCGGCGGCCAGCCGCCCGCGGCACGGCACGGGTCACGGTCGATGTGGAAGCGCGGCACCGTGTCGCTGTCCTGGCCGGGCTCGGGCAGCGGGCCGAACCAGGTGTGGCCCTCCCCGGTGATCCGGTCCCCGCAGTGGGCGCAGCGCCACCGCGCTGGCGTCAGCGCCCACGCCGCTTCGAGGTCGGCGAGTTCCTGGGCGGCGTCGCCCTGGCCGTGGCCGTCGTGCGTCATCGCGGCTCCGTCCTGTTCTTGGAATTCCGGTCGGATTTCTGCGGTCGCATGGTTCGGGAATTGCTTCTGACTGCTGGTTGCGGGTGCTGCTGTGAATTCGGTTCGGAAATTCTACTGCGCTCGCGGGCGCCGCTCCTGGGCCGAATTGCTCCTCCGTGGCCCTGGTGAGCTGGTCTCGGTCAAACCGGTTGCAGTGCAGCCAGCCGATCGGGTCGGGGGGGGCGGCGGGGGGGGGCGCGCGCCCCCACCGACCGCGGGGGTAAACAAGAAGGGGTGTGGGGGGGGGGGGGGGGCAAGTGAGGGCGTCGTGTGGGTGGGAATCAGACTGGGCG
>NZ_JBIWPL010000035.1:0-69412 GCF_044768255.1 Kitasatospora sp. NPDC101157 | reverse complement strand
CGGGGGCGGGCGGGGGCGCCCCCCGGGCCCCCCGCGCCGGGGGGGGGGGGGGGGGGGGGGGGCCCCCCCCCCCGCGCCCCCCCCCCCCCCCGGGGGGGGGGCCCCCCCCCGCGGCCCCCCCCCCCCGACTCCGAACTAGCCTGCTGGATAAGCAAGTTGGATGGTTCCGGTGGTCGGATCAGCTCAGGTCGAAGTCGTTGGGATCGAACTCGAAGTCGTCGGACGAGAATCCGCCGTAGGGGCCGCCGTTGAAGTAGTCCGCGAGGGCCTGGCCGACGATCTGCCGCACCTCGTCCTCGTCCTCGGCGACGGCCAGGGCGGCGGCCTGCTCGCCCGAGAGGTTCAGGTGGATGTCGCGGGCGCGGACCGCGTCCGAGCCGCGGATCTCGAACGTCACGGCCCGGCCGACCCGGGCCCCGATCCCCGAGATCGTGCCGCGCTGCGCGAGCTGCTTGGCCTTGCGCTCCCGGCCCCGCTCGGTGGTCTGCACGTCGACCGCCTCGCGCTGCAACTGTTCGGCGTCCTTCCCCTTGGGGTGGCGGGTGCCGTCGATCCAGCGCAGCACGGTGCGCGGGGCGACGCCGTAGGCGGCGGCCATGGCCTTGGTGTTCCCGCCGTACTTGCGCTCCCGCACCTGGCCGGCCTGCGTCGTGGACTGCACCGGCGCCTTCCGGGAGGGGAACAGCGCCTCGCGCACCCGGCCGAACAACCCCTTGGCCATCAGTTCCCGCCTTCCTCATCGTCGTTGCTGGCGTCGGCGGCCCCGGTGTCGGCAGTCTGCTCCTGGCCGATCGGGGTGCCGTCGGTGGTGTAGTGGTGGACCAGCTTGGAGGGGTGCTCCCGGCGCTCCATCGCCTCGACCACGGCCTCAAGCGGGATCGAGGACTCGTGCTTGTGGCTGCCCGGCGCGATGCCCAGGCGCAGCGCGCCGGGGACCGGGGCGCCGTCGTCCTTGACCGGGAGGAGCTCCAGCGGGGAGGGCTCGTCGGTGGCGTAGAGGTAGGAGTCGACGTTCACGGCGAAGGGCGCGCGGCCGGTCAGCTGGAGCGTCTTGCGCAGTCGGCGGTGGGCGGCGATGCGGGCGGCGGCGATGATGTGGAAGCGGATCTCGGGGCGGTAGGACCAGACCGCGGCGACCTTCTCCAGCCACGTGGGGTCGTCGAGGTGGCGGGCGGAGTCGGACCACTTGCCGATGCCGCCCTTGTAGATGTTCTTGTACAGGCCGGCGAGGACCAGGGCGTCGGCGCGGACGGGGTCGGTGTCGACGTCCTTGTGGACGGCGTAGGCGGTGAGGAACTCCTCGGGGCTCTGGCCGTCGGTCAGGCCGAGGTCGGCGTAGGCGCGCTTGTAGCCGCCCCGGATGCGGCCGGTCCACTCCTTGAGCAGCGGCGCAGTGTGGGTGGACAGGTAGGCGTCGGTGATGGTGGCCGGGTCGAAGCCGTAGGTGGTGGCCATGTAGGCGACGGTGGGGGTGGCGTACCAGCCGGGTCCGGTGGGTGGCTGGCCGTGGAAGGTGGCCGGGTGCGGCAGCAACTCGTCGACCTCGGTGGTGGTGAAGTCGCACCACCACAGGCCAGCGGTCTTGCCGCCGTCCCAGGCGGGGTTCTTCACCGGCTCCAGCGGGCCGATGGGCAGGCGCAGGGAGTCGGTGACCGAGAGGTAGGAGGCGCAGACGTCGACCGCGACCGCCCACGGGCGCCCGGCCTCGGCGTCGGTGAGCTCGCGGGCCCACCACTTGTAGTCCTCCTCCTCGCACACCGCCTCGCCCTTGCTGAGGAGTTCGCGGGTGAGCGGGTGGCGGGCCCCGGCCGCCGGGGGAACACACAGGTCCCCGGTCGGCAGGGCGCCCTCACGCAGGTGTGAGGACCACTCCGCCGTCACCTGGTCCTTGACCCACTCCACGCGCGGGCGCACCGCGTCCAGGAGCAGCATCGCGGTGGAAGCGGTCGTCGCCCCCGGCGCGACACCCAGGTCGGCGGTGAAGGCCCGGTAGCGGCGGGTCAGGGTGAGCCCGTCCTTGGTGCCGTCGGGGGCGGTGGCCAGCGGGGCGGCGAGGGCGCTGACGGCCTGCTGGCGGCCGTCGCCCTGGCCCAGCCACGGCGCGATAGTGACCCGGACCGAGGTCTTCGGGCCGCCGGCCGACCCGGTACGGCGGAAGACGTGGAAGGACGGGCCGATCTGGTCGCTGATCTCCATGCCCACCACGGCGGCGGCCTTCGCCAGCTTGGTGTGCAGCGCGGCCAGGGCCTTCTCGGTCGTCGGCAGGGCGGCGGGCAGGCCGAGCTGCTTGAGCGCGGCGACGGTCAGGCACACCATGCCGTCGCCACCACGCCCGGCCGGATGCGCTCGCTCGACACGCAGCGGCAGCCCGGTGCCCAGCCACGCGAACCAGTCGCCCAGCTTCGGCCCGGCCGGGGCCGGGATCTGCGGGACATCCAGCACCCAGCCGCCGTCGGCGACGTCCAGCGCCACCGCCGGCCACCACCGCGCAGCAACAGCCGTGGCGGCCGAGCTGGCGGGCCGGGCCGCAGCCGGGCGGGCAGCGGTGCGGGTCGTCGCCGGGCGCGGCCTGGCCGATGCGGCGGTGGACGTGGGCCGGACCGGCGCCGAGGAGGCAGGCGCAGCAGCAGCGGGGGCGGCCGGCTCGGTGGCGACGGGAGCCGGGGCGGCCGGAGCCTGGTTCGCCGGGGCCGGCTGCTGGGTGACCTCGACGGCCGCCTCGGATGCCGGGGCGGCGGGGCGGCAGAATCCGCCCAGGTGCATCGGGCGGCCCTGGGCGCGGTAGACGGAGGGCTGGCCGCACTGCACGCACGGCGCCGCGGCGGCCATCACCAGCGAGCCGTCCGGGTTCTGGTCGAGCATCACCGGCTGCGACGCCGTGGCGGCCGGCTGCTCCGGCGTCTGGGCGGGAGCCTGCGGCTGCGGCGCGACCGGGGCGGCGCCCTGCTGCTCGGGGGTGGGGAAGCGCGCGGCCAGGCCCTCCAGCAGGCGCGTGTAGGCCGGGGCGATGTCCGGGCCCGGGACGGCGCTGCCGTCTTCCCAGCTCAGGACCACGGCCGAGTTCACCCGCAGGGCCGCGGCGACCTGCGCGGGCGTGAGCCCAGCCGCCAGGCGCAGCCGCTTGCGCTCCGCCGGGACCGGCAGGCCGGTACTCACCGCGGCGAGCAGCGCGTCGACGGAGTCGAACAGCTCGTCGGACATCGGGGTGGTCTCCTCAGCGTCCGTTGGGTCGGGTCGGGTCGAGACGCGGGTCGCCGAACAGAGCGTCGAAGACGCCCTCGGTGACGCAGCCGATCAGGTTCCGGTCGGCGTCGCGCAGGGTGTAGCCGGCACTGCGCCCGAGGCCGGCCGCGGCGATCGGGACCTGCGGGCGGTAGTAGAAGGTCAGCTCCCGGCTGGTGAAGCGTCCCGACTCCTGCGGCGCGGGGTCCGCGGGCAGGGTGAACGAGGGCAGGCCCTCCACGTCCTTCTCGGCGGCCAGGTGCAGGACCTTGTCGTCCGTGGTCCGGAAGGCGACGACCAGGTCCACACCGCCAGCGCGCCGGTCCTTCGGCAGGCCATGGCCTTCAAGGACACGGCCGAGCTGAGAGGCGGACATGGCGGCCGCGAGGGCCAGGGCCCGCCGGTTGGAGTAGGCGCCGGCCGCGTCCGCGCGGGCGATCGCCAGCTCCTTGACCACGGACAGGTGCTGGGTGAGGCGACTGAGACTCGCGACCAGGGCGACCAGGTCCTCGAAGTCAGAGGTCTGCGGCGGCTCCACCAGCCGCTCGCCGCGCAGTCCGGTGAGCAGGGCACGGGCCAGATCGTCGGGCACCTCGACGTGCTCGCCGCCGATGTCGATCCTCACGAGACATTTCCCGAATAGTAGTGCATAACCAAATGGTAGGACTGTTCATTGTAGGAGTCAAGCTGGCTTCGGTGGCCCCGAAGTGCGCTGACGAAGCGACACGGTCGAGTAGGTTGCCCGCATGGCTGACCTTGGACGTGTGATGTGGCCGTCCGCTCCGCTCAGGACGCCTCGGCTCGTGCTCCGCGAGTCCGAGGCCCGGGACCGGGCGGCGTACGTCGAGCTGCTGACCTCCTCTCAGGTGCGCACCTATCTCGGCGGTCCGCGGCCCCGTGAGGACATCGAACGTGCGCTTCCCGCCGTGCCGGGGCGGCGTCCCGGCACCTTCGTCGTCGACCACAGCGGGGAGATGATCGGCCTCGTGACGTTCGACCGGCGCGACCCGGCACGGCCCGGTCGCATCCGACCGGAGGGCGGCGACGCTGAGCTCAGCTACATGTTTCTGCCGACAGCGTGGGGGCGGGGGTATGCGGCCGAGGCGTGTGAAGCGGCGCTGCGCTGGTTCGCCGGGGCGCTGCCCGGGGAGTCGGTGGTGCTGTGCACCCAGGCCGCCAACGACCGCTCGGTGCGCCTGGCGGTGAAGCTGGGGTTCACCGAGGTGGAGCGGTTCGAGGAGTTCGACGCCGAGCAGTGGTTCGGCGTGTGGTCCCTGACCAATTGAGCCGACCGCCCGCCGGGCCACCGGCCGACGCCGTGTCGAGCGAGAGTCGAGCGAGAGGAGAGGCGGGCCGCGATCGCCGTGGTCAGCGCCGAGCTGTACGCCCACCCCTACTGGGCGACGGTGGAACCGGTACGAGGCCGAGATGAAGCTCAGGCCGCCCGCCCCTCCGCCCCGTCAGAGCCGGCGGCCTGATCCGCGGGCGGACGCAGTTCGGCCGGGCCCTGGGACAGGGGGGGCGTTCCAGGGCCCGGCCGGCGGGAGGCAAGCAGCGCCGAGCCGCGGCGCGGCTGCTCTGGCCGGCGGCCCGGTGGTGCTGTGGTGGGGCCGCCGTGCGGGAATGCTAGACCCACCGATCATCCGCTGAACAGGGTTTTGACCTGCAGACTTTCGGCCGCGAACATGCCAGTCTGTGGCGGGCCGCCGGGGGAAGCGGATCGCCATCCACGAGTGAGAGAAGCCGGTCCGCCGCCCGCTCGGGGGTTCGGGGACGGACTGGTCACATTTAGTGTGGGCGGGCAGGCGCCGCGCTGCTGCCGGAGTTAGCCCTGGTGGTGTCAGCGGGTGTCGCCCGACCAGTCCCAGCGCATCGGATCCGCGGGGCGCGGTTCGTAGTGTGCGCGGCCGCCGGCACCATAGCGGCCGATCTCGGTGGCCAGCGCGGCGCCGTCGGCGAGCTGCTCGGCGTCCCAGCCGGTGACGTCGAGGAAGAGGCCGTCGAGCGGGCCGCCCACGAGTTCGCGGTACTCATGCCCAGGACGGGGCCCCGGGTCGGGATCGTCGTGGTCGGCTCCGTAGACCCGGCCTCGCATCAGCGCCTCATCGTCCATGCCGCCCAGCATCCCAGCCGCCACCGACAGCGCGAGCACGAACCAGGAGCCTCGATCCTGCCTCGGCACCCGGGCCGCGCCGCATGCCGATCGCGCGAAGCCCTGAGGCCGTTGTGGACGCCGGTATTCGGCCCCGGCCGACACTGTTGGCCGGGACCGAGCCCAGGAAGGTCAGCGGTTGCGGCGAACCAGGACCTTGAGGACTTCCCGGGCGTCGCGGCGGCGGGCGTCGCTGCGCGCGACCACGGCGGTGACCGCGGCGGTGGTGACGGCGAGGGCGTACCAGGCGGTGCTGGCCGCGGTGATGAGGGCGGCGTGCTGGAGCACAGTGGACATCGGGGGCCTCTTGTCTGGGGTCATGGAAGAGGGCGGTTCCCGGCCCGCGGGTACCGCAGACGGGGTTGGTGGG
Organism: Kitasatospora sp. NPDC101157; assembly: GCF_044768255.1. Lineage (NCBI taxonomy): Bacteria > Bacillati > Actinomycetota > Actinomycetes > Kitasatosporales > Streptomycetaceae > Kitasatospora > Kitasatospora sp. NPDC101157. Next base: position 63,668 of record NZ_JBIWPL010000035.1, on the reverse strand, counting down.
CGGCCGGCCAGGGTTCCGGCGGTCCATCTGGTTCAGCGCAGGCCCGCGAATTCCTCCACGCGGTCGGCCAGACGGCGGTCGGGATGGGGAACGAGGCCGTCGGTGTCATCGCCGGTGTGCATCACCAAGCGGTCGACCTCGTTGGCCAGGGCGCCGGACTGCGCGGAGGGCTTGGCGATTCGGGCGTCCATGGCGATCGGAGCGATGCGGAAGTAGTCGGCCATCTCCGGCACGGCCGGCGCGGGGACGCCGAGCCCCAGGTTCTCGTCGACGCTCACGGCCTGTTCGAACCACAGCCGGGCCTCACGGATCTCCCCGCGGCCGAGGTGGTGCAGGTACAGGCACCAGGCAGAGATGTGGTCGCCGGCGCCAGCCCCGATCTTCCACCAGAACTCGGCGCTGACGGGATGTCCGGTGTAGTGGAGCAGGCAGCCGAACAGCCGGAATCCCTCGATCTCCTGGACCAGGTCCTCCACACGCTGGTCGCTCGGGTCGCGGTGCCCGTCGAGCAGATCGGCGAGAACGATGATCCGGGCGAGACGGCTGGTGTTGATCTCCGCTGCGACCATCGTCTCCAGGCAGGTCCGCGCGCGGTCCTGCTCGGCCCACCAGCCGGGGGCAGGCTGTTGGCCACGGCGGATCCGTGCGACGTCGGCCGAGATGCGGCGCAGCGCGGCGGGTACGTCGAAGTCGTCGGGTTCGTCGCCGTAGTTGTCGTTGGTGGTGTCGAGGAGGTTGTCGAGGTTCTTCTCGGGCTTCATCGGTCGGCTCCTTCGCGGCGGGGCCCGGGTACGGCGGCGGTGCGGCGCAGGACATGTCGGGCGGTGAGCAGTCGTTCGAGGGCCGCGATCGCGCGGCGGTGGTGGTAGTCGACGGTGCGGGGGTGGATTCCCATGATTTCGGCGCTGTACTCGGCGGTGTAGCCCATGGTGGTGTGCAGGACGAATGCCTCGCGTTGGCGGGTCGGTAGTTCGGCGAGGGCGGTGTAGAGGCCGGCGCCGCCGTCTATGCGGGAGAGGGTCTCGTGCATCTCCTGCAGCTTGCGGCGTGCTGCCCGGAGGCGGGCGGCCAGGTCCTTCTCCCGCTGGAGCCAGTGGACCCGGTACATGACGGCGCCGGCCAGGATCCCCCAGGTGTGTTGCTCGAAGTCCGGGGCGGTGAGGGCCTGGGCCCAGTTGTGGGCGAGGTAGGTGAACACCTCGTGTGCGACCTCGTCGCCGACCGAGGCGTCTCCGATCATCTCGGCGGCGTAGCGACGGAATGTCCGCTGCTTGGCCAGGAAGTAGGCCTCGAAGTCCAGCGGGAGGTCGACGGGCTCGTGCACGGCGGGACCGCTCTCACTGCCCGCGAAGGTGTCGTCGTTCACCGGGGCACTTCCGAACTCGCGTGCGCGGTGGCGGCCGCCGAGGTGCGTACCGGTCGCGGTCGGGCGTTGGTGCGGACCGGCTGGAGGGGCGCAGCCGTTTCGCAGAGGGTGTCCATCTCGTTCTTTCGGTCAGGTACGGCGGCGTCAGGTTCTGCACGCCGAAGCCACCTTGTGGCCCACCTTCAGACTGGCAAACGAGCCCCCCGGTTCACGCATATGGCCTAGAGAGTTTTCACGGAAAGATCACTAATGGCAACGCAGTGTGACAGCGGGACGCGTCGCCGGGCCAGTGCCACCCGTTCTGGTCGGGCCTCGGTGCGCTACTCGTGAGTATCAGTACCGTCACAGCAGGTAACGAATGTGACTAGGGTCACCGTTTCCGTGTGCGGACTGCCTGTCCGCACCGCTCACCCGCTCCGTGTACGGCTGACAGTCTGTTCGGCCGAGACAACACGCCATCAACCAGCGGCGGCCGCGGCAACGCTCCTCCCACCGCCGGGGCGCGCCACAGCTGGAACAGCCCCAGCTGTACTCACGCCGCCGTACTCATCGGGAAGTTGCAGAAGCGCCTCGCGCGGCCGAGCCGCGCGGCCGCGGCCCGTACATCGGGCGGTGACGGTTCGGGACTCGAGAGCGCCGTACCCGTCGCCGAGCCCGCTCCAGGCCGCGTCGCTCACAGTCAGGCGCAGTTCGGGGGTCCCGGGCCAGGGGGTCGGGGTGAGCAAGGTGGCGCCGGTGGTCCGCAGGCGCTGTTCGAGGAGGGCAAGCTGGCGCGGGACGGCCGGTGTCGTGGGGAGCAGGATGATCGTGTCGCAGGCGTCGGCGAGGACGGAGGCGACCTCGGCCCAGTGGTCGCCGGGGTCGTCGGCCAGCAGGGTGCGTTCCCAGGGCAGGCCATAGGCCCGGGTCGCGGCAAGGCCTGCGTCGGGCCAGCCGATGATCGCGGTCCACAGCAGGTCGGACGCGGCAGCTGGCCCCGCCGCCATCGCCAGGAGCAGACCGGCGTCCAGAACCTCGACCACGACGCCTTTCGGCAGCCGGCCGTCCGGCAGCAGCGGTTCCAGCGTGGACAGGACCGGCCGGGACGCGGCCTCGACCCGGGCCAGACGGGCGGCCGGGCTGGTCTCCTCCAGCAGGACCGCCAGCCGCTCCCCGCGCGCGGACTCCGCCGTGTCCGGGACGAGGGCGACCCGCGCGCTCACCGCTCTCCCCCGGCGACGGCGCTATCCATCGTCCCGGACCCGCCGCCAGTGCCCGCGGAGGTGACCGGGCCTGACGCCGAGAGGGCGATCGGGCGCAGGGTAATGGGGTCGGCGACCAGCCAGGCCGCCGCCTTGTCCTCGCCCCAGCGGGCGTGCACGATCCACGGCAGGTCGGGCCCGGGACGGCGCTGGGCTGTCACCAGGGCAGAGCGCCACCGGGCCCCCGTACGGACCCACGCCAGGCGCCAGCAGCCGTCGGAGCCGTCCTCGGCGGGTTGGCCGGCGAGCTCGGCCGGGACGACGGTGACGTCCCGCCACCGCCCGAAGAACGGCGGCCCGGCCGGAGGCTCGTCCTGCGGCTCGGGCAGCGGCCTGACCGTGCGCTCGTCGAACAAAAACCAGCCCCAGGAGTCGCCGTCGCCCCACGCGACATGCACCACCCACACCGCGCTGCCCGGTGGGCGCCGCCACACGGTCAGCATGCCCGGCCGCCAGTCGCCGCCCACCCGGATCTCCACCAGGCGCCATCGACGCGTGTCCCGGTAGTACCCAGGCAACGTCATCAGCTCCCTGGGCGCCCGCTCGGCATCACCCGCCAACGCCCCGGGGCGGGCGGCGAGGGAGAACGGAACGTCGGCGGTCACATCCACCAACCTAGGTCGAACAGGTTTTCGATTCAAGTCGTTCGCCCCGCGATACCCCAGGTCACAGCCCTGCCGCCCCAGCCCCCGGGCACCCGGAGCCACGATGGGATGAAGGGGGCAGCAGGACCGAACCCCGGAGGTGGCGATGCCGAAGTCGATCGCCAAGTTGTCGATCACATTCAGCCTGGTCTCCATCCCGGTGAACGTGTACGCGGCGACCGAGCGGCACACCGTGCCGCTGCACCAGGTCCACGCCGTCGACGGCGGCCGGATCCGGCAGAGGCGCATCTGCGAGCTGGACGGTGTGGAAGTGCCCCCCCGACGGGCGCACCGTCGTGCTGACCCCCGACGACCTCGCCGACCTCCCCCTCACAACCGCTCGGGAAATCAAGATCCTGGGCTTCCTCGACGCAGACCGGGTGGACCCGATCAACTACGACAAGGCCTACTACCTGGGCCCGTCCAACCCGGCCGCCGCCCGCCCGTACGCGCTGCTGCGCCAGGCCATGCTGGAGGCCGACCAAGTGGCCGTCGCCCGCGTGGCCATCCGTACCCGGGAATGCCTGGCCGTCCTGCGGGTCCGCGAAGACGTCATCGTGCTCCAGACCTTGCTGTGGCAGGACGAAGTCCGCCCGGCCGCCGGCATCGCCCCCGAAGGCATCCAGCTGCGCCCACAGGAGATTGCGCTCGCCCGGACCCTGATGGACGCCATCACCGAGGACTTCCGGATCGAGGCCGAACACGACGAGTACGCCCACGCCCTGGAGCAGGTCGTCGAAGCCCGACTGGCCGGCCTCGAGCCCTCGCACGCCCCCGAGTCCCGCGTCCTGCCACCCGGCGGAACGGCACTGGACCTCATGGCCGTGCTGGAGCGCGCCGTCGCCGACGCCCAGGAACGGCATCCGAAGACCAGCGATGCCGTGAAGAACACCAGCACCACCAGGCAGGCCGGCAAAAAGACCGCGGCCCACAAGAGCACCAGCACGGCCCTGCCGGGGAAGGCTAGCGGGGGCAAACGACCGACCGAGCGGGCGTGAGGCCAGGCGCTGGGCCGATGATCCCTCACCTGCCCGGTACGGCGGGCGAGAACCGCAGAGCCCCCCTCGATCGGGTGGCCAGGGCCGGCCCGCAGGTGGGGGTGCGGATGGGGTCTGCGCCCATGCGGGCGGCGGCCGTCCAGTCAGCCCGGACGGCTCCACGGTGGGCGGTGGCGGCGACGGCGGCCGGATCGAGCGGCACGGGCAGCGCGAGCGAGGCCCACACCGTCTTCCCGCTGTCGGTCGGGGTGGTGCCCCAGCGGTCGGCGAGGGCGTCGACCATCAGCAGGCCCCGCCCGGTGACGGCCTGGCCGTCACCGGGCCCGGTCACCAGGCGGGGGAGAGCGCCGGCCTGGTCGTCGACCTCGAAGCGCACCCGGTGCCCGTCCGGCTCCAGCAGCAGCCGGGCAGGAAGCCGGGTAGGGCCCGTGTGTAGGGCCGCGTTGGCGAGCAGCTCGCCGGCGACGGTGACCAGGTCGTCCAGCGTGCTGCCAGTGACGCCCCAGCCGATGGAGACGGTGCGCACCACGGACCGGGCCGGGGCGATACAAGCCATGCGTTCGCGCGGGTCGGGGGCGGTGGCGGTGACGGTCAGGCGGTAGACCGCGCTGGCCCCGGTCACTGGTCGTCGCCCGAGGGCGGGGTGCGGGCGGCGCTGCCGACGGTAACCAGGGTGACGTCGAGGTCTGCGAGCTGGTCCGAGACGCGGACCCAGTCCTGTGTGGTGGTCCCGATCATCGGCCGGGTGATGGTGATGACCGCGCCGAGCGCGCCGCCGGTGGCGAGGCTGGCGACGCGCTGCCAGCCGGGCCGCTCCACCAGCGGCTGCGACTCGTCGGTGTCGTTGACCATGCCGGTGAGGGTCCAGCCCTCGGCCACCGCCCGGCGCTCGCACCAGTTGGCGAACAGGCCGGCTGAGGCATCGTCGGGCTCGGCACAGACGTAACCGACGGCCGCCGCCGGGCGCCCGGGCACCTCGGCCGGTCGGCCCGGCGGGGCGGTCGTCGGCGGGGCGGTGTTGTTCACCGCGCCGCCCGGCCGCGCAGCTCGCGGAACAGCCGAGCCTGGCGGTAGGCGACGCTGCGGTTGGCGATGTGGACCACCGTCTTGCCGTCGACCGTCACCACCAGGTCGTCACCGGGGTGTCGGAGATGCGGTCTGCTCGCGGGCATGGCGGTACTCCTGCGCGTGCGGGGGATTGGGCGCCGCCCGGGGGTCTACGGTGCCGAGGGGGATCGGTGAGGTCCTCGCCCCGGGCGGCATCAACGACGGTAGGGAGTAACGGAACACTCACTCAACGCGTTTGCACGCGTTTGCAGACCTTCATCCCAGCGAGTCAACGGCCCGGGAAATCAGGGCCCGCGCCTGCGCGCCGTACACCGCAAAGGTCTTGAACCTGTCGAACGCCTGGGCGTAGAGGGCGAGTTCGCTGGGCGTGGTGACGGTCACCTGGGCGGACAGCAGCTCCACGCCGGCTTCGGCGTCGTCGAAGATGTTGAACGTCTCCGCCGGCCACATGGTGCGCTGGGCGGTGAACGGGATGACGCCGAGTGAGACGGCCGGCAGCGCCATGGAGGCCCGAAGGTGCTCCAGCTGCTGGGCCATCGTCTCGATGGTGCCGAGGCGGTAGTAGAGGACGGACTCCTCCATCAGGATCGCGAAGCGGTGGTTGCCGGTGCGGATGACGCGGGAGCGGGCCAGGCGGGCCTTGACTGCGTCGGCGACGTCGTTGGGGGTGCGGCGGAAGTCGGCCACGGTGGCGAGCAGGGCGGTGGCGTAGGCCTCGGTCTGGAGGACGCCCGGCACGACGCGGGAGGAGTAGGAGCGGAAGTGCCGGGTGCGTTCGTAGAGGGGTGCCGCGGACTCCTGGAGGCGGCGTAGGCCGGTGCGGGTGAGGCGGCGCCACTCGACGTACATGGAGTCCACGGCGCGGTTGGCGGCGATCAGGTCCTCGGCCTGGTCGTCGGCGCCGCAGGCCCGGCACCAGGTGCGGATGTCGGCGTCCGAGGGCGCGGTCTTGGCGTTGATGATGCGGGAGGTCTTGGCGCCGTTCCAGCCGCACCGGACGGCCAGCTCCTGCCCTTGGAGGCCCGCGTCCTGCATGATCTCGCGCAGCCGCGCGGCGACGGCCAGGCGGGCTTCCTGGGCGCTGGAGGACGGGGATGCGGGCATGGAGCTGGTCGTCCGGTCGGGGGTGTCAGACGGTGTACTGCTCGTGCGGAACGGCGCGCTCCCAGACGGCCTCGAACGCGTCCGCGCAGAGCTTCGCGACGGCGGGGTCCTCGCACATCTCCGGCCCGCCGGAGGCTCCGTCGCCGGTGAAGTGGTTGAAGCGGACGATCGTCCCGTCGAACAGCCAGAAGTCGTTGCCGGGCAGCGCCAGGTCGGAGGCCCGGCGGCGCGGCAGCCACCGAACCTGCTCACCAGCTGCGAGGTTGACCACGGTCCCGGCGTGCTCGTAGCGGATGTACGCGGTGACCGGCTCCGAGACGATCCGGGCCCGGCGCACCACGACACCGCGGGAGACGGCCGCCCGGATCATCGACACCCAGCCGGACCAGCCCTCACCCTCGGGATCGAGGTCCGGGTGCACGCCGGTCCGCTGGAACTCCTCGAACTCCGCGGCCTCGCCGGCGATGCCGTAGGAGTCGCGCATCTCCAGGTGCACCGCGGAGTGCCGGGCGCCGGCCAGCAACTCAGAGAAGGCCGTCACGTTCGGCATCGTCCAGCGCCTTCCTGATGATCTGCGCCATGCGCAGCGGGATGCGGGTCACGTTCTCGTGGTGGGGGGTTCCGACCGAGTGGCCGGGCACCCACTCGGTCGTGCCGATCTCCGCCAGGAGCTCGTCGCCGGGCTTGAGGCCCTGGACGACCAGCTCGCGCTTGTCGTCGTCCACCCACACCATCGGGCTCTCGTCCTTGCCGGTGTTGGGATCCACCCCGGCGAACCGTAGCGTCATGATGCCCTCCCGTACCAAGTCGGTTGCGCAGTTTTGCATGACGCTCCACCTGTAGGTGACGGCCCGTCAAGGGCGTGCGGGCGCAGCAGGGCGGCACGCGCCGACCGGGATGAGGTTCGCCGCTGCCGCGTCGTCGAGGGCGCGGCAGCGGCGAGGACGGCGAGTTCCGCACTGCCTTCGCCCACGGTGGCCATGGCGACGGCCGCGGCGGCGATGGCTGCCTCTCCGCCCACGGCTGCCACGTCGGAGCCGCCGAGGGTAAAGACGGCCAGGAGGAGGCCGACGCGCGCGATGAGGCCGGCGCCGATGGCGGGATCCTCCAGCTCGTCCTACAGGTCCCCGACGTCCTGGCGAAGGCATCGCAGGCCTTGTCGCCTTCGGCTCCGAGGCGGCTGATGAGCCCGGCGACCTTCTTCCAGTCCTTGGCGGACCGGCGGCCTTCGGCGGATTTGTTCATCAGGCGACGGCCTGCTCGGTGTCAGGTTGCTCGCCCAGGAGCCGAAGAAGAGGCACACCCCAGGTGGCCCAGTGCTCCAGCCGTTGGCCGAACAGCAGGTGGATGCCTTGAGCGTTGGCAAGATCGTGCGCCGGCTGGGTGAACGTGCTGTTGCTGACGGCGACAACAATGTCGGCTCCGTGGACCGGCCGGGCAGTACCGTTGAGGGTCTGAATGACGTCCGAGCCGATCTTCTTTCGGGTACGGCGGTGCTTGCACTGGAAGACGATCTTGCGCTGATCGGGTGTGAGCGCGATGACATCTGCACCCAGGTCGCGGGCCCCGCCTTGACGCCGTTCGACGGTCAGTCCGTCCCGCGCGGCCAGCGTCGCAATCACCTGCTCGAACTCGGCGGGGCTCATCGTGTCAAGATCGGAAGTGCTGAAGCTGTCCGTCGTCGTGGCGAAGGCCAGGTAGTCGGCTTCGCTCAACGCGAGGGTCTGAATCCGCTCGCTGTGCTCGCGCAAGATGGTGGACAGGCGCAGCTGAGCGGCGGACACTTCGCTCTCCAAGTGCCCTGCTTCCTCAAGTTCCGCCACCACAGGAGTGTCCGTGCGGTAACGCGCGGACAAGTCCGTCCATGCCTTGTCACGCAAACCATGCCAGATCTCCGCGACGGCATTCTGCCGTCGCTGGGCCTGCGAGAGCTCATCGGCGAGCAGTTCACGCAGGTGCCGATACGCATCCTGGAACGCCCGTCTGGTTGGTATCTGCTGGTCGCTGACTGCAAGGCGCTGGGCGTGCGTGGCTTCGCGCTGGACGGCTTGACGGTAGTTGTGCACGCGGGCGTACAGGGTCATGAGCGTCCTGCCCTCGGCGTGATACAGGAAGGCGGCCAGGAGATCGTCGTCGGTCGCCTCGCGGATATGTTCGCGCAGGCTCTGGCTGTAGCGGGGCTCGTCGAGGGCAGGGACCGCGACTCGGGTGTTCCAGTTGATGTGCATCAGTTCTCCCCGGCGCCAGTGAGAAGGCGGTCGAGGTCCAGAGGGCGGCCCCAGACAGCCCAGGCTTCAAGGTCGCCGCGTTCCAGGAGGATGACGGGATTGGCTTCCGCGTAGCGGTAGGCCGGCAGGGTGAGGTGACCGTTGACCGCGATGACGACAGCTTCTGCACCCCCTTGGGCCGCCGCGTGCCTTGCTCGCCGCAAAGCCGCCAGGGGCAGGTTGCGCTTGCTACCAAATGCGGGTTCGGCGAGGTGGTGGGCACTGAAGGCGACCGTGTGGCCCCCGGCGGTGCGCATCACGATGGTGCTGGTCTCTTCGGTCCATGTGTCGAGGGCGGTGCAACCTTCGGCTTCCAGAAGGTCCTGTACGAGCTGGGCAAAGACTTCGGGTGCCATGCGGTCGATGTCGGCGAGGGAATTCTTGGCGTTAGTCGCCGCGTGCTGCCGCTGGTATCGGTCCTGAAGTGCCAGTTCGTGCAGTTTCTCGCGGTCATCGGCGAGGAGCTGTGCGAGACGTTCCCGGGCCTGCTGCAGCTGATCGTCCAGTGGCGCGAGTTCGTCGAGCACGAATCCGCGGCTGCGCTGAGCCGCCTGCCGGTCGTCGAGGGACAGTCCCAGCCATCGAGTCAACTCGAACAGCGCCTGTTCGCACTCTGCCACGGCCTCGTCGGCCTCCTCCAGCTCGGAGGCAATCTGCTCGTGGAGGGCGCCAGCGGCATCCTGGCACGCCTTCGGGATTCGGGCGCGCCACTGGTCGGCCAGCGTGAAGTAGTACGTGTAAACAGGGCCCTTTCGTCGCGCTGACTCCTCCTTCTCGCGCCCCAGCCGGTCGGCATGTTGGTGCCACCCAGTTGCAACCCGCTGGGCGATTCGGCACTCGCCTGTCCATAGGAGGGCGGCGAGCATGTCGTCCCGGTCGGCCTTGCCGATGAGGTCCCCCATGGTGCGCGAGATCGCCTTGTTCGCGTGGGGCGGAGGAACAACGCGAGCGGCCCGGTCAATAATCACCGCGCGAGACTACACAGCGCCACCGACAAGCCAAATTCGAGCGCATTGCGTCATCGACGCAGGTCAGGTGCGCTATGGAGTAACGCCTCATCAAGTCCGGCTCGATGGAAGGGCGAACGCGAGAGAGCGTGACGGGTGGCGCAACCCTCTGCCACACGTCCCCGCCGCAGCACTGCACGGCGGAACGAAGCCACTCCCGTAGCGGGGTCTCCAGGACGGCGGAAACGTCCTCACGCAGGGCAGCGTTGTCACCGTTGTGGAAGGGCAGATGGGGTCACGGAATCGTCACCCCGTCACCGAAGAGGTTCAGCCCGCCGCGCAGCACCGGCATCCGACACCTCCCCGCGGAGCGGCGGCACCGGGGATCAGTCGGCGGATTCCTGCTCGGCCTGCCACCGCTCGGCGAGTTCCTGCTTCCAGCCCTTGGGCGGCGGCCATGGCACGCCCCACGCGGCGAGCTGCGCCCGGGTCCAGCCGCCGGCGGGAGTGCGGGCGGCTTCGATCTCGTCAGGAGAAGGAGTCACGGCACCGATGATGCCGGAGTTCTGCGAGAACGGGGCACGGTCGAGAGGACCGGGGCGCGGCTGTCGGAGTCCTCGGGTAAGGTGCCGTTTCGTACGCAAGAGGGCGCCCGGCCACCACATTTGGCCGGGCGCCCTCGTCGCTGAGCACGAGGTCGCCGGGCGGCCGATGCGTAGGTGCCGACCGCGCCGGGCGGCGTCGCCCCGGCCCGGGGCGGCGAGCGGGCCCAGGAGAAGGCCGTCGTTTAGTGGTTCAACCAGGCGCGACCATGGGGATCCAGTTACGAGTCGGCCTGGTCGGTTTCCTCGTCTTCAGTCTCCTCCACGAAAAGGACATCCTCCCAATGCCGGAGGATGCCCTGGGCCACAAGCAGGGCCGGCACGACGTACGTCTCGTTCAGAGCCCCGTCAAGTAGATGAGCGACCCGGTGACGGTTGTAGTGGTTGGGAGCCTCGATGCTCGGGGCGAACAGGTACTGCATGCCCGCGATGATCAGCCACTCGATAAGCAGCCAACTGCGGAAGGTCTTGGGCGTGGGCTTTGCGGCCTGCCATGTCGACAGGAGGACCAGTCCAGGACCGCGCTTTCCCTTGTTCGGCGGCATGGAGCTCGCGTAGTTGTTCTCGAGGCGTTCTGCATAGGTGCGAACGATTTGATCGAGTACGGCGGCAACCAACGTCAGGGCTGCCTCGTTGTGGCCGTCTTGTGCTGCCGACAGTGCTTTACGGACCAGCTGAGCCAGCGGCTTGACCTCATCCTGGCTGATGGCCTGCAGGCTCACCTCGATGTCTGCGAGGATCTCGTCGCGCCGGTCGCCAAGAATCTGGTGGCGCTTCTCCTGGTCGTGCCGAGCCTGCACCAGCTCCTGGACGATGTTCGCCCGGGGAGCCCACGCAAGCACTATGCCGTCTGCCGCGCTGATGTCCAGAATCGCTGCCCAGTCATCGTCCCCGAAGCTACGCAGGTTGGATGGCAACAGCATTTCTGCGAGTCGGGTCAGATCGCGCCCGATCTCCTGGATCTGGCGACTGACGTCCGGCAGCAGCGATGTCAGGGCCGACAGCCGCTGCTCCAGCAGCTTCGGCCCTATCGCCCAGGACACATCGACTGCTGGCAGCGCCATCCGGAGCGAGTCGAGGGTGGGCAGCAGTATCCGGGGCACATCGATGGGGGGCAGCACCATCCGCGACAAGTCTCGCTGGTTTTGCTCTAGCACCTTCATGATCCCGCCAGTAAGCAAGCGGGTCTGCGCCTCCGCGAACTGGCGCACAATCTCCTGAGCGCCCCGGATGGCGGCACAAGAGGAGCTGTTCACCCAGGTCAGTGCCGCGATCTGCGGAACGTAGCTCTTCGGGAGACCGCTCTGCCACGACCGCAGCGCCTCACCAACCTCTGGCAACCTCAGTCCCGCGCCAGGTGGAGGCTGCGGGGCCTCCTCGGCAATCTGCGGTTCTGGCTCAGAGACACACTCGTCCGGCTGCGGGTCGGGCACCTCGTCATCAGCGCTCACCCGAGCATTCTCCATCTCCGCCGAGACCAGAAGCGAGCGATTTAGGGCGCGGGGGCTTCGGACACTGGCCCGCCGCTGCGTCACCGCCCTCACCATGCCACTCTCGCTGAGCTGGGACTGGAGTGGGCGGCCTGAGCGGCAGTTAGGCGGACCCCCGGGGGCGGTCGGCTGTGTGCCGGCCGCCCCGTTTGCTGGCTGCTGCTCCAGGCCAGCCCGTGGAATTTCGTGCCGGACGAAGCAGCGGCGCTGGGCGCGCCCTGGTGGGGGCGCTCTCGCTGGGTTCAACGACGATGCACCGTTGTTTGGGTGCGGTCGGCAGGCGCGGGGTGGAGTGGGTCCTCGCGGCCCCGGCTTGCCGAGTTATCGCCTTAGCTGCGCGGCTTGGGCAGAGCCATGCGGACGTGGAGCAGGGCTGGACGGGTGGGTGGCACGGTTCGTCAGCGGTGCATGGACTGGTGGCCTCTTTACCGCGGTAAAGGCCAGCATGCTGGCATTCCTAACGTGTTGAGCTTCGCTCCCGAGCATCGGCGTTAGTAAGGTACCGGCTATGAGTTCCCCAGCCACCTCCAACGACCGCGAGAAGGTCGTATCCAAGCTGCCAGGATGGCTCTGGCAAACGCTCAAGGTCCGAGCGGCACAGCACCGCGTCGAGATCCAGATCGCCGTTGAACGAGGCATCACGGCCTGGATGGCCCTGGCTTCTGCCCCGGGCACCATCGACACCTCCGGCGCCGAGTCGTTCTCCACCTTCCTGCCCAATGGGCAGTGGGAAGCATTCCGGCAGACGGCGGCCGACCGGGGCGTCTCCCTGACGCAAGGGCTCGCCCAATCCGTGCAGCTGTGGCTGGAGACGAACCCGGCTCCCACCGTGAAACGCGCCAAGCACCCGCGCCGCCGCATCGTCTGCAACCAGAAGGGCGGCGTCGGCAAGACAGCTGTCGCGGCCGGCCTTGGCGAGGCGCTCGCGGAAGACTCCGAGGCCCTTCACCCGGTACGCATCTCCAAGCACTTCGCTGCGCGCCTGGAAGACGTTCAGGGCCCTGACCCGCTGGAGCTTGAGGAGCTGCCCGGCCTTGGCCGCCGCACGCTGCTGGTCGACTTCGACCCGCAGCGCCACCTCACCAAGCAGCTGGGGCAGGAAGAGATCCCCATGGCGTCGGAGATCGACAGCCTCAGCAAGCACATGACGGGGGAATCCAAGCGCGACATCCGCGATCTGGTGGTGTCGATCCAGGATGACCGGTACGGCGGGCGGCTCGACTTGTTGCCGGGGTGCCAGGACGGCTTCCTCCTGGACGTCGCCTTGTCGAAGGTGCGCTTCCGGGAGGCCGCCCTCGAACGCGCGCTGGCGCCGCTTGAGCCGTTCTACGACGAGATCATCGTGGACTGCCCGCCCAGCCTTGGGCTCAGTATGGACGCGGCCATCTATTACGGACGCCGACGGGAAGACGAGGATCCCGGCACCTCCGGCGCTCTCATCGTCGTCCAGGCCGAGGACAGCAGCGCCGACGCCTACGACCTGCTCATCAGCCAGATTGAGGATCTCCGCAACGACATGGGCGTGGAGATCGACTACCTCGGCATCGTGGTCAACCTCTACGACCCGCGCCGCGGCTTCATCGCCACCTCATCACTCCAGGCCTGGATCGACATAAAGGACCCGAGGGTGATCGCGGTCATCGGCGACCTGACCGACCAGCGCAAGGCCGTCCGCGTCAGGCAGCCACTGCTGTCCTTCGCGCCGCGCGGCGAGCAGGCGGCCACCATGCGCGCTCTGGCCCGGGAGGTGTCATGACCCGAGTAGCCGACCAACTTGGCACCGGGGCGTCTTTCGCCCGGGCGCAGGGCGGCGTCAGCGCGCGCCGCCAGGCCGTCGCTGCCAGCACTGGGGCACCCACCACCGGGGCTCCGGACAGCCGTCTGCGGGCTTTGCCGCTCACACAGCTCGTACCGACCCGGTTCAACCCGCGCCGGAACTTCGGCACGGAGGAGGAGCTGCGAGAGTTCGGGCTGAAGCTCAAGAAGAAGCAACTGCAGCCCGCCGTCGCGGTCACTCGCGACGCCTACCTCCAGCTGTGGCCGGGCGAGGCGGAGAAGATCGGCGGCGCGGTCTACGTCATCGCCAACGGTGAGCGGCGCTGGCGGGGCTCGCAGGCCGCTGGCGTCCTCACCCTCGATGTAGTGGTCGACGACGAGATCGCGAAGTCCCGCGCCGACTTCCTGGACGCGGTGCTCTCGGAGAACAACGACCGCGAGGACCTCGACCCGATCGAGCGTGCCCTCGGCATCAGGACGATGGTCGAAGAGCTCGATGGCAAGGCCAAGGTCGCGGAGCACTACGGGAAGTCGCCTGGCTGGGTCACTCAGCAGATGTATCTGCTGGACCTGGCACCGGAGCTTCAGGAGCTGGTGAGCTCCGGAGAGCTTCCCCTGCGCGAGACCCGCGCGTTGGCGAAGCTCCCAGTGCACGAACAGGTGGAGGCCTGGCAGGCCCGATCTGCTGAGCGGGAGAAGGAGAAGACTCAGCCGCGGCAACCGAGGAACCGACAGAAGCAGTCGAGCGACGGAGAGGCACCCGGCGCCGCCGCGAAGCCGGCCTTTACCGCGGTAAAGAAGAGCGCGACCGACGACGCTGACGAAGCCTCCGAGGCGGTGGGCTTTACCGCGGTAAAGCCCACCGGCGAAGCAGAGCTCTCCCCGGCCCAACGTGACGCCTCCGTGCCGCATCAGGCCTCGGCGGAGGACGCCGCAGCAGCCGACCCACTCGCTGACTTCGCCGTCTACGTGAGCAAGGCCGGCGCGTTCGCCGACTCGGTCCAGGGTCTGGCCCAGGCGTACGCCAAGGCCAGGGAGACTGACCAGGACCGTACAGCCGAACTCGCGGCGCAGCTCCGCGCCCACGTGCTGCGCGTTGTGGACCAGCTTCCCGACGTGTGCCCCGCCGAGGACGCGACGGCATAGGCCCAGGAACGCAAAGAGGCCCCGTACCAGCGCAGACGCGCGGTACGGGGCCTCGTGTTGGTGCTGCTGGCTGGGCGGTGGTCGGGCTCGTCGGAGAGCCGACCCGGGGTCAGGCTCGACCGCGGCCGACTACGCCGGGGACGGCGGGAGGTTAGGGGTGGCCGGGCCAGCGTTCGGCGAGGTCGTTGTCGCCCTTGGTGTCGTAGCGGGCGATGATCCGCCAGGCGGTGTCGCACAGGTCGCGGGCGTAGCGCTCGCCGGCGGTGGAGTGGCCACCGTGGGCGGGGAAGAGGTCGTTGAGGTACTTCCACAGGGCGGGCTGGTCGCCGTCGAAGAACATCAGCAGGTAGTGGCCGAAGTAGGCGATGGTGGCGGGGTCCTTGGCCTGGTTCAGCTTGGTGATGCCGGTCTGCATCTTGCTGAGGATGTACTCCGGGCCGCTGGCGCTCTGGCTGGTGTCGTCGGGGCCGACGATGCGCTTGGCGCCGGTGTCGACGGTGGACCAGAAGGCGGTGTCGTCCCGGCCGGGGAGCATGGCGAGCAGCCGGGCGAGGTGGCGCAGGTCGGGGTCGGTGGTGAAGGCGTCGTGCATGGGAGTCCTTGTCGGTGGTGGTTCAGCGGGCCAGGGGAATGAGGCCGAAGGCGACCTCGCGGCGGGCCACGGGCTGAATGAATTCCTGGTAGCTGGTCAGCTGCTGGGGGTGGATGGCGGTGGTGTAGGCGAGCATGACGCCGCCGCGTTCGCGGACGCGGGTGGTGTAGAGCTTCTCGAACGTGCCGGCCCAGTGCTCGAAGGGGCTCAGGTGGACTTCGACGGTCGAGCCGCGCAGGCGGGCGGTAGGGGTGTGGCCGTCGTGGGCGCGGACCGGGCGGTCGATGATGAAGTCCGGGCCGGCTGTGGCCAGCCCGAGTTCGCGGCCGTAGTCCATGGTGGCGACCTGCCAGGCCCCGGCGTCGTCCTGGCGCAGGCGGACCGCTTCCAGGTGCGGGTTGACCAGGAAGGTCGGCCAGATGTCGGGCTTGTCATCCGTGCCCCCGAGCGCCCAGTCGATCATGCGCGAGCGCCAGGAGAGGTTGCTGGAAGCCCGGAAGTAGAGGTCGTTCCAGCTGGAGGTCTGGCAGGTGGTGTGGTGGAGGGTGGCCATGGTGACGCTGGGGTCGACGTCGATACACAGCGAGGGCGGTTGGGTGCCGAGCGGCTTGTTGCAGCTCTGGCAGTCCTGGGGCCAGAGGTTGCGGGCGACGTCGGCGAGGACCTGGTCGCCGAGCTTGGCCTTGATGTCGGGGTGCACGGCCATGGAGGGGAGCGTCATCGTGGGGTCCTTCCGACTCGAGGGATGGGACTGGCGGTGTACGCCGGAGCGCCGGCTTGCTGGGCACGGCGAGCCGGTGGCCCGCCCGGATCGGGCGGGCCACCGGTGCTGGCGGCGGGTCAGTTCTGGAAGGTCTCGGTGCCCCACATCTCGGCGAGGCGTTCGTGGGAGGGGCGCCGCGTGTTGTGGGCCAGGTGCAGGCGCCAGGCGGTGGTGCGGATGTCGCGCAGGCACTCCAGGCCGGCCGCGCTCTCCGTGTCGTAGCCGAGGCCACGGTTGACGACGTCGGCGACGGCCTGCTCCTGGCCGCCGAAGAACATCAGCACGTACTGGGCGAGCCATCCGGCGGCCTGCTCGCAGTCGCTGGGGTTGCCCAGGCAGCGCTGGATGTAGGGGCCGGTGTTGCCCAGGACGTAGGTGATGCGCTCGCGCTTCTGTTTCGGCGACTCGTTCTCCCCGGCGGTCCCGGCGACGTCGAGGTCAATCCACCAGTCCTTGGCGTCCGGGCCGGGCAGCAGCGAGAGCAGGTCGAGCAGGTGATCCAGGTCAGTACGGTCCGTGCTCAATGAGTTCCCCTCCGTGGTGGTCTTGGTTCGCACCGTACGATCCCCGAGACTGGGCCGGGGGGCGTTTGGTGATGTTCGTTCAGCTCGCTCCGCCGAGGTCCGGCTGCTGCCGGGCGAGGGGACGCTCCCCTCGGTGGCGGGTGGTCAGGGCTGCTTGGGCTGCAGGGCGGTCAGGCGGCCGACGCGGACCTGGTGGTGGCCGGCCCAGCCGCGGTGTGGGTGGTCCGGGTCTGCGGCGAGCACGACGTGCTGCTCGGTGGCGAGCGTCCAGGCGGCCCAGGGCAGGTCGATCACGTGCGGGCTGGAGGCGTTGACGCGGCTGGCGGTGGCGATGCGCAGCAGGAACAGCGCCATCCGCTGGCTGTAGGCGGTGGGGGGCTCGCTCTTCGTGCGGGCCGGGTTGGAGGCGCTGGCGTAGTCGCCGAGCGGCCGGGTCGCGGTGCCGGCCGGTCCGTAGGGCCGCTGCCGGTGCAGGCCCCAGGCGGGGTCGAGGAGGTCGGCGTCGGGCGGGCAGTAGCCGATCACGGCTTCGCTGCGGCCGCCGGGCAGGGGCCGGGAGGTGTAGAGCAGGGCGTAGGCGCCCCAGTCGGGGCCCGCGCCGCCGCCGGTGCGGGACAGAGTGACCTGCCCCGCACCGGTAACGTGGCCCGGCGCAGCGGTCGGGCGGGCGGCCATGGTCAACCGGCGAGCGCGTCGGGGTGCGCGGCGTACCAGTCACGCAGAACCTGCTGGGGGATGACGCCGCGGTCCGCGACCGGGCGGCCGTTCCCGTTGGCCCAGGCGCGGATCGTGTTGCGAACCGTCTTGTCGGCGGGCTGCGCCAGCTCGGATCCGCCGGGCGTGCCGACCGCGCCGGCCCGGCTGCTGGGCGCCGAGGTGGTGGGCTTGCCCGCCTTGGCGTCGCGCAGGGCCTGCTCGGCGCGCAGCAGCTGCGCCTTGAGGGTGGCGACCTTCTGCTCGTAGGCGGCAACTGCCTGGTCGGCGGTGCGCTGCGCGGCGAGCTTCTCCAGCGCCTGGCGGGCCTGTTCGGCCGCTCGCTGGACCTTGGCCTGCGGGTGCTGGGCGCCCCAGGCGAGGAGCTCGTCCACGGCGGAGCCGAACGCCGAGTCGGAGTCGGAGTCGGTGTGCGGGTGCTGGGCGGCGAGGGCCTGCAGCTCGTCCTCGGTCAGGCCGGTGGCGGCGAGGATCTTGAGCGGGCTGTCGCCCTTGGCGCGCATGGCCAGGGCGACCTCGCGGGTGACGGGGTCCACGGCCGCCAGGACGTCGGCCTGCTCGTCGGTGGTGGTGAGGGTGTCGGACACGGGGGTACCTCCGTGGGGCTGGTCGGGACGGCCGGCGATCCCGGCCTGGGTGGCGAGGTGCGGTGCGAGCCGGGCGAGGTCGTCCTCGCCGCTGGGCAGGCCGAGCGCGGTCAGGAGCAGGACCAGGTCCTCCTCGTCGCGGGCGCCGCGGGCGGTGCGCACGGCGGCGTCGGCGTCCTGCCGGGGCTCGGTGGGGGAAAGGTCGATGCTCTCGGCGGCGATCAGGACGGTCGCCGGGTTGGCGGTGTCGCTGGGCATCGGTCAGCCGATCGCGGTCGGCGCCACGAGGAAGCGCGTGTCCCAGGACGCCAGGGTGTAGAGGTCCAGGACCTCGAGGAGCATTTCGTCGATCTCGCCGTCATCACCCGCGTCCGCGTCGGAGACGTAGACGCACGGCGGGGCTGTCACGCGCAGGTGGACCGCGAGGCGGCGCGCGGGCGCGTCGTCGACACCGTCGCGCAGTTCCCAGATCTGGCCGGGGGCGGCGAGGACCAGCGGGTCGCCGTCGGTGGCGCGCTCGCACGCCAGGCGCAGCGCGATGTTCTCGGGCAGCAGGTCGTCGTGCTGCAGCCGGTTGGCGATGCGGCGGATGACGGTGCCAGCGAGGTGCGGGCCGAGGATCAGGTCCAGCGGCACGGCCTGGCCGTGGTCGTCGGTGCTCATGCTGCGGTCTCCTTCGGGCTCGGCGTGGCGGTGCGGGTGGTGGGGCGGCGGAGGGCGGCAAGGAGTTCGGCGCGGTGCTCGGCCGCGCGCGGGTCGGGCGCCATGGCGGTGCCGAGGGCCCGGGCCGGAGTGGTTCGGCGGCGAGCCGGCCGCAGGGCGGGGCACTGGGGGACGAGCTCGGCAGCCAGGCGCCGGTCCAGCTCGTCCGGGAGCTGCTGGCCGGTCACCGGGGGCTGGCCTTCGGCGCGCCGACGATGACGGGGCTCATAAGCAGCAGGTGGAGCAGGGAGGCGTCGTTGCTGGAGTGGGTGGCGGGCAGGCCGCAGTTCCAGCAGTCCTGCTCGGGGCCCGACCAGGCCGTGGAGCAGGAGGAGCAGGCGTAGCGGGAGCGGTGCGGGCGCGGGGCCAGGCGGCCGATCGAGCGGATCGTCAGCGCGGCTTGGCGGCGCTGGTCCGGGGACGGGGTGCGGGGAAGAGCGGGACGGGGCAGGAGCGCGGTCGCCATACTGAGTTGTCCTTCGGTCTCGTGTCGGAGGGATGGCCCGGGTTCGGTCGGTCGGCTGTGAGAGGCATTGGTTCGGCCGGACCCGGGGAAGGCCGCGGCCCGCCTGACGGATCAGGCGGGCCGCGGTGCTGTGAGCGGGGGGTGTCAGCCTGGGTAGTCGTCGGCGCTGGCGTACGGCGCGGCGCTGGCCCAGGGGTCGTCGTCCGGCAGCGGGCGGGGCGTCGGCGGCGCGGTGGCGAGGCAGCGGTGCCGGTAGCCGCCCTCGAAGGTGTAGCCGGTGCCGCCGCACTCGCAGGCCTCGCCGTGGACGTGGTGATAGCGGCCGACGGGGCAGTCGACGGGCTCCTGGTGGACCGGCACGAAGATCCCGTCGCCCTGGTCGTCCCAGGTCATGGTCTCCAGCACCATCCCGGTGCCGCCGCACCCGCCGACGCAGTTCGCGTCGTGGGGCTCGTCCGGGCACGGGGAGCCGTCGTCGGCGTAGTCGACCTCGCCGAGGACGTCGGCGGCCCGGCGCAGCAGTTGCTCGGCCTCGTCCATCTGGAGGGCGAGACCGGGGTGGCCGGCGGCGCGCAGGTCGGTGGCCAGGTCGCGGACCAGGTCGCCGAGCAGGTGGGCCGGGGCCTGCTCCTGGAGGGCCTGGAGGACGTCGGCGGGGTCTGTCCAGTCACCGGAGGCGAGCCAGTCGTGCAGGTGCCCGACGCCCTCGCGCAGCGGCGGGCAGGGCAGCTCGCCCCACCGGTCCGCGCTCTGGTCCGGGACCGGGCCGGTGGTGGCCTGGCGTCGAAGGTGCAGCGTGATCCCGGCGGCGGCCAGCGCGGTGCCGGCCGCGGCGGTCAGGAGTGCGGTGCGCTTCACGCTTCACCGGTCCAGGCGCCGGTCGGGTCGTCGCTGATCTCCGCCGACGAGCCGGTGCCGACGGCCAGGCCGTTCTCGACGACCGGCAGGTGGACGTGGCGGTGTGTCACGGCCACGGCCGCGCCGAGGTCCCGGAGCAACTCGGCGACCTTGCGGGCCAGGACTACGCTGCGGTGCTTTCCGCCCCTGCAGTAGACGTGCAGGGCGACCGGCTGGCCGGGCAGTGCGGCTGCCTGGGCGAGGACGCGCAGCACGGTGCGCTCGGCGATCTCGACCGCGCCGGGAGTGGCCAGCACGTAGTCGTAAACGACCTGGTCCAGGCCGCTGGAGTGGAGCATCACCTCGCGGACCTCGGGGTCCTCCGGGGGATTGCGCAGCGCGGTCGTCAGATCAAGCGTCAGGGCGTCGCCGAGGGGCGGGTCCTGGTGCAGGACGCCATAGCTGGTGATCTCCACCAGGGTGTGCGGGGCGATCAGCGGCACGAGCAGCTCGGCGACCATCTGGACGTTGCCGCCGATCCAGCCCGTCAGGTCCGCCGCGGTGCGGCCGGGGTAGTGGGCAAGGCTCGCAGCCGGGTCGGTGTGCTCACCGGCGGTGCGCAGGTGGCCGATCGCGGCGGCGAGCTGGGCGATCAGCGGGGACTCGATCCGCTCCAGCCGCAGCAGCCGGCGGTCGCAGGACTCGGGGGTGGTGGCGCTGGCTTCGGGTGCCACGGTTCTCCGATCACAAGGAGTGGGGTCCGGCCGGGCGGCCGCGCCGCTCGCCACTGCGCCCCGCCTGCCGGGCCTGGAAGGCCGGCGGGGCGGGGCGCGGTGGCGGGCAGCGTCACGGCCCGGAGAACTCCGGTGCGTCAGTGGCCGGGGCGGGCCATCGAGCGGCAGGCCGCGGCGTGGCCGTTCGCGTCCTCGTGGGCCTTGTTCCGCTCGGTCGGCAGGTACGGGTCGCCGAAGGCGTTCACCGAGCCTCGGGTATCGCAGCCCCGGCAGGTCCAGGTGAAGCCGTCGACCTCGTACCAGCGGTCGCTGACGTAGGGGCGGCCCTGCGCGGTGTAGTTGGTGCGGAACCGGCGGGCCATCAGGTCGACGTGGGCGCCGCCGACGGTCAGGTAGCGGGCGAGGACGCCCTCGGGCCAGGCGGTGGCCCAGGTGGTGCTGGTGCTCATCGGAATTTCCTTCCGGTCATCGGGCTGTCGGACCGGCCGCGCCGCGCCGCGTCCCGTCCCCGGGCCTGGCCGGCTCGGGGACGGGACGCCGTGGTGGGCAGCTTCCGGGTCCGGATGAAGGTCAGAGGTACTGGAGCTCGGCGGTGCTCTGGGCGGCGGGCAGGGCGCGGGAGGCGGCGGCGGCCACGCGCTGGCGCAGCTCCTCGGCGGCCCGGAGGGAGTCGAGCAGTTCCCGGTAGAGCGCGTACTGGCCGGGGTCGTTGAGGTCGAGGTTGGTCTCGGCTGCGGCCGCGAGGCTGCGCAGGTAGATCACGACGTCGGCGCTCTCCTGGTGCAGGCCGACCAGGCCGGGCTGGAACTCCAGCGGGCCGGTCAGCTTCCGCAGGGCGGAGCGGAGCTCGGCATCGTGGCTGGCGCGGGCGGCGGTGGGGTTGGCCTCCAGAGCCGCGGCCAGGGCGGCCGGGTCGTGCAGGGCGAGTTCGCGGCCGAGGCGGCGTACCAGGCGGGCGGGCAGGAAGCGGAGCAGGCGGTTCACGGTGGCCTCCAGGAGGCGGCGAGACGGTGGCGGGTGTCGGCCGGGCGGCCGCGCCGCGCACCACCGCGCCCCGCCGTCGCGGCCTGGCTGGCCGCAGGGCGGAGCACGGTGGTGGGCAGCGTCACGGCCCGGTGGACCAGGGGGATCGTCAGGCCGCGGCGAGTGCGGCGAGTTGCTCGCGTTCTTCGTCGGACAGTTCGCTGCACGGCAGGCAGGAACCGAGCGACTTCAGGGGCAGGCAGAAGTCGTAGGTGACGCGGCAGAGCGGGCATGTCATCCGGGCCTTCATCGCGGCGGCGAGGGCGAGGGCGCGGGCCGGGGTCATCGGCCGCACCGGCTTGGCGCCGGCGACCGGGTAGAGATGGCCGACGCGTTTGCCGCCTCGGCAGACGACCTGGGCGGCCACGGCCTGGCCGCCAGGGCGCAGGCCCATCTCGCGCAGCTGGCGGCGGGTGGCCATCCGTCCTTTCTCGGGGCCGAGCTTCCAGGGGAAGGTCGGGGTGCCGCCGTGGTGCTCGCCGGTCGGGTCGAGGTCGATCGCGCGCACTGCGCTCTCCTTCCTGGGCTCAGTCGGCGGCGGCCTGCTGCTCGAAGTGGTCGGCGAGGTGGCGAAGGATGCCGACCACGGTGGCGGCGGGGATCTTGCCGTGGACGTTGGCGACGCTGTTCTTGTCGACGGTGATGATCAGCGGGTAGTCGTCGGTGTTGATCACCTTGACGTCGAAGTCGGGCACGGTTGCCTCTCGGTGGGCTGGTCGGGGCAGGGGAGCGGCCGGGACCGCGCGTGCGGTCCCGGCCGGGGCTGCTGTCAGAAGTCGTGGTCGTCGCCGAGGTCGTTGGCGAGCTCGCAGGCCATGTCGTAGCTGTCGCGCAGGTGATGCGCGGCACGGCGCAGCAGCGCGGGCTGGTCGGCGTCGTCGGCGTTGTGGGCCTCGGTGAGCAGCTGGGCGGCGGCTTCGAGGGTCTCGGCGTCCTGGTCGTGGCGGGCCTGGTCGAGGAAGGAGGCGGCGTCGTTCACGAGCTCGATCAGCGTGGTGGCGTCGATGCTGGTCGGGTCGGCGGGGACGGTGGGGTTGGTGTCCTGGCGGGCGATGTAGGCGAGGTGGCGGCCGTGGCGCTGGGCCAGGCTGGCGAAGGTCGGGGCGGCGGTGGTGGTCTTGGGCATGGCTGGCTCCCTGGTGAATTGGTCTCGGCCGGGCGGCCGCGCCGCACACCGGCCCCGCCCCTGCGGCCCGGCTGGGTGCCGGGCGGCGGGGCGGGGCCGGTGGTCAGCGTGATGACCCGGACGGGATCAGTGGGCGAGGCTGTAGACGAGCAGGGCGAGCACCGCCAGGGCCAGGAGGACGGCCTTCGGTGAGATGCCCCTGGAGGCTTCCAGGCGCTTGATCTCGGCGTAGATCGCGTCGCACTCCTTGGTCAGGCCGTCGTGGGCGAAGGTGCCGGGCACCGAGTTGGCGAGGGTCGCGGAGCGGGCGTGGTGCAGCTGGCGCAGTTCGGCAAGGCGTGCGTCACGGGATATGGACCAGGCCATCGGGCGGGAGCCCCTTTCGGATTAGCGGATGGGTGGGTGCGGTGACGGTCGGCCCGGCACGCTCTGCGTTCGCCGGGCCGACCGGGACTTTGGTGGTGGTGCTACTGCTCCCGGGCCGGGTCGGTGTCCTGAGCGGGACCGGGCTGCGCGGGGATGGTGACGTTGATGGTCGGGGCGGCGACCTCGTTGCGGGGCATGTTGTAGATGACCGGCCGCAGCGAGAAGGACAGCCCGCGCAGGGCGAACAGGGAGACGAAGGCGATGGCGGCGGCGGTGATGCCGACGGCGACGGGCCGCCCGGCGGGGTCGGTGCCGGCCCAGACCATCGCGAGGGTGGCGCACGACCAGGCGGTCCACGCCAGGCGCGCGGTGGCGCCCCTGGTGACGAACGCGATCAGGGCTGCGGCCAGGCCGATGGCCTTCCACAGCGTGTAGGCCGCGGTGCCCGTGACGGGCAGGACGCTGGCGGTGTGGGAGTCCAGGTAGCGGTGAACGGGCTCGGTGACGGTCCGTACGAGGCCGGTGCTGTGGGCGGGCAGGGTGGTCGGCAGGTGAACCGCGTTCACCAGGTCGGTGAGCGCGGTCAGGAGGATGCCGCCGACGGCGGCGAGCAGCAGCACGCCGGCGGTGAGGGCGAGCAGGTAGACGACGGCCTTGATCCACGGTTCGGCGTCGTCCCAGTCGCCGTTCAGCGCGGCGAGGACTTCACGGCGGCGCCGGTCCAGGACGCTGCCGGGGGCGGTGAGCTTGCGGGCGCGCTGGGCGGCGGCGGCACGCAGCGTGCCGGGGGCGGCGCCGGCCTTCGGGTCGGGCTGCTCCTGGCCGAAGGGGGCGAACGGGTTGGGCCGGCTGGGCTGGTTCATGGCGTGGTCCTGTTCTCGGGTTGGTGGCGCGGACGCCGGGATGGGCGCACGGATCGGGGTGTGGCTGGTCGGCCAGCGACGCCCCCGGACGCGCCGCGCCCGCTTCGCCGAGTGGCGGGGCGGGCGCAGGCGGGCCGGGGACGAGACCGGGCGGCCGGTCAGTCCTGCGTGCCGCCGGGCAGGGCGGGGGTGTCGGTGGCGGTCACCGTGGTGGTGCGCTGGGCGGCGATCCACGCACCGGCGGCGGTCATGATCCGGCCGTCGTCGAGCGCGCCGAGCGGGGCGGTGTCGATGTCGTGCATGAACTCGGCCGGGTCGAAGGGCCGGATGTAGAGGACGGGGGCCTTGTCGATGACCTCGCCGCTGGCCAGGACGAGGAGCTTGACGTTCCCCGGGGCGTACGGGCCCCAGTCGCCGAGGACACGGCAGATCAGGGTGTGGTCGCTCTCGCCCTTGAGGTAGCGGTCGATGTCCCGGTAGAGCACGTAGTCGCCCCTGGCGGGGGTGGAGGTCTTGGTGCGGGCGGCCTGGACGGAGGGCTGGTTCACAGCGGTTTTCCCTTCACACGGCGGGGTCGGCCGGTCGGCCGGCGACGTCCCCGGACGCGCCGCGCCCGCCCGGCCGGTTCGGCGGGGCGGGCGCAGGCGGGCCGGGGGCGAGACCGGTGGACCGGCTGGTCAGCCGTTGTGGTTGCTGATGGAGCCGCGCCAGCCGGCGGACTGCTTGCCGATGGTCGTGGTGTGGGTGCGGTGGACCAGAGCCAGCACCGTGCCGGTCGCGCTGGCGCCCTCGCCGGTGGCGTTCGCGCTCGACCCGGTGTCGCTGCCGGCGGCGACGGAGCGCAGCTTGCCGAGCAGTCCGGAGACGCCGAGCACGACCAGGGCGACCAGGAGCGCGGCCCACTTGAGGAGGTCGCCGATCTGGCTGGCGTGCGGGGCGACCTCGGCGACGGCGGCGCCGAGCATCCACACCGCGCCACCGGCCGCGAGGGCGGCGATCGAGCCGTACAGGACGTACTGGCGCACCGCCAGCGACAGGCCCGGGTCGACGGCCGGTGCGGCCGCGGGAACGGGGGCGGGGCCCATGGCGGTGATGGCCTGGCGGTGGTCGGCCAGGCGGGCGGCCATGGCGTCCAGGTGGGCGCTCACGTCGAAGACGGGCACGGCGGTGGCCTGGCCGTCGACGATCGCGGGCACGCATGTGGCGTCCCCGCAGTCCGCGTTCAGCGGCACGGCGACGAGCTGTCCGTCCATGGTGGTGGGCGCGTAGCCGCGCTCCAGGAGGATGACCTGCGAGTCGTGGTTCGGGGTGTGGTCGGTGCCGGGCACGGGTGGTCTCCTTCGGGGAAGCGGGTGGGCGGGGCGCCGCGGCGCCTTCTCGGGCCGCCGGATGTGCCCCCGCCGGGTGGCGGCGAGTCCGGCGGCCCTGGGAGAGGCCGGGAGCGGTTACTGCTTGGGGAGGCGGCGGCCGGTGTTGATGCGGCTGGTGCGGCCGGCGGCGAGGATCTCGCGGATCAGGCGGGCCGCTTCCGGGGACTGCTTGCCGCTGCGCGACTGGCCGATCAGGAGCTCGGCCTCGTCGACCATGACGATGGTGCAGGGCGGGCCGGGCTGCAGCTGCGGCCGGCGGGGCGCGGCGGGCAGCGCCCTGCGGTGACGCAGCTGCATCGCCTCCCACAGGGCGGTGAGCGCCTGGACGGTCTCCTCGGCGGTGTTGTCGAGGGGGCGGCGGCGCATGCGCGGGTCGTGGGCGGCTTCGGCGAGGAGCAGGTCGACGGGCCCGAGCGGGGCGGTGGGTGTGCGGCGGGTGTCCATGGGCGGGGTCCTTCCCGGGCGGTGCGGGGCGGTTGGCGGGTAGTCAGAAGCGGATGCTGGCGAGGAGGTGGACCGCGCCGCCGAGGAAGGCCTGGATCGTCGGGGCGGCGCCGGTGGTGGCGAGGCTGAAGCCGAAGGCGCCGACGGTCAGGCTGGGCAGGATCCGCAGTCGGCCGAACCGGTAGAGGACGACGACGATGATGCCGAGCACGGCGGTGAGGGAGGCGGTGACGATCACGGTTGGCTCCTGGGGTGCGGGTGAAGGGCTGCCGGGCGGGCCGACGGTGCGTCAGGCTGGTGGCCGGCAGACGGTGGAGTGGGAGAGAGGGTGCGAGGGTGGGGTTCATCCGGCGTGAGGGGTTTGTCTTCGAGCAGGTGGTCTCGGACGACAACGTGATCTACGGCGCGTACACGGACGACGACGGGGTGGTGCACCTGTCGGACGACTACGAGCCGGGCCTGGAGATCCGCGTGGCCGGGGTCGTGATCGGCGGATTCATCTACGAGGCCCGCACCGACGAGTGGGGCCGGGTGTACCTGGTGGACGACGAGGACTACTGCTGAGTCCTCGCCGTCCCGCCCTTACTCGCGCAGGCCCCGCAGGGCGTTGCGGACGCTGCCGAGGCCGACCTGACGGCCACCGTCGGCGTTGACGGCCGCGAGGATCTCGTGGATGTCCAGGTCCTCGCCGTCGGTGTTCTCCAGGACGGCCTGGACGCGGTCGGCGAGGGTGAGCCGGGAGGCCGACCGCGGCTCACGCTCCGGGGCGGGGATGACCGGGACCGGCGCGCTGCGCGCCCGACCACCGCCGTTGCCTCCCCGGTTCCCGCCCCCGCCGTTGCCGCCCCGTCCCCGGCCGCCTGCGCCGCCGCCTTCGGAGTCGTCGAACTTCTCCGGGCAGGCCAGCTGGTAGGCCTCCAGGCCGTCCAGCTTCTTGACGTAGGCCTCGCCCGCGGCCTCCCAGGACTCCTCTTCGAGTACCTGGTGCGGGCCGTCGCCGTACAGGGCGAGCATCTCGGGGTCCAGGCCCTCGGTCGGCACCGGCGAGCCGACGCGGAAGAACCGCATCCGCGCCGTCGGCGACGGGCCGGACAGCAGGTAGCCGCTGCCCTGGGTGCCGGGCCGGTCCTCGTCCTCCACCGTGGTGTCGAACTGGGAGACCAGCTTGGCGGCACCCGCGTACTTCGGGATGGAGGCCAGCTTCTGCCCGGCGGGCAGCAGGCCGTCGGAGACCAGCTGGCGCATCAGGTTGCTGGTCCAGCGCAGCAGGATGACCTCGCCCTCCTTGAGCATGGAGCGCAGGGTGTCGGAGCCACCGAGCTCCTCGAGGTGGCCGGCCTGGGCGAACAGCGCGATACCCATGCCCAGCGAGCGACCGGTGCGACCGATGTCCTTGATGTAGAACGTGGCCTCGTCCCGGTACGGGGCGCCCTTCTCCAGCAGCCGGTTCGCCTCGTCCACCACCATGTACATCAGCGGGTCGGGCCGGTTCATCAGGAACTTGGAGCGCCCGGCCTCGGCGTAGCGGCGCTCGCGCTCCTTCATGATGTTCCAGAAGGTGCGCAGCTGGGCGATGGCGCCTTCCTGCGTGTAGACGCACCAGTCGACGTTGCCGCGGGCCTCGGGGGCGGACTGGCCGCCCTTGAGGTCGGCGTAGAACACGGCGACGCCGGAGCGCTTCATGGCGGCGAGGATGATCTGCCCGCCGGTGGACTTGCCGGCGCCGGTGGTGCCGAAGAGCAGCATGCGCTGCGCCGAGCCGGACTTCGGGTCGTACAGGCGCAGCTTGGTGGGGCGGCCGTTGTGGTAGCTGCCGATCCAGATCCGGCCGGTGAAGTCCATGACCAGGCAGTCGGGGTCGGGCATGAGGACGTCGGCGAGCGGGTCGTAGGGGTAGATGGTGACCAGGGCCCGGCTGCCCATGATCTCGATCGACAGCCGGGAGGGGTCGTCGATGTTCATGGCGTCGGCCAGGCGGGCTGGGTCGCAGGTGATGATGTCGCCGGGCGGGGCCTGGACGGTCAGTTCGTAGATGGTGCCGCTCACGGGAGTTCCTTGGTGAGGTTGGTGACGGGGACCTTGCGGATCTCGGTGATCTGGGTGCCGGGCATGCCCTTGGGGGCGATGTTCTGGACCCAGTTGGTGTAGGGGTCGATGACCTGCTGCGGCGCGATGCCGACGTACAGGCGCCGCACGCCGGCGCCGTGGCCCTTGACCTTGGTGACGGTGATCTCCTCCTCGTCCCAGTCCAGGAGCGCGGACAGGGCGGTGATGGAGATCGTGGGCACCGGCGTGCCGGGGGCGGCGGCGCGGATCAGCGCGGTCATGGACTTCTCGCCGGTGCGCTCGACGTCGGTCAGGACGGTGCCGGGGGCGACGCCGCCCTCGACGGCGACGCGCTGCGCCCACCAGGTCGACATCGGGTGGTTGGAGCCGGCCGGTGCGAGGTCGGCGGCCTGCTGCTCCTGGACCTGCTGGACGGCCTGCGGGGTGAGGGAGCGTTCGCGGCCGGCCAGGACGCGGGCCATGCGGGCCGGGCGGACTTTCCAGGTGGCGGCCGCCCAGAGCGCGTCGAGCGCGAACTCCCACCAGTGCAGGCCGTGGACCAGGTGTTCGGTGATGAGCAGGCCGGCGGCGCTGACGGGGGAGGCGAGGTAGAGGGCGGTGGCGGCGTCGCGGACGCGGCCTGCGGGCAGGGTCGCGGACCATGCCAGGCCCCAGGCGGTGGCGGCTCCGGCGCCGGCGAGGGTGACGGCGAAGGGGAGGGTGTCGGTGGTGAGGGCGCAGGTCGTAAGGCCCGCCGTGCCGGCGAGGGCGGCGGTGCGGCCGACGTAGCCGCGGGCGACGGCGATGCGCCCGCGCAGCGGGCCGAGGGACATCAACGGGGGTGCTCCTTCGCGGGTGCCGCCGGGGATGCGGCGGGGATCTCGGGGTGCGAAAGGGGCGGCCAGCGCGGCCCTGTGGGGGCGGCACCGGCCGCCCCGGGGGGTCAGCGGTTGGCGTAGAACTCGCGGTCGGCCAGGTCGCCTTCCTTGTTGGCGATCACATCGTCGACCGGCCCGTAGTCGGCCTCGTGCGCATCCGCCGTCTGCTGGAAGAGGGTGGAGAGCTCGGCGGTGGCGGTGGCCATGGCCTCGGCCTCCTCCAGGACGGAGAGCATCACGGCGGCGGCGTCGCGGTGTTCGCCGACGGTGTCCCGGTCGACGTTCATCCCGGCGGCCTGGTCGGCGAGGCGCTGCACCGACTTCGCGCAGCCCTCGACGTACTGGTAGGTGCCGGTGACCTTCTCGGACAGGGAGGCCAGGCGCACCGCGGCGATGGCGAGCTGGGTGATGACGACGCCGTAGCTGACGGCGTCGTGGATCACCTCGCCGGCGGCGGCGAGCGCCCCGCCGGTGGAGGCGCCGGCGCCGGGGTCGGGTCGGTCGGTGGGGGCGTCGTGGACGGCGGCCGGCGCACTGCTGGTGACCGGTGCGAGGTCGGTGTCGGACATCGGGCAGGCCCTCCTTACTTGTCGTGGTAGTCGCGCTCGGCGGGCGCGGCGTGGCCCATGTCGCGGGTGGTGTCGGCGACCTGCTGGTCGCGGCGGGCCGCGTTGGTCCCGGCCACCGCGATGGCCTCGGCGGCGGCCGGGATCGTCTCGGCGACCGCGTCGGCCTTCGCCTTGACCTCCTCGGCCTTCTCGATCAGTCCGGCGACCAGGCCCTCCAGGACGCCGGGCACCTTCAGGTCCAGCACCTTGGCGTGCAGGGCCTCCAGGCGGCCGAGCAGCTTCTCGCAGCCCTCCGCCGCCTCGCGCGCCTCGTCGGCGCCCGCGAGGATCTCCTCCGCCATGTCGGCATCCGCCTCGATGACGTCGTAGATCGTCAGGTCCGAGTCGCCGGCGTACTGGGCTCCGGCCGCCAGCCTGGGCGCGGGGATGGTCACGGGTCGTCCTCCAGTCGGTGATGCCGGGGGCATCGGGTTGGGGCGGGTCGTGCCCGGCCGGGTATGTGGACTGCTGTGGGGGGCGCGGGGCAGGGCGGCCTGTCCTCGGCCGATGGAGCCGGCGGTGTGCGGGCCGGGCCGGTCGGCGCGGTGGACGGTGGTCCTGGCGCCGGTGACCCAGCCGGGCGGCGGGCCGAACCCGGTGTCGGCCCCGGCGGCCTGGCCCGTCGCCGTGCCGGTGGCGCGGCCGGTGCGGCGGGCTTTCTGCGAGCGGCGGGTGTTGGTGCGCTCCGCCCGCTCGCGGGTCTGCCGCGCCCGGCGTTCCTGGCGTTCCTGACTCTTGCGGGCCTTGCGCTCCTGGCTCGCCTGACGCTTTCGGGCCCGAAGGTCTTCCGGGCTGCCGGGGGCGGTGGTGCCGGGCCTGCGCAGCCGCCAGGGCCGCGATCCCGGAGCCCCGCCCGGAGTGAACAGCCGCCGAAACCGGCGCCCCTTGCGAGCGCCGGCGGCAGCCGACGCCGTCCCGGCCGCGCCCGCCGGGGCGCTTCCGGTGCCGGGCGTCCCGGGCCGCACGGCCAGCTCGGTGCTCGGCGCGGTCGGCTGCGCCGGGGCCGTCGTTCCGTCCTTCGCGTCCATCGCGTCCTTGGGCTTCTTGCCGCCCAGGATCCGGTCGACCGCTCGCTTGCGCAGCGCGCCGCGGATGGTGTCCGGGGTGGCACCGCCGCCGCCATGGGCGCCGGTGGGCTTCCAGCTGCCGGTGGTGATCCGGTCGGCGACCCGGCGCCGCGCGGCGCCGCGCACGGTGTCCGGGCCGGCCGGTTGCCGCTCGGTCCGCGTCTGCCGGTCGGCCTTGGTCTGCCGGTCCGGCCTGTTCCGGTCGGGGCCGGGCAGGCGGTCCTTCGGGCCGTTCAGGATCCGGTCGGCGGCTCGCTGGCGGGTCGCTCCGCGGATCGTGTCCGGCCCGGCGAGCTGGCGGCCCGGGCGGTCCTGACGGGAGTTCAAGGGACCGTTCCGGGGGCCGCTTTGGGGCCCGGAATTGCGCTCCAGACGGCTATTTCGGCCGGAGGCCTCCAGGGCGCCCCTGCGGGCCTCCTGGACCCGCCCGGGCCCGGTGCTGCCCCCCGGCCCCGGGCCGCCGCCCTGCCCGCCTCCACGGCCCGTCTCGGGCCTCTTCGGCTGCGGGCCGGTCGGCCCGGTGGGCCCGGTGGAGCGGAACGTGGAAGGCACCGGACCGTTAGTCCGGCCCGAATTCTGGAGGGAATTCGGGCCGCCACTGCGGGTGTTCCGGCCGAATTCCGGGCCGGACTGGAAACGGCCCCGCTGCTGCGCCGCCAGGGCGGACGCGCGGGCCTTTTCGAGTTCCGTATTCGCCTTTCCGGCGGCGGCGCTCTGCTGGTCCCGGACGGCTTTGAAGTGCTCCGCGCGGGCTTTCAGGTAGCCGACGGCGTGATAGGCGCCGCGCAGGGCGGCGACCGTGATTCCCGCCATCATCACGGTGGACATGGCGGCGGTCCCGGCGAAGGAGCCGGACCCGGCGGCCGGGGCGGCCTCCATTCCGTTGGCGGTGGATTCCTCCCGGCCGGAAAGGTCCGGGCCTTCCTCCACGGAAAGGGAGGCCGGCGGCGCGAATTCGGTGGTCAGCGGGGCCAGGGTGGGCAGCCCGTCGCCCGGGCCGTCCTCGCCCACGACCCCCGGCAGGCTCAGGCCGGGGAAGCCGAGCACGGTCCCCCCGGTGGTGTCGTCGGCCATCCGGCCGCCTCCAATCAGTCGTCACTGTCCGTCACCGATCCGGGGTCCCTCGCGTGCGCGCACAGTGCGCGCACGTGGAGACCCCGGATCGCGGCATCGCGGCGGTTTCGGTGAGCGCGAAGAGTCACCCCGCCGCCCGGGCCGTCAGGAGCCGGCGCGGGCCTGCGTCCACTGGGTGAGCAGGCGCACCAGGTCCGCCCAGGCCGCCTCGTCCCGGCCGGCCACCACGCGGGCCAGGTCCCACAGGACCGGCGCCCGCTCCGCATTCGTTCCGGCCGCCAGGACCCGCGCATTCCAGTGGGCGAGCTGCCCCGGAGTGAGCGGCATTTCATGCCTCCTTCAGGAAATCCAGGAACGTCGCCGGGGGCTGGTCCTGGGGCGTTCCCGCGCCGTTTCCGTTCGGGTTCTCGGCGAACCCGGCGGAAATTCCGTGCAGGCTCGCCGCCGTGTTCACCGCCTGGATTCCCTGCGTGTTCTGGGTCCCGGCCTTGTTGGCCTTCTGGAGGGCCTTCGCCTTCGCGCGGGCCTCACGCTTGACCGGGAGTTCCACGTAGAAGCGGTTGTAGGAGGCGTCGATCTTTCCGGCCGCGTTCACCGCGTCGCGCAGGTGCTTTTCCAGGGCGGCCATCGGCCGGGTCGCGCGGAATGCGCGGACCTTCGCCTCCATGGGCTTGTCGCCCTCGAATCGGATGTTCTCCAGGGCCGACTTGTACTCGTGCAGCAGCGCCTGGACCTCGTTGGCCATCTGCCGCAGCCGCTCGCGCTGCTGGGCGGCGTAGAGGTTGGTGCCCTGCGGACGGAGCAGGTGCTCGGACGTCCACCCGTTCTTGTGGTGCTGGGACATGCGGGTCCTCCAGGAAGGGGAAGTTGACCGACCCGGGCTCCGGCCGGATGCACGGGTCGCTACGGTGGTGCTCGGCGCTCGGCGCCTTCGGCGGCCACCAGGGCGATTGCCGCGCCCTGGTGGCCACCGGAGCGGCCGACCACATGTGTTGCTCTCAGTGACGATCCGGCGGGGACCGGGCCGCTCGTCCGCCGCACCGTCAGGTGCGCGAGAGGGGCCCGGTCTCAGCCGGTCTGCTTGAAGCGGCCCCGGGCGGTCTCAAGCCGCCGTCCGGCGGTCGCCCGGGACTTGCCGATGACCTTCATCGCGTCGTCCAGTGAGACCGCGTCCTTGTCGCCCCGGCGGTACATGAGACTGAGCAGCGCGGTGACCTCGCCCTCGATCTCCAGCTCCTGGGTCGCGGAGCGGCGCCGGGTCTCACCGGTGCGCTTCACCAGCGCCGCGCCCGGCCCGGTCTCACCCTCGGTCTCACGCTCTGACCTGCTGGTCTCACGCTCGCCGTCGCCGGTCTCAACCAGTCTCATCACGGGCCCGGTCTCACCGGCCTCGGTCTCACGAAGGCCGGGCCAGGTCTCAACCCGGTCTCGCGCTCCGTTCACGTCAGCCGTGAGACCGGAGGGGAGGGCGGCGAGGCCATCGGTGAGACCGACGTACAGCGGCCCGTCGATCTCACCCTCGCCCTCGTCGGTCTCACTCTCACCGGCGTCCGGCCCGGTCTCGTGGGAGCCGTCCTCGTCCTCCTGGGTGATGTGGTGCAGGCGCCACATCACCCACGGCGCGATCGCCGCGACGGTCACAATGAGC
This sequence comes from Kitasatospora sp. NPDC101157, assembly GCF_044768255.1. NCBI lineage: Bacteria > Bacillati > Actinomycetota > Actinomycetes > Kitasatosporales > Streptomycetaceae > Kitasatospora > Kitasatospora sp. NPDC101157. The sequence goes on along the minus strand of NZ_JBIWPL010000035.1, from coordinate 30,587 downwards.
CACCACTTCGGATGCCCGTGGACGTCGACGCCGAACAATCCGGCGTTGGCCAGGTGGTAGACGGCGTTGGCGGCGACCATCAGCACGATCGCCCCGAGCACGTCCCGGTGCCGGCGGAACGACTGGACGACGTAGACGTCGATCGACAGCGGCAGCGCCCACGCGATCTGCGCGGGCCAGCCGGACAGCCGAGCGAGAGCGAACTCGCCGGACGCGGTCAGCACGATCGTCGCGCCCAGCGCGACCCGCGGCCCCCAGAGGTCGACGAACTTCTGCCGGACCCGGGTCTTGGCGACCAGTTCCTCGGCCCGCTCGGCCTCCAGACGGATCGCCGCAAGGCGCTGCTGCACCTCGGCCTGCTGCCGGGCGCCGGCGGTCAGTACCTCGCGGACCCGGCCCTCGGCGTCGGTGACCATCAGGTCGGCCTGCGCCTTGGCGTCGGACAGCAGGTCGGCCGCCTCGGCTTCCGCCTTGGCGATCTCGCCGGAGGCCTTCGCCTCCGCCATCGCCCGCACCTCGGCGACCGCCTCCGTGGCCTGCGCCTCGGCGCCGGCCAGCAGCTCGGCCGCCTCCTGGCGGCGCTGGTCGGCCTCCACCTCGGCCTGCGCCGCGATGCCGTCCGCCCGCTCCCGCGCCTCGTCCAGCAGCTGCGCCGCCTCCTCTGCGGCGGCCTCGACCTGCGCGCGGGCCTGCTCGCGCAGCGCCTCCGCGTCGGCCCGGCCCTCCTCGCGGGCCTTCGCCGCCGACTCGCGCCGGGCGGTGGCGTCCTGCTCGGCGGCGGCGACCAGGTCCTCGGCGCGCCGCTTGGCGTCGGCGACCAGCTGCTCGGCGTGCGCGGTGCTGGCCGCGGCCTCCGCTTCGGCCTGCTTCTTGAACTGCTCGGCCTCGGCGATGAGCTGCTGGGCCCGCTCGCGGCCGGCGGCCACGATCCGGCCGGCCTCCGCCTGCGCCTCGCCGTGGAGCTTGGCGGCGACCTCGCGACGGTGGGCCACCGTCTGCTCGGCGGCGGCCAGGTCGGCCTCGGCGATCGCCCGGGCCCGGGCCACCGTCTGCTCGGCGCCCTGGAGCTGCTGCTCCGTCAGCCGCTGCAACCGGGCGACCGACTGCTCGGTGGCGGTGCGCTGCTTGACCGCGTCGGCGAGCTCGTCACGCGCCGCCTGCAGCCGCTCCTCCAGCTCAGCGCTCCGCGCGGCGGCCTGCTGCTCGGCGCCGGCCAGGACGGCGCCGGCCTGCGCCTGGATCTGCTCGGCATGCTGCTCGGCGTCGGCCACCTGCCGGCAGGCCGCCTCGAGCAGCTGCTCGGCCTCGGCCTGCGCGGTGGCGCGCAGCTGCTCGGCCTCGGCCTGGGCCGCTTCCACAATTGTGGAAGCGGCGGCCTGGTCGAGCTCGGGCTCGCGGGGCGCCGGAACAGCCTCCGGCACGGTGGTGGTCTTCGGGGTGGTGGTCTTCGTCCCCGCCGAGCGTCGGGCCGGGGTGCGTCGGGTCGCCACAGGGGCTCCTCTCAACTGCGCGTGATGGGGATCGGTCAGGCCGGGATCGCGGTCAGCCTGGTCACGTCGAGCGCGAGCTTCACCGCCTCGGCCCAGCGACGCAGGTCGCGGGCCGCGCCGGTGGCCTCGACCGCCCGGCGCGCGGAGGTCAGCTCGGTTAGGGCCGCGGCCGCGTTGCGGTGCGCCTCGGCCGGGTGGTGGACGTGCTCGGTGTCGGCCAGGGCGTCGATCAGGTTGCGGATGCCGAGGTTGAGGTCGACGGCCAGCGCCCGCAGCACGCTGTCGTCGGCGTCGGTGCCCGGGTGGTTGGCGGTCGCGGCGATCCGCAGCCGGGTCCGCTCGGCGAGCTCTTCGACCAGCGCGGCCAGGCCGGCGCGGCCGCGCGCCTCGGCCACGCGCTCGCGCAGCTGGACGACGCGCTCGGCGGTGGCCTTCTCCCGCCCGTACTGCGCCTCGTCCAGCGCGCGCTCGGCCTCGATCAGGTCCATCTCGCGGGCCAGGCGGGCGGCCTTCCAGTCCACCCTGTTCTCCGTGCTGTCCAGCCAGACCAGGAGCTGGCCGAGCGCGGCCAGCGGCACCGGCTTCGAGGTGTCGGTGTGGGTGAGCATCCAGGTGGGAAGCGCCATCGGAGGTGTCCTCTCTTATCGGGGCGGTGCGTCGGGCACCGTCGAACGCCCCCGCGACCGGCGGTCCGGGGCGGGGGCGAACGGCAGCAACCGCTGCGAGGGTCAGGCGGTGCGGGCGCGGTTGCGGGCGGCGCGGCGCTTCAGCGCCCGCCGCTCGTCCTCCGACATCCCGCCCCAGACGCCGGCGTCCTCACCGGTCGTCAGCGCCCAGGTGAGGCAGTCCTCGAGCACCGGGCATCGACGGCAGACGGATCGGGCTTCCTCGATCTGCAGCAGGGCCGGGCCGGTGTTGCCGATCGGGAAGAACAGCTCCGGGTCCTCCTCGGCGCAGACAGCGCGCATCCGCCAGTCGGTCTCGGCGGCGGTCGTGAGCATGATCTTGCTCATGGTGCGGGCTCCTCTCGGTCAGCTGATCCGGGCGGTGTGGGCGAGCTTCTGGAACGCGGCGGTGCTCACCGGGTGGGCGATCTCGTCCAGGACGTGCTGCCAGTCCGGGCTGTCCGCCTCGCGCGGCGTCCACGGGTCCGAGTCGTGGGTCAGCTGCCAGGCCGCCCAGGCCTGGGCGAAGGTGTCGTCCTCGGGCTGCTTGATGACGACGTCGCGCTCGTGATCCCAAGCGGTGCAGTGCCGGCGGATCCGGTCCTCACCGACGGTGCGCACCGTGATCTGCCAGGTCGGCCAGCCCTCGCGCGGGCCCGGGTCGATCGCCAGGACCTCATAGGGGGTGTCGCCGGTGTAGGGGCCGCGGTAGATGCCGCCGACGCGACGCGGGCCGATGCAACGGGCGATCCAGCGTCGGGTGCTGTCCGCGCAGTAGTACGCGCGGCGGGCGTCAGTGGAGATGCGGGCGCGGTGCTTCATGGTGGCCTCCGGCCGGGAAGTTCAGGAGCTCCCGCTGCGCCCCGGGCCGGGGTCCGGGGCGCAGCGGGAGCGAGGGGAGGGGTGGTTGGTCAGCCGGCCGCGGGGATGCGGCAGCGGATCGCCTTGCCGATGGGCGAGGGCTTGACGGTCCAGCCGGGGGCGAGGATGTCGAGGAGGAGCAGGCCGCGGCCGGACTCCGCCTCGTCGCTGTCGGGGGCGGTGTCGGTGCGGCGGGGGCCGGCGCCGGCGAGCGGGTCGTGGACGGTGACGACCGCGTCCACTCCTCGGGAGCGGTGGATCTCCACGACCAGCGGGACGTGCTCCCCGCAGGCGCGCACGGCGTTGCCGATCAGCTCGGAGAGGACCAGCTGGGCGGACTCGGCGGTCTCCAGGTCGGTGCCGTGGGCGACCAGGACGGTCAGCGCCAGGGCCCGCATGGTCTGAACGGTGTCCTGGTTGGCCGTCAGGTGGGCGGTGATCCCGCCGAGGCGGTGGACCAGGTAGAGGCCGGGGCGCGGGGCGGGGAGGATCGGCTCCTGCGCGGTGAGGTCGGGCGCGGTGCCGGTGCCGTAGGTGGTGGTGGTCATCGCTTGCCGCCCTTCGGCTTGGCCGGCGTACTGGGCTTGGTCACCGGCGTGCCGCCGGCGAAGCTGCGGGCCGTCATCACCGGCCACCGCGGACGCGGCGCAGCGCCTCGTCCATGTCCGGGTCGCTGTCACCCGGGGCGAGGTTGAGGGCGGGGCGTGCAATGATGTTGTGCAGCACAGTCGTTGCCTCCTACTTAGGCGCGACGTTGACGGCCCCGGGGCGCAACCCGGGGCCGTCGCTGTTGGTGGGAGCAGCTCCTGCCGTCCCCCCGCCGTCCCCGCCCCAGCAGGCCGGGGCGGAGGCGACGGGCAGCGTCGCAGAAGAAGACACGCCGCTGGTCAGGCGGCAGAGCGCAGCGCGGTCAGGTGCGCGAAGGCGAAGCTGGTGGTGGCGGGACGCTGCGGGCGAGCGGCCGGCCGGTAGTCGGCGTCGTCGATCGTGTTGGTGACGAGCCCGGCGATGTCGGCCGGGTCCGCGGCGGTGCCGAGCCGGCCCGCGAGGATGGGCGCCGGCTGGTTGCGCAGGCGGTTCACCAGGACGTCGGCGCTCCAATCCAGGAGATCCAGGACCTCGGTGAAGGAGAGACAGCGGGTCGCGGTGAACTCCGCCGCGTGCAGCCACAGCTCGCCGCACAAGTCGTCGACCGTGTCCTCGTTGATGTCCAGGCCGGCCTCGTCCAGCAGCTCCCGCACGAGGTCCCGCAGGCCGGTCGAGTACCAGGTGTAGGCGTCGGTGAGCAGCATGGCGGCGGTCGTTTCGGGCATCGCGGTCTCCTCGGTACGGGTGTCGGTTGTACGGCTATGCGAAGCGGCGACCCGGAGATTCCGGGCCGCCGCGGGCTGATGGAGTGCTGTTCAGTTCTGGAACCGGGCTGAGCCCGGCGTGGTGCTGGTCAGGTGGGCAGCTGCTGGCGCTTCCGGATGGGGTTCTCGGCCAGCACGTCCTCCGCGCTGCGCACCGCGCCGATCGGGCGGGCTTCGACCGGCACCGCTGCGCCCTGGATCGGCTCGACGAGACGGCCGGTGATGTGCTGGGCCCGGCGGCGCTTCGCGAGCAGGAAGTCCACCTGCGCGTCCGGCCACTCGGCGGCGCGCTGCTTGACCTGCTCCTTCGCCTGGCGGCGCTCGGCGAGCCGCTGTTCCTCCTCGGCTCGGGCCTGGGCGGCGCGGCGTTCCGGTTCCTGGCGCAGCAGCTGGAGGTAGGTGACGGCCAGGCGCTCGCCGTCAGCGCAGTGCTTGACCCGGAGCTTGCCGTCCTTCTTGCTGGTGGTGCAGGCCGCGCACCGGGTGCGGTGCGTCTCGTAGGTGCGGAGGGCGGTGTCGGCGGTGGGCGCGGCCGGGGTGAGCTGGTGGAGCGCCGGCGGCTTCGGGGTCGGCACCTTGCGCAGGACCTTGGTCGGCCGGCGGGCGGCGGCGTCGGCGCTGGCCTCGACCCGCTTCTCCTGCCAGCGGACCAGTGAGGGGATGTCGATGATGACCAGGCGGTTGGAGTTGCTGCAGCGGCGGGCACCGGTGGTGCCGGCGCGCTCGGTGTGGTGCGGGGCGATCTTCCACTCCTTGGTGCCCTTGTTCAGGGTCAGGGGGCACCAGGTCTGGCAGGCCGGGCAGGCCAGGACCTCGGCGCGGTGGGTGAGCTGGACCGAGGCGATGGGGAGCTTCGAAACCCGGAGCGCCGGCTGGGAGGAGACGTTGGTCGTGCGGGTCCGGCGCTTGCGCTCCCGGGCCGTGGGGATCGCGGTCGAGGTGGTCATCAGGTGCTCCTCGTCTGTACGGAGAAGGTGAGGGCCGCATCGCGGTGCTCTCTCCGCCCGCCAGGCCGCACGGGAAATCCCGGCGCCCTGGCGAGCGGACAGCGCATCAGCGCTGCTGCGTGGCAGTCGCATGGGTTTGGTGGAGCTACCCGGCACCCGGACTGTGGGCGGCGACTACCTGCGGTTTTGTACTGGTGCCGCTGCCAGGGTGAACTGCCCCTCGCAGCGCGTCACAGCTCGCTATCACCAGGCTCATAGTCCCGGGACTGCGGTGCGTGATGAAACGATGACACCGGAGTCCCGGGACTGTCAACAGTCCCGGGACAGTGAGTCCTGGGACTGCTAATCTTGTTGCAGTCCCGGGACTGTGATTCACTGGCGCACGAAAGGAGGTAGATCCCATGTCGCCGAAGACCCCGAAATGGCGTGAGCTCGCAGATCGCCTCGCAGCAGAGATCGCATCTGGCGTCTATCAGCCTGGAGACCCGCTGCCACACATCCGAACCCTGGTAGCCGAGGGGTACGGGTCTAAGACCACTGTGAGCGCTGCGTACACCGCACTGGAGACGGAGGGGCTGGTCACTACCTCGCGCGGACACGGCACGACCGTGCGGCGCCGGCCTCCCCAGAACATCAGGCGTCATCAGGAGCGCTACAACTGGGAAAAGAAGCTCGCACAGTCACCCATCGGGGAGCGGAGCAACAACGGAGTTGTGGAGAAGGACACCGGCCTCGACCACGACCAGGTCGAGTGCCATGCGGTGTTCAACGCCGAGCCCGCAAGTTCTGAGATGGCCACACGCTTCGGCGTCGAGGTCGGCACGCTGATGCTGCATCGGCACTACTGGCACAGCACTCCGGGCGACTCGGTGGCCCTGTCACTGATCGACTCATACCTGGTTCACGCGGTTGCCGCGCGGAACCCGGACTTGTTGGACAGCGAGCGTGAGCCCTGGCCGGGTGGCACACACCATCAGCTGAGCACCATCGGGATTGAGATCGACCGCATCGACGACGCGATCCGCACGCGAGTCGCAACGGCGGCCGAGGCCAAGAAACTCGGCATTCCGCCCAACAGCGCCGTGCTGCTCCTGGACAAGATCAGCACCTCCACCAGCGGTGATGTCGTGGAGTACTCCCACGTCGTCCTGCCGGGGGAGCGCACTGAGTTGCAGTACGCCGTCCCTCTGGAAAGGTGGGCCACCGCGTGAGCGGGCTTCTCTCGATCGTCACCCCCGTGCACGACGCCGCAATCCCGTACCTCTCGAACGCCTACGAATCGCTGGCCGCCCAGATCCTGCCGGACGGCTGGGACTGGGAGTGGCTGATCCAGGTCGATGGAGGCGACGGCTCCGAGGTGCCTGCCAGCATCCTCACCGACCTCCGGGTGAAGGCCAGCGGCAATCGGAAGGGCGGCCCGGGCGTCAGCCGGACCATGGCCTGGGGCCGCAGCAGCGGCAGCCTGGTGAAGGTGCTTGACGCTGATGATGTCCTTCCTGCGGGAGCGCTTGCACGTGACATCGAGGTGCTGGGGCAACACCCCGATGTCGGTTGGACGGTCTCGCGAGTGCTCGACCTGATGCCGGACGGATCCCTGGTCCACTACACGCTCGGCGACCCCGAGGCTGGACGGATGCCCCGTGGAGCCCTGTTTGATTACTGGTCCACCTCGCACCGGCCGCAGGTGCACCCCGCCACACTGTGCGTCCGGCAGGAACTGCTGGCCCTGGCCGGCGGATGGATGGCGCTGCCCGCTTCCGAAGACACCGCGCTCTTGATGGCGCTGGACGTCCTCGCGGACGGTTGGTTCATCGAACAGACTGGCCTGCACTACCGCAAGCACCCCGGGCAGACCACCGCCCATGCTGATCACAGGGAGGGTCCTGAATGGGAGGCCCGCATGGGTGCGATCCGGAAGCACGCTGAGGCTCTGAGGCGGTAGGGCCAGGGCCGTGGGTCTCTTTCCTCGGCCCTCTGAAAGCCCCTACAGGCATCCTGTAGTCAGCTTCTGAGAGGAAGGGAATCGCACTCGGAGGGGGAGGCACTGCTGGCTGCAGCTGCGTCTATGCTCCCGAGGCGGTGGAGTTCGCGCTCATCTCCATGAGCTGCGGAATCCACGATGACAATGCCAATCCGAATCGAGACAAGGGGGAACCAGGATGAATGACCTACCGAACTTGGACCGCCTGGACTCGGGAGAGGGTGGCTTCGTCTACGTTCTCGGGTCCGCCGGCCTCCCTCTCGTGAAGATTGGTACTGCCCGGAATCCCGAGCGCAGGGTCCGCGAGCTTCAGATCGGAGCGCCGACAAAGCTCGAACTCCTCTGGCAGACTCCCGGTGATCGTGGGCTTGAGGCCCGTCTCCACGCCTGCTTTCAAGCGGAGCGGTCTCATGGTGAATGGTTCGATCTTGGGCCTGAGCCGGTCGCAGCAGTGCAAGACGTCGTCGCGCAGCTCAGGGCTGGAGAGCACCTACCGCGCCCACGTAATTTCGAGGCTGCTGACTTGGCCCAGCTGGCAGCGGAGACTCCCGGGCTCGCAGCCGCCATCCGCAAGGCTGAGAACTGGATCCCGGGGCACGGCCAGCACGTGACGGTCTACCTGCTCCGCGACCCTCGTGACGGAAGCGTGCGTCACGTCGACGAGACCGTCCAGCCACAGACAATCGGCAGCCCGAGCGCCATGACAAGCAAGGCAGTTCGCGATTGGCTTCGGGAGCTTCGAGGGGAGGAGCTAAGGCCATCGGTTGAACTTCTCCACGTTCTCCGGGAAGAAGCTGTCGATCAACTCCTAGCAGCAGGAGAGCCGCTAATCGGGTACAGCGATGCAGAACGAACTGCCGCTACCGAGCGACACCAGCGTCGCCGCCAGAGATCGGTGCACTTTGCATCTTTCACGGTGCGCTATTCCCGGGCTGACTGCGAAGCATTGGGAGGCAGGTGGTGGGCCCGGGACATCTGACCGGCGGGCCTCGACGACCGGACAGCAGAGTAGGAGGCATGGACTTGTCGGACTTTCAGCTCGTTGAAGCGTCGGACCGACACGGTGATTTCACCGCTACTCCGCGTCCTAACGGCAGGGGTAGGCTGTGCGCAGCAGTGATCAAAAACGACTTCGCCGCCCGGACCGTGAGGGTCCGGACGGCGGTGAAGTGGCTCGGCGCCCCCTGCCAGGGGCCCGTCCCGGTCGACCACAAGGGAGGTGGTGACGTGATGAAGGGTACCCGCAGCCGGGTCCTGGCATACGCGCGGCACCCCGCCGTGGAGCGACCGAGTCGGTCTCGCTCCGGCGGGGTGCCGTCGTCGTGTGTGCGGCTGGGCCTGCTGCCCCCCGTGTGGGGGTGCGCCGTGACCTAGCCGTCTGTGGCGGTGCCCCGACCTTTCCACAGGTCTGGACTCCGCCGGCCGCTCTTCGGGATTTCCACCCCGAATCGGCCTACCTGCTCCACCCCGCTCTCGGGCTTCCACACCGTTGAGCGGGTTGCTGGGGGATCGGCTTCCAACCGACCACCAGCTGCACTACCTGGTTTCGCACCACAACCGGCCCCTTTCCAAGGGCCACTCGTAGTACCCGGCCCCCGGCAAGGGGCCGTCGCTTCGGCCCCTCCCAGGGCCTTCGCAATGCACCACCACCGGCTTTCCAACCGGTCGCAGTACCCGCAGTCGGTGCCCCTGCAAGGGCCTCGGCTGCACCCAACCCGCAACACCCAGATCCAGAGGAAGGGAGGTCGCTGATCGGTCTTCGCCCCCGCGAGGGGGCTGTGTGTCCACACCCACGAGGGGTGCTTCTTGTCAGCACTCCCGAGGGGGTGCTGCCGCCCTACCCATCTAGCAGCAGGGAGCTTTGTCATTATTGAGCAGGTCAGCGGGCCTTTCCAGTCTTGCGGTGCCCCCGTCGTCCGCGGTGGTGTCCCCGGTTTGAGCTCGCACGATGGGGGAGGAGAGGGGCGAGAGATCTCCTCCCCCGCTGCTGCCTTGGGTTCTGTCCAGGGACCGGTTGGCGGACCGGTTGTCGGATCCGCCGCGCTCGCTGTCGACAATGTGACGCACATCACCCATCTGGGTGAGGCTTCGAGTGTCACACGGTCGGGCCCGAACCGCGCCGTTCCGGCCATGCCTGGCCAGAAGTCAGTGGGTTGGCGGTCCAAGATCCCTGCCGGGTTGTCTCCACGGATGCGGGCGCTGGTGCTCGATGGCTCGGGAATGGAGCGGTATCGGGAAGGCGGCTCGGACGGCGGCTCCGGTGCCGGCCGGGACACCCACCGGGTCACCAGTGCGATCGCGTTCTCCTTCGCTCGGGCCGGAGCTGACCGGCTCGCACTGCGCGACGTCCTGTTGGCCTCGCCGGCGCCCGGTGGTGCTCTGCTGCGGGACCTGGCGCACGCCAAGGGCCATGACCATGCCTCGAAGTACCTGGACCGGGTGTGGCGGCGTGCGGTGCGTGTGACGGGTGAGTCCGCGCCAATCCGGGAACGGCGGGATGCGCTTGCTGCGGTGGCGGAGCGTCGGATCGCTATCGAGGTGTTCCCCTGGCGTGGCCAGGCCGGGCAGACCGACCGGGCGAACCTGCTGTACCGGCTGGGGTTGTGCGAGCGGGCCGGCGGGTTCGACCACGAGGTGTCGCAGCGTCAGCTGGCGCTGGGTATCGGGGCGGGGGAGTCGACGGTGAAGCGCTCGGACGCCCGCCTGGTGGCTGCTGGGTGGCTGTGGCGGGTGGAGCAGGGCGGGTCGGGGAAGTCGTCGAAGTGGGTGCTGGGGAAGCCGCGTGCGGGATCGGCTGATGCTGTGTCGCCGGTTGACCCCAACCGCCAGGTGGGGCACGAGGCCCCCGGGTACCTGGATGGGGTCAACCGGCGACAGACCTCAGCCACGGTGCCCGCTGTCCCGTCTGATGCCCCTGTTGAGCTGGACTTCCGTTTGCTGACTGACTTGATGACCCGGGACGCCTTCCGGGCCCGGGGTCTCGGCAAGACGGCCGCCGAGGTGGTGGCGGCGCTCGCGTACCGGGACGGGCAGAGTGCGGTGGAGCTCGCGTCCAGTACGCGGAGGCACCGCGCCACCGTCCACGCCCGCCTGACCCCGCTGATGGAGCACGGCCTGGTTGTGAAGACCGGCGAGCTGTACTACCTGGCCGATGGCCTCCTGGATGCCCCGGCCGGGCGCCCGCAGGGCAGCCGCCTGCCGGCCTGGAAGCCGGTAGACCGCTGGGACGATGTAGCGGTTGACCTGGGCGTTTTCGGGACCGGCTACCGGCAGTGGTGCTTGTACGCGTTCGACCGGATCGCCGCGGACGACGTCTACCGCCGGGTACGCGAGCACGCCCGTCCGGCCCGGCCGGCCGCTGAGCTCACCGACCAGGACCGGGCGTTCCTGAACTACTGGAGCGCCGCCTTCGAGGACGCTGACCGGGTGGTGGGCGCCTGATGAGCCAGCCCGACAGCAGCGGAGCCGACCTGGCCCGTACTGCCCTGCGCGCCGCCCGCCAGGCCGCCCGCACCAGCGGAAACATCCGCGTCCAGCGCACCACGCGGCAGACCACGGCCGTACCTCGGCGCGGCCCGCGCGAACCCGAGCCGATCGCGGACGTCTTCCTCGCCCTGGTCGCCGCCCACGGCTGGACTCTGGGCACCGTCAGCGGAGGCCTGCGCGACCGTTGGCCCGACATCGTCGGCGCCGAGGCGGCCGCCCACTGGCACCTCGCCGGCTACGACCCGACCACCCGCCGCCTGCGTGTGGTCGCCGACTCCCCGACCTGGGCTGCCCAGCTGCGCTACGAGACCCGCCGCATCCTCGGTGCCCTCGACCAGCTGTGCCCCGGCACCGTGCGGGCCATCGACGTCCGCGTCGGCCCCGCTCCCGTGGTGCAGCACGACCCGAACCCCGATGATCGGCTCACCCGCCGTGACGATCGGCCCGCCGCGCAGCTGGCCCGGCCCCCGCTCGCCGACCACCGCGCTTACCAGGAACTGCGCCGTCGGATGCGCGAGAACGCTGCCACCCGCCAGGCCACACTCGACGAGGCCGCTGCCGAGCGGGAGGCCATCCTGCGCCGGAGCTACAACTGGCTGCGCGAGCCCGAGGACGCCCGCCGGCCCGCGGTCGAGGCCGTCCCGGTCACCGACGCTGACCAACACGCCTGCCAGCAGCGCGAACGCCACCGCGCCGCTCTCGCCGTCGCCCGTGCCACCCGGGCCGGGGCGATCCCGCTGCGCACCGCCCGCCCGGCTGTGCCGCAGGCCGGAGCGGCGTAAGCCGCAGGAGGCCTGGCTCCCCACTTGCAGACCTCACCGGTGGCCAGCGCGCAGCTCCCGGTGGAGGTCCTGCGACGCTCGGGCGTAGCCCATGTGGATCTTGCTGATGGTGCGTAGCCAGGCGAGCAGGTGGCTGTGGGGATGCGGCACCTCACCCAGGAAAGCGTCGGTCGCGCCTGCGCCGTCCTATCGGAGCTGATGGAGGTTGATGCCTCTGAACCCGGAACGCCTACCTTGTGAACCACCCGCCTGTGATGATGACTGCGGACTCGAACCGGTCGGGCGCGGACCACCTCGCGGCATGGCTACACTACGGCGTCATATAGACACATGTGGCTACCGGCCGGGCTGATCGGTTGCCACCTGCTTAGGGGGCGGGGCGGTATGGGCAAGCGAGCGCGTCGACGTCGCCGGGAAGCCGTGGCCAAGGCCGCTGCGGTCGTGGAACCGACGATCCTGCGGTTCCCCCACGGTGAGGAGTCGGTTCTCCAGGTCGAGGTCGCCCCCGACGCCACACCCGAGGATCTAGCGCTGATCCACCGCTACTGGGACCTCACCGCCTACGGCTGGCGGTACAAGGTCCGCGAGCTGGGCTCGACCCTGACCGTGCTGAATGCGGTCACCGCCTACTCCCGCGCCTTCCTGCTCTCTGTCGGGTGCTCGCTGTGCGGTGAGCCGATCGAGATTGCCAACCGGTCGGCCGGCACCGTTCTCGCCGGCCCTACCTTGACCGAACCCCGCGCCACCGGTCTCTGCCCGGACTGCCTAAAGCAGCACACGGCTGTGAAGGAGCAGCAGCAGCGCCTGGCAGCGCAGCAGGCGGAACAGGAGAACAGGAAGGCGCGGGAGGCCGAGGAGGAACTGCGCCAAAGGGTCGTCGTGTGGACAACACGGGAGCGGGAGGCCCCCTGCGTTTCCGAGACCGTGGACGGGAACGCGGAGTTGGTCCTGCTGCTGGCCTTAGCAGAGCGCGCTCGGGCCGGCCAGTCGAAGCCGCTGCCCGCGCTGTCTTCCTTGGAGAGCGGGTGGACCGGTGACGTGGAACGCGATGCGAAGGCCCTTTCGAGTCTTCGCGAGCAGGGGCTGCTGGTGGTCGACGCGCAGTCCCCGCTGTCCGCATTCCAGTTGGGGGAAGGCGGTGGCCTGATGTACGGGCCCGCCGAAGTGCTGTGGACTCTCAAGCTTGATCCCGACGCCACGATCGACCTGGTCGCAGAAACCTGCGTCCGGCGGGCCACCGCGATCGGCCAGCAGTCAGCGGCCGAGATCGCCTCTCTTGCTCGGCTCGTCACCACGCTTGAGGCCACCCACGTCATCGACTACCTGAATTCCCTGCTGACCAAGAAGTACGGTTATCCGCCGGTACCGGAAACCCGCGAAGTTGAGCTCTTCGACACAATCGTCGATGGGATCACGGGCGGATACACCACGGGGCAGATGATTGCGATCGTCTGGCGCGCTGCAGACTCGGCGGCAGCGTGGAAGGAGCGCAACGCACGGATGGGGCCGCCAGAGGCCTCGTCAGCGACGGTGACCATGGTCCGCAGGAAGTTGGACGATGCCCGTGAGCGTCGTCAGCCCGTCCCTGAGTACGAGCCGCCGCGCTGGCTGTCCGTGCCGGCTGCCCTCGGTGCGGCCCGTCAGGTGCTGGAGGCGGTGGAAGGTCCCCGTCGACGGGATCGGATTGCGGCGTGCAACCAGTGCGACATCAACGGCTTCGTCTCGGACGAGGTCGACGGCCGCGAGGTTGCAAGTCGCTGTCTCCACCTACCCTCAGCCCGCCGTCCCGACGATGACCACATCCCTGCCGACCACTAGAAACACGGAGCGGCACCTGCTGAAGCACGCGTGACCTCATCGCACTCCACCGGGCCGCTCTCGCCGTCGCCCGCGGCCACGCCGTCCCCCCTGCGCACCGCCCGCCAGCCGCAGCCGGCCACCCTCTCCGGTGCCGCGTAACACCTGATCGTGGCGGGCCTCCGGGGCCGGTCCGCCGTATGAAGCCGTGAGCCGGTACCGCCCGAGGTCCCCGCCGAGGACAATGGGGGCACCGAGGAGGTGAAGGAGACCGTGAGCGTTGCAGTCACCGAGCACAGCGGGCCGTGGACCGTCGAGGACGTCCTGGCCCTGCCCGAAGACACCCACCACCGGATCGAGCTCGTCGGGGGAGCACTGCTGATGAGCCCGAACCCCGGCGTCCCACACCAGCGGGCCAGCTCCCGCCTCTGGGCCCTCCTGGACGCCGCCATCACCGCAGCCAGCGCGCCGTTCGAGGTGCTGGAGGCCGTCAACGTCATCGTGCCCGACGGCCTGCTCATCCCCGACCTGGTCGTCGCCGATGCCGCCGCGGCCGCCGAGGCCGGCACCACCCTGAGCGCGCACGACATCGTCGTGGCCATCGAGATCGCCTCGCCGTCTACCCGCGTCGCCGACAAGAAGATGAAGCCCAGCCTGTACGCCGCAGCCGGGATCCCGCACTACTGGCGCCTCGAACTCGAACCCGCCCCCCGCCTCTACCTCGGGCACCTGGAGCGCGGCCTCTACGTCGACCGCCTCGTCCAGGTCGGCGAGACCACCGCGCTCACCGACCCGTTCCCCCTCGACCTCGACCCAGCGAGGCTGCGCAGGTAGTCCGCACGCACCGTGATGGCCGGACCCCTCAGCCGAGGTGTCCGGCCATCGGCATGTCGACGGATGGCACGGCAACCTCGAAGACAGTGGGTTGGGCGCCCCCGCCTCGCCGATGCCTGCCTGAACCGGCAACCCCGGTCCCGAGCTGGCCGCTGCCGGCTGAAGCCGAGTGCGGGGCCGCAGCCCGCTGAAAGTTATCTCTGCGCAGAACTTCCCGGGTCCGCAGCGGCTGTCACGGCACGCCGACCGGATCGCCCACCTCAGCCGGACGCGCCTTCAACCCGCGGTGGCCCGGCTGTCCGGCGGGCCATCACGCGTACCAGCACGGGTAACGCGTTTGTCCTGGGGCGGGCACAGAAATCCCGGACTCAGTGAAAAGCCGGGGGAGCAGCGTCTACAGCAGGCCACCCAGGGGCCAGACGCGCTCGGCGAGCCGGCCGCGCAGCAGGTCGTCGGCGGTGTCGGCTTCGGTGAGCCAGTCGGCGCCGGCCAGCAAGTCGATGTGCTCGCCGAGCTGGTCGACCGGGAGAGCGCAGAACGCGGCGGCCGCCTGAAGCGGGATCCCGCCGTCCTCGGGGTGGCCGAGGCGGCCGTCGGGGCGGGTGTGGGCGGCGGTGTACAGGGCGAGGAGCCGGGTGGCGGCACCGGTCTTCTTCTTGCGGAGCTTGCGGTCGCCGACGGTCTTCTGGGCCCAGCCGGAGAGCTTCGGGCGGGTGGACTTGCCGAAGGTGAACGGATACGGGTCACGGGGCAGCAGCGAGGGCACCGTGACCAGGGCGGGGCTCTCGGGCCGGGAGGCCAGGGCCTCGGTGACGGTGCCGGGCAGGCGCAGCCAGTCGGCGGCGACCAGCTGATTCAGGACCCGCTCGGTGTCGTCTGCGAGCCAACCGGTGAGGTCCTGGCCAGTGACGTTCCCGGTGCCGGTGCGCGCGGTGCGCAGGGTGAGCATGAGGACGGCCAGGTGCACTTGGGGGTCGTCGTGCGGGGCATGGGCGGGGACGTAGTCCAGCACGTTGCGGGCGCAGGCGGCCTGCTGACGGGTCAGCAACCTTTCCACCACGACCTCGCGCTGGCCGTCGGTACCGTCAGGCACGTAGGCGGTGCGATTGCGGTGGGTCTCGCGCTCGGTCTGCGCCGCCTGCCGGGCCCGCTGCGCCTCCAGGCGCAGGTTGGCGTCGCCGGTGACGTCTGCCCACAGGTCGAACGCGCGGGCCTTGCGCTCCTGGAGCTCGGCGAGCAGCGCGTGGTCGGGTTCGGGGCGCTTTTGGTGGTCGCGGAAGGCGTCGCCGAGTTCGACGAGCTCTGCGCGCAGGGAGTCGGGCTGCAGGTTGGACGGCACGATCCGCTGTGCGATCTTCCCCCACCGCTTCGGGCTCTGCGGCGTTGCGGCCGGTGCAGCCGTGCGGGCACCGGGCATGGCCGGTGCGGCGGTGGGGGAGGGCGGCTCGGTCGCGGGCAACGGGGTGCGGTCGGAGAACGCCGCCGCCACCTCCTGTCCGACGGTGCCGCCCGCGTGCTCCCGTGCCGGCGAAGGATTCCCGCTGACCGTGGCCGCCTCGGTGGGCGCGGTGCGGGCCGCGGGCACGGCGCTGGCCAGCACCCGGCAGCCCGGGGTGGCGGCCGCGCAGCGCGCGCACGTCTCCGCCAGCCGCCACAGCCGTCCCGTCCGATCGGCATACACCGCCAGAACCACCGGGCCGCCGCACTTCACCGCATTCGCTACCACCCGCGTCGCGCCGTGCCGTCCGGCGCTCGCGTCGGGATCGGGGACGTGCCACGCGCAGCCGCCGGCCAGGCAGGCGCAGTACGCGTGAGTGCGCCGTCCGCCGCCCGTGCGAATGCGGGCGACGTGCAGCTTGACGTGCTCCACCGCCGCCTGGCGGCCCTCGGCGGTGCTCGGGAAGCGCTGGTCGGCGCAGGCCGCGGCGGAGCAGGACAGTCGGACGGTGCCGGCTGTGGGGCGGTCGTAGGGGTCCAGGCGCACCGTGAACGCCCGTCCCATGACGCGTTCCTGCTGTGTGCCGGTCTCGGCCTGCATCGTCACCTGCGACTCCCGCGCTGTGTAGGCCCGTTGTTCCGGGCGGATTCCATCATCGTGGAGCCGGCCCATCGGGTGGGGTGAGTGGCGACACGCCGCGCGAAGCGGATCGCTCCTCACCGGCGCCGCATGACCCTAGCCCGTGACCGCGTCCGCGACCGCGTCCGCGACCGGCCCGCTGGGTCGGCCGGCGGGGGTAGCGTGGGCGGCCGCGGGGCGTTGATCAACGGGGAGGGGTAAGCCGTGCGGTTTCCCAGTAGGGAGCAGCTGGCGGTTCTGAGCGAGGCCGAGTTCGAGGCGTTCGCCTCGTTGCACTTCGCGATGACCGAGGTGCGGCACGAGTGGGGCACCTCCAGGGCGGCCCTGGACCGGTTGTTCGCGTTGTCCGATCACGCCGAGCACCTCGATGACGGTGCCCGGTTCACCTTCCGGTCGCGGGCGCTGGACGAGGTGCGCCGTGCCGCCTACCAGTACACCGATGCGGTGGAGAAGGTGATGTGGCCGTGCGTCAGCGCCTACACCGTGCTCGGCATCGCCGTCCTGGAACGAGTGGTCGACGGCAAGGTTCCGCTGACCGACCAGGTGGTGGCGGAACTGGCCGAGGAGCCGACGCTCGGACAGCTGCACGCCGCACTGTCCGTTCCGGTCCCGGCCCTGCTGACCGCGCGCGACGCCCAGTCCGTCGAATCCGCCCAGCAGCGCCGCGAGCAGCTGCTGGCAAGGGTGGAGGGCGTCTACGAATCCCTCGCCGACCCGATGTTGCCCTCGCCGTTGACCCGGAAGCAGGCCGCCGTCAGTCGGCTGACCGAGGCGCAAGCCGAGGGCACCGACGCGCTCTGGGAGGGGCTGCTGGAGCCCCTCGTGTTCCTGGCCGGCCAGACGCCCTCGGACGTCGCCTTCCACCTTCGCCAGCGCGGCTGACCGTCGTCCGCACCGCGGCCGAGCCGGCGCGGTTCCGCTGCGCCGCGCGTCGGCGATGACGCCCGGGCGGCACTCACTCTCGGCTCTCGGCGATACCGCATGATCAGCCGACCCGGTACGGAAGAAGGGACCGCGGCGGCCCGGCTCCCGCGTGTCGGCGAGGGCCAGGCCGTCGCCGTGGGGCGCACCGCGCCCGGCGGGCGATTTCTGCATTGCCCCGCCCGGGGCCCCGGTGCGGTGGCACGATGAGATGTCCATGGTCAGGCGCCTGTTGGGGGGTTGTCGTTGCCGGGTGACAAGCGGCGAATCCAGACGGCGGTACTGGGCGGGGCGGACTCGGAGGATCCGCTGATCCTGCCGCTGGAAGCGATCGAATTGGACGCCTTCCGCCGAGAGCACACCGAGGACACCTTCTGGTGCGGGCTGCTGCTGGGCGGCTGCGGAGACCAGCTGACGACGAAGCTCTACACCGACCGCGTCTGCCACTTCTCCCATTTCCCCGACCCGACCGGCCTGCACGTGTGCGGGCGTCGAGCCCGGGACGTGGCCAGCGCCGACCACCTCTACGCGAAGGCCGCCGCCACGACCTGGCTCCGCGACCAGGGCCACCAGGGCGCCGTCCACCTGCGCGAACCGCTCGGCTCCGTCGTCGACATCGCCTTCGACCAGCAAGCACGCGGGCTGCGCCTGCACCTGGACGACGCGGTGGCACCGGCGTGGGACGACGAGACCATGGAGCCGGTCCTGGGCATGTCGGTGCCAGTCGATGCCGAGACGCTGGTGCGCCGCTGGTACGTCCACCGCATCCGGCTCGAAAGCCGCGGGACAGCCCGCGACGTGCGCATCGGAACCGAGGCGTTCGCCCGCCCCACCCAGTGGTTCACCCTCCAGGAATGCAGCACCACCGAGCGGGGCCTGAGCACGCCTGCGGTCGAGGAGATCTCCGCCGCCCGCCGCGTTCCCCGATCAGGTGGCACCGGATACCGGCCGGCGGTGGGGGCACCCAACACGGCGGCCCACGCCAAGGCGCTCCTGCGCCGCCTCGCGGAGGGCCGCAAGCTCGAGTCGGTCATCGTCGTCACCGGCGTCGTCGAGGAGATCCGTGCCTTGGGCCCGCTCGACCCGGCGACCCGCGCCCAGGTCGACCAAGCCCTCCAGGACCTCGATCAGTGGTTCGCCGCGCAGGCGCAGGCCCGCCGGGACCTGTTCACCCGCATCGACCAAGCCGTCCAGGACCAGGACACCGCCGAGGTGCGCCACCTGCTGCTCCTCGCCAACGTCAAGGCCTCCCACGAACGCACCGTCGACGAGGAGGCGGCCCTGGTGGCCGCCGCCGAGCACGTCGCCGCCGTTGCCGCACGCCGCCGGGCAGCCCCGCAGCCAGGGCTGCCCATGTCGGTCGTGATCGCCCGTCACCGGGCGGGCAGTCTGCTGGACGATCTCGAAGGCCAGCGCTCCATGAAGACGGCTGGGTTGCGCGCATTGGTGGACGCACTTGCCCAGGAAGCGGCCATAGCCGGCGATGCGCTCAGCCCCGAGGACCAGGCGCTCGTCCAGCGCTGGGTCGCCCGTGCCGGCAGCAACCGGGCTGTCGCATGGGCCGCCTCCCGGAACCGACCGGTGAGCTACCCGTGGAGCATGCACGATAAGGTCGCCCGCCGTTTTTGGATCGCGCGTTCGTGCCCTCGGTGCGGCGCGGAGGCCGGGCAGGACTGCCAGGCAGCCGAACCGTGGCGCCGGGGGCCCCACGAAGAGCGGACTCAGCTGATCCTCGACGAACGAAAGGCCCGCCAGCGGCGGGGAACCTGCCCGGTCTGCGGTCGGCCCCCTGGCGAAGCGTGCGCCACGACGAACGGAGGCCCGCACCCCGCGCGCATGGCCCGCAAGAACAGGGCCAGCAGCGGTTAAGCGACTCCCACCACGTCCCTGACGCCGTCCCGCCCGCGCCCGTCCCTCCCGGTAGGAAGCCGACAGCGGTTGAGCGGCGTGAAGAAGCGGGGCCTTCCCGTAGCGCCTGATCAGCTGCTGTCGGGGAGGAACTGCCGCCAGGCCGTGAGCTGGGCGATCGTGCGCTGCAGCTCGTCGACGACCTGGTCCAGCTCCTGCTTGGTGCGGGCAGGAGTCGGTGTCCGCGCTGATCTCCAGGACCGGGGCGGTGCGTCCGGCGGGGTTCTCGAAGGCGACGAGGGTGAACGTCATCTCCGGGAAGTGCTGCCCCGGCGCGGGCGGGTTCGGCATAGCCCAGGCGAGGGGCTGCGAGATGTGCATGATGCCGTCCTCGGAGTGCTCCAGCGCGCGGTGGACAGCTCCCGACACCACGGCGGGCAGACGACCGGGACCGGGGACATGTCGGACTCGCTCACGCTCCCCACCGTAGAACGCCAGCTGGGCGTGGCCAGCCGCGCCGCGTCGAAGCACGTCAGACCCGGACGCCATACCCGGCGGCGCCAGCGTGGAGCCGCATGACCAGGACCGCTCCACCGGGTGCCCGCCGACCGCTACCGTCGATCCTGCGGCCCGTCGTCCCGGCGGCCGCCACCACCGAGGAGGACCAGGTGACCACCCAGCCCGACCACCAGGCCCAGGGCGCGCCGAGGCCGGCCACCCTGCATGAGCTGCGCACCGCGCTGTCCCGTTACGGACTGCCCGGCGACCGGGAGCAGTTCGAGCAGGCCCTGGCCGCCGCGCTCGACTCTTCCCCGATCGGCGACCTGGCCGCCGTTGCCGAGGTCATCGCCACTTACCGCCACCGCCTGCTCCTGCGCACCAGTCCGGAGGCCATGACCTCCCTCGCCGCACCCATCGGCGGCCAGCAGTGGACCCCGGCCGCCGACGTCTTCGCCCGGCTCCGCGCGGCCGGCGGCGACCGGTGAGCGACCAGCCCGAACAGCCGGCGCCGCTGCACGTCTTCCTCTCCGACGCCGCCGAAGCCGCCCTCGCCGCGCTGCGCCCCGGGGAACTGGACGCGGTTGAGAAACTGGTCGAGCGCCTGGCGGTCTTCCCGCGGCTCGGCATCCCGGTGCCTGGCGGCACCGACCCGGAGGTCGACGACTACACCGCCCGCACCGACCCGGCCTTTGACTCCGGCGACCGCATCAGCGTCGTGTACAGATTCCACCCCGGCATGTCCGCGATCTTCGTGACCTGGGTGATCGCCGGACCCTGACCCACCCCCCGCAGCGCCCCCGCAGATGCCCGGCTCCGGTGACCTACCGCGGGCCAGGGGCCTGGGTGAGCAGATCGGGCAGGCGCAGCGGGCCGCGCTGGTGGGGGCTGGCTCGGTGGTTCCACAGCGAGTGGGGCCACGGTGCGGTGAGTTCGGGGCCGCAATTGCCGGCGCCGCGGACGCCGTCCCGAACGGCGGTGAAGCGGTGACCCGTAGCCGCCTTGCATGGTCGGCGCGGGATACAGAAGGTCACCGTCGATCAGATAGGCCTGGCCGAAACCGTTCTCGCCGGTGGTGTCGCTGGCGCACCACAGTCCCCACTCGGCGTGGGCGCCGATGTCCGCGCACGGGCCGTCCAGCGGTTCCCGGGCGAACGTGCCGTCCGAGGCTCCGCAGGGGCAGCCGTCCTGGAACTGGTACCAGTCGATGGGCGCCTGGTGGTCGAGCTTGTCGGCGAGCCAGCCGGGGTGGATGCCGAGCGCGGCCGCGAGCTGGTCCCGCTCCGGGCCTGGGGGTGGAGCGGCCGGCGGCCCAGTGCCCGATCTGGTGGGCGGGCACGCCGATCGTACGGGCGAGGGCGGTCTTGTTGGTGCCGGTGGCGGCGATCAGCAGGCGCAGCCGGCGGGGGAGAGCCCCGAGCTAAGCGCTGGTCGGCGCAGGCCGCGGCGGAGCAGGACAGCCGGACGGTGCCGGCTGTGGGGCGGTCGTAGGGGTCCAGGCGCACCGTGAACGCCCGTCTCATGACGCGTTCCTGCTGCGTACCGGTCTCGGCCTGCATCATCACCTGCGACTCCCCGCGCTGTGTAGGCCCGTTGATTTCCAGGCGGGTCCCATCGTCGTGGAGCCAGCCCATCGGGTGGGGCGAGTGGCGATACGCCGCGCCAGGCTGATCGGCGCGGGAGAACGATGGGCGCACCGCTTCCGGCGGGCGATTTTCTCCAGGACTGGGGTGGCGCGTCCGGCGGGGTTCTCGAAGGCGACGAGGGTGAACGTCATCTCCGGGAAGTGTTGACCCGACGCTGGCGGGTTCGGCATGGCCCAGGCGAGCGGCTACGAGACTGGCTGGCGCGCCGCGCGTCGAGGGCGGACCAGGAGCTGACATCAGCGCCCACTACGACAAGGCGAGCACCTGAGTAACGGCTCTGAGGCTAGCTCGATCACCGAGTGTGATGAAGTCCGGGGCAGAGCGGTCATCTGCGCCCCGCCGCGTCTTCGGCTGAAAGTGGCTGTCAAGATTCGCCATCCTGGCCGCTTACTGCCAAATGGCCTGCTCAGGAGTCGTTGCCCCCAGCGATTTTCAGCCACGCCATGTACGTGACCGCGGCCGAAGTCAAGTTGGAAGGGCTCCGTCTACCCCGCACCTTGCGCAGCACCCGTCAAATCGAAGAGAAGATAGGAAATTCGTGCTGCAGCGATTTCGACTGCGGGGTGGACCTGCTCTTATGACCGTCTGTAATAAGAACTAGGGCGTCCCCGTTCTTCCCGGGCCAGGAACCGCCGTCGTTGACGAGCAGCTAGGGTGTTTGTCTGATGGGCGTCGACGCATCCGGCGTGAGACGGCACCTTGCCCTTGGCGCCCGGCCTCGCAAGAAAAGTTCCTCTCGCCGCGATTTCACTCGGAGGTGAATCATGCCGCGTTCTGCGCTCAGCATCCTCTCGCAAAGGGACTTCAATGGAGACGTTCTCCCCGACGCCCTGCTCATGAAGACTTTTGAGCAACTCATTGAGGAGCACGGGTATGTGCTCATGTGCAACGTTCCCGAGGGGTTCGACCCGGTCAGGTTCTGTCGGCGGCTCGGCAGCTTCGTCCCCAATTACACGGGGGCTGTGGTGGGGGATGTGCGGCCGGAGCCCGGAATGGACGATGTCTACCACGCTGGTAACACTCGGCCGCTGACCCCCCATTCGGAAGGCTACGACTTCGCGATCGAGCCTCCTCGCTACATCGCTCTTTGGTGCGTGGCTCCGGCCGAGGGGCCTGGTGGTGAGACGACGATCGCCGACACGCGGCCGTGGGTGGAGGCCCTTACTGAAGACGAACGCGCCCGCCTGCTGTCGACTGAATACAGCTGGAAGACAACAGAGGGAATACAGCGCCTCGGGTTGGACCTCAAAACGCTCCACCCCATTCTGGAAGAATCCCCCCAAGGGCTCATCGTCCGCTTCAGCTGTAACAATCTCATCCGCGAAGACGACGACCTAGCCGCCGAAGTCCAGCGCCGTTGGCACGAATCCTTCGATGCCGAGCACATTGCCATCGAATACCGGGAGCGAGACATGCTGGTATGGGACAACTGGCGGCTTCTTCACGCCAGGAACGCCTTCAATGACAGAAGGCGCCACCTTCGCCGGATCCAGATCGCCGCCAGCGCCTGAGAAAGGACACCTTCCATGCACCGCACCATGCTGCACAGCAAGATTCACCGGGCAGTCGTGACGCAGGCCGATCTCCACTATGTCGGATCGCTCACGCTCGACCGTGACCTCATGGACGCCGCCGACCTGCTGGCCGGGGAGAAAGTGGACATCGTCGACATCGACAACGGCAACCGGCTGAGCACGTACGTGATCGAAGGCCAGCGCGGGAGCGGGATCGTCGGGATCAACGGCGCGGCCGCCCGGCTCATCTGCCCCGGCGACCTGGTGATCATCATCGGCTACGTCTCGGTCACTGACGAGGAGGCCCGCACGGTCCAGCCGCCCGTGGTGTTCGTCGATGCGACCAACAAGCCGCTCGCCACAGGCAGCGATCCGGTGGAGGTGCCGGCGCTGCCGGCGGCCGCGGGTCTTGTTCGCGGGGACGCACTTGCGGAGGGCACGCGATGACCACCCTAGATTCTCCGGCAAGCCGGGCCCTGGACGCTCCGCCTCTGCGGCTCGGCAACGCGCTGGCCCACTACTACGGTGAGATCTCGGCCCTCCTGCGGGAGACCGGCGCCCACACCACAGTCAGTGGGTTCACTCCCGGATGGGAACTCCCGTCGCTCACACCGCAGTTGACGAAGTTCTTCGCGCCCAGTGAAATCAGCGCCCACGATGTGGGTGACTATCGGGGCCTGCACCTCAAGCTCCTCCATTTGATGCACAACGAGCGGACCCGCACGACGAAGACCTTCGCCTCGCTGCTCATCGTGGCGCGCGCCGTGGCTCACATTCAGCGCACGGGCGAGCCAGTGCTACTCATCACCCCGTCGAGTGCCAACAAGGCCACGGCGCTGCGGGACGCCGTTCTGCGCGCCTACGAGAGTGGTCTGGCTGCTCCGGCGCAGTTGGGGATCGTCTGCCTGGTTCCCTACAGCGCCCGGACCAAACTCTGGCGCTCGGCGCTGACGGACGATCCGGACTTGCGGGCGCGCAACCCGCTGGCGGTCCTGACCCATCACCGGCCCGACACGGTCAAGGAATTAGCCCTCGCCGTCGCGCGCTCCGAAACCGAGGAAGTCTTCCGCCGCTACGGCGTACGGCTGTGGCACACCCTCGACCTGGCCAACTACGCGGTGGCCGACACCGCGCGCGCTCTCTTCGAACGCGACCACCTGCCGCGCGAGGCCCGGGTGCACGCCCATTCCGTCTCCAGCGCCTTCGGACTGCTGGGACACTTCTACGGCCAGCAGCACCACACCGGCCGTGAGTGGCCGGACACCCAGGCCCGGTACTTCCTTGTCCAACATCTGGGCACTTCCGACATGGTGTCCAGCTACTACCACAGTCGCTTCGACTACCGCCCGGCTTGGCGCGAGGAGAACGGCCTGGTCGTGCAGGACCACGACCCGCGATTCCCGGCCCGTGCCTAC
Source organism: Kitasatospora sp. NPDC101157 (assembly GCF_044768255.1). Taxonomy (NCBI): domain Bacteria; kingdom Bacillati; phylum Actinomycetota; class Actinomycetes; order Kitasatosporales; family Streptomycetaceae; genus Kitasatospora; species Kitasatospora sp. NPDC101157. The sequence goes on along the minus strand of NZ_JBIWPL010000035.1, from coordinate 6,473 downwards.
ACCCCGGACGAGCAGCTCGACTCCACCTTCTACACCCGCTCGCCCGCGACGTCCGAGCGCATGAACCAGATCCTGCGCCAGCAGGACGGCGGCGGCATCGTGGTGTCGCTGCCGGAGTGCCTGGATCGCTATCCGCTGGTCCGCTCGCTCGTACGGACCGCGGGCGTCCTGCTGCCTGCCGACCCGAGGGAACTGCGGGAGTGGTCACTGGTCATGGCGTTCACCGGGGTACTCAATGCGACCGACCGGGGCCTGCTGGACCCCGGTGAAGTGCTCGTTCACGGCTCGGGGTCCTATCAGTCAGAGGACTTCACCCCGCCGGAAGCCCACCACCTGACCACCGTGACCGACTGCGCCCGTCTGACGGAAGCCGTTCACGCGGCAGCGGCCAGCCTGTGAAGGCGACCAACGCCGTCGAGACGGCAGCGAGCACGACGCTCATGCCCCTGGCGCGGTCCCATGGTAGGAACGGGATGGGATGGGCTCTGACGCCATGGGCGGCCGCCCGGGCACTGGCGGCCTACACCTGGAACAACAGCCCGACCCGGATCGTCCGCGGCGCCCGCCGCGTCCACGACGCACACGCAGCGAAGACGACCGTCATCACCTCGGAAGCGAACGGCCTGACCATCGCCTACGCGGGCCTTCCCATCGGGGAGAGCAACATCCTGCAACTCCTCGAAGAACGACGTGACCGCCGCACGGACGAACAACCCCCCCGCCACCGGCAGTCAGTTCGCTGGCAGGAACTGGCGGCCGGCCACTTTCCTCCCGCCGACCTCGTCGTCATAGGCGCCGAGGAGCAGCGCATGCGGTCGCTGCCGACGGCCGGCTCGCTCACCGCCCCTTTCCGGCTGCACCTGATGGTGGACCTGCCCCCGTCTCCCCAAGACCTGCGAAACCTCATCTCCCGGCGCGAAGATCAGCAGTTCCGCCGCTCGCAGCGCGAGCACCACTGGACGCTCACCGAAGACCGCAGCCCCAAGGCGTTCGAGGACTTCTACTGGAACATGCATCTGCCCACCATGCGCAACCGCCACGGTGACCGCAGCCGCACTGAGAAACCGGACATAGCCCGGTACGCAGTTCTCGGCTCCGGAACCCTGCTGCTGCTGCGTGAGGCCGGCGAACCGATAGCAGGGGCTCTGTGCCACTGGTCGAAGCGTCTGAAGACCCTCACCACCCGCCTCCTCGGAGTGCGCGGCGGCTTGGAAGAGCACTACCGCAGCGGAGCGTTCAAGGCGTTGTACCACCTGCTGATGGCCTGGTCCTGTTCGCGCGGGATTCCCCGGGTCGACTTCTACGGTACCGAGGCGCTGATCAGCAAGGGCATCTTCCAGTGGAAGCGCCGTTTGGGAGCCGGTCCCGTTCTGCCGCCCAATCACTTCGCCACCAAGCGCCTGCGCGTCTACCCACGACATGACACCCCGGCACTGCGGGACTTCCTCGTGGCGAACCCCCTCATCCGTCTGGAGAGCGACAGCACGATGACTCCCGTGTACTTCACTGACGCGCACCGGCCACCACGGCTCGACTACAGCGCCCACTGCCCCGGACTGGCCGAGCCCGTCCTGCTCGACCTGGACACCTGGCTTCCCGCGTGCCGCGAGGCGATCGGCGACCACGCCCCCGTGCGCGCCATATGACGCGCACCCGCGCCGTGCTGATCATCGGCACCGGTGCTTTCGCAAAGAACCTGGTCCGCGGACTGGCCGCCCGCAGCTCGGGCCCGGTCCTCGTCCACATCGCCAGCGCCGACCTGGGACGGTCCCGCGAACTGGCCGCGCTCGGCAATGCCCTCGCAGCCTGCGCAAACGGCCCGGCACGGTTCGAGGGACTGCTCCACGACAGCCGCAGTACAGCCGACCTGCGCCCCTTTCTGACCCGGTATCGCCCGGATGTGCTCGCCGTCTGCTCCTCGGACATCTCAGCCGCAGACCTGCACGGGACACCGTCCGCCTGGAGGGACCTCCTAAACGAGGCCGGGCTCAGCGCGACCCTGCCATTCCAGACCACCGTCGCCCTGCGCTGCGCCCGCGCCGCAGCCGAGGCCGACACGGGGACCGCGGTCGTCAACGCCTGCTTCCCCGACGCGGTGAACCCGCTCATCCACGCCGCCGGAGCACCGGTACTGTGCGGGCTCGGGAACGTGGCAACGCTCGCCACCGCGGTGCGAGGCGCCTTACCCCTGGAGGACGAGTCCCGTCTGAAACTCCTCGCCCACCACGGCCACCTCCACACCCCGCCCGACGGCTGGGAAGCGCAGGTATGGCTCGATGACAACCCCGTCCAGGACGCCGCCGAACTGCTGAGCCACGCGCGGGCGCAACCACGCTCCGACCTCAACGAGACCGGCGCGGTGGCGGCGGCTGCCGTAGTCGATGCCATCGCCCACGACCTCGACTACCTGGACTGCCACCTACCCGGCCCCCAAGGCCGCCCCGGCGGCTACCCCGCAGTGGTGACCCGCCGCAGCGTATGCCTGCGACTGCCTCCGGGGATGCCCGAACGCCAGGCCGTCGCCATGAACAACCGGTGGAGCGCCCTTGACGGGATCACCGTGGACCCCACCGGCACCGCCCGCTTTACCCCGGACGTCCTGCGCCGCGTGCGCGAGGACTGGCCAGACGCCCCCGACGCCTTCACCGCGCACCACGTCGAGGACCTGCGCGCCGAGTTGATACCGCTCCGCGACCGGCTCCGCCGCCAACCATCCTCCTCACGCCGCGAACCGGCGTCGTAGCCCGCACCACTGCACCGACATCATCCGGAGGAACCCTCCATGCCCGCTGCCCACCCCACGCTGCCGCTGCCACCGCCTGCCATGGACGTAGATGTGCTGCGCCAAACCCTCGCCTCTGAAATCCGCGGTACCGGCGTCCCGCCGAGGGAAGCGCTTCCGGCCGCCCCGATCGCCCTGCCCCGCGAGGTCTACGCCGAACTCTTTCGCGCTGCTCGCTCCCTCCTCGACCTGCTGCGGCGCACCGCCCTTGAGGTGGCAGCCACGACCGAGGGCCGACTGGAGGCGTTTGGTGTCTCCCCTGAGGACTACCCCCTGTTCTGCGACGACCCGGTACTGGAGGAGCGGTACGCCGCCTGCATGGCGCGGCCGGACATCGTCATCGGCGCCAACGGCCCCCGGTTCCTGGAGTTCAACGTCAGCGGGGCGGTGGGGGGCGCCGTCGAACTTCACTGCCTCTACCGGGCCTGGCACGAGCTCTACCGCCGAACAGAAGACTCACCCCCCTTCGGTTTCGACGACCCCTTCGCCGGCCGGGCGGACCTCTTCACCGATGTCTGCACCGAACTGTCGCTCCCCCCGCGCCTTGTCTGGGTCGGCAGTACCCGGGACCTCAAGCACACCGACTCGACCCGTTACTTCGACCTCGAAATGGCCTACCTCAACCGGCGAGGCTTCGATGCCAGGTTCCTCGAACCCGAGGATCTGCACACCGCCTGGGACGCTCCCGAAGCGGAACGCAGGCTCCTGGGGCTTCGTCACTTCACAGTGCCCGAATGGCGCGATCTCGGTATCGACTCGGGCCCGGTCAAGGACGCACTCCGGCACGGTTGCCTGCTCCTGGCCCCGCAAACCTCCTCCTTCCTGGCCAACAAGCAATGCCTTGGCCTGCTGTCGGAAGGACGCCCCTGGATGTCCGAGGCAGAACGGAGCGTCGTGAGCCGCTACCTGCCATGGACACGCGTCCTCGGCAACCGTCCAACGGACCACCACGGCCGACGAATCGACCTCCTGAAGCACACCGTGGAACATCGCGAGGACCTGGTTCTCAAGGCCGGCATCGGCATGCAGGGACTCCAGGTCCTCATCGGGCGCGACACCGACCCAGCCATGTGGCAGGCCCGAGTGGAAGAAGCCGCCGAAGCAGGCGGCAGCATCGTCCAGGAACACGTCACCGGCGTGGCGGTCCCCGTCTTCTCCACTCCCGCGCCCGGCGCCGCCCCCGAGGTCACCAACGTCGTTCCGGTCTTCAGCCCGTTCCTCTTCGGCAACCACGCCTCCGGCGTCTGGGCCCGCTACCGTGCCGACGGCGGCGAAGGCATCGTCAGCCGCGAAGGATACGGCGCCATGGAAAACGCCGTAGTCGTCTGTTGAGAACAGATGTAGAGAGCAGACAGTGAAAGCAGATCCGTCCCGGAAGCCCACCCCTCAACCGCCACGAGCAGAATGGCGTCATCCATGACGCGCTACAAAGACGTGTTCCGGGCACCGGAATTCCTGCCCCTGTTCCTGGTCGCCACCACGCAGGTCGCAGCCCAGACAGTGGCCGGGCTGGCCTTCGGCACACTGGTCTTCGAGCGCACCCATTCACCTCTGGCATCCGCGCTGGCGACCTTCGGCCCCTCCCTCGCCCAGGCCGTGGGCGCCACAACGGTGCTCGCCTCGGCAGACCGGCTCCCTCCCCGCGCCGCCACGACCGTCACCGCCCTCCTACTCGGCGCGGAAACCGCGCTCCCGGCCGTTCCGCGGCTACCGATCCCCATCCTTTTCCTCGCGCTGTTCATCCTCGGAATCACGGCCTCCCTCAGCGGCGGCGTCCGCTACGGCCTCCTCAACGAAATCCTCACCGCCGACCAGTACCTCGCCGGACGATCCCTGTTCAACATCTCCTTCGGCATCACCCAGATCGTCGGTTTCGCCCTCGGCGGCCTCCTCGTCACCCTGCTGACACCCGAAGGAGCACTGCTCTTCGGCGCGGGCCTCTACACGGCTTCAGCGGTAATCGCCCGCCTCTTCCTCAGCCCCCGCCCCGCCCGCGCCCACGGCACCCCTTCCATGGGCGATAGCTGGCGGAACAACGCGGCCCTGCTCTCCCCACGGGACCGCCGAAGCGTCTTCCTGGCCCTGTGGGTTCCTAACGGCCTCATCGTCGGCTGCGAATCGCTCTACATCCCCTACGCCCCCCATCACGCCGCCCTCCTCTTCTCCCTCGGCGCCGCAGGCATGCTCACGGGAGACGTCCTGGCGGGACGGTTACTCCCCCCGCTGTGGCGCGGCCGCCTCGCCGGGCCCTTCCGACTCCTGCTGGCCCTTCCCTACCTCGGTTTCGCGTTGTCCCCGCCGCTGCCCGTCGCCGCCGTACTCGTCCTACTCGCCTCGATCGGCTACTGTGCCGGCCTCCTGCTCCAGGAGCAGCTGCTGCGACTGATCCCCCAAGACCTGAGCGGCCAGGCCCTGGGACTGCACTCCTCCGGCACCCTGGCCATGCAGGGCGTCGGTGCGGCTCTGGCCGGAACCCTGGCCCAGGTCGTCTCCGTTACGGCGGCCATAGCCACCATGGCGGTCCTGTCTGTGGCCGTCACCCTGTACCTCGGCCCCGCCTTGCGAACCGCGCCCCAGCCGACCGGATGACGGCGCGCAGGCTTCGCCCAGAGCGGGTAAGAGGACGACACAACAGCAACCGGCGTCGCCGCACACGACGCGAGCTCGAGAGGCGGCCAAAATTTTCACAGGATTCGACCTCACCCACATCACCGTCAACGGCGTCACCCTGCGTGTACGCCATGGCGGTGACGGGCCTGCCGTGCTCCTGGTCCACGGCCACCCACGCACGCACACCACCTGGCATCGCGTTGCCCCGCTCCTGGCCCAGGAGTACACGGTGGTCTGCCCGGATCTGCGCGGCTATGGGCAATCCACCAAACCACCCACCGACGAAACGCACACGCCCTACTCGAAGAGGGAGATGGCCAATGACTTGGTCGCGCTGATGAAAGCACTCGGCCACGACCGCTACCACCTGGTGGGCCACGACCGTGGCGGTTACGCCGCCATGCGCCTGGCACTGGACCATCCGGCCGCCGTGTCCCACTACACCGCACTCGACGTCGTGCCCATCGGGGAGGCGCTCTCGCGCTGCGACGCCAACTTCGCAACCCGCTGGTGGCACTGGTTTTTTCGGGCACAGCCATTTCCGCTCCCCGAAACAGCCATCAGCGGCGCTCTGGACCAGTGGTACCCGGATCCTCCCGAGCACATGGGGACAGAATCATGGCTTGACTTCCAAGAGTCGCTCAAAGACCCACGAACCATCCGCGCCATGTGCGAGGACTACCGTGCGGGCCTAGGCATTGACCGGCAGCACGACGAAGCCGATCGTGCCGCAGACCGCCGGATCACCTGCCCCGTCCACGTCCTCTGGGCCACCGAGAGCGACCTTCCGCTCCTCTACGAAGACATCGAAGAAGCATGGCGGCCCTGGGTACAGGGCGAACTCCAGGTCGAGCCCCTCAAGAGTGGGCACCACATCGCCGAGGATGCCCCCGAAGAGCTAGCCCACACCCTCCTGCAGGCTTGGTCCGCAGTTCCCCAAAGGTAATTTGAGGGTCTGTAAAAAGAACGGCTCTTACAAGATTTTCGGGGTCTGTAAAAAGAACGGTGTAACTCCCGATCAAGGAAGTAGCACCTGATGACAGACGTGATCGTCTCCGCCGAGGCCGTGGAGGCCGTGCGG
>NZ_JBIWPL010000034.1:63642-79283 GCF_044768255.1 Kitasatospora sp. NPDC101157 | reverse complement strand
GCCACGCTGAACCGGTTGCGCGAGCAGCTGGAGGACCACGACGCCCCCGGCTGGGCCGACGAACCGGCCGAGGCGGACTGAGTTCCACCCGCGCCAGGTGTTTCCGACCCCCCGCAGCGGTTAGTCGCGCTGCGGGGGTCGTCGCGGGACGGGCACCGAGGAGGAGCACGATGGCGCGCCGCCAGCCGAAGGGCCCGGGCCTGACGTCCGACCGCATCGGCGCACCCGGGGTGTTCACCGCGCAGGCCACGCCGTGGGCCCTGGGCACGGTGGTCGCCCTGTACGGCGAACTCGACCTGGACTCGGTCGCCGAGCTGAACGAGGTGCTCCAGCCGGCCCTGGCCGAGCCCGCGACCGTCATCGTGATCGACTGCGCCGGTCTGGAGTTCTGCGACTCGACCGGCCTCAACGCCCTGCTGCGTGCCCAGGCCCGCGCGGCCGGCGACGGCAGCCGGATCGAACTGGCCCGCGCCCGGCCGCTGGTCCTGCGGATGCTCGAACTCACCGGTGCCGTCGACGCCTTCCGGGTGCGGGACACCGTTCCCGGCTGACCGTGCCGCCGATGGCGGAGCAGGATCGGGGAAGGGAGTCGAAGGTGTCGAAGGGAGTCGGAGATGGCCGGGCTGCTGATCGATGGTGACGACCTGGTCGTCCGCCTGGCGTGGTGGGAGCGGATCGTGGCCCGCCGCCGGGAGGTGCGGGTGCCGCTGGATTCCGTCACGGCGGTCGGGGTGCAGCCGGACCGCTGGCGGGCGCTGCGCGGCGTCCGGGAGGGCGGAGCGGCCGTCCCCGGCGCGCTCTGCCTCGGCGTGTGGCGGCACAAGGACGGACGGGACTTCGTCGCCCTGCGCGGCCACCGGCACGCCGTACTGTGCGTGGGCCTGCGCCCGCCGGCGCCGTTCGCCGGGCTCGCCGTGGAGACGGACGACCCGGTGCGCACCGCCGCCGAGCTGCAGGCGGTCCGTGGGCCCGCCGCCCCCGTCTGAGCGGCGGCCCTGGTGGCCGAGGCTGCCGCCGCCGGGCTTCTGGTGGCACAGTGGGAGCAGGGAGGTGGCCCGCCGCCCCGGGCCGGGGTGCCCTGCGGGCGCCCGGTCGTGCGACCCGGACGGTGGACGGATGGACGAGCACCCTGAGAACGGGCTTGCCGAACAGTCGCTGCGGCAACTGCTCGCCGGGCTGACGGCGGTCCGTGACGGCGATTTCCGCACCCGGTTGGACCCGGACCGGCCGGGGGAGCTGGGGGAGATCGCCACGGTCTTCAACGGGATGTCCGAGCAGCTGTCCCGGGTGACCTCCGAGGTGACCAGGGTCGCCCGCGAGGTCGGTACGGAGGGCCGGCTCGGCGGGCAGGCCCAGGTCCCGGACGCGACCGGGACGTGGCTGGACCTCACCGAATCGGTCAACGCGATGGCGGGCAACCTGACCGGCCAGGTCCGGGGGATCGCCCGGGTGGCCACCGCGGTGGCCGGGGGCGACCTCAGCCAGAAGATCCGGGTGGACGCGCGCGGCGAGATCCTGGACCTCAAGGAGACCCTCAACACGATGGTCGACCAGCTGTCCGCCTTCGCCGACGAGGTCACCCGGGTGGCCAGGGAGGTCGGCACGGCCGGGAACCTGGGGGGCCAGGCGACCGTCCGGGGCGTCTCGGGCACCTGGAAGGACCTCACCGACAACGTCAACGTGATGGCCTCCAACCTCACCGGCCAGGTCCGTTCGATGTCCGAGGTGGCGACCGCCGTGGCACGCGGGGACCTCTCCAAGAAGATCACCGTGGAGGCCAAGGGCGAGGTCGCGGCGCTCGCGGCCGCCATCAACACCATGGTGGACACCCTCTCGGTGTTCGCCGACGAGGTGACCAGGGTCGCCCGCGAGGTCGGCACCGAGGGCATCCTGGGCGGCCAGGCCCGGGTGCCGAACGTCGCCGGGACGTGGAAGGACCTCACCGACAGCGTCAACTTCATGGCGCACAACCTGACCAGCCAGGTACGCAACATCGCCCAGGTGACCACGGCCGTCGCGGAGGGCGACCTCACCCGCAAGATCGACGTCGACGCGCGCGGGGAGATCCTGGAGCTGAAGACCACCGTCAACACCATGGTGGAGCAGCTGAGCTCCTTCGCCGCCGAGGTGACCAGGGTGGCCCGCGAGGTCGGCACCGAGGGCAGGCTCGGTGGCCAGGCCGAGGTCGAGGGGGTGTCCGGCACCTGGAAGCGGCTGACCGAGAACGTCAACGAGCTGGCCGGCAACCTCACCCGGCAGGTCCGGGCGATCGCCGAGGTCACCAGCGCCGTCGCGGCCGGCGACCTCACCCGCTCGATCAGCGTGGACGCCTCCGGCGAGGTCGCCGACCTCAAGGACAACATCAACGCCATGGTCGAGTCACTGCGCGAGACCATCCAGGCCAACCAGGAACAGGACTGGCTCAAGACCAACCTGGCCCGCTTCTCCTCCGCCATCCAGGGCCGCCGGGGCATCCAGGCCGTCGCCGACATGATCACCGAGGAGCTGACACCCCTGGTCGACGCCCAGTACGGGGCCTTCTTCCTGGCCGAGGAGACCGACCGCGGCACCGAGCTGGTCCGGATCAGCGCCTATGGCCGGGCGGTGGACGAACTCTCCGACCAGCGGGTCAAGTTGGGAGAGTCCCTGGTAGGCCAGGCGGCCCGCAGCCGGCGGACCATCGCCGTCGACGAGCTCCCGCCCGGCTACGCCGTCATCGCCTCCGGCGCCGGAGCCTGCGACGCCCGCTCGCTCGTCCTGCTGCCCATCGCGCTGGAGGAATGGCTCCTCGGCGTCCTGGAGTTCGCCTCCGTCCACCCCTTCACCGAGGTGCACCGCGACTTCCTGGCCCAGTTCGCCGAGGCCTGCGGCGTCAACATCGGGACCCTGCTGGCCAACGCGCGCACCGACGAACTGCTCGGCGAGTCCCAGCGGCTCACTGCCGAACTGCAGGCCAGATCCGAGGAGCTGCAGAACGGTCAGGAGGAACTCAGGCGCTCCAACGCCGAGTTGGAGGAACAGGCAGCCCTGCTCGCCGAGCGCAACCGCGACATCGAGGCGAAGAACCTGGAGATCGAGCAGGCCCGCCAGGAACTGGAGGAACGCGCCCGGCAGTTGAGCCTGACCTCGATGTACAAGTCCGAGTTCCTGGCCAACATGAGCCACGAGCTGCGCACCCCGCTGAACAGCCTGCTCATCCTCGCCCAGCTGCTCGCCCAGAACGCCACCGGCAACCTCACCGCCAAGCAGGTCGAGTACGCGGGCGTCATCCACTCCGCCGGCGCCGACCTGCTCCAGCTCATCAACGACATCCTCGACCTCTCCAAGGTCGAGGCCGGCAAGATGGAGCTGACCCCCGAACCCTTCGCCGTGCGCGAGCTGCTGGAGTACGTCGAGTCCAGCTTCGAGCCCCTCGCCGACCAGAAGGGCCTGACCTTCGCCGTCGCCGTCGACCGGTCCGTCCCGGACGAACTCGTCACCGACCAGGCACGGTTGCGCCAGGTGCTGCGCAACCTCCTCTCCAACGCGATCAAGTTCACCGACGACGGCCGGGTGGAACTGCGGATCCAGCGCGTCGAGGGCCCGGAGCTGCCGCTCGAACTCGGCCGGGTGGGGGCGGCGGTGGCCTTCCACGTCGAGGACACCGGCATCGGCATCGAACCCGACCAGCTGGACACCATCTTCGGCGCCTTCCAGCAGGCGGACGGCACCACCAGCCGCCGGTACGGCGGCACCGGCCTCGGGCTGTCGATCAGCCGGGAACTCGCCCGGCTGCTCGGCGGCGTCCTCACCGTCACCTCCACCGCGGGTGAGGGCAGCCGCTTCACCTTCTACCTGCCCATCGCCTCCTCCGAGCGGCGCGCCGCCGACCCGGAGGGCGAGCCCGCAGTGCTGGTGGTCGAACCCGAGGCGCCCGGTCTGCTCACCCTGCTCACCCGCGCCGCCGTCGAGTCCCTGGGCACCGCCGGCCCGCAGGTGCGGATCGACAGCGTCCAGGACGAGCCGGGGCTGCGCGCGGCCCTCGCCACCGGGTCGCACCGCTGCGTGTTGCTCGACCTCGCCCACTCCGGCGAACTCGCGCCCGCCCTGTTCGACGCGCTCGGCGACGGCGCGGCCGTCCTCGGCTACCAGGGCGACGGCGCGACCGCCCCGGTCGCGGTGGGCGGAGTGGAACTCACCCAGGGACTGGACGACCTGCGCGAACGCGTGATCCAGCGGCTCGGCGGACGCCACCCGGCCGACCCCGGCCCGGCCGCCGCCGCAGCCGCCGACGAGCGGCTCGCCGGGCGGACCGTCCTGATCGTCGACGACGACGTGCGCAACGTCTTCGCCCTGGCCTCCGTCCTGGAGGAGAGCGGGCTGACGGTGCTGCACGCCACCGACGGCAGGACCGGGCTCGACCTGCTGCGCGACCACCCCGAGACCGACCTCGTGCTGATGGACGTCATGATGCCCGGCCTCGACGGCTACGCCGCGATCGCCGCCATCCGCGCCGACGAGCGCTTCGCCCGGCTGCCGGTCATCGCCGTCAGCGCGAAGGCCATGCCCGGCGACAAGGGCAAGAGCCTCGACGCCGGCGCCGACGACCACGTCACCAAACCCGTCGACACCAACCGGTTGATCGACCGGATGCACCGCTGGCTGGACGCGCCATGACCGCCCGGCCCGAGCGGGACGAGAGCACGGCCCGGGCGCTCGCCGGGACGGTCCGCCGGCTGCAGGACGCGGCGGTCCGGCTGCGGGCCGAGGCCCGGACCCGCAGCGTCGTCGACCTGGCCACCGGCATCCTGTCCGAGCGCCTCGGGGTCCTTCCCGCGGAGGCGGCCGCCCACCTGATCCGGCTGGCCCGCGAGTCCGGTGTCACGGTCGCGGCGCTGGCCGCGGACATCGTGGGGCTGCCGACGGCCGGAGCCGGGGCGGCCGGGGACCCGGCAGCGGCGAGTGACTCGGCAGCGGAAGGGAAGTCGGCAGCGGCAGCGGAGGAGGAGGACCCGTCGGCGGGCGCGACGGACGGGCGGGAGGTGTCCGGGGCGGCGGAGGCGCCGTCCGACAGAGCGCGGGGCGGGCCCGCCGCGGGGCTCGCGACCGCGGCGCCGCCCGTCGTCCCCGCCCTCGCCGCCGAGCCCGACCTGCAGCGGGCCGCCGGAGCCGTCCTGGAGCAGCTCGCGGTCTCGCTCGACGTCCGCGCCCTGGCCGTCTGGCAGCGCCTGCCGGGCGGCGGCCTCTGCCTCGCCGCGCACAGCGGACTCGCCGAGGCCGAGGCCGAGGCCTGGCTCCGGGTCCCGCCGGGTGTCGCCACTCCGGCCCAGCAGGTGGTCGGCGGCGCGGCGGAGCTGTGGCCCGGTGATCCGGCCGTCGGTCCGTCCGTCGGACCCGGATCGGCCCGGGCCGTCCTGCCCCTGCTGGAGGCGGGCGGGCGCCGGGGCGCGCTGGAGGTGCTCTGGCCCGAGCCCGGCCCGTCCCTCACCCCGGCCCAGTGCCGGCAGCTGCGGGCCCTCGCCGAGCTCTGCACGACCCTCCTCGGCCCGGTCGGCCGACCGCCGACGCCCGAGGAGCAGGACATCCTGGTGGAGGGCCTGCTCACCCCCGCGCTGCTGCTGGAGCCCCGGCTCAGGGGCGGGGAACTCGTCGACTTCGCCATCCGGCGGGTCAACGCGCAGTTCCGCGACCCCCTCGGCCGCCCCCGCGACGCGCTGGAGGGCGCCTCGCTCCTGGAGGCCTATCCCGTCGCCGGCGCGAGCGGACTCTTCGAACGGCTGCTCAGGGTGCACCGGACGGGCATCCCGCTGGCCGGCGAGACCTTCCGGCTGGTGCTCCGGGACGGGCCGTTCGCGGTGCCCGCCACCGTACGGCTCGCCGTCGCCCCGCTCGGGGGGCGACTGCTGGTCGGCTGGGACGCGGCGACCGGGCCGTCCGGCGACGACGAACAGACGGCACTGCTGAACCAGGCCCAGCGGCTCGCCCGGGTCGCCGGGTTCGAGGAGGACGCCGACCACCACAGGATCCGCTGGAGCGACGGCCTGCGGCAGCTCTTCGGCCTGCCCTCCGGAGCGCCGCCCGTCCCGCTGGTCCAGCTCGCCGGGCACGTCCACCCGGACGACGAACCCGCCGTGCGCCGCCTGGTCGACACCGTGCGGCACCGACGGCGCGCCTCCTCCGCGGTGTTCCGGCTGGCCCGCCCGGGCGGCGTCTACCACTACACCCGGGTCATCGCCGAACCCGTGCTCGACGACGAGGGCCGGCTCGTCGCGGTGCGCGGCGCCTACCACGACGTCTCCGCCCAGCACCGCACCGAGGTCGCCCTCGGCGCCACCCGGGCACGGCTGGCCGACAGCGAGCAGGAGTCCGCCGAACGCGCCCAGCTCGCCCTGCGGCTCCAGCAGGCCATCCTGCCCGCCGAGCCCCCGCTCAACGTGACCGGCCTGCGGGCGGCCGTGCGCTACCGCCCCGCCGCCAAGCGCGACCGGGTAGGCGGCGACTGGTACGACGTGCTGTCACTGCCCGACAAGCGCGTGCTGCTCGCCGTCGGGGACGTCGCCGGGCACGGCGTCGGCGCCGCCACCGGCATGGTCGCGCTGCGCCACGCGCTGCGCGGACTGGCCGTCACCGGGGCGGGCCCGGCCCAGCTGCTGGAGTGGGCCAACACCGTGGCCCTGCGGGAGCCCGGGCAGGTCACCGCCACCGCCGTGTGCGTGCTGCTCGACCCGGCCGGCGGCGAACTGCGCTGGGCGCGGGCCGGACACCTGCCCCCGATCCGGCTGGGCGGCGACGGCGCGCACGTGCTGCCGCTGCCGCACGGGGTCCTGCTCGGCGCCCTGGAGGAGGCCCGGTACGAGGAGTACAGCGCGCACCTGTCCACCGGGGACGTCCTGCTGCTCTACACCGACGGCCTGGTCGAACGGCGGGACCGGCCGGTGGAGGACTCCGTCGACCAGCTGATCCGCACGGCCGGGGCGCCGGGCCCGGACCTGGAGCACTACCTGGACCGGCTGCTCGACCTCAGCTCCGCCGACACCGACGACGACACCTGCCTGATCGCCGTCAGGGTCGAGTAGGGCGCGCGTACCCGCGCCCGGCGGGTGGTCCGGGAACGTTACGGACCGGGTCCGCCGGGTAGGCGCGGCCTGGAACGGGGGCGGTCGACACCGGGACGGAAGGGGAAACCCCCATGCTGCTGCTAGGACTTCTGCTGATGGCGGCCTCCGGCGCCTTCATCGGACTGCTGATCGCCGACAACCTCGCCGGCGGGCCGGAGTACCAGGTGACCGTCCTGGGCAACGAGCTCGTGAAGCTGAACAGCCTCGCGATCTTCCTCTCCGGCGTCGCCCTCGCCCTGCTCTTCTGCCTGGGCCTGGCCATGATGGGGCTGTCCCGGCGCGCCGGCCGGCGTGCCACCCGGCGTGCCACCCGGCGTCCGGTGGCGGCCACCGGGTACGGCGGCGGCACCCGCCGTGTGGTGGAGCCGGTCGCGCCGTCGGAGACCCTCGACGAGCCGGGCCGGACGGCACCCGTGACACGTGAGGACACCACCCCCGTGACACGTGAGGAACGCGCCGCCGAACAGGGTGGCGGGGCCGCCGGGGTCCCGCGGGAACCGCGACGGCGGCACCTCTTCGGGCACTGAGGACTTCGGGCAGTGACGCCTCACGGCATTGGTCGGCGCACCGGAGCCGCGGAAGGCCGGCGGACGGACGACAGGGCATGACCGGAGGCACCGGACGGAGGAGGGAGGTGCGGTCTGATGGGCGGAGCCCGGGTGCCCGCACGCTCGCGCTCCTCCCCGTGGCCGTGGGCGCGCCGGCTGTTGCTGTCCGCCCGTCCGGGGGCGGTCGCCGAGGCGCGCTCCTGCACCGCCGGGTTCCTGGCCGACGTCGGCGACCCCTGGGTGGTCGCCGACGCCGTCCTGCTGGTGTCCGAGCTGGTCGGCAACGCCATCCGGCACACCGGCGCCCCGGGCTCGCTGCTCCTGGTGCGCTGCCCGGGACTGCTGCGGATCGAGGTCAGCGACGCCAGCCGCCGCCCTCCCCTGCCCAAGGTGCCGCACGGCCCGAGCGAGAGCGGAGGCCTCGGGCTGTTCCTGCTGAGCCGCCTCGCCCTCCGCTGGGGCTGGCGCCCGGCGGGCCCGGGCAAGGCCGTCTGGTGCGAGCTGCGGATCCCCGACGGGTGAGTCGCCGCCCGCCCGCTCCTCCGGTCACCTGCCCTGACCCGCTCCACCCGCCTGGTGGCGGCTGAGGTACGTCAGGACAGCGAGGACCCTGCGGTGGCCGCTGTCGCCCGGGGAGAGGCCGAGCTTGGCGAAGATGTTGCCGATGTGCTTGTGGACCGCGTTGTCGGTGATGACGAGCCGGGCCGCGATCGTGGTGTTGTCCGCCCCCTCGGCCATCAGTGCGAGCACTTCGCGTTCGCGCGCGGTCAGGGCGGCGATCGGGTCGCGGGCGCTTCGGGTGAGGAGCTGTCCGATCACCTCGGGGTCCATGACGGTGCCGCCGTCGGCGACCCGCCGCAGCGCGTCGACGAACTCGCCCACCCGGCCCACCCGGTCCTTGAGGAGGTAGCCGACGCCGCCGCGCCCGTCGGAGATCAGCTCCCCGGCGTACTGCTGCTCGACGTACTGGGAGAGGACCAGCACGGGCAGGCCCGGGTGTCGGCGGCGGGCCCGGATGGCGGCGCGGATGCCCTCGTCACGGAAGGTGGGCGGCAGCCGTACGTCGACGATGGTGACGTCCGGCCGGTGTACGGCGACGGCGGCGAGGAAGCCGGGGGAGTCCTGGGTGACGGCGGCGACGTGGCAGCCCTTGGCGGTGAGGAGGAGTTCGAGTCCGCTGGAGAGCAGGACGTTGTCCTCTGCGATCACTACGCGCACGGCAGGCTCACCCCGATCGTGGTCGGGCCGCCGCCGGGGCTGTGGACGTGGACGGTGCCGTCCAGGGCCAGGACCCGGTGGCGGATGCCGACGATGCCGGTTCCCCGGGTCTCGTCGGCACCGCCGACACCGTCGTCGGTGACGTCTATCGACAGCCGGTCCCCGTCGCGGGAGACCCTCACGGTGGTCCGCGACGCCCGGCTGTGCTTGGCGGCATTGGTGAGGGCCTCGGCGATCGTGAAGTACGCCACGGCCTCGACCGCCGCCGGAACCGTGCCGAGCTCGCCGACGTCGAGGGTGGTGTCGACCGCGGATCCGGCCGCGAGCGCTGTCAGCGCACCGGCGAGGCCGCGGTCGGCGAGGACCGGTGGGTAGATCGTCCGGATCACCGCGCGGAGTTCCACCATGGCCGCCTCGGTGGTCTCGTGGGCCTCGGCCAGGAGTCGGGCCACCGTCCCGAGGTCCTCGCCGAGGAGTTCCCGGGCCACGCCCAGCCGCATCGCGACGGCCACCAGCCGGGCCTGGGTGCCGTCGTGCAGGTCGCGTTCGATCCGGCGAAGTTCCGCGCCGTGCGCGGTCATGGCACCGGCCCGGGTCTCGGTCAGCGCGTCCACCCGCCGGGCCAGGCTCTCGGCGGCGGAGGGGGACAGCAGGGTCACGCAGAGCCGGGCGTGCAGCCGTGCCAGTACGGGGGCCAGCCAGTGGGTCAGGGCCGCGAGTACAACCGCCTGCGCCGTTCCCAGGGTCAGCGCCGTGCCCCACCCCGTCAGGGGAACACCGGCTGCGAAGCCCCCGGCGCGGGTCCCGGCGGGCAGTGCCCACCACAGCGGCACCGTGACGGCCGTGGTGACGGCGTTGCCCGCGCACAGCAACACGACGAGCCCGAACACCAGGCCCGTCACGGTGGAGGCGCCCAGCCACCCGAGGACGCGCCACGCACCGACCCGGACGGGCCCGCAGGGCGGGGCGAGCAGCAGTCGGTCGGCGCGGCGGCGGTGTCGGGACGCCCAGGCGCGGGACGCCGCCGGAACGGCGAGCACGGGCAGCGCGGGCAGGGTGAGCACGGCGGTGCACAGGCTTCCCAGGAGATAACCCAGAGCCCGCCACGTCGCCCGAGGCCCGCGGGCCCCATGGAGGTTCATCCGCACAAGTCTGGTCCATGGCGACCGGGCGCGGCACTACAGCTCACTACCCCTTTTTCCCACCGGCGGGCGGTACCGACCACCCAGCCCGACCGGACCTAGCGTCAACGCCCATGACCAACACACCGACTGCCCCGGCGCGACGTCGCGGCCGCGCCGTCCGCCGGAACCTGGCACTGGCCGCGGGCATGACCGCGGTCATGACCGCCCACCTGCCCGGCGCGACGGCCGCCGGGCCGGCCGACGACCGGAGCCGGCTCCGACACGACGCCGACGCGATCACCGCCCTCGGCGTGACGGGCGTACAGGCCCGACTGGTCACCCCGGACGGCCGGACCGTGACCGCCACCAGCGGCGTCGCCGACCTGACGACCCGGCGGCCGGTACCCGCGGACGGCCACTTCCGGATCGCCAGCGTCACCAAGGCGTTCGTGGCCACCGTGGTCCTGCAGCTCGTCGGCGAGGGAAGGCTCTCGCTGGAAGACCCGGTCGAACGATGGCTGCCCGGTGTGGTGTCCGGAAACGGCAACGACGGTAGGGCGATCACCGTTCGCCAACTGCTCCAGCACACCAGCGGCATCCACGACGACTACCCGGACCACACCTCGGCCGAGGACTTCCGACAGCACCGGTACGACACCTCCACCCCGGAGCAGACCGTCGCCAGGGCGATGAGCCATCGGCCGGACTTCGAGCCCGACAAGGAGTGGCGGTACAGCAACACCGGCTACGTCCTGCTCGGCATGATCATCGAGCGGGTCACCGGGCACCCCTGGCACGCGGAGGTGCGGGACCGGATCGTCCGGCCGGTCGGCCTCGACCACACCTCCTGGCCGGGGACCTCACCCACGCTGCCCCGGCCGCACGCCCGCACCTACCAGGCCTTCCGGGCCGACGAGCCGCTCGTGGACGTCACCGAACAGGTCGGCCCGGGCATCAACGGAGAGGCCGGGCTCGTCTCCACCACCGCCGACCTCGACCGGTTCTTCCGCGCACTGCTCGGCGGCCGGCTCCTGCCGACAGCGCAACTGGCCCGGATGAAGGAGACCCGGGCGGCCACCGAGTTCGACCCGCTCATGCCCGGCGTCACCGACGGCCTGGGACTCTTCGCCCGCCCGCTGACCTGCGGCGGGGCCTACTGGGGCCACGAGGGCGGTGACGCCGGCTGGATCACCGCCTCCGGCGTCACCGCCGACGGCCGGCGCAGCGTCACCGTTTCCCTCTCCGGCGTCCGCGCCGACACCGACGACGACGTCCGCCGGGTGGAACAGGCCGAGAGCAACCTGGTCGACGACGCCCTGTGCGGCGCGACCACCGACCCCGGCCGGCACCGGGGTTGAGGCCTCCCGGAGGCCGGGAACCTGACCTGGCCGAGGTCGGTGGTGAGGGTGTAGGCGGTGCCGTCGGCCGGGGCCGGTGACCGGCCCGGAGGTGATGACCACGGAGGCCCGGTCTCCCGGCGCCTCCCGAGCGGGCGACGGCGGCCCCCGGCCGCTACGCCGGGGGGATCGGGCCGAGGTAGGTGCCGCCGGAGGCGTCGACGGCCTGGCCGGTCACCCAGCGGCCCTGGGGGCCCGCGAGGAAGGCCACCACGTCGGCGACGTCGTCGGGCAGGCCGATCCGGCCCAGGGCGGTGATCGACTCCAGGCCGGCCATCGCCTCGGGTGCGCTCGTCCAGGCCGAGGTCATGTCGGTGAGGATCACGCCGGGGTTGACGGTGTTCACGGTGATGCCGCGCCGGCCGAGGTCGTTGGCGAGCGGTGCGGCGAGGGCGGCCAGCGCCGACTTGCTGACGCTGTAGCCGATCTGGACCGGCGAGCCGATCCGGGTGGCCGCCGAGGCCATGTTGACGATCCGCCCGCCGTCCCGCAGCAGCGGCAGTGCCCGCTGGATCACGAAGACCGGTGTGCGCACGTTGATCGCCATCAGCCGGTCGAACTCCTCCTCGGTCATCTGCCCGATCGCTCCGGCCAGGTGGATGCCCGCGTTGTTGACCAGGATGTCCAGGCCGTCCTCGCCGTGCTCGGCCAGCCCGGCGGTGAGGCCCTCGAAGAGGTGGTCCAGCGCGTCGCCCTCGCCGAACCGGGCCCGCACCGCGAACGCCCGCCCGCCGGCCTTGGCGATCAGTTCCACGGTCTCCGCGGCCGCCTCCGCCTTGCCGCCGTAGTGCACCGCCACCAGCGCCCCGTCGGCGGCGAGCCGCAGCGCGACCGCCCTCCCGATCCCGCGCGAGCCGCCGGTCACCAGTGCCGTCCTGCCGTCCAGTTCGCCCATGCTCGCCGCCCCCTCCTGTCGCACCGGCCCGGTCCGGGACCGGTTCCGGGTCGTCACGGCCCCATGCCGGACAACCCCTCATACATGCCCGGGAGTCCGCGCACCGATGCCGGCCGAGGACCCCCGTCCCAAGGCCGCTCCGGTGACGCCCGGTCACCGTCGTCGGACCGTCCGCCCACCACTCCGGGGGCCGCTGCCCCCGTGCGCCCTGGGTGGATCGGACTGCTGGCATGCGGCGGGTCGTGGAGCTCGCCGTCACGGCCCGGCGGACCACGGTCCCGTCCCGGTCCCGGGCGCCGACTACGCGCCGTGCGCGCCCCACGCCTCCAGCGTCGCCGCCGCCCAGTCCCGCACCCGCCCGGGGAACCCCGCGGCCGGGAAGGCCCCGCCCTGGGCGACCTGCTCGATGGTGACGGCGAAGCCGCCCCGCGGCGCCTCCCGCCCCGCCGGGACCGCCGAAGGCCGGGAGACCGCGCCCGGCGCGGCTCCGTTCGGCGCGGCCCGGCTCGCCGCCGTCCAGTGCGCCGCGGCCCCGCCCGCCATCCGGTGCGAGTTCGCCGCGCGGGCCCGCCCGATCAGCCGCTCCACCGCGGGCAGCCCGCCGTCGAGGTACGCCCGCAGCAGGGCCCGCGCGGCCGCCCCGCCGTCGCCGGGCAGCCGGCCGGGGTGCTGCAGCAGGAAGCAGGACACCGACACCCCGTGCAGCGGCCCCCACGGCTCCGCCCGCGAGTGGTCCAGCGCCAGCAGCCCGTAAAACAGCTCCTCGCACCCCCGCGCACCGCACTCCCCGCAGGGACCCGTCACCCCCGCACCTCCTTGCTCATGGACATCGACGACACGCCGTAGCCGCAGCGGCGGTACAGGGCGATGGCGGCCTCGTTCCCCCCGAACACGTTCAGGGCGAGCGCCGTCATGCCCTCCCGGGCGACGAGCCGCTCCGCGGCGGCCAGCACGGCGGCGCCGTACCCCTGACGGCGGAACGCCGGAAGGACGTGCAGGTGGTACAGCCAGGCGGAGCGGGAGGTGCCGGTCCCGTCGCGCGGGTCCGGGCCGATCCAGGCGGTGCCGACGGTCCGGCCCGCCTCGTTCTCGGCCACCACCAGGTGATGGCCGGCGGTGGCCAGGCCGTCCGGGAGGAACCTGGCGGTGCCCTGGCGGGTGCGCTCCAAGGCAAGCTCCTCGGGCATGAGTTTGGCGAGTTCGCGCACTGTCTCCGCTTCGCGCGCCTCGGTGGCCGACCGGTACTCGGCCGAAGTCATCTGACGCAGGGTCACGGTCCGCTCGTCCATCCCGCCATCCTCGGCCAGCGGGCGGGTGAGGCGAAAGCGCTTTTTGCTACGGGTAGGGCGAGGGCGTGGTACCGCGGTACTACGGACGGCCCGATGATCAGCCCGCAGTGCCGCTGATCGGCCGCCGGCCGCCCTTAGCGTGGAGGCGTGGGCGGCCGGGACGGCCCGGCCCCTGGACGTAAGGGCGAGCGATGATCGAGGCGCACCAGCTGACGAAGCGGTACGGCGAGAAGACCGCCGTGGACGGGCTGGACTTCACGGTCCGGCCCGGAGCGGTGACCGGGTTCCTCGGGCCCAACGGGGCGGGCAAGTCGACCACCATGCGGATGATCGTCGGACTGGACGCGCCCACCAGCGGCTCGGTGCGGGTCAACGGCCGCCGGTACGCCGAGCACGCCGCGCCGCTGCAGGAGGTCGGCGCCCTGCTGGAGGCCAAGTCGATCCACCCCGGCCGTTCGGCCTTCAACCACCTGATGGCCCAGGCCCACACCCACGGCATCCCGCGCCGCCGGGTCGAGGAGGTCATCGAGCTCACCGGCCTCCAGTCGGTGGCCCGCAAGCGCGCCGGGGCGTTCTCGCTCGGCATGGGCCAGCGACTCGGCATCGCGGCCGCCCTGCTGGGCGACCCCGCCACGGTGATGCTGGACGAGCCGGTCAACGGGCTCGACCCCGAGGGTGTGCTGTGGATCCGCAACCTGCTCACCTCGCTCGCCGCCGAGGGCCGCACGGTCTTCGTCTCCTCGCACCTGATGAGCGAGGTCTCGCTGGTCGCCGACCACCTGATCATCGTCGGACGCGGCAGGCTGCTGGCCGACACCACCGTGCAGGAGCTGATCCAGCAGGCCGGCGGCGACGCCGTCAAGGTGGCCAGCGCCGACCCGGCCCGGCTGCGCTCCCTGCTCGCCGGACCGGGCGTGGAGATCACCGGCCGCAGCGGCTCGGAGGAACTGCTGGTCACCGGGCGGACGGCCCGCGAGATCGGCCTCACCGCCGCCGAGCACGGCATCGCCGTGTTCGAGCTGACCCCCCGCACGGTCTCCCTGGAGGAGGCGTTCATGGACCTCACCCGGGACGCCGTCGAGTACCACGGCACCACGACCACCACCGAGACCACGAGGAGCGCGGCATGAGTACGATCGCCCCCAGCCAGCCGTCGTCCACGCCCGCCGAACTGCGCGCCGCCCGACCCGCCTACAAGGTGACGGCCGCCCGCGTGCTGCGGTCGGAGTGGGCCAAGCTGTGGTCGCTGCGCTCCACCTGGATCACCCTCGGCCTGGCAGCGCTCTTCCTGGTCGCCTTCGGCCTGATCGCCGCCTTCCAGTTCAAGTCGCGGATCACCTCCGGCCGCCCGATGGACCGGGACTTCGCCTCCCAGACCACGCTCAGCCTCTCCCTGTTCGGCACCAACTTCGCCCAGCTCGCGCTCGGCGTCCTCGGGGTGCTGGTCGCCGCCGGCGAGTACTCCACCGGCATGATCCGCTCCACCCTGGCCGCCGTGCCGCGCCGCCTGCCGGTGCTGTGGTCCAAGGCCGCCGTGTACGGGCTGATCGCGCTGCTGCTGGGCACCGCCGGGGCGTTCGTCGCCTTCTCGGCCGACACCGGCATCCTCTCCGGGACCAAGGCGGCGATGACCTTCTCCGACGCGGGCGTGGTGCGCGGCCTGTTCGGTGCCGGGCTCTACCTCGGCCTGGTCGGCGTGATCGGTGTCGCCCTCGGCGCACTGCTGCGCTCGGTGGCCGGCGGCATCGCCGTGCTGGTCGCCTCGCTGATGCTGATCCCCGGCCTGACCTCGCTGCTGCCCACCTCCTGGCAGGACCACATCAGCCCGTACCTGCCCAGCCACGCGGGTGAGGCGATGTTCGCCCTGCACCACGACTCGACGACGCTGTCGCCGACGGCGGGCCTGCTGGTCTTCCTGGGCTGGACGGTGCTCGCCCTGGCCGGCGCGGCCGTACGGCTGCTGCGCACCGACGCCTGAGCCCCTGGGCCCCGTGAAGGGCCTGGCACACTCGCGGTGGGGGGGGGGGGGGGGCCGGGGCCGCCCCCCCCCCGGGGGACCGCCCCCCCGGCGGC
>NZ_JBIWPL010000034.1:61262-63632 GCF_044768255.1 Kitasatospora sp. NPDC101157 | reverse complement strand
GGGCGGGGCGGGGCCGGCGGGGGCGCCCGCCCCCCCCCGGGCCGCGGGGGGGGGGGGGGGGGGTCCGCCCCCGGGGGGGGGGGGGCGGGGCCCGCCCCCCCCCCCCACCGCACGGCTTTCCACGACCAGCAGGGAGACCCCACCGGTGAGCGAGGACCACGCCACCTCCGCCGGCCCGTTCGCGGCCGCCGACGCGCTGTCCGGCCATCCGCTGTTCGCCCGGCTGGCCCGGATCGGCCAGCGGCTGCGCGAGGCGGACCGCGCGCACCCCTGGGTGCTGGACGCGGCCGTGGTGGCCGTCGTCTTCCTGCTGTTCTGTCTGCCCGACCTCTTCCCGGGCCACGGCGACGGCGGCCCGCACGAGCACCGCCGCGCCCTGGTCCGCCCGCCGTTGCCGGCCACCCTGGCCCTGCAGGCGGGCCTGGTGCTGCCGCTGCTGTGGCGCCGGCGGCGGCCCACCGAGGCCTTCGCGGCGATCATGGCGGTGTTCGTGCTGCAGTGGTCGCTGGGCATCGGCCTGCGCGCCGACGTCGCCCTGTTGGTGGCGCTCTACAGCCTGGCCCTGCACGGCCGGCTGCGGCACCTGGCCTGGTCCTGCGCGGTGATGGCCGGCGCGATGGCCCTGGTCGCGGTGGAGGTCTCCGGCGGCGGGCTGCCGGTCGGGGACGCCCTGTTCTTCCTGGTCAGCGCCGCCACCGCGGCCGTCGCCCTGGGCATCGCGGTGCGCATCCGGCGGGCCCAGCTGGCCGGACTGCGCGAGCGGGCCGCCCGGCTGGAGATCGAGCGCGACCAGCGCAGCCGGCTGGCCGCCGCCACCGAACGCACCCGGGTGGCCCGGGAGATGCACGACATCATCGGTCACAACCTGTCCGTCATCGTCACCCTGGCCGACGGCGGGGCCTATGCCGCCCAGGCCTCCCCCGAGCGCGGCCGGGAGGCGCTGCAGCTGATCGGCGAGACCAGCCGCCAGGCGCTCGGCGAACTGCGCCGGATGCTCGGCGTGCTGCGCGACCAGGCCGACCGGACCGCCGAGTTCAACCCGCAACCCGGCATCGCCGACCTGGACGGGCTGTGCGCCCGGATCCGCGCCGCCGGGCCCCAGGTGGTGTACACCGTCGGCGGGGACCTGGACCAGCTGGACCGCGGCGTCCAGCTGATGGCCTACCGGATCGTCCAGGAGGCCCTCACCAACAGCCTCAAGCACGCCGGCCCCGAGACCCGGGCGCACGTGACCCTGACCGCCGACGCCACCCGGCTGCGGGTGCGGGTCCGGGACAGCGGGCCGCCCGGCGGAGCCCGCCCGCCGGTGCGCCCGGACGGCGAGGGGCACGGCCTGGCCGGGATGCGCGAACGCGCGGCCGTCTACGGCGGCACCGTCACGGCGGGCCCCGGCCCTGGGGCAGGATGGACCGTGGAGGCCGTACTGGACCTCACCCCCGACCCGACAGGCGGCCACCCGTGACCACCGTCCTCATCGTGGACGACCAGCCACTGCAGCGCTACGGCTTCCGGATGCTGCTGGAGAGCCAGCCCGACACCGAGGTGGTCGGCGAGGCCGCCCACGGCGCGGAGGCCGTCCGGCTGGCCGCCGACCTGCGGCCCGACGTCGTCCTGATGGACATCCGGATGCCCGGCATGGACGGCATCGAGGCCACCCGCCGGATCGTCGCCGGCGGCGGACGCTCACGGATCCTGGTGCTCACCACCTTCGACCTGGACGAGTACGCCCACGCCGCGCTGCGCGCCGGGGCCAGCGGTTTCCTGCTCAAGGACGCGCGGCCGGAGGAACTGCTCGCCGGGATCCGGGCGGTGGCCGAGGGCGACGCGGTGGTGGCCCCGGCCATCACCCGGCGGCTGCTCGACGCCTACGCCCACCACCTGCCGGTCCGCCCGCCCGGCGCGGCGCCGGTGGTGGACCCCCGGCTGGAGGCACTGACCGAGCGCGAGCGGGAGATCCTGGTGGCCATCGCGCAGGGCTGGACCAACAGCGAGATCGCCCAGCGGCTGGTGCTGGCCGAATCGACCGTCAAGACGCACGTGAGCCGGGTGCTGGCGAAGGTCGGCGCCCGGGACCGGGTGCAGGCGGTGATCTTCGCCTACGACCGCGGTCTGACCCGGCCGAACCCGCCGGTCACGGGCTGAGCCGGCGGCACCGGGGAATCCGCGTTTGTTCACCTGCCGTCCCCCGTAAGGGCTTTCGCGTCGCCGAACGTTGACAACCCGGCCTCAGCACGGCGGGCGACGGACGCGGCGCCGGCCCCCCGGGGGG
Source organism: Kitasatospora sp. NPDC101157 (assembly GCF_044768255.1). Lineage (NCBI taxonomy): Bacteria > Bacillati > Actinomycetota > Actinomycetes > Kitasatosporales > Streptomycetaceae > Kitasatospora > Kitasatospora sp. NPDC101157. The sequence goes on along the minus strand of NZ_JBIWPL010000034.1, from coordinate 61,363 downwards.
GGGCGGGGGGGGGGGGCGGGGCCGGGGGGGGGGTGCCCCCCACTGGGTTTTGTACAGCCCCCCCGGGGGGGTTGGGGGGGGGGGGGGGGGCCCCCCCCCCC
>NZ_JBIWPL010000034.1:53208-61252 GCF_044768255.1 Kitasatospora sp. NPDC101157 | reverse complement strand
CGCGTCTGGTCGTACCTCAGGTCCTGCTACCAGGACGCCGACGCGATCCTCGGCCGGGTGCTGGACCGGGCCCGGGGGGGGGGCCCGCCGGGGGGGGGGGCGGGCCCCCGGCCGCGGGGGGGGCCCCCCCCCGGGCCGGCGGGTGGTCAGCCGCTCAGAGGTTCTTCTCCAGCGCCGCGAGGTAGTTGCGCATGAGGTGGTCGCGCACGCCCTCGCCGGTGGGCTCGAAGGCGGCGGAGGTCAGGCCCTTGGCGCGGTTGGCGAGGCCGGAGACCAGGCCGCTGGCGCCCTCGTGGATGGTCCCCGCGGAGTCGATGAACCGCAGCGCCTCGATGTGGGTGAAGGCAGGCTCCGGCGGCAGCTGGGGGACGATGTCGTTGTTGTTGACGAAGCGGTAACTCCGGCCCTTGAGCGCCTTGTTGTAGGCGGCGGTGAGGAGGCGGTCGCAGGTGCGGGGCTGGCCGAAGGTGTACACCCCGTCGGCGGTCAGGCGCGGGTCCTCCAGGTTGAGGCGGGCGGCGGCGAGCATCGCGAGGGCGCCGCCGAGGCTGTGGCCGGTGAACCAGACGGTCTGGTCGTTGTCGCGCAGCTCGGCGAGGGTCTTGCGGACGTCGGGGAAGACCGACTCCAGGGCCTCGGCGAAGCCGTAGTGGACGTAGCCGGTGCCCGCCGGGCCGGGCCAGGGCGGGGTGGTGGAGTCGGTGAGCCAGTCGCGGATCTCCTTGGGCTCGGTGCCGCGGAAGGCGACCACGATCATCCGGTCGCCGGCCATGGTGTAGGCCTGGGTGTCCTCAAGCGGGAACGGCGGGGTGAACCGGGTGTCGTGGTGGCGCACGGTGCCGAAGCCCCAGTCGTGGGCCTGCCGGTCGATCGTGGCGTCGTCCTGGTAGGCGAGCTCGGCGGCCTTGGCCAGGTTGTAGGCGTGGGCGAGGCTGTAGCCGGTCGCGCTCTGGTCGAAGGTGGTGGGTACGGCCACGGGGGACCGCCTTTCGTCGGGGAAGGTGTCCCTCGTTGGTAGCGGACCCGTCGACCGCCGCGGGGGCGGCGCCGCCGGGAGTCACCTGAACGGATCCGGGGCGCCGCACGGATCGAGGGCTCCTCCGGAGCGGCGGGGCACGGACCTTGGGAGGGAACGGGTTCGTTCACTAACATTGGCGGTGGGCCAGGTGAACAGGGAACTCCCGGAAGGTGTGCAGCCATGTCCGCTGAAGCCGGACCTGCTGAGCGCGGCACCGAGCGCGCGGCGGCGACGGCCGCTCCGGTCCGTCGGCGCGGCGAGGCGCTGGAGAGCGCCATCTACGGGGCGGTCCTCCAGCAGTTGACCAGCGACGGCTACGCGCGGCTCACCATGGAGGGCGTGGCCGCCGCCGCGCAGACCGGGAAGGCGGCCCTCTACCGGCGTTGGTCCTCCAAGGAGGAGCTGGTGGTGGACGCGCTGCGGGCCAGCCTTCCCCCGCCCGGAGCGGCCCCCGACACCGGCAGCCTGCGCGGGGACCTCCTCGCCGTGGTGACCGGGCTGCGCGGCGCGATGGTCAGCGAACTGGGCGCCGCCGTCCGCGCGATCATGAGCGAGATCGACCACCAGCGCGCCCACGTCTTCCTGGAACTGGTGCTGGAGCGGGTGGTCCAGCCGACCACCGCACTGATCGCGGAGGTGCTCGACCGGGGCACCGCCGGCGGTGAGGTCCGTCCCGGGGCGGTCACCCCACTGGTCACCGACGTGGTGCCGGCGCTGATGCTGTACCGGATCAAGATGTGCGGCGGGGGTGCCGTCGAGCTCGATCCGGCGGCGATCGTCGACGAGGTGCTGCTGCCGATCGTCCGCCGCGGGTAGGGCCCGTCCGGCACGGTCCGCCGGACGGGCCCCGGGGCTCAGGCGCCGCTGTGGCGGAGCATGTCCTCGCGCTCGACGACCTTGACCCGCTCGCGGTCCTCGGCCCGGCCGAGGGCGCGCTCGTGGGCGTCGAGCTGCTTCCAGTCGTCCCAGGTGGTGTAGCGGACGCCGCGGGCGCGCAGGTGTGCCTCGACCGCCGCAGGGTCGGGTTCGGCGGCGCCGGGCAGGCGGCCGCCGGCGTGGTCGTCCAGCAGGCAGGCGACGGTCTCGTTGGCGTCGCCCTTGGTGTGGCCGATCAGGCCGACCGGGCCGCGCTTGATCCAGCCGGTGACGTAGAGGGCCGGGACATGGGAGCCGTTGCCGTCCAGCACGCGGCCGGCCTGGTGCGGGACGGTGCCGGAGACCGGGTCGAACGGCAGCTTGGGCAGTTCGTCGGAGTAGTAGCCGACGGCCCGGTAGACCGCCTGGACGTCCCAGTCGGTGTGGCGGCCGGTGCCGCGCACGTTGCCGGTGCCGTCCAGCTCGGTGCGCTCGGTGCGCAGGCCGACCACCCGGCCGTCCTCGCCGAGGACCTCGACCGGGGACTCGAAGAAGTGCAGGTACACCCGGTGTGGGCGGTCGCCGACGTCGCGGATCGCCCAGTTCTCGACCGTGGCGGCGACCAGGTCGACGTGCTTGACGGCGCGGCGCTCGGCGATCGAGCCCTCGTCGTACTCGATGTCCTCGGGGTTGACGATCACCTCGATGGTGGGCGAGTGGTCGAGCTCGCGCAGCTCCATCGGGCTGAACTTGGCCTGCGCCGGGCCGCGGCGGCCGAAGACGTGCACCTCGACGGCGCGGTTGCGGCGCAGGCCCTCGTACACGTTCGGCGGGATCTCGGTGGGCAGCAGCTCGTCGGCGGTCTTGGCGAGGATCCGGGCCACGTCCAGGGCGACATTGCCGACGCCGAGGACGGCGACCTTCTCGGCCTCCAGCGGCCAGGTGCGGGGCACGTCCGGGTGGCCGTCGTACCAGGAGACGAAGTCGGCGGCGCCGTAGGAGCCGTCCAGCTCGATGCCGGGCAGGTCGAGCGAGCGGTCGGCCATCGCGCCGGTGGCGAAGACCACGGCGTCGTAGTAGCGGTGCAGGTCGTCCAGGGCGAGGTCGGACGGGTAGTCGACGTTGCCGAAGAGGCGGACCTGGGGCTTGTCCAGCACCTGGTGCAGGGCGGTGACGATGCCCTTGATCCGCGGGTGGTCGGGGGCGACGCCGTAGCGGATCAGGCCGAACGGAGCGGGCATCCGCTCGAACAGGTCGATCGAGACACCGGGCGCCTGCGCGGCATCGGACTTCAGCAGGGCGTCGGCGGCGTAGATGCCGGCGGGGCCGGCTCCGACGACGGCGACTCGGATCGGGCGGGTCATGCGGGTGGTCCTCCGGTCGGGCGCAGGGGGAGGTGAAGTGGTCTGGACCCTCGCAGCCAACCCGCTGTTCGAACGGAGGTGTAGTCGGTGCTGATCTATGACGCCATAGAGCGGACCTATGGCCGGTCCGGGAACCTTTCCCGGACCGGCCGAGTGGGCGTCAGTCGCGCTCGACGTCGGTGGCCTGCGGCGGAACGGCCGGGGCGGCATCCGTCGTGCCCTCGGTGAGCCGGGCCGTGGAGGCCTCGAAGAAGCGCAGCAGCTCCACCGGGAACGGCAGCACCAGCGTCGAGTTCTTCTCCGCCGCGACCTCCACCACCGTCTGCAGCATGCGCAGCTGCATCGCCGCCGGGGTCTCGGCCATCTTGCTCGCCGCCTCGGCGAGCTTGGCGGCCGCCTGGAACTCGCCGTCCGCGGTGATGATACGGGCCCGGCGCTCGCGGTCGGCCTCGGCCTGGCGGGCCATCGAGCGCTTCATCGAGTCGGGCAGGCTGACGTCCTTGATCTCCACCCGGTCGATGTGCACGCCCCAGCCCGCCGCCGGGCTCTCCAGCATGAGTTCCAGACCCTGGTGCAGGTTCTCCCGCCCGGAGAGCAGGTCGTCGAGCTCGCTCTTGCCGATGATCGAGCGCAGCGAGGTCTGGGCGACCTGCAGCATGGCGAAGCCGTAGTTCTGCACGTCCACGGTGGCCTTGATCGGCTCGACGACGCGGAAGTACAGCACCGCGTCGACGCTCACCGAGACGTTGTCCTTGGTGATGCCCTCCTGCGCGGGCACCGGCATGGTGACCACCTGGACGTTCACCTTGCGCATCCGGTCGAGCACCGGCACCAGCATCGTCAGGCCCGGCTCGCGGACCTGCCCGCGCACCCGGCCGAGCCGGAACACCACACCGCGCTCGTACTGCTGCACCACCCGTACGCCGGTCATCAGCCACAGCAGGACGACCACCACGACGATCACGAGTACCGCCACGCCTGTTCTACCTTCTCCCCGTCGCGGCGCAGCCGGGCCGGGTCCGGGGTGGCCCTGTCGCCGGATGCTCGCCGCGCGCAGCACAGTATGCGCCCGGCGGGGCGGGACGGTAAGGCGTGCGGAGCGGGATCTTGACGCATCGTTGACGGCCGGCCGGCGGTGCACCCCGGGGGCGCGCCGCCGAGGTGGAACGGTGGCGCGCCCCTGGGGTCGGGCGGGGCGCGCCACCGAGCTCGGGCGGCGGCGCGCCGGGGGACGGCTCAGGCGCGGAAGACCTCGGCGTGCTCGGCCGCGAACTCGGCGAAGGTGCGCGGCTTACGGCCGGTCAGTTCCTCCACGTCGGAGCTGACCGCCGAGGCCCGCCCGGCCGCGTACAGCCCGTACAGCTCGACCATCCCCTCGGCCCGCCACCGCTCCCAGCCCATGCCGAGCAGGCCCTCCAGGGCCGCCTCGGGGGTGAGCGCGGCGTACCCGACCGGGTGGCCCGCGACGGCTGCCAGCTGCTCGGCCAGCTCGCCGTGGGTGAGCGCCGCCGGGCCGGTCAGGGAGTAGACCGCGCCTTCGTGTCCCTCGGTGGCCAGCACCTCGACGGCGGCCGCCGCCACGTCCCGGGCGTCCACGTACGACACCGCGCCGTCGCCGCCGGGCACGGCCAGGCGGCCGGCCTTGACGGCCGGGGCCATGCCGAGGAAGTTCTGGTAGAAGCCGTTCGGGCCCAGCACCGTCCACGGCAGGCCGGAGGCCTTCAGGTGGTCCAGGCCCGCGATGTGCGCGCCGATGAAGCGCACTCCCTCGGGGCGGTACTCGATGCCGGCGGCCGCGTGCAGCACGATCCGAGGGCGGCGGCCGGTGCGGACGGCAGCGTCGATCACGTTCTTCTCGTGCTGGGCCATCTCCGGGTGTACGGCCACCAGCAGGTAGACCGTGTCGGCCCCGGCGAGGGCGGCGTCCAGCGACGCCGGGTCGGCGAAGTCGGCGGCGACCCGCTCGACCGCCTCGTCCCACTCGGCCGGGCCCCCGGACCCGGCGCGCACCAGCGCCCGTACCGCCTGGCCGCGCTCGCGCAGCCCCACGACCACCTTGGACCCGACCGTACCGGTGGCACCCGTCACGACGATCACGGATGTGTCTCCTCGTCCCCGTTGACGACGCGGACCTGATTCCGCGTCAGGGGGATGATCGCAGGCGGGGGATGGCGGATCAAGGTCGGGCCCCGCGCGGGCCGGCGGGGTGCGCCGACACGCACGGAGTCCCTCTCTTCCTCGACTTGGCGATGGCCGGACGCTTGGATGGATCGGGCCTGGTCACCGCCCGGACGCCGGTCCGGTGGCCCCCTGGGCGAGCCGAGGAGCCACCACCGTGAACCACCCGTCCGATCCCGACCCCACCGACGTGGCCCGCCGGGTCGCCGAACGGCGCGAGCGGCTCGGCCTGAGTGAGGAGGACCTGGCCCACCGGGCGGCGATGGCGCCGCGCTACCTGGGCCTCCTGCTCCGGACCGGACCCGCCTTCGACCCCGGCGGCTTCGTCCGGATCGCCGCCGCGCTCGGCGTGACCCGGGACGAACTCCTGGCGGACGGCCCCGACACCCCGCCCGGGCGCGGCGGCCCCGGCCCGCGGCCGAGGCTGCTCCACCTCACCGACGCCGAGTGCTGGGAACTGGTCGGCTCGCACGGGATCGGCCGGATCGCCCTGCCGGTCCGGCCCGGCCCGGCGGTCCGGCCGGTCAACTACGTGGTCGACCGGGCCTCCTTCGCCTACCGCACCGGCGACCGGACGGGGACCGCCCCGGAGGAGGGGACGGAGGTGTCCCTGGAGGTCGACCGCATCGACGAGTTCCAGGGGCGCGGCTGGACCGTGCTGGTCGTCGGCCCGGCGCACTACGTGGACGACCCGGAGGAGCGGCGCCGCCTCGACGCGCTGCCCGGCGCGGTCCCGTGGGCGGGCGGCGACCGGCCGCGCTGGGTGCGGATCCGGCCCGAGGAGATCAGCGGTCGGCGGCTGGTGACCGGCTGAGGGCGACGGCCCGTGCGGCGCAGCGGGTCGCGGAGCACGCGGCCGGCAGGTGGCGGGCCGGGGCCGGGGCGGTCAGCAGGGCCGGCAGCGCGCACACGCCCCGCCCGGGCCCGGGGCGGCCGTCAAGTCCTGTACCGGCGCAGCACGTTGGGGGACCAGCTGGTGACGGGCGGCAGCTGACCGCTCGGGCATACTCGTCGGATGGACGGACGCACCAGGGCTGCCTGGACCAACACCACCCACGACTGGGCCGCTGCCGTGGACACCGGGCATCTCGCCGGGATCCGCGCGCAGGCCGCCGAGTTCGCGCCGGGCGGCGTCGAACACCTCGTACTGGAGGTGCTCGCCTACCCCGGCGACGAGGCGGCCGCGCGCGGCGCGGGCCGGTGCGTCGTCACCCTGCACGCCGACGGCTCGGTCTCCGTCCGTGACGACGGGCGGGGCACCGACACCCGGTTCGACGAGCACGGCGAGGTGGTGAAGAAGCCGGTCATGGCCACCAAGGACCTGCGCTTCTTCGACCGGCCCGAGGCGGAGCAACTCCCGGACGGGCACCCGCGCCGGGGCATGTCGGTGGTCGCGGCGCTCAGCTCCTGGCTGGTGCACACCAACCGCCGGCACAACGGGGCCTGGACCCAGCGCTACGAGCACGGCCTGCCGGTCACCGGTCTCGACCCGGTCGAACCCGACGGCACCACCGGCACCTCGGTGACCTTCCGGCCCGACCCGTCGTTGCTCCCGCAGAGCCCGTTGGACGCGGACCGGCTGACCCGCTGGGCGGCGCACTGGCCCGCCCTGGAGGTGCGCGTCGAGTCCGCCGGGCCGGAGGGATAGACCGGCGACGAGGAGCGGGTGCGGATGGGCGTGACACCGGTCGTGGTGCTGCCGGCCATGGGCGACCGGCCCCGGCAACTGCGCGCGATGCTCGACCCGGTGGCCGCCCGGGAGGGCGTTCGGACCGCGTGCCCGCCCCGGCGCCCGATCCGCTGGAGCACGGTGTGGGATGACGCTGTGGGGGCGGCCCCCGGTGTTCTGAGGCCGCCTTGTAGCGGGCGCTACCGGCCGCTACGCTCGCCGCCATGAAGCAGTTGAACGTCCGCCTCGACGACGCCGTGCACGAGGCGCTGGAGCAGCGCGCCGAGGCCGCCGGGATGAGCCTGCCGGACTACGCGCGCAAGGTGCTGGCGGAGGAGGCGGACGAGCGCCGCGAGCGCTTCCTGACCGCCGCCGCCCACTTCTCCCAGGCCTGGGGCCCGGCGTTCGAGGCGGAGTTCGGCCCGTACCCGGCCCCCGCCCGCGACGCGGCGGCGGACGCCGCGTGATCCTGCGGATCGACCGGACCTGACTGCTGGACCTCGCCCAGCAGTTCCTGCCCGGCGACCCGGACGTCACCGACTACGGCACCCTCGCCGCCGCCGTCGCCCGGCACGCTGACGAGGTCCCGGACGTCCCCGTCTACGGGGGGTTGCATCAGCGCGCGGCCGCGCTGATGCACCAGCTGATCCGCGTTCCGGCCCTGGCGGCGGCCAACGAGCACTTCGCCGCCGTGGTCGCCGCCGCCTACCTCAGCGCCTCCGGCGTCATCGTCACCGCCGAGCCCGAACACGCCGTTGACCTCGCCGCCCGCATCCGCGCGGGCCACGCCGACGTCCGGGAGACCGCGGCCACGATCCGTACCTGGTACCGCTGAGCAGCCGCCCGGAACGCCCGCCGCGGGGGGGTCGGGGGGCCCGGCGACATCTCGCGCCACCACCCGGGGGGGTCACCCGGGGCGGCGGCTGCTCTGCACCACGGGGGGGGTGTGGAGGGGGGCGA
>NZ_JBIWPL010000034.1:0-53198 GCF_044768255.1 Kitasatospora sp. NPDC101157 | reverse complement strand
GGGCCCCGGCGCCCAGGTGCGTCCCGGGGCCCCGCGGCCCCCCCGCCGGCCCCCCCGCCGGGGGGTTAATTGGCGCCCCCCCCCACTCCCCCCCCCACGACCGGGCGTGCTCAGCCGGCTCGGCGTCTGCTCTCCACGACGTGGCGGTTGACGAGGTGGCCGAGGAACACCGGTGCCGACGGATCGGTGGCACCGTAGCTCATCCGGCGCAGCAGGCCGACGCTGTCCAGTGCCACGCCCTCCCGGGCCAGGACGAAGACGAGGGTGAGGAAGGCGCAGCGGGCGTTCCCGTCGTCGAACGGATGGAAGAAGCACACGTCCAGGTAGGCGCGGGCGGCACGGGCCGCCAGCGGCAGGGGGCGGTCGCCGGCTGGCGCGCTCTCGGCCAGACAGGCATCGAACCCGGCACGCGTGTCCGGAGCGATGCCGTAACGCTCCCGACCCTCCTTGGCGAACGCGGGCAGGATGCGGAACTCCGGCGGCCGCGGTGTGCCGAGGACGTACTGCTGCCAACGGCGGAGCAGCTCGAAGTCGAGATCCGCGGCGCGTGCGGCGTCGGCCCGCAGCCGGTCGAGGGCGGCGAGCATGCCCTCCGCCCGGGCGGGATCGATGGCGGCGTCGAAGGCGCGGATGTCCGCCGCTGCGCCGTCACGGGCCGGGAGCGGCGGTCCGTCCGCGGCCCCGGTGGACGGTTCGGGCCACGCGATGTTTCCGCGGGCGGCGACCCAGCCCTCCAGGTGGTCGGGTGCGGGTGCGGGTGCGATGGGCCGGGCGGCGGCTCCGGCGGGGCGCAGCGAGCGCGTGAGCCGTTCGGCGACGTCGTCGACCAGCACCAGGTCCGGGGCGGTCCAGCTCCTGAACCGCCCGCCGATCGCCTGCCGGACCAGGCGCTCCGCTGCCACCGGCTCGAAACCCCAGCGGTCCAGGAACCAGGTGAGCACCAGCGCGCAGTGCCCGTACCAGGCGCTCTCGTGGCCGGTGTAGTCCACCACCTGATGGACGATGTTCCGGACGGCGAGCTCCCACAGGACCCGCTGGTCCTCGATCCCGGCGGGATCCAAGGGGTACGCCTCGAACCGGTCGGCGAGGAGCTCCAGCCATGCGCGCCACTCGCACAGCGACGCCACGACCCGCTCGATCGTCTCCTCCGGGGTGGTGATCGAGTGCGACGAGCAGCACCAGTTGCCGACCGGCCCGCCGTCGAGGTCCCCCTCGCCGACCGACCAGCGCCAGCCGACGGCCCAACGGCCGTAGCGCTGCGCGAGGGCATAGGACATGGCCTCCGTCCACGGCCGCGCCACTTCCCAGCGCCACGCGTGCTGGGCGGCGGTGACCGGGGACACATCGTCCCGATGCGGCACCTGCCGCGACGGGTTGAGCGCGCGCACCACCTGGGCCGCGGTCGCGTGGTCGAAGGGATGACGGTCGGGGTCCACTTCGTCCCACGTCAGGCTGTGGGGGGCCAGGTCCAGGGTCACCGGGCAAGCGTGGCGGCGCTCCGATCCGCACTCAACCGATTTTCGCAGGGTCCTCCGGCGGCAGGGTGCGACGGGCGGTTCGCCAGGTTGGTCCTGGACTCGGGGGAGGCCTCGGCGTAGGAGCCGGAGTCGAGGGGCGGCCGGGGCCGTACTCGATGGCGAGCTGGAAGGCCTCCGCGGCGGTTCGGCCCGCGATCGGTTCGGCCGGGCGCAGGGCCGCCCGGTCGGGCATGGTCGCAGACGGCGCCGCGGCGGGATTTCGGCGGACGGCGGTTCAGCGGACCAGCTCCAGGGCTCGGTTCAGGTTGTACTCGGCGATGGCCGCCATGGCCGCCCGGGCGGGGAAGTGCCCGTCCAGCAGCCGCAGCGGCCCCGCGGTGAGGGAGAGCCGTTGGGCCAGCAGGTAGAGGGCGAGCCGGTCCTCGTCCAACCCGGGAGTCTCCAACGGCCGGTAGGCCTCGTGCAGGCGTAGCCGCAGGAACACGTGCTCCCACTCGACGTCGAAGTACATCGTGCCTTCGAGATCGATCAGCACGGGCCGCCCGGTCGCGTCCACCAGTACGTGGTCGGGGCCCAGTTCCCCGTGCACGACGGCGTACTCCGCCCTCGGTCGCACCGCCCCCGCCAGGGCCCGCAGCCGATCCTCCAGCCGCTCGCGGGCGGCCGCGATCCTGGGGTCGCGCGCCGCCGCCTCGGCGAGGTCCCGCAGGGCGCGCTCCAGCACGACCACCTCACAGGAACTCCCGTGCGAGGCACCGCCGGTGTCGACCACGGCGATCTTGCCGTAGCGCGGCGCCCGGTGGCCGCCCATCGCCGCCAGCGCCTCCCCGAGCCGGGCCAGCACCGGGGCGGCGGCCCGCGGATCGCGCGCGAGCAGGGACTCCAGGCTCTCGCCCGGCACGTCCTCGACGACGGCCAGGTCGGCCGGGCCGTACGCGCCGTCGCGGTCGACCAGCCGGATCGCCGGGACCCGGACGCCCAGGCCGGCGAGGCGTGCGTGCGCCGCCTCGAACAGGCCGAGCCCGAGACCGGGGGAGAACGGGTCGGCGAGGTCGTCGTCGCCCTCGGCGGCCGGCCAGTAGTTCTCGGCATCGGCCCAGCGGTAGGCGACCGCCGTCGACCCGTCGTCCGTCACCAGGCGGTACACGCCCTTCTTGCTGCCGCCCGCCAACCGCTCCACGGCCGCCAGCCGTCCACCGAGGACAGCCCGCGCCGCACCCGCCAACTGCGCCCGCGTCGTCGCCTCGACCGCCATCGGTGCCCCCGCCTCTCCGTCTCCACGATCCGCGCACCCTACCCGGTGCTGCGGGTGCGCGACACGGTCGCCACGGTCACCGGGACGCCCGCCCGGCCGTTCGAGCAGTGGGTCGCGGAGAACGCCGCCGCCTTCCGCTGAGCGCACCCGCGAGCACCCGGCCGGCCCAGCGGCACCGCATTCGGCGGACGGTCGACGTGTCAGCCGCAGGGGCGCTGGAACGGGGTGCCAGGGAAGTACTGGTGCCACTGGTCGGGGGTGACGGCGGTGCCCACCGTGTCGCAGAGGTGGCGGGTGAGCCGGTCGATGTCGGGGTCGATGAGGAGGACGCGGCCCGGGTCGTCGATCAACTGGGCTTCACCGGCCGCCAGACTGTTCCCGTCGGGGCTGAAACCAACGGCGTAGACGTTGTGTGGGGCGGTCACCATGCCGACCTCGGTCGGCTTACGAGGATCCGCCACCTGCCACAGGTGGATCTGTCCGGTGTCGGGGTCGGTGCTCTGGAAGGTCCTGGGTTTGCTGACGAGCAGACGGTTGTCCGGGCTGAACTGCAGACCGAACTGGCGCTCGGCGGGGAGGGAACCGGTCTTGGCCGGGTGGTGGACGTCGGTGACGTCCCACAGGTCGATGGTCTTGTCGGTCGACACTGCGAGGGTGCGCCCGTCCTGACTGAGAGCGAAGTCGTTGACGACGCCCTCGGTGACGACGTTGTGGTCGGGGTGTTGGGGGTCTGTGAGGTCCCACAGCTGAATGGTTTTCGGGTTCGACTCCTGGAGTTTTGCCAGGCCGAGCGCGAGCCGGTTCGATGCGTGGTCCGACAGCGCGACGTTGTTGTCGAGGTCGATCGGCGCGACGGCGGCCGGATGCCGTGGGTCGCTCAGGTCCCAGAGGCTGATCCGATGGCTCTTCACCCGGTCCAGGGACAGCAGCTTCCGGTTGACGAGGCTGAGTTGGCCCGGAGGCTGGGGGGACTGCATGGTGGAGAGCTCCTTCGGGGCACCGGCGTCGGCGGCGTCCCAGACGTGGATCCGGCCGTCCCGACCGTTGATCGCGACGAGACTGTCCTTGACGGCCAGGTCGGTGGTGAACGTTTCGAGGGCTCCGGTGTGCTCGACGTAGTCAGCGAGCTCGTTGAGCGTGCCTCCTTGCTTGGGATGGTCCGGATCGGTGACGTCCCAGAGCCGCGGCAGGCCGACATCGCTGAACGCGAGCAGGGTGTGCTCGTTGACGGGGCGGACGATTCCGTGATCGAGGACCGTGAACGTCCCGGCCGGGCGTGTGCCGTACGGATCGGCGGTCCGCCACAGCTGGTACTCTCCGGCGTTGGCGTTCTGGGTGCGACGGCCGTGCGGGGGGTCGATCTCCCAGGCGATGGTGCGGCCGTCGCGGGTGAAGGCCCCGTCGGTGCCCGTGCCGGGCAGAGCCGCGGCAGGCGCCGGGTGCCAGCTCCGGATTTTTTTCTCCTCGCTCGTGCTGAGCAGGGACGACGCGCCGTCGCCGACCACGAGCGAGAAGACCACCCCGGAGGTGGGGAAGTCGGCGGCGCGGACCGGAGCGTGTGGATCGCCGATGTCCACGGCCTCGACGTGACTCCGCTGAAAGCCGGTGTCCCGGGACGCCCCGACCGCTAGCGTGCGGCCGTCGGGTGAGAAGCCGAGGGCCGCCACCGTCTGCACCATGTCGATCGCGACCGGATCCGAACGGCCGTAGAGGTCGGTGACGGGCGAGGGCTTGGCCGGGTCGCCGGTGTCCCACAGCCCGACGCCCCGGCCGTTGGTGCCGAGCGCCAGCAGGGGTGCCCGGGGGCTGAAGGCCACGCCGAGTGCGTGGCTGTCGGCGAGCGTGGCGGTGAGCGCCGGCTTCAACGGGTCTGCGACGTTCCAGAGTTGGGTCGACGTGTTGTCCTCGGACTCGTAGTGCAGGAGGGCGAGCAGGTGTCCGTCCGAGCTGAACGCCCCGGACTGCCCTGTGCCCGTGGCGGTGGGCAGGGAGGCCGTCCGGACCGGGTGCCGGGGGTCGCCGATGTCCCACAGCGAGGACCCGTTCCGGTCGAGGGCGGCCAACCTGCGCCCGTCCGGGCTGAGGGCCAGGGAGCCGGAGGCGTCGGGCAGGACGGCGACGGCCTCCGGATGAGCCGGGTCCGTCACGTTCCACAGCCGTACGGTGGTGTCGGTGTCCTGGGCGGCGAGCAGTCGGCCGTCCCCGGTGAGGGCGAGGCCTGTGGAGGCGCTGCCGGTCCGGATCACGGACAGGGACGTCGCCCGGCGCGGATCCGAGAGGTCCCAGAGCCGGACGGTGTGATCGGTGCCCGCGCTGGCCAGCAGGTGCCGGTCGGCACTGTAGGAGAGCTTCTTGACGGTGTCGGTGTGCCCCTCCACCGGCGTGTAGTAGGGCGCCAGCGCCGAGTCGAACAGCGCGCTGCGCGCCTCCGGGGTGTCCGCGACCTTCCTTGCGGACAGGGCGAGTTGAAGGGCCAGGGTCGGGTCCACCGGCCGGAGCTTGTTGGCGGCCTGTGCGCCCACCTTGGAGGACAGCAAGTCCCGCTGCTCGTCCGCGGACCGCTTCTGCCACACCGCCGTCCCGACCCCCGCGACCGCCACCAGCAGCAGGACGGCCAGGGTGCCGGCCAGGGCCCGCAGCCGGGTGGTGCGGCGGTGTTCGGCGTGCCGTTCGGCGGCCTGCCGGGCCTGGCCGGCGGCCAGGAACTCCCGGGCCGCCCGGGTGGTGCCGTGCCGCTGCGCGGACTCCTCGATCCACTGCAGGGCCGCGGCGAGCCGGACGCCCCGGTACAGCGCGCCCTCGTCGCGCCCGTCCCGCTCCCAGGCGTCCGCGGCGTCGTGCAGCCGCTGGCGGACCAGCAGGCCGGCCCGGTCGTTCTCGATCCAGTCCCGCAGCCGCTGCCAGGCGCGCAGCACCGCCTCGTGGGCCAGCTCGGCGTGGTCGTCGTCCACGACCAGCAGCCGGGCCTCGGTGAGCGCGGCGCGCGCCGTCGGGGCCGCCGGGTCGCCTTCGAGGTCCAGTTCACCGAGCGGGGCCCGGCGGCGGGTGTCCTCGGCGCCCTCCACCACGTGCACCAGGCGCAGCAGGATCTGCCGGGCGGCGCGCCGACCGTCGGCGTCGAGTGCCTCGTACGTGGCCTCGGCCGCCTGCGCGACCGCGCCCCAGATGCCGCCGGAGGCCTGGTAGCCCGCCGTGGTCAGCATCCGGCCCGCCCGTTTCTGCCAGGTGGCCAGCAGTGCGTAGGACAGCAGCGGCAGGGCGGCGCCGGGGCCGCGGTGGCCGCCGCCGGTGCGCAGGTCGCGCAGCAGCAGGTCCAGCAGCCCCGCCTCCAGGCCGAGTCCGGCGAGCCGGGCCGGTTTCTCGATGGCGTCCCGCAGTTCCCCGGTGGTCATCGGGCCGACCAGGACCTGGCCGTCGGTCAGGGCCTGCGCCAGCGCCGGGTAGGCCGTGCAGTGCCCGTAGAAGTCGGCGCGCAGCCCCAGCAGGACGAGTGCGCGAGGAGCGGCCGACCCGGCACTGCGGCGGGCCGCGGCGGACAGCGCCGCGACGAACGCCTCCCGCTCGGCCTCGTCCGTGCACGCGGTGAACAGTTCCTCGAACTGGTCCACCACCAGCACCAGCCGCGTACCGTCCTCGGGCAGTCGGCCGACGACCGATTCCGGATCGGACCTCAGGGCGGCGCGTACGGAATCCGGTTCGTCCTGGGTCAACTGCGCCAGCACGCGGGCAAGTTGAGTCACCGGTCGGTCGCCCGGGGTGAACACCACGCGTGGCCAGCGGCCCGGCCGCAGCTCCGCCGGCAGCCCGTGGTCGAGCGCGGGCAGCAGCCCGGCGCGCAGCAGCGAGGACTTGCCCACGCCGGACGGACCGACGACCACGAGCAGCCCGTCCTTGGAGAGCTGTTCGGCGACGCGGCCCACCAGCTCCGCCGTCAGCGCCTCGCGGCCGAAGAAGAACCGGGCGTCCTCCGCGCCGTACGGTGCCAGGCCCCGGTACGGGCAGGTCGCCGGATCGGGCCCCGGCACCGGTGCCTCCGGCGGCTGGTAGGCCGGGTTGGCGGCCAGGACCAGCTCACCGGCCCGCCCCTCGGACCGGCGGCGCGGCCGCGGGAAGCCCCGGTCGCCCAGCGCCCGCGACAGGGCCCGGTGGAGGTCGTCCAGGGTGAACTGCGGCGGCCCCGTAGGGTCGCCCTCGCCCAGCAGCCGCAGCAGCTCGCCGCTGAAGGCGGTGTACGGTGCGCCGGGCGGGGCCAGCGCGAGTTCCTCCGGGGCGGCGGAGGCCAGGACGAAGCCGCCGCCCGGGTGCGCGGACTCGAAGGGGCCGCCCGCGCCGCCCACGGGCGCCGCCCGGCCGGAGAAGCAGCAGTCCAGGACCAGGACCACCGAGCGGGCCCGGGAGGTGGCCAGGGTCTCGCGCAGGGTCGCGTAGCGCAGGGCCTTGTAGGGCAGGCCGCGGGTCAGGTGGTCGGTGACGCGGGTCGCGAGGTACAGCTCGTTGTCGTCGCCGACCAGGCCGTGGCCGACGTAGTAGACCAGCAGGACGGAGTCCGCCGCCTCGGCCGCACCGGTCAGTTCCTCGCCGAGGACGACCGGGTTCTCCGGGTCGAGCACGGTGCGCACGTGCTCGGGGGCGAGGCCGCAGCGGTCGACGAGCGCCCGCTCGACGGCCCGGACGGTTCCGGCGGCGGCCGGCACCTCGGGCAGGACCGAGCCGGGGACGTGGCTGCCGGTCCCGATGATCAGGGCCCGGGCGCCAGGGAGTCCCAGCGGCAGTCCGGCGTCACTCATCGCCGTCCGGGAGCGCGGCCGGGCCGGGGCGCTCGGCGAGCGAGCGGCCCACCTCGCGCACGAGCTCGGCGACGCCGTCCGGCCGGAGGCCGTGCACCGCTGTCGCCCGCAGTTCGATCGAGCTGCCGTCCGCGCGGGTCACCTGGATCACCGTCTCGCCGGCCCGCCGCCGGATCCAGGCGATCAGGGCACTGGTCAGTCCGGAGACGGCGCCGCCGGTACCGACCGCGACGGTGAGCACGTCGGCGAAGGTTCCCAGCGAGCCGGGCCGCGGCGGCGCGGCCTCCAGCTCGACGCGCCCGCGCAGTTCCTCCTCGGCCCGCAGCCAGGCGAGCAGGGAGGCGGTGGCGCCGCGGTCGGCGTCGGTCACACGGATTCGGAGCGGTTCGTCCACGGTCCCCCCAGGAGCCAACGGTGCACGCTGTGTTGACCAAGCGTCACAATGATGAGTGGTCGCGGTCAAACGCCGAGGTCGGGAGGCCGGGTGGACGGCCCGGCGGCCCTTCCGCTGAGCCGAACGGGTGAGCGAACGCGGCCGTCCGGAGCCCCCTGCGGCAGCGGCGTGTCGGGTGGCGGATCCTGGGGCGGGACGGGAGGGTGACTGGCGGGGGACCACCCGAGGAAAGAGCGAGCATGCCCGAAGTCACCACCCCGTACGTGACCGGCACCCCGTGCTGGATCGATCTGATGGCGCAGGACCAGCAGGCCGCGCTGGACTTCTACCGCGACCTGTTCGGCTGGCAGGGGCAGATCGGCCCGGCCGAGTTCGGCGGGTACGCCGTCTGCGAGCTCAACGGCAGGCCGGTGGCGGGCATCGGCCCGGCGATGGCCCCCGAGGGCATGCCGGAGCCGCCCACCGTGTGGACCAGCTACCTGGCCACCACGGACGCCCAGGCCACCCAGGACGCCATCGTCTCGGCCGGCGGCACCCTGCTGGCGCCGGTGATGGACGTCGGCAAGCTCGGCCGGCTGCTGGTCGCCGCGGACCCGCAGGGCGCGGTGTTCGGCGTCTGGCAGGCGTTGGACTTCGCCGGAGCCGGGGTGGTCAACGAACCCGGCGCACTGATCTGGAACGAACTCCACACCGACGACATCGGGGCCGCCGGCGCCTTCTACGGCAAGGCGTTCGGCATCGACGTCGTGCCGGTGGAGGGCAACGACCGGTACTGGGAACTGAAGGTCGGCGGCCGCCCCGTCGGTGGCGCCTCGCTGCTCGCCGACGACCCGCCCGGCACCCCGGCGCACTGGCTGTGCTACTTCGCGGTCGACGACGTGGACTCCGCCGCCGACACCGTGGTCAAGCGCAACGGCACCCTCCTCGCCCGGCCCTTCGACATGGTGGCCGGCCGGATGGCGGTGGTCGCCGACCCGCAGGGCGCCCCGTTCGCGATGATCAAGCCCGGCCCGCAGTAGCGGCGCGGCCGCACCGACCGGACACCGAGCCCGCCCGGCCCTTCCGGGCGGGCTCGGTCCAGCTCAGAAGGGACGGAGTGGACCCGTGGCCGGACGCCACCGACGCCCCCCCGGAGCCGGAGTTCCCGGCCGACGCCGACCACAGGCTCCGGGCCATCGCCGAGCAGCGGCCGGTGGTCGAGGAGGGCGTCGTGCTCTTCCCCGGCTCGGACCGCCCGTACCTGTACCGGACCGTCTACGAGCCGGACGGTACGGCGAAGCGCTCGCTGCTCAGGATCGACCCGGGCCTGCCGGACCCGGCAGCCGACTGAGCCGCCACCGGCCGCTCCCCGTTCAGGCGGTCGCGGCGCCGAACCAGCGGGCCAGTGCGTCGTTCAGCGAGTGCTGGTCGTCGCCGACCCAGGCCACGTACCCGTCGGGGCGCAGCAGGACGGCGGGGACGTCCAGCTCCTCCGCCGGGTCCATGACGTGGTCGACGCGGTCCGCCCAGCCCGCCGCCGAGAGGCCACCGCCCGTCGCGTCCAGCAGCAGTGCCCGGCCGCCGCGCATCCGCTCGTACAGGCGCCCCTGCTTCAGCCGGACGTCCCGCAGGCGGCGGCCGAGCAGTTCGTGGCCCTCGCCGAGGTCGTAGCGGACCCCGAGGCCGAAGACCATCTCCGTGATGTAGCGGTTCACCTCCTCGAAGTCCATCAGGGTGGAGAGCAGCTCGCGCAGCGCGACCGCGCCGGGCTCGCCGCCCAGCAGGGTCATCTGGGCCCGGGTGTTGGCCAGGACGCGGGCGCCGACCGGGTGGCGTTCGGCGTGGTAGCTGTCCAGCAGGTCGGCGGGGGCGTGGCCGCGCACGGCGGCCGCGAGCTTCCAGCCGAGGTTGTAGGCGTCCTGGATGCCGAGGTTGAGGCCCTGGCCGCCGGTGGGCGGGTGGATGTGCGCGGCGTCGCCGGCCAGGAAGGCCCGGCCGAGCCGGTAGTGCTCGGCCTGCCGGGTGGCGTCGCCGAAGCGGGAGAGCCAGCGGGGCGAGTGCGCGCCGAAGTCGGTCCCGGCGGTGGCGAGCAGCTGCTGCCGGAACTCCTCCAGGGTGGGCGGCTCGTCCCGGTCCTCGGCCACGTCCGCGGCGGGGACGACCATCCGGTACGCCCCGTCGCCCCGCGGTACGGCGCCGAAGCGCAGCTCGGTGCGGCGGACCTCGGTGACCACGGCCTCGATCGTCGCCGGGTCCTCGGCCAGCGACAACTCGCCGAGCAGGGTGTCGACCCGGGACGGCTCGCCGGGGAAGGCGATGCCGAGCTGTCGGCGCACGGTGCTGCGGCCGCCGTCGCAGCCGACCAGGTAACGCGAGCGCAGCCGGGTTCCGTCCGCGAGTTCGACCGTCACCGCCTCCTCGTCCTGGCCGAGGCCGGTGACCGCCCGGCCGTGCCGGATCCCGGCGCCGAGTTCGAGCGCGTACTCGCGCAACAGCCGCTCGGTGACGGGCTGTTCGACGCTGAGGCCGTACGGGTGGGCGGTGTCCGTGGTCTCCGGCCACGGCTTGTGGATGTGGCCGAAGAAGCCGCCGACCTGGAACTTCGCGCCCACCGCGAGGAACCGGTCCAGCAGCCCGCGCTGGTCCATCATCTCCACGCTGCGCACGTGCAGCCCCTGGCCGCGGGACTCCCCGGTCGGCTCGGTCAGCCGCTCCAGCACCACCACCTGCACGCCGTGGAGTCGTAGTTCGATCGCCAGCATGAGGCCGGTCGGCCCGCCGCCGACCACGATCACATCGATCATTCGGGACATCCCCCAGTGAGCTCGAAGAAAGAGGCCGGCAACTCGGACACCGGCGTACGGACGGGGTGAACCGCGCATTTCGCCAGGTTCCGGCCTCGGTCGACGATTGTGCGCCCTGACGGGGGCCTTGCGGCAAGGCCCCCTGTGGGGGATACCTTGGTAGTGGCGAGGAGTCCCTGAACTCCTCGCCCTCGTCGTTCGCGGCCCTGTCGGAGACCGCCCGTACGCTGCCCGGACGAACATCGACGATCTTGAACGGCAGCAGCGTGAGCGCGGGCAGCGGCACTGCGCGCGGACCTGGACGGCCGGGTGGCGGAGGCCGTCGAACTGCTCCGTCCGTCCCCGGCACCGGGATCGGCCGGTGAGTTCGCCCACCTGCCGGCCCGGCAGGGACGGGTGGAGGAGGCCGTGACCGGGCACCCGACGATCGGCGCGAAACGGGAGGCTCTGGCCCTGTGGTGGAGGCGCCGACGCTGGTCCGGTGGGAGGGCCGCCGGCGCCCCGGCGGGGCCGTTGCCAGGGCGGCGGGTAATTCGGTGGTGCGGGAAGGGCGTTCAGGCCAGGATGGGCGCCATGCTGATCCGTAGGAGCAATGCCGCGTAGGCGGCCGAAGGGGTTGCGGGCGGAGTGCCGGCAGCCCGTGCGAGGTGTGCCGGTGCGCCGGATCCGTGGCGTCTCGGGGCTGACCCGGGCGGCGATCCGGCGGCTGGAGGACGAACGGCTGGCGCCGGACACGGTGTTCTGGGCGCTGGCCGGGTGCCGCCGGTACCTCGACCAGCCCGGGCGGGCACTGCCGGAGCCGGAAGTCGGTTGCGACCCGTGCAACCCGGTCCTGGCGCGCGACGAGCTGGAGGCCGTACTGCGCTGGCTGCCCCGCGGTGCCCGCACCGACCTCGGCCGCCTGGTCGCCCGTCTCGACGCCGAGTTCGACCGGCGGAGCACCCCGATGCCGTGGCTGAGGATGCCGGATTCGCCCCAGGGAATCGACGGTTGGTGGCGCAGACGGCTACAGGTACCGGACCGGTCGTGGTGACCGCCTGTTACCGTGCGCGGATGGAAAATCTTGGATCCGTGGCCTGGCCTCCCGCGCCGATCAGGACCGAGAGGCTCGTGCTCCGCGAGCCCGAGCCCCGGGACCGTACGGCGTTCGTCGAGCTGCTCGCCTCGCCGCAGGTGCACAGCTACCTCGGCGGCCCCCGGCGGCGCGACGAACTGGAGCGCGAGCTGCCCGAGGTGCCCGAGCGGTGGCCCGGGAGTTTCGTCGTCGAACTCGACGGGTCGATGATCGGACAGGTCCTGCTCAGGAGGGCAACGGGCCACCGCCGTCCGGCCGCTGAGGGGAAGGCCGATCTCGGCTACCTGTTCCTGCCGCGGGCGTGGGGGGCCGGTTACGCCGCCGAGGCGTGCGCGGCGGCGCTCGGCTGGCTCGCGGGCGCGCTCCCCGGCGAGCCGGTGGTACTGACCACCCAGAGTGCCAATCTCGCCTCGATGCGACTCGCGGCGAAGCTGGGGTTCATCGAAGTGGAACGGTTCGACGCCTGGGGCGCCGAACAGTGGCTCGGCAGGCGATCTCCGGCCACATCGGCCGGCTGAGCCGGGCCTCAGAGGCCGATGGCGTCGGCCGCCTCCTCGGTGGTCCAGGCGAAGAAGTCCGTGGCCGGGTCGAGCGAGCCGACCAGGTGGCCGTGGAGTTCGAAGCCGATCAGCCCGATGAGCTGGATCCAGGCGGAGACGGCGCGGGCGAGGGTGCGCGGGGGGAGGTCGGGGGCGAAGGCGGCGGCGAGGCCGGCGAGTTGCTCGGGCAGGGCGCCCTGGAGGGCGGGGCCGGCCGGGACGGGGCGCAGCGGGGCCGCGCCGACGATGCCGAGCAGGACGAGCGGGAGGCGGGCGGCCGCGGTGACCGTGCTCCGGGGCGCGGCGTAGCCCGGAACGGGCGTGCCGTAGATCAGGGCGAACTCGTGCGGGTTGGCGCGGGCCCAGTCGCGGGCGGCCTGCCACACCGCCCGCCAGCGCTCGCGCGGGGAGGCGTCGGCGGCGGTCGCGTCGGCGGCTTCGGCGGCTTCGCCGAGTTCGCTGTAGGCGTCGATGATCAGTGCCGTCAGCAACTCGTCGCGGCCGGCGAAGTAGCGGTAGAGCGCCGAGGAGGCCATGCCCAGTTCGCGGGCGACGGCGCGCAGGGACAGTTGCTGCGCGCCCGCGGAGGCGAGCTGCCGACGGGCCTCCTGCTTGATCTCGCGGGTGAGTTCCTCGCGGGCCCGTTCGCGGGCGGTGCGGATGGCTGGCATGCGAGGAGTCTGCCACAGGTTGGAGCGGCGCACGCATTCGAGAGCAGTGCTCTTGCTTCCGGCGGCGACCGCTGCCATGCTGAAGGCGTCAACGAGAGCAGTGCTCTCGAATTGAAGCGGCAGTCATGGAATCGAGGGAGTCCGATGTCCCAGCCCGCCCAGTCGCCCGACCCCGCCACCCGCCTGATCGCGCCCACCAGCCGCCTCGGCGCCGCCGCCGTCCGGCTGCTCATCAACCTGGTCGCCGCCCTCACCAGGGCCGGCATCAGCCTCTGGGGCTCCCGGGTCCTCGCCGTCCGTGGCCGCAAGAGCGGTGAATGGCGCACCACCCCGGTCAACCTGCTCACCCACGAGGGCGCGCAGTACCTGGTCGCCCCGCGCGGCCACACCCAGTGGGTCCGCAACCTCCGCGTCGCCGGGACCGGCGAGCTTCGGGTCGGCCGCCGCAGCGAGACCTTCCGGGCCGTCGAACTGCCCGACGCGGACAAGCCCGAGGTGCTCCGCGAGTACCTGCGCCGCTGGAAGTGGGAGGTCGGCTACTTCTTCGAGGGCGTCGACGCCGGCTCCCCGACCGGGGAACTGCTGCGGATCGCCCCGGGCTTCCCGGTCTTCCGGGTCACGACCGACTGAACGGCGCCAGGTGCCCGCCGACGGGTGCCTGGGCGCCGGACACCGGGCTTCAGGCGGTGGTCGGTACCAGGTAGCGGAGCTTGCCGCCCTCCGTGGCGACGAGGCGGCCGCCGTTGGCCTCGATCACGCGCCGGGAGGCGGTGTTCGTCCCGTCGCAGGTCAGCAGTGCGCCGCTGACGCCCAGCGCGGCGGCCACCGGCAGGGCGGCGGCCAGCATCGCGGTCGCGTGGCCGCGCCGCCGGGCGCCGGGCCGCACGTCGTAGCCGATGTGCCCGCCGACCCGCTCCAGCGCGGGGGTCAGCCGGTGGCGGATCGCCAGCCGCCCCAGCATCTGGTCGCCCTCGGCCCACCACAGTGTGGTCATCGGCACTCCCGCGTCGGCCCGCATGCCCGCCTCGGTGCGCTCGGCCAGGACACGCGCGACGTAGCCGGCGAACGCGGCCGGGTCCGTCCGGGCGGCCGGTTCGACGTCGGACACGAACCACGGGACGGGCGTCGCGCCGGGCTCGGCGCGGAACTCGGCGACCGCCGCCAGGAAGGAGCTCCGCAGCCGTACGGTCGGGTCGGTCAGTTCGGGCATCGCGCCATGATGCCCCAGCCGCGCCCCGCGGCCGCCGACTTGGGGCCGACGGAGGCTCAGCTCGGGTGCAGCACCGCGGCGACGATCTCGCGGACCCGGTCCTGGCTGATCCCCTCCCGCTGTTCCACGGCGAGCGGGTGGTCGGTCGGCTCCAGCTCGATGAAGGGGCGTCGGCCGACCGGACGGGTGTGGACCATGGTCTTCAGGTTGATCGTGCTCGGCGAGTAGATCGGCAGCTCCGTGGTCAGCCAGCCGAAGTACGGCGGTTCCGCCTCCCGGCCCTCGGTCTCCCACAGCTCGGTGGCGCGGGCGAAGCTGGCCTGGCTCAACGAGACCCAGACGCCCCACGAGAAGACCTCCTCGCCGCCGGTCACCGGGATCTCGATCAGGCCCTTGACGAAGAAGTGCTGGCCCCCGACGACGCACTGCTCGGCCGTCAGCATGCTGTCCGGGTCGGCTTCCAGGGCCGGATCCCAGACGTCGGGTGCCAGGGTGGAGAAGTTGAGCGGCAGTTCGTCGTGGTGCCGGTCGCAGCAGGTGCGGGTGTGGCCGAGGTGGTCAGACATGCACGGCAGCTTACGGGCAGGCACTGACCTTGTGTCTTCCGGGTGGGTTGATGACGAACGAAGCGGACGCCGCGGACTGCGGGCGCCCCGGCCCTGCTAGCGTGGCGCGGAAGTCCGCAGTGATCCGCAGTGGTCCGCGGGGATGGGAGTACGGGCGTGGCGGGCGGGCATCGGTGGCTGCTGGACGAGACGCCCTGGCCGGATCAGGCCCGGTTGGGGTACGGCGCGTTGGTGGAACTGGTCACGCCGGGGCCGCCGGTGCCGGACCTCGGGTGGCTGGGGGACGGGCTGGTCGGCACCCGGGGCGTGGTGGTCGGCTGCAGGGTCGAGGGCGACGGCCCGGTGTACGGGGTGGTGACCGAGGACGGGAGCCCGTGGCGGCTGCGGCCGGAGTTCCTGGCCGCGCTGGGCGGCTGCCGGACGGACCTGCCGCCGCGCTACCGCAGTGACCTGCCGGAGGGCACCCGGGTGCGGATCCTGGCCGGCCCGGCCCCGGAGGGCGGGCCGGCCGGGGCCGTCGGGCGGGTCACCGGGCTGTGGTGGGAGAGCGCGCTGGAGCCGCCGATGGGGTACACCGTCGAGGTCGGCGAGTACACCCACTGCGTCACCCCGGAGCAGGTCGAACCGCTCCGGTAGCGCTTCGTCGGGCGGTGTCAGCCCTTGCCGCCGCCGGCCTTCAGGACCTGGGCCGCGGCCACGCCCGCGGCGCTGTTGCCGTGGCCGCCGCCCTCCACCTCGGCGGCGACGGCGAGGTCGTTGCGGTAGGCGATGAACCAGCTGTTGGTGGCCTGCGACCCGGCCTCCACGGTGCCGGTCTTGGCACCGATCTGGCCGCTCAGCCCGGACATCGGGGCCCGGGCGGTGCCCTGGGTCGCGGTCCGGGCCATCATCGAGCGCAGGCTCTGGGCGACGTCCGCGGGCAGCCGGCCGGGGGCCGTCACGCGCTTGACGTCCTCGCGCAGCACGGGCTGACGGAACGTTCCGCTCTGCACGGTGGCGGCGACCGAGGCCATCAGCAGCGAGTTCACCTGGATCTGGCCCTGTCCGATGTACTCGGCGGCCGCCTCGTCCTTGTTCCCCGGCACCGGGATGGTGGCGTCCCGGTTGGGGATGCCGATCCGCCACTGCAGGCCCAGGCCGAACTGGTCGCGGGCGACCGACGCCAGAGTGCCGGGCTGGAGCTTCTCCAGGCCCTTGTCGATGAACCCGGTGTTGCAGGAGTGGACGAAGTCGTCGCTGAGGGTGTAGTCGAGGTGGTTGCCGGGCTCGTCGTTGTGCCAGGTCCGGGGGGAGTTGGTGGTCTCCTTGCAGGGCGCCGCGGTGTCGGGGGTCAGCCCGGCCTCCAGCAGCGCGGCCGAGGTGATCACCTTCATCGTCGAACCGGGCGCCTGCCCGCCGCCGACCGCCCGGTTGAAGCCGCCCTGCGGGGCGAAGGCCATCGCCAGGATGTTCCCGGTGCTCGGCTGGATCGCCACCAGCGAGGCGGGCTTGCCGTCGGCCGACTGCTGCTTCACGGCGTCCTCGGCGACCTGCTGGAGGTCGGCGTCCAGGGTGAGCTCGACCTTCGGCGCGCTGGGCGGGGTCAGCACGAACAGCTGCTCCGGGTCCTGCGAGCCGCCGCCGCTGAGCACCACGGCCTGGCCGGTGACGACCTTCGCACCGTCGGGTGGGGCGATCTGCGGCAGCACGGACCGCAGCGACGGGAACGAGTCCAGAGGCCGGCCCTTGCGGTCGGTGGGCTTGGACACCGGGTTGGGCAGGGCCTTGACGGCGAGCGTCTTCCCGGCGCCCAGTTTGGGGTGGATCACCGTCGGCGCCCAGCGGACCAGGATGCGCCCGTCCGCGGCGCGCACGACGCCCAGCGTGCTGTCGTACTCCCAGGCCTCCGTGGTGCCGTCGAACTCGGCCCGCACCCGGTAGCCGACGGCGGGCTCGCTCGGCGTGCCGGAGGCCGCGGCGCCCGTCCCGGTCAGGGTGAGCGCCCGGGCGGACACCCCGTCGTGGAACGAGGTCAGGGCTGCCCGGGCGGCCTCCGGACGGTCCGTCAGACCGGCCGCGACCGTGAGGTCCCCACGGCCCCAGGCCGCCAGGAAGTCCTTGGCGACGGCGTCGGCCTCCGCGGCGGTGGGCGGCGCCTGCGGGCCCTTGGAGGCCGTCGCGTCCGCACCGGCGCCCTTGCCGGAGGAACCGCCGGACACCGCGCTGACCACGTTGTAGGCGCCGTACCCGCCGACCACCACCAGCGCGGTGAACACGCCGCCGATCGCCACCAGCCAGACCCGGCGGGACCGGGAGCGGTTCGGGGCCTCTTCGTGGTCGTCGTGGACGAGGTGGTCGTCGTGGTCCTGCTCCGGATGCTGCTCGTCGTGTTCCTGGTACATGGTGCTGCGTCCCCCCTGGGTCCTTCGGTGTGTGGCGCCCGTCCCTCCCGGACGCGCCCTGTCGTTCAAGCGCCCGCCGGGCCGTTCGGGCCCGGACAGCCTATGCGGCGGCGGCCCGACGGGCGACAGCGGGGGCTTTGCGAGCGCTTGACCTGCGACGCTGGTCGGGCCGGGAGCCGGCCCGGCCCGAGCGGCTCACCGGCGTCTGCTGCCCGCTGGGCCGACCCGGCCGGGCGGGGGTGCCTGACTGGGTCCGGACCGGTCGGGCGGATGCGTCGAGGAGGTCGCGGATGCGGTCGGCGACCAGGGAAACGGCGACGGCCCGTGCGAGCGGCAGTGCTCGTACGGGCCGTCTGCTTCCCGAAAATCTGATGTTGCGTCAGGCCTTCTTCACCACGGCGGACTTGAGCTGCATCGCGCCGAAGCCCTCGATCCGGCAGTCGATGTCGTGGCCGTCCACGCCGTCGACCAGGCGGATGTTGCGGACCTTGGTGCCCGCCTTGATGCCCGAGGCGCTGCCCTTGACCTTGAGGGCCTTGACGACGGTCACGGTGTCGCCGTCGCTCAGCACGTTGCCGACGGAGTCCTTGATCACGCGCTCGCCGGCGCCCGCCTGGGCGTCGGCGCCGGCGGGAGCCCACTCGTGGGCGCACTCGGGGCAGACCATCAGGGCGTTCATCTCGTAGGTGTACTCGCTGGAGCACTGCGGGCACGGGGGGAGGTTGTCGCTCATGGGGTTCTGGCTGTCCTGTTCGGTCCGGTCGGCAACGAGTGTCGGCGGCTGGCCAGCCTGTATGAACTTGAAGAATTTTTCAAATCGCCATCCCGACGCCCCCGGCCGCTCCCCTGGCCCCCGACCGGCTCCCACCCGGCGCGCGCCCGTCCCGTCCGCGCCGTGGACGCGGGCGCTCCGGCCTGATATCCAGTCACCTGGCAGCCGGGCGGAGCGGGCGCCCCGGGCTGGACCGACCACCAAGGAAGCAGGGGCGATGCGCAGGATCCTGATCGTCGGCGCCGGGCAGGCCGGCCTCCAACTGGCCCTCGGGCTGCAGTCCCACGGCTACGACGTCACACTGCTGACGGACCGCGACGCGCAGGAGGTCCGGGGAGGGCGGGTGCTGTCCACCCAGTGCATGTTCGACTCCGCGCTGCGCACCGAGCGCGCCCTCGGCCTCGACCTGTGGGCCGAACGGGCGCCCCGGATCGAGGGTGTCGGGGTGTCGGTCGGCGGGCCGGAGTCGACCCGGGTGATCGACTGGGTCGGGCGGCTGGACGCCTACGCCCAGTCCGTCGACCAGCGGCTGAAGATGTCCACCTGGCTGGAGGCCTTCGCCGCCCGCGGCGGCCGGGTGGAGCTGCGGCAGGTGAGCGCCGCCGACCTGGAGCACCTCGCCGGCTCGTACGACCTGGTGCTGGTCGCCTCCGGCAAGGGCAAGCTCGCCTCGCTGTTCGAGCGCGACGAGGAGCGGTCCCCGTACCTGCGGCCGCAGCGCGCGCTGGCCGTGAGCTATGTGTACGGGCTCGCGCCGCGCCCCGAGCACGACTTCCCGGCGGTGCGCTGCAACCTGCTGCCCGGCATCGGCGAGTTCTTCACCATGCCGGCCCTGACGGCCGCGGGACCGTGCGACATCCTGTTCTGGGAGGCGCAGCCGGGCGGTCCGGCGGACGCCTTCGACGGGGTCCGCGATCCGGCCGAACACCTGCGGGTGATGCTGGAGTTGATGAAGACCTTCACCCCTTGGGAGTACGACCGCACCCGCTCCGGCGTCGAACTCACCGACGCCGGAGCGACCCTGGCCGGCCGCTTCACCCCGGTGGTCCGTCGCCCGGTCGGTGAACTGCCCGGCGGACAGGCGGTGCTGGGCGTCGCCGACGTGGTCGTCACCAACGACCCGATCGCCGGCCAGGGGGCCAACAACGCCGCCAAGTGCGCCGCGCTGTACCTGGAGGCGATCCTCGCGCACGGTGACAAGCCCTTCGACCGGGACTTCCAGCAGGCCGCCTTCGACCGCTTCTGGGCGGAGACCGGGCGGGCCGTCACCAACTGGACCAACGCGATGCTCGCCCCGGCGCCCCCGCACGTGGGGGAGCTGTTCGTCGCGGCCGGTCGACTCCCCGCCGTGGCCGACCGGTTCGCCAACTCCTTCAACGACCCGGCGGATGTGGAGGACTGGCTGCTGGACCCGGAGAAGGCGGCCGCCTACCTGGCCTCGGTGGCACCCCGGGACTGAGCGTCGGACGTGTCACGGTGAGGTCAAGGTCTCGCCAAGTTCCGCGCGGGACCGTCCTGATCATGGTGGGTTCGTGTCGACCCCGGCCCGCCGGGGGACGTTTACGGACAGAACGCGGACATCAGGAGACGAGTGGTGGCGGTCGACGGCAGCAACATGGCGAACGCTGTGATCGAGACGGCGGTGAAGGAACGCACGCGCCTGCAGACCGGCCGCAGCCGGGCGACGGCGTTGGTGGTGCTGGTCCTCCTGGCGGGCCTCGGCCTCTTCCTGGCGCTGGTGGTCGGCAAGTCCGACCCGGACAGCGCCCCGACCTGCAACGGGACGACCATGACCCGGAGCGACGAGTGCCGGATCTGGTCCAACCACGGCGGCGGGGGCATCTACGGCTACCAGGAGATGATCGACCGGCGCGAGTCAGGCAAGGGCGTGTGGCAGGTGGTCGGCTTCGTCGGCACCGGCCTGTCCGTCGTCCTCATGGGCGTGGCGGTCACCAAGCTCAACCCCAACCGCCCGTGGGGCAAGCCGGTCACCGCCGCCTGCCCGCGCTGCTTCCAGACCACCCTGCGGGAGAAGCTGACCGTGCACACCATCTCCCGGGGCCGGACCAACTACCGCTACAGCGGCATCGTCACGCTCTGCACCCCGGTCTGCGGCTTCAGTGCGGTGCGCCAGCGCTGACGCGGGTCCGAGCGGGTGTGTCGCGGACGGATCTTCCCGGTGTCGAAGCTCCGGCCGTCCTGGTTCGCCCCCGAGATCGTCCGGGGGCCGGGGTCGATGGTCAGCAGGCTCCTGCTGAGCGCGTTGTTGCGCCGCTCGTACTGGTCCTGGGACAGGCGCTGGGCCTCGGGGATGTCCAGGGCGAGCGAGAACTTGTACCAGGCGGCCTTCCGGTTGGCGAGGTGGACCGTCCACTCGACGCCGGCACCGCCCTGCCCGTCCAGGACCTCCCGGACGACCTCGCCCTCCTTGTCGTAGCCGTACACGCGGAAGCGGGCCGCCTGCCGCTTGATCCTGCCGGTGCCCTCCTTGGAGAAGCCGGGCGGACCGGGCGGCTCGTCGGGGGTCTCCGGCCCGTAGAAGAAGGTGTCGCCGTTGCCCACCCGCGCGATGCCGATCGCGGGGTGGATCTTCACATAGGCAATGTCGGTCATTCGGGTGGCTCCTGGGAGTTCGCGGGTGCGGGCGGGTACGGCGGGGCGTCGGGCGGTGACGTGGAAGAAGACGTGGGTGCGGACGTGGACGCGGGTGGACCAGGGCCGGGCGGTGGCCGGCGGCCGCTTCGAACGGGAAACGCCGGGGGTCCGTAGCGCGGGTTTCGCGGCCGCTCCGTCATGGGGAGTGGGTCGGCCGGCTGACAGGTGCGCGGTCGGATGCCTGCCGCGCCAGGATGTCCGCGTCTCCAGCATGGGACGGGGGCCGTCACCCGTCATGCCGGGGACGGCCGTTCAAGGGAGGCATCGTTCGAATGCCACCCGTGCCGGCGGGTGTCACCGGCGGGCCTCGTCGCCGGGAAGCGCCACCGGGCATCAGCGCGGGGTCCCGGCCCCCGCCGTGCGATCAGCGCGAGTGGGAGGCCAGGCTGAGGAGCAGGTGGGCGGACTCCGGGTGCTGGAAGTCGGAGTGGGCGCCGGAGGGGTGGAGGTGGCGGGTGGCCAGGCCGCCCCGGTAGACGTGCCCGGCGTCGATGTTGACGATCGGGTGGTCGAGGTCGGCGTGCGGGTACGGGGAGTCGGTCGGGCGCAGCCGGGTGCTGAACTGGGCGACCGGCGCGGAGCCGGTACCGGAGTGGCCGATGCCCGGGCGGCCCTCGGCGCGCAGGTGCCAGAAGCCGGTGGCGCGGTCCCAGCGGGAGTGGGTGAGGACGAGCGGGCCGCGCAGCGGGGCGCCGGCCCGGCCGGGGCCGAGGAACAGCCGGGGGAACAGCCGGTCGAAGGCGTCGCGGGGCGCGGCCATCTGGAAGACCAGCGCGCTGTCGACGGTGAACGGGCGGGCCGGATCGCCGGGGCGGGACGACCAGCTCAGCACTGGCGGGCCGGCCGGGCGGTCGGCGGCGTACTGGACGGCCTCGCAGAGGAAGCGGCCGCCGAAGGAGTGCCCGAGCAGGTGGAGGTACTGGCCGTGCCGGTTGGCCAGGACGCGCGGGGCGTCCGGGCGGCCTCGGCCGCTGTCGAGGTAGCCGAGCAGGTGGCCGAGGATGCGCCCGGCCTGGCCCCGGGCGCTCATCGCGTGCGCGCGCTCCCGGATGCGCCGGTAGCCGTGCAGGGTCGGCAGGCTGGAGGAGGGCCAGCGCACCACCACGCACCAGGGGCGGAACCCGGCGGCCAGTCCCGGGTAGGCGCCCGGGGCGGCGACGTGCAGGGCGGCGGCCCGGTCGACCAGCGCGGCCGCCGTGCGGTGGGCGGCCCCGGGGCTGGTCTGCCAGCCGTGGACGTAGACGAACAGGTCGGTCGCCCACGCGGGGATCCGCAGATGGCGGGCGAGGTGCTCGGCGACCCGCGCCTCGGGGACGGGCGTCGCCGTGCCGGGCACGACCAGGCGGCCGTGCTCGTCCAGGTCCACGGTTGCGGGGCGTGCGGTGGTCGGCGGCGCCGTGGTGGTCATGCGTTGAGCTCCAGGATGCTGTCGATGCCGCAGTGCAGGGAGTAGGCGAGGGCCAGCGGGTTGCGGTACTCGCGGGCGAACCACCGCACCAGCTGCTGGGTGATCTCACCGGCCGTGTACTCGCCGGTCAGGTAGTGGTCGAGGAAGGCGAAGGCGTACTCGGCGGCGAACTCCTGCGGGATCTGGATCTGCGGGCCGAGCACGCCGTCCGCCCCGAGGTCCACCAATGCCCGCCCCAGATGGTCGAGTTCGGCCGCCGCGGACTGGCCGGTGTGGCAGGCGTTCAGCAGCACGAAGGGCCGGAAGACGGCGTCCGGCCGGTCGAGGTGGTGGCGGCGGTGGCGGCGCACCAGCTCGGCGTCGATGTGCCGGTCGTCGGAGAGCCGGACGGCCAGCTGCTCGTACGGTGAGTCGTTGGCGACGAACTGGCCGTGGCACCAGAAGTACATGACGTCCTCGTCCAGCACAGCCGCCGACAGCGCCTTCAGCAGCAGGTCGGACTCGGTGCGCACGGTCAGCTGGGAGCGGTCCTCCAGCAGCTTGCGCACGTCGGGCGCCCTGCCTATGCCGGTGAGCTGCTCGTCGGTGTTCAGGCTGGTGACGGGCCTGGCGCGGGCGGAGTTCGGTGGCTGGATCGGCGGGTAGGCGGCGCCGGTCTGCTCGATCTGGTGGCGGTGGCCGAGGAAGTCCGCCCAGGGGTCGGGCCGCTCGCTCTCCACGGCGAGCATCGGCCAGGGGAGGTGGAGGTCGGAGTCGAAGCTGACCCGCAGGGAACCGTGCTCGGTCAGGGTGCGGTTGAGGTACTCGCGGAACAGGACCAGGCTGCGGTCGCTGCCCTCGAACATCGTCTCCAGGAAGTACCGCCCCTCCTCGGCGAGTTCGGCGACCTTGCGCTCGGCGACGGCGGCCAGCGGGGTGAAGTCGACGGTGCTCGCGAAGGGGTACGGGTTGAGCGGGTCGGGATCGTAGCCGATCAGGCGGTCGCGCCAGACGCTGCGCAGCCGGGCGGCGAGGTGGAGCAGCTTGGGCGCGGAGACGGCCAACCGGGCCCGGTGCATGCGGTTCCCGGGGGTGCGCTCGCCCGTCCGGAAGGCCGCGACGTTCAGCTCGTCGCCGTGTCGCCGAAGGGTGACGATCAGGTCCAGCGGGGCCCGCTCCTTCGAGGGCAGGCCGTCCGGACGGGTCTGGAGGGGCAGCCGGGTGTAGTCGGCGGAGGGGTTCTGCCGGATGGTGACGTGGAGATCCCGGGGCACGTCGATTACTCCTGGTCCTGGGCTGGGGTGGGCCGGGGCACGTCCACGACGGCGCAGAGGTCCTGGAGGACGGCGCCGTGGCCCCGGTCGAAGACGGTGACCCGGACGGTGTACGAGCCGGGAGCGGCCGGGGTCAGCGCGAACCGGGCGGGCGGACCGGCCGGGGTGTGGTCGGTGACGGGCGGTTCGAGCACCGCGTGCGGGTCGACGGCGGCGACCAGACGCAGGTCGGGCAGCGCGGTCGGATCTGCCTCGGGGTCGTCGCTGGGCTCCAGGCGGAGTTCGAGGTGGGTGGTGGTGCCCACGGCGGGCTCCTCGGTGAGGGTGAGGCGGGGGCGCCAGGCCGGCCGGACGACGGCCGGCTGGGGAGCTCGGCGGACCGAGCCGCGGGAGTGGCGGGGAAAAGGGGTGGGCTTGGTCCTGATGGGCTCCGCGGGAACGGGTGCGCCGGGGGTCGACGAGGGCTCGGCCCGGTCGAGCTGCGCCAGCGCGGAACGGGCTTCCGCCAGTAGCGGGTGGCCCGGGTCCATCAGTGCCTCGCGGCCGACGCACACCGCCGCCAGCAGTTCCCGGGCGGCCTCGCGTCGCCCGGCCGCCACGAGGGCGCCGGCCAGGCCGACGGCGAGGGAGGGGAACACCGGCAGCGGCCCGGGGTGTTCGGCGCCGATGCTGACGGCGACGTCCTGGGCCTCGCCGTGACCGGCCAGCAGCCCGGCGGTCGGCGAGGCGCTTCCGGCCGCGGTCCGGTCGGCGATGATGCGCTCGTACACCTGGATGGCGCCCTCGGCGTCCCCGGCCCGCAGCCGGGCGTGGGCGAGGCTGCGGCGGACGCTCGATGTGAGCGTGCTGTGCGGACCGGCGTCCTCGGTGCAGCCCTCCGCCAGTTCCTCCAACCGGACGACGGCGCGCAGCGGCCGAGCCCCGTCGGCCAGCAGGAGCGCACGGGTCTCTCGGGCCGTGACCGTCGCCTCGTCAGAGCCGCCGAGGGCCTCGACGGCGGTGGCGACCAGGTCAGCGGCCAGACTCAGGGCCGCCTGGTGCTCTCCGTTCAGGTGGCGCGCGACGGCGAGCGTGCAACCGGCGCGGACCACGCCGGGGAGGTCGAACCAGCGGGGCCGCGCCCGGTCGTCGGCGATGGACGAGAGTTCGGCGACGGCGGTGTCGAGCTCGCCCTTGAGGACCAGGGCCGTGGCACGGCCGTGCCGCAGCTCCCGTACGAAGGAGTGCTCCGGTCCGAGGACCGGGACGGCGGCGGCCAAGGCCTCGCGGTAGTGCGCGGCGGACTCGGCGTAGCGGCCGGAGAGGCGGAGGCTCAGCGCGATGCTGCCCCGGACGTCGAGCGTGTCCGGGTGGTCGGCCCCCAGGATCCGCCCGCGATCGGTCAGAAGGGCTCGGTGGACCGCAGTGGCTCGCTCGTGCTGCCACCCCGTGCTGATGGCGTGGGCCAGATCGGACCGGGCGGTGAGCACGTCGGGGTGCTCGGGGCCCTGGACGCGGATCCGGTCCGCCACGAGGTCCTGATGGAGCGCGACGGCCCGTCGGTGGTCCTTCGCACGGGCGACGGCCCAGGCCAGGCCGCTGCGGACGGACAGGGTACGGGAGTGTTCGGGACCGTGGACCCGGGTGAAGTCGTCGACCAGCACGGTGTAGCGGGCCACCGCCTGCCGGTGGTCGCCGACCTGGACGCTCCCGATGGCCTGCCACCAGCGGGCCACCAGAGCGTCGGGGTGCTCGGCGCCGTTGACGCGGTGATGGTCGGCCGCCAGCTCGGCGTACGGCTCAAGGGCCCGGCGGTGCCGACCGGCCTGGGTGAGGGCGTTGGCCCGCAACCACCGGGAGTGCAGGGTCAGAGGGTGGTCGGCGCCCTGGATCCGGGTCCGGTCCGCGACGAGCAGGCCGTGCAGCTCCAGGGCCAGCCGGTGGTCGCCCGCGGACGAGAGGGCGATGGCCAGGTCCTTCCTGGCGTCCAGGGTCTCGGGATGGCCCGGTCCGGCGGCGCGGCAGAGGTCGGCCACCAGCGACCGGAACAGCGCGATGGCGCGCTGGTGGTGGCCGGCCGCCCGGTGGCTGCCGGCGAGCCGGGAGCGCGTGATGAAGGTGTCGGGGTGGCCGGGGCCGAGGACCCTGGCGCGGTCGGCCGCGAGCGCACCGAACAGCTCCGCCGCCCGCAGGGGCTCGGCGGCGGCGTCGTGCGCGGAGGCGAGCCAGAACCGCGCCTCCAGGGTGTCCGGGTGGTTCGGTCCCTGAAGACGGGTGTGGTCCGCGATGAGTTCGGTCAACTGCTGGACGGCGAGGCGGTAGTGACCGGCCTCGCAGTGCGCCACCGCCAGGTTGAGCCGGGCGCTGAGGGTGTCGGCGTTCTCCGGGCCCTGGATCCGGTTCCGGTCGACCACGAGGCTCTCGCGAACGGCGAGTGCCTCCCGGAGGCGGCCGGCCGCCTGGAGGTTGTGGGCGAGGCCCTTGCGCGCGTCGAGCGTGCTCGGGTGCCCGGGTCCGTACACCCGGGTGCGGTCGGCCACCAGCTGTTCGCGCAGCCGTACGGCGTGATCGTGGTGGCAGGCCTCGCCGTGCAGCCAGGCCTGCCAGATCCGGGTGTGGAGGACCGTGGGGTGGTCGGTCCGCAGGGCCCGTGCCCGGTCGGCGACCAGTTCGTCGCACAGCTCGGCGGCCCGCTGGTGCTCTCCGACGTGGCTGAAGCCGCGGGCGAGGGCGAGGCGGGCGTCGTAGGTCTCGAAGTGTTCCGGCCCGTGAACCCGTTGCCGGTCCGCGAGGAGCTGCCGTCGCACGGCGAGCGCGTCGCGCGGGTAGCCTGCGGATTGCAGCGCCCAGGCGAGACCGGACCGCTCGTCGAGGGTGTCCGGGTGGTCGGGGCCCTGGATCCGGATCCGGTCGGCCACCAGGTGTTCCAGCTCCTCGACGGCGCGCCCGAACAGGCCCGCCACGCGCAGCGCGTAGCCCAGGTGGCCGCGTTCCGCCAGGGTGGAGGGGTGGGTGAGGCCCTGGATCCGGGTGCGGTCGCGGACCAGGAGCCGGTGCTGCTCGACCGCGAGGTTGGCCTGACCGGCCCTCCGGCGGGCGCGGGCCAAACTGCACCGGGTATCGAGGGTGTGCGGGTGGTCGGGGCCGAGCACCCGGGTGAAGTCGGCGACCAGAGCCACGAATTCCTCCGTGGCAAGGAGCAGTTGACCGGAGTTGCGCCGAACCGTGGCCAGCCGCCCGCGGGCGTGGAGGGTCTGCGGGTGGTCCCTGCCCTGCACCCGGGCGCGGTCCGAGACCACGCTCCCGTACGCGGCGATGGCCGCCGGGTGGTCGCCCGAGTCGGCGTGGGCGGCGGCGAGCCAGCCGCGGCTGTTCAGGGTGTCGGGGTGATCGGGGCCGAGCACCCGGGTGCGGTCGGCGACCACCTGCTCGTAGAGCCGGATGGACAAGCCGTGGTGCCCCGCGGCGAGTTGGGCGAAGGCGAACGCGTTCCGGCGGGTCAGGACGTCCGGGTGGTCGGCGCCGAGCACCCGCTCCGCGTCCGTCACCAGGCGCTCCAACTCGGCCACCGAATCCCGGTGTTGGCCCGCGACCTGCAGCGCGAACGCCAGACTTCCCCGGCTGTCCAACGTGTCGGGGTGGTCCGCCCCCAGCACTCTCGTCCGCTCGGCGACGACCGCGCGGAACTCCCCGACGGCGATGGCGTGGTGACCGGCCTTGCGGTAGGCCTTGGCCAGCACGTGCCGGTCGGCGAGGGCATCCGGATGGTCCGCGCCCTGGGCCCCGGACCGCTTCGCGAACACGGCCAGGCACAGTTCGACGGCCCGCGCCGGATCGCCCGTCCGGGCGTACAGCCGGCCGAGCTGCCGCTCGGTGGTCAGCGTCTCCGGGTGGTCCTCGCCGAGCAGCCGTCGCTGTCCGTCCGCCCGCGCCTCCACCAGGCGTACGGCGTACACCTGCTGCGCCCGGTCGGTCAGTTCGTCCGCCGCCAGGCCGTACAGGGCGACGGTCTCGGCCGTCGGCTGCTCCGAGGGCCCGCTGTCGGCCAGTTCCCGGATGTGCGGCAGCAGGGCCCGCCGCAGCCCGGCGCCGCCCGAGGGCCAGAGCCGGGCCGCCGCCTCCGCGAGGTGTTGTTCCGCCCGCTGCCGGAAGCCGTGGGCGGGGCCGGAGTCGCGCAGCACCCGCTGGAGCAGGCGGTGCACCGTGACGGTGTCGCCGAGGGTGATCAGGTGGTAGTCGGCGAGCAGCCGCAGGGCCCGGTCCACCTCGTCCGGGCGCCGCGCCCCGAAGGGGGTGAGGGTTTCGCGGGGCAGCGCCTCGGGGGCGTACCAGGCCAGGGTGCGCAGCAGTTCGACGGCGAAGGGCGCGGTGTGCTGGACGGTCCGCAGGGTGGTCTGCCAGAGCCGGGCGACGGTGTGCTCGGCCCCCGGCCCCACGGGCCCGGTGGCGCGCAGCAGTTCGCGGTACGCGGCGAAGGTGGTGCCGGTCTGCTGGACGTAGGCGCCGGCCTGGGCCAGGGCGATCGGCAGGTGGCCCAGCTCGTCGGCGAGGGCGCGGGCTTCGTCCTGCTCGGCCGGGTCGAGCGCCGCGCCGGGGTACGCGGCTCCGCAGAGCAGCCGGGCGGCCTCGGGGGCGTCGAGGACGTCGATCCGCACGGGCCGGATGCCAGGGTGCCAGCCGCCCGCGCGGCGGCTGGTGACCAGCTGGTGGCCGTGGCCGAGCAGTCGGCCGACGTAGGGGGTGAGGTGGGCCGGGTCCTCGGCGTTGTCGTAGACGAGCAGCCAGCGGTCGTGGGCGCGCAGCCAGGCGATGGCCCACTCGACCTGCTGGCCGGGCGTCGCGGTGAGGGCCCAGACGGGGTGGAGGTGAACGGCGAGCCCGGCGAAGGCCTCGGCGAGCTGGCCCTCGGACTCTGCGGTGATCCACCAGATCAGCCGGTAGTGGTCGGCCCGGGCGTACGCGTGGTGCAGGGCGAGGCTGGTCTTGCCGACGCCGCCGAGGCCGTGGAGGGTGGTGGCCTGGGTGACCAGCCCGCCGCCGTCGTGGTGGGCCAGGGCATCGGCGACGGCCCGTAACTCGCTCTCCCGGCCGATGAGTCGGCCGGAGGCGCGGGGCGGGAGGTTGGGCGTCGGGGTGGTGGCCTCGACGGTCAGCGCGGCCTGCGCGGCCTCGGGAGGGAGGACGGCGGCGTGCGGGTCGCCGTCGGCCGCCGAGGGGGAGCCGGGGCGGTGGCGCTGTTCGAAGGACTCCAGGTCGGGCATGCCGCTCTCGGGGCGGATGTGTGCCGTCATGGACATCAACACTTCGCGCCCCCACCCCCTGTTTACGGCTTCGCCCGCCCACCGTAGTGCTGGTCAGGCCTGTTGTCAGCGGATTGGCCCAAGGCCGGGATCAGCCGGGATCGGCCGGGATCAGTGGGGACCAGCCGTGATCAGGATCAGTCGGCGAGCCCCAGGGGGTCCGGCGCGGTGTCGAGCAGCTCGGGCCCGTTGTTGCGCACGCTGTTGACGGTGGGCGGCACGGCGCGGACCCGCAGGGCGCCGTCGGCGGGGCGGCGCAGCAGGTGGTGGAGTTCGGCCGGGTCGGTGTGGCCGGGGGAGAGCCAGGTGGGGAGGTCGCCGGGGGCGATGGTGAGCGGCATCCGGTCGTGGACGCGCCCGGCGGAGTCGGTGGCGTCGGTGGTGATGACGGTCGCGGTGGCGAGCCAGGCGAGCGGGTCGTCCTCGGGCCGGGTCGGGTCGCGCCAGAACTCGTAGAGGCCGGCCATCAGCATCACGCCGCCGGTGCTGAGGAAGTACGGCTGCTTGTACTTCTTGCGGTCCGCGGTGGCGGGCACCTCGCGCCACTCGTAGTAGCCGTCCGCGGGGATGACGCAGCGGCGGGCGGCGAAGGCCTTGCGGAAGGCGGGCTTGGTGTCGACGGTCTCCGAGCGGGCGTTGATCATCCGGGCGCCGCCGGACGGGTCCTTGGACCAGGAGGGGACCAGGCCCCAGCGCAGCGGACGCAGCTGGCGCAGCACCTCGCCGGTCTCCTTGTCGAGGCGTTCCAGGACGGCCGGCACCGGGTCGGTGGGCGCGACGTTCCAGCTCGGCGCGAGGGTCTCGGCCGGGTCCCACCGGAGCTCTCCGAGCAGCGAGACGAGGTCCTGGGGCGTGGTGGTGGAGACGAAGCGGCCGCACATGCCCCCCAGCCTGCCACCCGGCACGGACAGCCGGGCCCTCAGCGCGCCGGTCGGCCGTCCGGAGTGGGGACGGCGTGGCCCGGAGTGTGCCCGCAGGCGCGGCGGAGGACGTCGATGAAGGCCGGGCGGAGGACCAGCCGCAGCGGTGGGCAGCAGGTGGACCAGGGCGGGCACGGCGGACATGCCGCCACCACCGAGTCGGTCGAGCACCGGCCCGACCGCCGATCCTGCGGTGAGCGCCGGGAGCGGCGTGGTCGTATGTGACCGGTCTGACAGACATGTCCCGGCCCGGGCGGGTTACCGGCTGGGGGTGGAGATTGCCGGTGTGGACGTGGTCGCGCGCGGAGCCAGCGTGCGCGGGCCCCGGGGAGCGGTGTTCGAGAACCTGGACGTGGACGTGGACCCCGGAGGGCTGCTGGTGGTCCATGGGCCCGGCGGCTCGGGCCGCACCACGGTGCTGCTCGCGCTCGCGGGGCGGATGCGGCTGGACGGCGGAGCGGTCCGGGTGGGCGGTCACGCCCTGCCCCGGGGCGGCCGTCGCGTCAGGGGACTGGTGGCGGTGGCCCGTGCGGAGCCCGCCGTCGGCCTGGACCCGGACCTGCGGGTGCGCGAACTGGTCGCCGAGCGCCGGTGGTTGAGCCGCCGTCGGGGGGCCGGTGCCCGGCTGGACGAGGCGTTCTCGGTCCTCGGCATCGACGTGGACCCCCGGACACTGGTGCGGGACCTGCCGCCGGTGGAGGCCCTGGGCGTGGCCCTCGCACTCGCTCTGGCCACGCGTCCCGCCGTGATCGTCGCGGACGACGTCGACCGTGGGTGCCCGGCGGAGGAGCGGGCCCGGGCGTGGCAGCTCGTGGGCCTGGTCCTCAAGGCCGGTTGCACCGTTCTGGCGGGTGCGCTCGACCCGCCCGGACCCGGGGTCGGCCTCCACCCCGCGCCGGGGCTGGTGGCCCTGCCCCGACGGAGCCGCCTGCCCGAGCGGCCGGCGCAGGCGGACGAGCCGGATGCCTCGTCGCGAATCCCCCGGCGGGTGCTCGGACGGCGGGGACCGGAGGATGGGGACGCCCGCGCGTCCCGGGAGGGGGAGGGCACATGACCGCGATCAGGCTCGCCGTGCTGGAACTGCGCAGCTTCCGGGGCCCGCTGAGGCGGTTCGTCCCGCTCGTCCTGTGTCTGGTGCCCCTGCTGTACGGCGCCATGTACCTGTGGGCGAACTGGGATCCTTACGGGAAGACCGGGCACATCCCCGTGGCGGTGGTCAACGAGGACCACCCGGCCGAGACCCGACAGGGGCAGCGGGTGGACGCGGGCGCCCAGGTCGTGACGGAACTCAAGGCCTCGGGGGAGTTCGACTGGGCGTTCGTCGACGACGCCGCGGCCCGCACCGGTCTGGAGCACGGGCGCTACGCGTTCACGGTCCGCATCCCCGCCGACTTCAGCGCCCGCCTCGCCACCGGCCCCGACGCACAGCCGGAACAGGCCCGGATCCACATCCAGCTCAACGACGCGAACAACTACATCGCCGGCGTCATGACCGAGGTCGTCCAGACGAAGCTGCAGGAACAGGTCAACTCCGCCGCGCACGAGGCGTACGTCCGCGGCGTCTACGGCCGGCTCGCGGACATCGGTGGAAAGCTGA
Source organism: Kitasatospora sp. NPDC101157 (assembly GCF_044768255.1). Taxonomy (NCBI): domain Bacteria; kingdom Bacillati; phylum Actinomycetota; class Actinomycetes; order Kitasatosporales; family Streptomycetaceae; genus Kitasatospora; species Kitasatospora sp. NPDC101157. The sequence continues at coordinate 22,175 of NZ_JBIWPL010000034.1, read as the reverse complement.
ACACGGCGGCACAGGCGGCGCAGGGGCTCGTGAACGCGACTACCGTTGCGCAGCAGGGGAGTTCCGCCGCAGCGGGTGCCGGTGCGACGCTGCAGTCCGGCTCCACCCAGCTCGCCGACGGCGCCCAGAAGCTCAGCCAGGCCACGGCCCAGGTGCACGCGGCGGCCGCCGCCCTCACCGAGGCCGCGCCGCAGCTGAGCACGGCCGCCGGCGCCGTGGTCAACGCGGCCACTGTCGTCTCGCAGGGCGTGGACGCCGTCCACACCGCGACCTCGGCGGTGAAGCAGGGAACCGCCAAGGCGGTGGCCGATCTGGACCGCCTGGCCGAGGCGCACCCGGGACTGGGCGACGACCCCGTGTTCCAGCGTGCCAAACAGGACATGACGGCGGCCGACACCGTCGCCGGTCAGATCGACGGTCACGCTGCGACCGCCAGCGGCAACGCCCACACGGCGCAGCAGCAGGCCGTCGCCCTCCAGAAGGCCGCCGTGGCCGCCCAGCAGTCCGCCCAGAACGCGCAGACTCCGCTGGCCCTCGTCGACTCCGGCGCCCAGAGCATCGCCGCCGGGGCCACCACCGTGTCCACGGGCCTGTCCGCCCTCCAGCAGGGATCCGGGGCACTGAAGACCGCCGCCGACCAGGCCCACACCGGCGCCACCACGCTGGCCACCCTGATCGACGACGGCAGGAAGCAGGTCCCCGTCCTGGATTCCGGACAAGTGGACCATGCGTCGAAGGTGTTGGGGACGCCCGTCGACATCGACCGGTCGAACCTCCACCCGGCCGGCGTCTACGGCCGCGGGCTGGCCCCGTTCTTCTTCGGCATCGCGCTATGGGTGTTCGGCCTCTTCGCCTACCTCTTCCTGCGACCGGTGAACACCAGGGCGCTGGCCGCGCGCACCCGGGCCTCCACCCTCGCCGTTGCGGGCTGGCTCCCGGCCGCCGCGCTGGGCGTGCTCGGAGCCCTGATCCTCTACGGCGTCGTCAGCGCGGGCCTCGGGCTGCACGCGCAGGCCCCCTGGAAGACCGTCCTGCTCCTCTCGGTCGGTGCCGCCGCGTTCGTCGCCGTCGACCACTGCCTGCGGACCGCGTTCGGTACGGCGGGTGACGTGCTGTCCCTGGTCCTGCTCATCCTGCAACTGACCGCCTCGGGCGGCCTGTACCCGATGCAGACGACCCCGGCGCCGTTCCAGGCGGTTCACCCCTTCCTGCCGATGACCTACCTGGTCGACGGGCTCCGGGTGACGATCAGCGGTGGCCCGGCCGACCACCTCACCCGGGACATCGCAGTCCTGGCGGGTTTCGGCGTCCTGTTCCTGGCCCTCACCTCGCTGGCCCTGTGCCGCCGGCGGGTGTGGACGGTCGCCCGCCTCCACCCGGACCTGGAGCTGTGACGGCCGGACCGTCCCGGCGTCCCCGCCTCCGGGACGCCGGGACGCCGGGGGGCCGGATGGCGTCGCCGACGCCGGATTCGGTGGGCGTACCGGTTTGACGGACCGTCGGGTCGGTCCTGCTGGACGCGTTCCCGCGTGAAGGCCGCGGCCGCCGGGGTCTGCGGTGAGTCCTCCTCGTGGGTGATCCCGTGGCCGCCGATCACAGGCTCAGCAGCAGGTCCCGGACTGTGTCGGGCTGGGACAGGAACGGGTGGTGGCCGGCGTCGAGTTCGACAACGCTGCCGGCGCGGCGGGCGAAGTCGCGCTGCCGGCTTGGCGGCGTGCCCCGGTCCTGGGCGCAGACGAGGTAGGTCGAGGGCACCTGATGCCATGCGGCCGCCCGGACCGGCTGCCCGGTCACCTGCACGCTCTGCCGGGCGAGGTGGTCCGCAGCCTGCGCCTGGATCTCGGGGGCGCAGTCCTGCAGGAAGGTGTCCACGAGTAGCTCGGGGCGGACCCCGAAGGTGCCGTCGTCGGAGTCGACGTCGAGGAACGGGGCGGGGCTGCCGTCCCCGAAGTCCGACAGGCTCTGCCCGACCTCGGGCAGATAGCTGGAGATCATCACCAGGTGGCGGACCGCCCCGGCACCCGCAGCGGCTTCCGCAGTGATGACGCCACCGTAGCTGTGGGCGACCACAACAGTGGGTTCGTCGCCGTCCAGCAGCACCTGCCGCACCGCCGCGACATCCTCGGGAAGCCCCGGACCGCCGCGGCCCCCGGGAAGGCCCGCCTCGCCGCAGCTCGGCAGCGCCGGCGCTACGCTGCGCACCCCTCGCTCCCGCAGCAGCTCGGCAGTGCGGTGCCACCACCACGACCCGTCCCGTACGCACGCCCCGTGCACGAACACGACCCTCACCGCTGCCTCCCGGTCCGCCGCGGCCGCCTTTCGACCGACGACAGGAGTATCCGCCGCTGCGACAGGGACCCGAAGATCGGCCAGGTGGACCTTGCCGGCCGGCGGGCCCCGGGGCCGGCCGAGAGGGCTTGCGAGCCGCGGGCCCCTACTGAACAGCAGGCCGGCGACGAGCGAAGAGAATTCCCCCGTGGGCGCTCTCGGCAGAGCTGAGAGTCATCTGCGCCTCGACCGTGAAGCCGGCATCGTTGAGCCAGGCTGCCATCCGGCCGGGCCGGCGGCGATGGACGTGGACCCTCATCGGGTGGCCGCCGTACCCGTGTGTCTTCAGCCGCGACCCATCGCCGACGTGGAAGCCGAGGAGCAGTGGACCACCGGGCCGCAACACCCGTCGGAAGTGGGTGAAGACCGAGCCGATCTCGTCGTCGGGGACGTGGATCAGCGAGTACCAGGCGACCAGACCGGCCATCGAGGAGTCGGCGAGGTCGAGGTCCGTCATGGAGCCGACCTCGAACCGTAGGGCGGGGTGATCACGCCGAGCCACCTCGACCATCGCGGGCGACAGATCCATCCCGAACGAGTCCACGCCCAGTGCGTGCAGGTAGGCGGTAATCCTCCCCGGCCCGCAGCCCAGATCCGCAACCGGCCCTCCGCCGGCCGTCCGCACAAGGTCGGCGAACAGCGTCAGAGCCGCGCGTTCGTAGGGTGTTCGGTCCAGGAGGTCGCGCACCTGGTCCGCATAGCTGGTGGCGACGGTGTCGTAGGACGTCCGGGTGTCCGGCAACCAGTCTTCGGTGTTCATGCCCGGCACCGTAGTTCACTGACCAAGGCATGCCCGGCGCGACGACGATCCGTGTCGAGCCGGCTCCGACCGTCGGCCCGGTGGAACCGGGCGAGGGGCCGTCCAGGTGGGCGCAATTCAACGTACCGACGGGGCTTCCGTTCGTCGCGCCGTACCAGGCGGCACGGTCGGCGGGAACGGAACCGGCCGCCCGGGGGGCTTCCGCCGGGCGGCCGGTCGTGGGCCGGACGTCAGCAGCTGTGCGCGGACGAGGGGCGCGAGGCCGCGACGTAGGGCTTGCCGGAGATCCTGGCGACGACGTCGGCCGGGCAGGAGGCGATCCGGGCGGCGCCCGTGGCATGGTTCTTGACCTTGACGTCGCTGCAGTAGACGGCCCGGTCGGCGGTCTTGAAGCACTGGTAGCCGGGGTAACCCGACGCCGCAGCGGTGTTCGCACCGGCGAACAGGCCCGCCGCGGTGAGCAGGGCCAGGGGCAGGGCGATGCGCATCCTCATGGGTTTCTCCCAGCGGTTCGTACGGACAGTGCGGTGATCCTGGCACCGCCGGGAGCGCCGGACAACGGCGCATGACATGTTTTCGTCAAACGTGCCCAGGCTGACTCTCCCGCGGTCCGGGCCGTGGCCGGTGCTGCGAGAAGGGGGGAGGGGCTGAATTGAACGCGTTCAAATCTCGCGGTAGGCTCGCCGTCAGAGATGAGGGGGAAAGTCATGAAGATCGTCATCCCCGGCGGCTCCGGCGCGCTCGGGACCCTGCTCGACCGCAGCCTGACGGCCGCCGGGCACCAGGTCGTGGTGCTGAGCCGACGGCCCGTCGGGCCCCGGCAGGTCGGCTGGGACGGGTGCGGCCCGGGGGCCTGGACGGCAGAGATCGACGGCAGCGACGCCGTCGTCAACCTGGCCGGGCGCAGCGTCAACTGCCGCTACAGCCCGGAGAACCAGCGCGCCATGATGGATTCCCGGGTGCACTCCACCCGGGCCGTCGGACGGGCGATCGCCGAAGCCCGCAGGCCGCCCGCCGTCTGGCTGCAGATGAGCACCGCCACCGTGTACGCCCACCGGCACGACGCGCCCAACGACGAGCTGACCGGCCGGATCGGCGGCGACGAACCCGATGCCCCCGCCTCCTGGCGGTACAGCATCGACATCGCCCGGGCCTGGGAGGACGCCCAGGCGCAGGCCGACACCCCGCACACCCGGCGCCTGGCGCTGCGCACCGCCGTCGTCCTCGGCCCCGAGCGCGGGGGCGCCTTCGACTCGCTGTCCTGGCTGGCCCGGCTCGGCGTCGGCGGACCGATCGCCGGCGGCGCGCAGTACGTGTCCTGGATCCACGACGAGGACTTCGCCCGCGCCGTCGAGTTCCTGATCGAGCACGAAGAGCTCAGCGGCCCGGTCAACCTCGCCGCCCCGGACCCGCTGCCCCAGCGCGAGTTCATGCGCGAGCTGCGCGCGGGCTGGGGCATGCCGCTGGCGCTGCCCGCCGCACGCTGGATGGCGGAGCTCGGCGCGTTCGCGCTGCGCTCGGAGAGCGAACTGCTGCTGAAGAGCCGCCGCGTCGTCCCCACCCGGCTGCTGGAGGCGGGCTTCGCCTTCGCCCACCCGGACTGGCCGCAGGCCGCCCGCAACCTGGTCCGGCGGCTGCGCGGACGACAGCGGTGACGCGGGTTCGTCACGGCGGTTTCACAGCTTCGCCCCGGCGGTTGCCGGAGGCCGGTCCCGCTCGGGAGCGTGGGGGCGGCGAAAGGGGGGCCGGGACGTGGTGCGGCTGTGGTTCATGCAGCAGCGGGGGGAGTTGGCCGGCGTCGGCTCCGTGCTGGGGCTGGTGGTGGCCGTCGCCCTCGCCGGGACCGGGACGGTCGGTGGGGGAGCGGCCTTCCTCGTGATGGCGGCGATCGTCGCGGTCGCGGCCTTCGGAGCGCCCCACGCGTACTGGCTGCGCGCGGACGGGGAAGGGCTCACCCTGGTGCGGTTGCTGGTGCCGCGCCGCTACGCCTGGGCGGACGTCCGGGGGCTGGCGATGGAACTCGGCCGGGACGAGGAGAACGACACCCACCACCTCACCCTGCGGCTGCGCCTCGCCGAGCCGCCCGGCCGGTTCTGGGGCCCGCGGCTCGGCCGGATCCACGTCACCGAGGAGGACGCCCCGGAAGGCGTCCCGCCCAGGGCGCTGGCCGAGCTGTTCGCCGTCTTCGTCGAACACGAACTGCCCGTCGACCTGCCGGAGTTCGCCAACGAGGTGCTCAGGGTGCGCGGACTGCCCCAGCTGCCGCCGCTGCCGCTCTGGACCCCGCCCGCCGACGGGGCGCCCGCCCCGGAGCTGGCCTACGCGGACGCGCCGGACATCGAGGAGGAGCGGCGTGACCTGGTGGCACTGGGGAGGACCGTCAAGCGGCGGGTGCGGCTGAGCCGGGAGTACCTGGTGCGCCGTGCGGCGCTGGCCGACCGGGTGTTCCTGCGCGACGGGGACGGCCTGGCGCTGGGGATCGCGCTGGCGGAGGCGGAGCGGCTGGTGGAGCACGACCGGATCAGGGTCGAGGGCGACCAGCGGCACTACGTGCGCCGGCAGTACCTGAGCCTGCGGGCCCTCAGCGCGTAGCGGGGGCCGTCGCCAGCAGGTGGTCCAGCACCCGGCCGAAGACGAGCCGCCCGGCGAGCGCGACCGCCGGGTCGAACAGCCGGGGCAGGCCGGTGATCCGCAGCTCCTCGGCCCAGACCACCTCGCTGCCCGTGCCCGCCGCGCGGATCCGCAGTTCGGCGCTGCCGCGCACCACTCGCCCGCGCTTGGCCAACCGGCAGTGCGCGGGCTCCGCCAGCGCGACCAGCTCCATCGGGTCGTCGAAGCCCAGCGGGCCGAGGGCCGTTCGTGCCAGGATCACGTCGCCGGGCTGCCGCCCGGTGCCCCGCACCACGCTCACCCGGGTGAACGGCACCCGGTCGCCGTGCCGGGGCCAGGCGGTGAGCCGCGCCCAGCAGTCGGCGGGCGGCAGCGGGCTGCGGCGGGTCAGTTCGAAACGGGCCATGTCGCAGCCTAACCGGACGGGGTGACGCCAGGGGTGGTGGCGGGGCGGACCAGCCCATGTGCTGTGCGGCCGTTGTCGGAACGTGCTGAGGTCCGCGGAAATGGTCAAAGCTCGGTAAAGTCCGGTTTACCCCCTGGATGTGCCATTGCACATGTCACATCATGCTCCTCATGAGAAAAGCCATCGCCCTCCTCTCGGCCGCCGCGGCCGTGGCCACCCTCGGCGGGATCGTCGGCCCCGCCGCCGCCGTCGAGCCCGATGCCCCCGACCTGGCCGACTCCGGCCAGGGCAAGCTCGTCTGGAGCTCCTGCAACGACACCGCCACCCCGGCGCTCCAGTGCGCCATGCTCGACGTGCCGGTGGACTACGCCGACCCGCGCGGCCGCAAGATCAGGATCAAGCTCAACCGGCTGCCCGCCACCGCCCCCAAGGACAAGCAGCAGGGCCCGATCCTGCTCAACCCGGGCGGCCCCGGCGACTCCGGGCTCTGGATGCCCGCCTACATCTCCGGCCAGATCCCGGCGGACGTCGCCTCGACCTACGACTGGATCGGCTTCGACCCGCGCGGCACCAACGGCAGCGACCCCCATGTCATCTGCGACGCCCACTACTTCGACGCCGAGCGCCCCGACTACCAGTTGGACCAGGGGACTTCGAAGGCCTGGCTGAAGAAGGCGGCCGGTTACGCCTCCGACTGCGCGGCCGACTGGTCCTGGCTGCTGCCGCACATGACCACCGTCGACAACGCGCGCGACCTGGACAGCATCCGGCGGGCGCTCGGCGTGCCGAAGATCAACTTCTACGGCGGCTCCTGGGGCACCTCGCTCGGCTCCACCTACGGCCAGCTCTTCCCCTCGCACGTGCGCCGGATGGTGCTGGACAGCATCGTCGGCCCGACCATCAGCTGGTACGACCACAACGTCCTCCAGGACCAGGAGCACCAGCGCCGCTTCGACGCCTTCGCCGAGTGGACCGCCAAGGCCGACTCCGTCTACCACCTCGGCACCGACGCCAAGGCCGTCGAGCAGGCCTACCACCAGGTCGAGGACGCCCTGCGCAAGGAACCGGCGGACGCTGCCCCGGCAACCGGCAGGATCGGCCCCGCCGAGTTCGAGGACACCTTCTACAGCGGCGGCTACAACTTCCTGCGCTGGCCCCGGATGGCCACCGTGCTCTCCGCCTACCTCACCCAGCACGACACCCGGCCGCTGACCATCGCCTACAACAGGTACGCCGCCCCCGGCACCGACGACGGGGCCTTTCCGGCCTACAACGCCGCCCAGTGCACCGAGAACGCCTGGCCGCGCGACTGGGAGTTCTGGAAGAAGGACCAGGCCAAGGTCAACGCCACCGCGCCCTTCTACACCTATAACAACATGTGGTACAACGCCGCCTGCATGTTCTGGCCCTACCAGGGCAACCCGGCCGGCCGACTGAAGATCACCGGCAAGAACCTGCCCCCGGTGCTGCTCTTCCAGGCCACCGAAGATCCGGCCACGCCGTACCAGGGCGGCCTGGCCATGCACGACGCGCTGCCCGGCTCCAAGCTGGTCGTCCAGAACGGCGGCAGCTTCCACGAGATCCTCTTCCACGGCAACGCCTGCCTGGACGACACCTTCACCGCCTACCTGCGCGACGGCAGCCTGCCCCAGGGCAGGGGACGGATCGCCAGGACCTGCGCTCCCGAGGCCGACCCGGCCCCGGTCTACGTGACCCCGCCACCCGCCACCGCCAAGGCACTGACGGCCGACCGGACCGGCCCGCTCCCGCCCACCGACCCGGAGGCCGTGCGAGGCGCCCTCCGCTAGGGCCTGTCCTACACGCTCTCCGGCGGCGTGACGGCACTCAGCGGCGCAGCCAGTGATTCCAGGCTGCGCCGCTCCGCCCGCACGCCGATCGCCGCCTCGACCAGGCCGGCGGCCGTCATCAGCGCGGCGCCGATGCAGAAGGCCAGTGTGGTGTCGGAGACCTTGCCGCTGCTCACCAGACCGTTGAAGAGCAGCGGGCCGCTGATGCCGCCGACCGCGGTGCCGATGGCGTAGAAGAAGGCGATGCACAGGGCGCGCGTCTCCAGCGGGAAGATCTCGCTGACGGTCAGGTAGGCCGCGCTGGCCCCGGCCGAGGCGAAGAAGAGGACGGCCGTCCAGCAGCCGGTCATGGTGGTGGCGGAGAGCGAGCCGCGCTGGAAGAGGGCGGCGGTGGCGAAGAGCAGGATGCCGGAGCCGAGGTAGGTGCCGGCGATCATCGGCTTGCGGCCGATCGAGTCGAAGAGGTGGCCGAGCAGCAGCGGGCCGAGGAAGTTGCCGACCGCGATCACCGCGAAGTAGTAGCCGGTGTTGCCCTCGGGGACGGCGAAGTACGTGGTCAGGATGGTGGCGTAGCCGAAGGTCACCGCGTTGTAGAGGAAGGCCTGTCCGATGAAGAGGGCCAGGCCGAGGGTGGTGCGGCGCGGGTAGCGGGCGATCACCGTGCGGACGATCGTGCCGAAGCCGAGGGCTTCGCGTTCGCGGATCAGGATCGGCTCCCCGGTGACCGGTGGCAGCGGCTGCCCCGTCGCCTGCTCGACCGCCTCCTCCGCCTCGGCCACCACCTCTTCGGCCTCCGTCGCCCGGCCGTGGGTGAACAGCCAGCGCGGACTCTCCGGGACGTGCCGGCGCACCAGCAGGATCACCAGGCCCAGCACCACGCCGATGCCGAAGGCGAGCCGCCAGCCGAGGTCCGTCGCGAACAGCGAGGTGTCGAGCAGTGCGATCGAGGCGAAGGCGCCGATCGCGGCGCCGACCCAGAAGCTGCCGTTGATGACCAGGTCGACCCGGCCGCGCACCCGGGCCGGGATCAGCTCGTCGATGGCCGAGTTGATCGCGGCGTACTCGCCGCCGATGCCGAAGCCGGTGAAGAAGCGGCAGAGGAAGAAGAACCAGGCCGTCCAGGAGAGCGAGGTGACGGCGGTGGCGGCCAGATAGACGGCGAGGGTGACCATGAAGAGCTTCTTGCGGCCGAGCCGGTCGGTCAGCCAGCCGAAGAACAGCGCCCCGCTGCACGCGCCGGCCACGTAGACGGCCGCCGCGATGGTGGTCACCTGGGCGGTGGTGATGCTGATGCCGCTGCCGTTCTGGGCGAGCCGGCCCGCCATGTTTCCGACGATCGTCACCTCCAGGCCGTCCAGGATCCAGACGGTGCCCAGTCCGATGACGACCCGCCAGTGCCAGCGTGACCAGGGCAGCCGGTCGAGGCGGGCGGGCACGTCGGTGGCGATCACCCTGGGGGGTGGCTGCCGCCTGGCTCGCTGGGAGGGCTTCGACGGGTCGGTCATGACGGGCCTCCTTCGCCGGCCGGCTGCCTGCCGCGTGCTGGTCACGTTCGGTGAACGGTGGCGACTCCCTCGTCATGATGCCCCGGCGGCGGCCGGGCCGCCGCTCGGGCGGGGTCGGCCGGGCGGCCGGGCGGCGTAGACGCTCACGCATGGACGTGAGCGCGGCGGCTATGGTCCGCCGGCTCGGAGGGCCGTTGAATCGACGGCAGGACGACGAACCGGTCGGGCCGGGGACAGCACCGGAGCCCGCGGATCGCGTCGGACCGGCCGGGCGTGCGGTGCGCCCTCGACGGGCCGGTGTCAGGGATTCCTCCGTGTCTTCGAGCGAGGGTGGTCATGAGGGCTGGTACGCGTGTGATGGACCTTCCGGTCGGTGCCGAGCACGGGAGTCGGGCGCCCGGGGCCGGGCCGGGCAGGGCGGCCGGTCCGGTGCTGGTGGGCGCCACCATCGCGATGGGGCTGATGGCGGGACTGTTCTTCGCCTTCGACGTGTCGGTGATGCCGGGCCTGGCGGCCTGTGACGACCGGACGTACGTGACGGCGATGCAGCACATCAACAGGTCGATCGAGAACGGCGCGTTCGGTCTCGTCTTCGTGGGCGCCTTCGTCGCGACGGGCGCCGCAGCCTGGCTGCAGCACGGGTCGGGCCGTCGGCGGGCGGCGCTCTGGGCCGTCGCGGCGACCGCGCTGTACGTGGTGGCGCTGGTGGTGACGCTGGGGGTCGACATCCCGCTGAACAACGAGCTGGCGGCGGCCGGGGACCCGTCCCGGATCCATGACTTCGCCGCCGTGCGGGCCGAGTTCGAGGGCACGTGGGTCGCGACGAACATGCTCCGCACCGCGCTGTGCACGGCGGGTCTGCTGGCGCTCACCCGCTCCCTGGTGCTGCACGGACGGTTCAGCCGCTGAAGACGGCCGCTGAGCCGGGCGGCCGGTCGTCGCGTCTCCCCGTGCCCGTCCGCCTCGCGCGGGCGGGCACTTCGCGCGCCAGGGGGTGCCTCCCGGGTCGGCCCCCGTCCCGTCGTCGCCGGTCCGACCGTCGGCGGACCCTCGGCGGACCGTCCGTGCGCGGTGTCGTGAGCCGTCCGGTGCGCCCGGGTGTGCGCCGGTGCGCCGGTCGGGTGCATGCGCTCAATTCACTTGGCGAGACACGAAGTTGGCGCTTTTCGGCGGTGTGGTGGAGCATGGGCGGAGTCCGGTCTGTTGCGGCGCGCTCGCGCCCGGCCGAGGCGGCACGCGTACGGCGAGAGGAGGCGGGTCCCGTGGGTTCGGTGGGGCGTCCGTTTCTGGTCCGGGGGAGGGCGGTTCCGCTGGCCAGGTACCTGGCGGAGGAGGGCATCGAGGGCCTGGTGGCCTGCTCCTGCATCGGCAACGAGGTCACCATCGACCTCGCCGACACCCGGATCCTGGTGAACCTGGCCGACGTCGGCGGGGTGGTGGGCCTCACCTTCCACATGGTCCAGGACGGCCCGGCCAAGGCCCGTTCCTGGACGCGCCGGCTGCCGAGCGACACCGCCCCGAGGGAACTTGCGGCGAGCATAGCCCGGGACGTCCGGACGCTGGAGCGCGAACTGGCCCCCCTGCGGCGCCGCCCCCCGGAGGGCACGGAGCGCCGCTGGCCCGCCGTCTGAGGACATAGGGTGTGGCCGTGGACCGTGATGACGCCTATCCCTTCGCCGACGGGCACAACGTGCTCTGGGAGCTGGAGGGTTACGGCTCCGACGACCGTCAGCACTCCTCCCGCCGGTTCGGGCGGGAGGACTACCTGCGGATCCGGCACCTCTTCGCGGCCGAACTCGGGGACGACGACTGGATGATGGCGGGCGGGTATCCCGTCCCGGCGCGGCTGTGGCGGCCGCTGGAGGAACTGCTCGGCCCGCTCGGCTTCGCGGACGGCCTGGACTACTTCCTCGGCGCCCGCCAGAACCTCCCCGACGGGCGGATCTGGCGGGCCGCCTCCGACCGGGCTCAGCCTCCGGACCGGATGCCGCCGACCTGACGGGGCTCCGGGACCGCCCGGTGGGGCGCGAGCGCGAGGTGGGTGAGTACCGCACCGAGCGCGGAGAGCCCCGCGAGCACGAGTCCGAGGGTGTGGAAGGCGCTGGTCAGCCCCTCCGTCAGGGCGGCCCGGTGCGCTTCGGCCAGCTGCCCCTGGACGGCCTGCCCGGCGACCCGGGTCGCCGATCCGGCGGGGAGACCGCCGCTGCCCAACCGGGCGGCGGTGAGCGCGGTGAGCAGCGCGGAGGCCCCGGCGACGGCGACGGACTCGCCGGTGATCCGCATGGTGTTGAAGATGCCCGCCGCCGCTCCGGCGTTCCCGACCGGGACGGTGCTGACGGCGGCGTTGTCCATGACTCCGAACGCCAGCCCCACCCCGGCCCCGAAGGGCAGCAGGGGCAGCGCCAGTTCGGGCCACGAGCCGTTGCCGTGCAGGGTGGTCAGGAGCAGCGCGCCGACCGCGATCAGCCCGGAGGCGCAGGTCAGCACCGCCCGTACCGAGGTGCGCGTCGCCAGCCAACCGGCGGCGAGCGGCAGCAGCAGCACCGGGGCGGTCATCGGGAGCAGGAGCAGTCCGCTGGTCAGGACGGTGCAGCCGGCGACGCCCTGGAGGTAGGCGGGCAGGTAGACCAGCAGGATGACGAAGCCGAGGGTGACCGTGAAGGGCTGGCAGACCACCGCGAGGAACTCGGGCCGGCGGAGCAGGCGGACGTCGAACATCGCCCGGTCGCCCCGGCGGAGTTCCACCACGGCGAACAGTGCCACCAGTGCCACGGCCGCGACCAGTGGCAGCAGGGTGCTCGGGGCGCCCCAGCCCGCGGACCCGGCCCGGACGAAGGCGAAGGACAGGCAGGCCAGCCCGGCGGTGAAGGCGACCGCCCCCGCCACGTCGAGAGCGGGCCGGTCGGCGGAGCGGGATTCCGGCGCGCGGGTCGCGCACAGCCACGCGGGTACGGACATCGCCGCGACCAGGACGAACACCGAGCGCCAGCCGACCGCGTCGACCAGGGCTCCGGCGAGCAGCGGTCCGATCGCCAGGCCGGTACCGAAGGAGGAGCCGAGGACCCCGAAGGCCAGCTGGCGACGCCGCCCGGAGGTGGAGTGGGCCAGCACCGCCGCGCCCGAGGCCAGGACGGCCGCGGCCCCGACCCCCTGGAGCGCCCTGGCCGCATCGACGACGGCCATCGACGGCGCCAGCGCGACCAGCAGGGACACCGCCCCGACCAGGGCGATGCCGGTCAGCAGGACGCGCCGTCGGCCGAGCCGGTCCGCGAGGCTGCCGGCCGCGAGCGGAAGGGCGGCGAAGGTGATGTTGAAGGCGTTCAGCATCCACTGGGCGGCGCCGACCGAGGAGCCCAGGTGCGCCGCCATGTTCGGCAGTGCGACGGCGGCACCGGTCACGGAGAACGGCAGCATCATGCTCGCGGACGCGACCGCGACGACGGTGGGCCAGTAGCCGCGGCCGCCGTCGTCCGCCGGTCGGGAGCCGTCCGGCCCGGGTCGGCGGGCGGTGGTGAGAGAGGAGGGAGTGGACATGCCCCGATCGTCGACGGGAGCTGCCGGGGCATGAAGTGTCCGCCGTTCCCTGGGAACGACAGGGCCACCCTCCGGTCGCCGCTCGCCCGCCGGAGCCCTCCATACTGGGGCGCATGGCCAACAGGAACGCGATCACCGGCAGCCTCGGCGACTACCTGCGCGCCCGGCGCGCCCTGGTGTCTCCGGCCGACGCGGGCCTGCCGGAGACCGGCCGTCGCCGGGTGCCCGGCCTGCGCCGCGAGGAGGTCGCGGAACTCGTCGGGCTCAGCACCGACTACTACGTCCGGCTGGAGCAGGGGCGCGCCGAGCGCCCCTCGGACGAGGTGCTGGACGCGCTCGGCAGGGCGCTCCGCCTCGGACCCGCCGAGCGCGCCCACCTGTACGACCTGGCCCGGCCGCCCCGCCGGGCGGTGGCGAGGGCGGCGGCCGCCGGACGGAGCGAGGAGCTGCGGCCGGCACTGCGGCAGATCGTCGAGGCCATTCCGGTCACCCCGGCCCTGATCATGAACGACCGCAACGACGTTCTGGCCTGGAACCGGCCGGCCGCCGCCCTGATCGCCGACTTCCCCCACCTGGCCCCCCGCGAGCGGAACATGGCCCGGCGCATCTTCCTGGACCCGCACGCGCGGGAGGTCCACCTCGACTGGGACGAGGCCGCGCGCACCACCGTCGGCATCCTGCGGATGGCCGCCGGACGGCACCCCCACGATCCGGACCTCGTGCGCCTGGTAGGCGAACTGTCCCTGGGCAGCGAGACCTTCCGCCGGCTGTGGGCCGGCCACCACGTGCACGAGAAGACCCACGGCCCCAAGCGCTTCCGGCACCCCGCGGTCGGCGACGTCACGCTCGACTACGAGACCTTCCACGTCCCCGGCGCCGCCCACCACCTCCTGGTGGTGTACACGGCCCCGCCCGGAAGTCCCGCCGAGGAGGCGCTCCACCTCCTCGGCGCCCTCACCGGCTCCGACCAGGACGTGCCCGTCCCGTCGTGTGACGACCATTCGCCGGTCAGCGGTGAGAGCGGCCGCTCGAAGAAGGTCTTCAGCGCAGTACGTCAGCGCGGCACGTCCTGAAGCTGCTCGGTGGTCGCGGTCCTGATGGTCACGGCCGCGGCCGCCTCGTGACCCTTCGCACAGGCGGACGGCGGGCGGACGGACGGCGGGCGGGCTCCGGCGCGGCGTGCTCCGGCGCGGCGTGCGCCGTCAACGGCCGGCCGGACGGTTCCTGGTGGGGCCGGTCAGCGCGTCACCAGCCAGGACAGACTGCCGGTCAGCTCGGCCCGTAGCGCCGGGTCCGCGACCGCCGGGGTCGGGTCGGTGGCGACGGCGCTGAGCAGGTGCGGCCGGGAGCGCGGGCCGGTCAGGTGGAGGGCGTCGAGGTCGAGCGCGGTGCGCCCGCGCAGCCGGGGCTGCTCGCGTCCGTCCAGGTACCAGCGCAACACGGTGCCGGGCACCGGCAGGTCGACGGTCAGCCGGTCGGCGGCGGTGAGCCAGCTGCCGGTGGGGGTGGGGCTGGTCAGCGGGGTGGCGTGCCGGTAGAAGCCGGCGATCATCGCCTCCCGCCCGGGCAGGTTGAACTCCCGTCCGAGCGACCGCATGATCGAGTTCTCGGTCGGCCGGTAGAGCCCGGTGGGGTAGTAGCCGCCGCCCTGGTAGGTTCCGACCGTCCCGCCGTCGGGCGAGGACTGGCCCAGCCAGCGGGCCCACTTGGTGTCCTGGTCGCTCATCCGGTCGGCGGTCAACGTGCTGAGGTTGGCCTCCGGTGGCTCGTCGCCCTGGTAGGTGCCCTGGCCGTCATAGGCGTACTCGTCGGCCAGCTTGCCCAGCGAGTGCCCGGTCTCGTGCACCGCGATCTGTCCGGACTTCGCGTTGCCGCCCGCGACGGTGGCGATGCCCTCGTAGCCCACCGGGGACTTGACGTCGTTGTAGCCCGCGCCGCCGTACTTGGCGCTGTTGGCCACCACGATCACCAGGTCCGCCTGCGGGGCCTTGGCGGCGTAGCGCTCGACCGCCTTCTCGTCCACGCAGAGCAGCCGCTCCACCCCGTCGCACCAGAAGTAGGAGCCGAGCGCGGTGTGCCGCACGGTCGCCCGGTCCGGATCGCCGGTGACGCCGGACTCGGGGGAGACGGCGGACACCGCCCAGACGTTGAACAGGCGCTGGTAGGTGGCGTACGGCTCGACGGCGGTGATCTCGCGCCACTTCTCGGCGGCGTCGGTGCGGAACTTCCCCTGTTCCTGGGCGGAGTAGCCGTCGCCGACCACCACCACGTCCAGCTTGGTGGCCGGGTCGCCGTTGCGGACCAGGGAAGTGACCTCGCCGTCGCCGTCCGGCGCGGCGAGGCCGGCGGCCGGGGCGGCCAGGTAGGGGGAGGCGGTCGGGGCGGTGGCGCGGGAGATGCCGCCGTCCTCGGCGAAGACCTCCACCTGACGGCGGGGTGCGTCCGCCGTCGGCGCGCCCCGGCCGTCCGCCGCGGTACCGAGGCCGTCCGCCGGTGCGCTCCAGGCGGGGGCGGCGCCGAACAGGGTCGCGGCGAGGGCGGCGGTCAGCAGGGCGGACGCGGCCCTGGCCGTTCTGCTGGTCCTGGCCGTACTGGCCGTACTGGCCGTACTGGCCATACTGCCCGTATTGGCCGTACTGGCGGTCCTGGTGTGCACGAGGGTCCTCCCGGTGGACGGCGGGTGTGGGGAGGGTCCTTCCCTTGTTCGGGACCTGACAATCGCTCGGCAGTGCTCAGTGCCCGCGGAGTGCCTCCGCCAGGGTGCGGGCCTGGGCCTCCGTGATGCCGAGCGCCAACGGTATCTGCCGGGGGCTGTAGTCCGAGGAGCAGATCGGGATCGGGCTGTCCGGGGTCAGGCACCAGCGCGGCTGGTGCTCGGGATCGCCCAGCAGCTGAGCGGCCAACTCCCCGACGGAGTCCGGCCGGAACCCGACCGCCGTCAGCGCCTCGGCCACCGTCCGCCGGGCCTCCTCCACGGGCGTGTCCGCGTCGCCGAGTGCCGGGAGCAGGAGCAGGAAGCGCTGGGCGTGGTCCTGGAGCCCTTCGGCGCCCGGATCGCCCTCGGACCGCGCCAGGTTGACCAGCTCCGGCCAGGAGAGTCCGGGTCCGGAGCCGTGCGGGCCGAACTGCCCGAGGAAGCCGAACCGGCCCCAGGCGGGGTGGTGGACGAGGAAGTCGGTGTCGCACTCGTCCTCGAAGTTCTGGTAGACGACGCAGGCGGTGTGGCCGTGGCGGAACGGCACCCGCAGCAGCAGCGTCGGCGTCTCGGTGACGAACAGCCGCTCCACCATGGCGTCGTAGGCGTCGCGGGCGATGCCGTACGCCTCCGGCTCCTCCACGTCGTGCCCCAGCGCCAGGAGCAGGTGGGCGAGCCAGAAGGCGGGCTCGCTCGCGAGGTCCTCGCCCGCGAGCAGCTCGTCGTCCTCGAAACCGGGAAGGTGCGGTGCGGCAGTCATGCGGGGAGCGTAGTGCGGGGGTCGGACAGTGCGGCGGGGCGGGGTGGGCAGACGGGTGGGCGGGCAGGTGGGTCGGGTGGGCGGCCGGGCGGGTCAGGACTCCTCGATGGTGCGGTGGCCGGTGTAGACCGCGAGCAGCCAGAGGGCTGCGCCGATGGCCAGGCTGATGACCAGTGGCCACTGGACGGTGATCAGGACAGCCGCGCCGATGGCGGTCGCGACCGCGGTGACCGCCGCGGTGACCGCCAACATGCCCACCAGCTGTACCAGTTCGTCCAGATAGCCGCCGGCGAGCACCAGGGCCACCCCGGCGCCGATGACCACGCTGAACTCGATCCACTTCAGCCACGGGAAGTTGAGGGCTCGCGCGCGGTGCCCGTGGTAGCTGACCTCCAGCACCTTGCCCCGCAGGATCTTCAGCTCCACGACGGTGCCCGGGCTGACGTCCTCGTAGAACGCCTGGCCCACCATGTAGCTGCGGACCGGCGCGGTCTCACGGGCGACGGTCAGCTTGTAGGTGGTCGAGCCGTCGCCTGGCTCCTTCCACTGCTCCGTCACCCTGCCGCTCTCCACGGTCGCGCAGAGCGCTCCGGGCCGCGCCGCCGGGGTCGCACAGGTCGGCACGGTCCGGTAGAGGTGGATCTCCTGGAAGACGTCGACGAACCGGACGAAGCCGAGCACCGTGACGGCGAGGCCGGCGAGCAGGACCGGGACGCGGGCCAGGGCCAGGAGCCGGCTGCGGATGCTCGGTGAGGCTGCCGACTTCTTCGGGTTCGTCGGCTCCGTCGGTTCCTGCGGCTCATCCGTCGGCGGGGGCGCGTCCCGGGGGGGCGAATCCTCAGGCATCGCCACCGCCCGGCGTCCGCACCCTCGACCGCCGGACGCGCAGCACGGCGGTCAGCATCGGCAGGGTGAACTCGCCCTCGGCGGTCTCCGGCCTGCGGGCGAGGAACGACCGGATCCGCGCCAGCGCGGCCTTCCGTTCCGCTTCGGGCATGACCAGCATCCCGGCGCGCGTCCCGAGGGTCGCGACGAGGGAGTCCGCGGTGCGGCGCTGCCCGTGCGGGAACAGCCGCTGCTCCGGCGAACCGAACCGGGCCACCCCGTCGGTCCCGGCCGCCTCCCGCGTTCCGCGCGTCCCGGCGGGCTTCGGAAGGTGCGCCCCGGCCGTCGCGGCCCGCCAACTGGCCGGCGTGTCCCGCGGTCCGACGGCCGCGGGCCCGCTGACGCGGGCCAGTTCCGCCACCCACTCGACCTCGTCGTCCATGACGTTCCACAACCCCGCCAGGACCCCGCCCGGCGCGAGCACCCGGTCGATCTCGGGCCCCGCGACCGCCATGTCGAACCAGTGCATGGCGTTTCCCGCCAGCACGGCATCGACGGAGGCGTCCGGCAGCGGAATCGCCTCGGCACTGCCCGACAGCGCCCGGACCGCCGGCTGCGAACGGCGCAGCTCCGCCAGCATCGCGGGATCCGGCTCGACCGCGACCACCTCCGCTCCCGACGCGACCACCACTGCGGTCAACTTGCCGGTTCCCGCCCCGAGATCGAGCACCCGCGGACCGGGCGCGGCCCCCAGCGCCCAGCTCACCGCATCGAGCGCGTAGTCCGGACGGTGCTCGGCGTAGGCGGCCGCGGCCGCGCCGAACGACGATGCGTGGAGGTCCCGCTCGCTCTGATCCATCCGGCCACGGTATCGGCGCGGGCGACGGTCGGCGCCCGTTCTCCTCGGTTTCCCTGCCGCCGAGGTCGGCCGTCCACTTCTACTTCGCGGCCTGGCGCGACGACGGCACGGACGCTGGTGGACCAGGGTTCCAAGAGGAAGTCCAGGGTGTGCTGGGCCGGCGCCCCGCTCACGGGCATCACCGCCTGACGTCGGGGCCGGTCCGAAACCCCTTGGACGGCGCGGGGACCGGCTTGCTGAAATGGGAAACGGCTACTGCCGGAGTCGAAGGGATGCGGTGATGACCGAGATCAGGCTGCATCTGTCGGTGCGCGGCCTCACCGACGCGGACCTGCCGGCCTGCACCTGGGCCGGCTCACCCAAGCACGTGCGCGAGCTCGTCCACCAGATCCGCCGCGCCGAGGCGGGGGAGATCGACTACCTGGCGGTCTGCACGCCGGTCGGGCTCCCGGTGGCGGTCGGCGGCATCGACTACACGGTCAAGCCCGGCGCCGGCACGCTCTGGCAACTCGGCGTCCATCCGGCCCTGCAGTCCTGCGGGATCGGCACGCTGCTGGTCCGCTCCGCCGAGCAGCGGATCGGCGCCCGGGGCCTGACCCGCGCCGAACTCGGCGTCGAGGAGAGCAACCCGCGCGCCCGCGCCCTCTACGAACGCCTGGGCTACCGGGCCTTCGGCCGCGAGCTCGACTCCTGGGACGTGGAGGCCGAGGACGGCTCGCTCCAGCGGTACGAGACGATGTGCACCCTGATGCGCAAGGACCTGGCGTGACACTGGATTTCCAGGCGTTCGTCGCCGATGCGACGGCCGACCCGGCCGTCGCGGGGCTCGTCCTCAAGGGCTCCCGGGCCCACGACGGCATGACCACCCGTCACTCCGACCACGACCTCTACGTCATCCTCGACGACGACGACGCGGCGAGCGAGCCGGCCGCGCTCGACGGCTACCGCTCCGCGCGGCTCGACCTGGTCGTCACCACCCTCGAACGCTTCCGCCGGCCCGCCGCCTGGGAGCGGTACGCCACCGCCCGCTCCCAGGTGCTGGTCGACCGCTGCGACGGGGAGGTCAGCCGGATCGTCGCCGCAACGGGACGGCTCGGCGCCGAGGAGGCCTTCCGGTCCGGCGCCGCTCTGCTGGACGCCTACGCCAACGCGCTCTACCGCTCGGTCAAGAACCACCGCGACGGCAACCCGCTCGCCGGCCACCTCGACGCGGCCGCGAGCGTCGGATTCCTGCTCCTGCTCTTCACCCTGGACCGCCGCCCGCGCCCCTACAACAAGTACCTGGCCTGGGAGCTGGACCGGTTCCCGCTGCCCGGCTGGGAGAGCGCCGCCCTGCTGGACACCGTCGCCCGGATCACCGCGACCGGCGAAGTGGCGGCGCAGCAGCGGCTCTTCGCCCGGGTGGAGGCGGCTGCCCGCGCTGCCGGCCACGCGGCGGTGCTGGACGCCTGGGGCGAGGACCTGCTACTGATGCGGCGGCCCAGGCCCGTCCTCCAACTCAACGAGTACGCCGACACCATGGACGCTTTGCCAGGTCGGGGTGGATGATCCGGTCATGCCGACTGAAGAAGAGCTCGATTCCATGGAGGTGCGCATCGCGGCCGCGTCCACGGGCCCGTGGATTCCTGTGCTGGAGACCCGAGGTGCGACCGGCGGGGCGAGCTGCATCCAGATCGCCCCAGCGACTGTCGTGAAAGACGATGAGATCTATCTCAGTCGGTTCACCGACGGAGAGCAGGTCCAGGTCGGTCCGGACCTGCAACTGGATGCCGATCTCGATTTCATCGCGTCCGCGCGACAGGACATGCCTCGGCTGATCGCTGAGGTCAGGCGACTGCGTGCTCTGCTGGAGGGGAACAGTGACCGGCGGCATGCTGCTCTCGCGGCGCTCCGCGAGCTCGGGCGAAGCCAGGACTACCGCGACCGGGCGGATGCCGGGCACGGCCTGGCGGCTTTCGCCGACATGCAGGAGGCCCATGGGCCACTGCTGGAGCTCGTGCTCGACCCGGGTGACACCTTCGTCACCCGGGTGACCGCGGAAGCCCTGTTCCGACGAAAGGACAGGATCGGGCTGACGATCGTCGCCTCCGCGATGGCGGTCGCCAACCCGCATCACAGCGATTGGATCCACACGGCAGTCGTTGACGTGTTCAGCGTCTTCGCCGAGGACCGGGACAACGCGATGCGGATATGCGCGGAGATTTCGCGGGACACGGACGACCGCGTCGCGCCGGGTGCCCGTCAGCTGTACGACGTGCTCGCCGAGATCGAGCCCGTCCTTCGCCCCGGGTAGCGCGGATCAGCCTGCCGGAGCTGCGATCCGGGCTGCGAGATCGGCGGCGCGGCGGTCCTGGAAGCGGAGACCATCGGCTGCCCCGGTCCGACATCGTGCGCGGCGGTGCAAGCAGCGGCCCGCGGTCGAGCGTTGACGGCTCAAGCCTCCACCTGTACCCAGCTGTCACCGGCGCGGAGCCAGAGGAAACCGTCGCGGCCCTGGGCGCAGCGCCTGACCACCGGGCCCGGTAGTCGCAGCTTCTCCTGAGCGGTGATCACCCAGGCGTCGCCGATGAGTTCCGCGCGGCTCAGCTCGACCTCGGGACGGTTGTGGGACCGGCGGCTGAGGAGCATCCGGGTGCCGCGGACGGCGATGCCGTCGGTGTCTCTCAGCGGGTTGCGGTAGCTGGTGACGTCGCCGGTGGCGGGATCGACTCGGGACATGAAGGCACCCTTGTGGCTGTACCAGGCGAGCCAGGCTGCCGCCGCCTCGGTGGCGCCCGCGTTTCCGCTCAAGGGCCATACGGGGAGCCGTCCCTGAGGGCTCCAGGTGAGGGTGCCGTCGGTGTCCCAGCAGGCCAGGCCGGCGCTGGTCTCCGGGTGGTCGCCGTAGATGCCCTCGTCACCGTAGGAGGTCCAGATGCCACCGTGGCGGTCGGTGATGAGGTAGTCGATGTCATCGCCGATGCAGAAGCGCTTCACCGGGTGACCCTCGGGGGAGTGCACAACCGCGTTCCTCTCCCAGATCCCGTTCTGGTCCTGGCCCGTCCGGCCTGACGCCAACAAGAACCGCGCCCCCGGAAGCAGGGCCAGGTGTCCGGTCCCCGCGGGGATGCCGGTAACGGGGGTGCGGTCCTCCGTCCCGCCCGAGATCGTGACCAATACGCCGTCACACGGACCCGTGACCCTCCATCCGAGCCATCCCTTGACATGCGGGGAACGGCGCAGGTTCCGTTCCTGAACCAGCATCACCGCAAGGTCGTTGCCCGGTCCGACGCTCCACCACAAGGCCCGCCATCCGGCTCGGGCATCCTCAGGAGGCAGGCTCCACACGACAGGCAGTTCGCCACGTGTCATCAGCACTCACCTTTTGAACTCCAGGCGCTGATGGCGCCCGAAGGGGTAGACGCTACCGGGCGGTGGCCGGAGCGATTTGACCGGCCCCCGCACTCAGCAGTGCCCGCCGGCCGGCCGGCATCGGCGCCGGTGGCGGTCCGCGGTGCGTCGGGTGGGGTTTTGGGCTCAACGACGACGGCACCAATGACATCGGCGGGCCAACGATGGCCCGTAGTCAGAAGTACCCCGACGCTCAGGCCCGTCCGGAGGTCTGCGCGCTGGTGGACGACATGGCGCCGGAGGTGGGGGGCGGGGGCCTGTGCGGGGCGGGCGGCGCCAACTGGGGGCGGGCCGTTGCCAGCCCCGGCGCGGACGGCGGCAGGTCGAGCGTCTTTTTTGGCCTGCTCGGTGACCTGACCCGCAGGCACGGGCCAGCCCGCGGCCTGGCCCACTCGCGTCGTCCGGCATGTTCCCGTTGTCCGGGGGTCTCTCCGTCGCCCTGGGTGGCTGTGGTGGTGGGGCTGGGGTGGGTGGGTCACTCGTTCGGTCGAGGAGGGGTGGGTGTCGTTCTCTGGGGTGGGTGGGTGGTGTGGGGCACTCGTGTGGGTGAGGGTGGGGGTTGGGGTGTCGGGTGGGGTTGGGGTGGTGTGGTTGGGGGGGTGTGGGTGGGGTTGGGGTGGCGTGGGAGGGGGTGAAGCCATCCGGACGGCCCTGGTACGGGTAGCAGGGCGGGCGTGGGGCGTGCAGGTTGGTTC
>NZ_JBIWPL010000033.1:0-80586 GCF_044768255.1 Kitasatospora sp. NPDC101157 | reverse complement strand
CCGGTGCTTGACGCCCCGTCCGACGTTCCAAACTCTAGCCGATCCCCGCTCCGAAAAGCGAATCCAGCCGAGTCCGGCCGCAATCCGATAAAACGAGCACGCCGAATAAGCACCGAGCCGGGACGCGAAAAGCGAAACGACCGGTACGGACCGGAGTGGTGTTTCAAGGGATTGGCTGCCCCGGGACCGTCCGCGCTGATGCGTGTCCGGTGCTCCCTGCCAGGCAACTCGAAGAACACTAGACCTCTGGGGAGGCCGAGTCAAGCGCCGCAAGCGAATTTTCGGCACCCTCCTCGGCTGGCAGCTGGAAGGCCAGGACGGCGACGTCGTCGTCGTGCTCCGAGGTCACGCCCATCGCCCGCAGCAGCCGGGCGCAGATCACCTCGGGGGCGCCGATCGCGCCGGTGAGGGTGCGGGCCAGCAGGTCGAGTCCCTGGTCGATGTCCTCGTCGCGGCGCTCGACCAGGCCGTCCGTGTAGAGGACTCCGGTCGTGCCCGGGAGCAGGCGCAGGGTGTGGGAGACGTGCAGGCCGCCGCCGGTGCCGAGCGGGGGACCGTTCTGTTCCTCGCTGCGCAGGATGGTCCCGTCGGGGCAGCGCAGCAGCATGGGGAGGTGACCGGCCGAGGCGTAGGAGAGGGTGCGGCCCCGCGGGTCCCAGACCGCGTAGGTGCAGGTGGCGATCTGGTTGGCGTCGATCTCCATGGCCAGGCCGTCGAGCAGGCACATCACCTCGTGCGGGGGCAGGTCGAGGCGGGCGTAGGCGCGTACGGCGGTGCGCAGCTGGCCCATCACGGCGGCCGCCCGCAGTCCCCGGCCCATGACGTCGCCGATGACGAGCGCGGTGCGTCCGCCCGCGATGGCGATGACGTCGTACCAGTCGCCGCCGACCGCGGCCTCGGCGCCGCCCGGCTGGTAGGTGGCGGCGACCCGCAGGTCGGCGGGCTGGTCGAGCTTCTGCGGGAGCAGGCTGCGCTGGAGGGTGACGGCGGCCTCGCGCTGGCGGCGTTCGGCTTCGCGCAGCCGGGCGGCGGCGAGGACCTGGTCGGTGACCTCGGCGGCGAAGATCAGCACTCCGGCGGGCGGTCCGTCGGGGGCCGGCGGCTTGTCGGCCGGCTCACCGGCGTCCCCGGTGCCGAGCGGGACGCAGGAGACGTTGTAGTAGCGGTTGCCGGTGAGGCCGAGGATGCAGCGGGCCTTGACGCTGCGGGGGCGTCCGCCGCGGATGACCTGGTCCATCAGGGGCAGGACGCCCATGGTGCCGAGTTCGGGAAGGGCCTCGGCGGCGGGCAGGCCGGTGGGGCGGTCGCCGAAGAGTTCGCGGTAGGCGCGGTTGGCGTAGCCGAGCTGGTGGAGCGGGCCGTAGGTGACGGCGACCGGGGCGGGGATGCGGTTGAGGACCTCGCGCAGGTCCTGGGGTTTGTGCGGGTCGAGAAGTTCGGCGGTGGTGGCGGGGCCGATCGGGTCGCGGGGGCCGGGCACGACGACGTTGTCGGTGGAGGGCGTGCCCTCGTCGGTGCCGGCCCCGTTGGGTGGGGCGGCACGCCAGGGGACTCCGGTGAGCCGGGCGCTCCAGCGCATGAGGTTCAAACGACGGCCGCTTCCTCGTTTTCCAGGCATATCATCACTTTTTGTGTACACATCGGTACACGGGGTAATGACCAGTTCGGGCTGATCCTGTCAGGCGGAGGGCCGGTTCCGGAAGTCGCCCGCCCGGCGTGGCCGTCGGATCGGCCGTCGGATCGGTCCTCGGACCGGCCGCCGGGCCCGGGCGACGGGCGTGTTCATCGGGGAGCTTCCGGCCCCGGCCCGGACGGCCGACCCGGACCGGAATCGAATCCGCCCTCGAATACCGAACGCGGGTGCCCGATCGTTCCCAGGGAGACCACCTCGCGGGAGAACACTCCGAGCAGCACCCAGTCCATCAGCACCCGCACCCGGCGCTCCGCGCTCGGCAGTCGCCGCAGGTGCCGCGCCCGGTGCAGCCACCACGCCCGGCGTCCGGTGAGCCGGCCGCCGCGCCGGGTGTGGGCGACGGCCCGGTGCAGGCCCAGCGAGGTCGAGCAGGCGGCGGGGCCGGGCCGGTACGCGGCCAGGCCCGGCGCGTGCGGTCCGCCGTCCAGGGCCAACGCGATGTTGCGGGCCAGCAGTTCGGCCTGGGCGAAGGCGTGCTGGGCGTTGGGCGCGCAGGGGGCGCCGTCCGCGCCGGGATCGGGGACGGCGGCACCGTCGCCCGCCGCCCAGACCCCGGGCAGCGCCCGTCCGTCCGGTCCGACGACCTGCAGGGTGGCCAGGCAGCGGACCCGGCCCAGGGTGTCCAGCGGCAGGTCGGTGTCGCGCAGCATCGGGGACGGCCGGACGCCCGCCGTCCACACCAGGGTGCGGGCTCCGAAGCGGCTGCCGTCGGAGAGCGCGGCGACCCCGCCGGCGGCGGACTCCAGGGTGGTGCGCAGCCGGACGTCGACGCCGCGCTCGCGCAGCTGGCCGAGGGTGTGCTCGGCGAGTTCGGGCGACTCCTCGGCGAGGATCCGGTCGGTCGCCTCGACCAGCACCCAGCGCAGGTCCTCGGCGCGGACGTTGTGGTGGCCCCGTACGGCGGTGCGGGCCATGTCCTCCAGTTCGGCGAGCGCGCCGACGCCCGCGTACCCGGCGCCGACGAAGACGAAGGTGAGCGCGGACTGCCGCAGGGCGGGGTCCCGGGTGGCGGAGGCGAGGTCGAGCTGCTCCAGCACGTGGTTGCGCAGGTGCACCGCGTCGCCGACGGTGGAGAAGCCGAGTCCGTGCTCGGCCAGGCCTGGCACCGGGGCCGTCCGGGAGACCGATCCCGGGGCCACCACCAGGACGTCGTAGGGGAGTTCGAGCGGCGCCGGGGGCTCGCCGGGGCCCGCGGCATCGGCCAGCGCGCGGCGGGCGGCGTGTTCGATCCGGGTGATCCGGGCGGTGAGCACCCGGCAGTCCGGCAGGGCGCGGCGCAACGGCACGACCACGTGCCGCGGGTCGATCGAGCCGGCCGCGACCTCCGCCAGCAGCGGGTGGTAGGTGGAGTAGGCCCGGGGTTCGACGACGGTGATCTCCACCTCCCCGCGCCGCAGCCGCTCCCGCAGGCCACGCTGGAGGTGGAGCGCGGTGGCCATCCCGGCGCAGCCGCCGCCGGCGATCAGGATCCTGATGGTGCACCTCCTGCCGATGTGACGTTTCGTCCCGGCCTCGCGGCCGGGGGTGTCCCCCCATCACGCACCCCTATGAAGGACCGGCGGAGGTGGTCTTGTCCACAGTCCGTACGGGGCTGGTTGCGACGGAAGTGACGGCCGGGGCCAGTTGTGCTTGCCGGGCGACTTTCTGACGCACTTTCGGCCGCGAAGAGCCGTGAACTATGGTCGGATTGTGTGCCGGAGCGGCCGTCGCCATGACAACCGGCGGCGACGCACCGTGGAGCGGCCGCTACGGCCAGTTCCAGCGTTGGCGCGAGAACCCGACTGGGGGACAGTCATCCGGGGAAGGGTAGTTCCCGGACGAGGCCCCGGGCGGTGCCGACGCACCGAGCCGGACGTCAAGAGCGGCCCGGCGGCACGACCGTGGTCACCGGAACGGGACGGGCGGCACGAGCGATGGGTCATCTGGTCATTTCTGACGGGCTGAGCTGCACCGGGGGGTGCAGGGGCGGGCGACGACAGGGTCCGGTTCCGGACGCCTGCGGGGGAGAGTTGGGATGATGGAGCAGAAGCAGGTGTTGGGGCGGGCGGGCGCACCGCACGCCGGACAGGGCACGGTCCCGGAGCAGCGCGGCCCGGTGGACCTGCCGCAGGGCGGGATGGCGTACGCGGCCGTCCCGTACCGGGCGGAGCCCCCGCAGGCCACCGCGCCGGTGCCCGGGGCCCGGTTGCGGGTGGACGCCCGGCGGAACCTGGAGAGCGTGCTGCGGGCCGCCCGGGAGGTGTTCGGCGAGTTCGGCTACGGCGCTCCGATGGAGGAGGTCGCGCGCCGGGCCGGGGTCGGGGTCGGCACGGTCTACCGGCGCTTCCCGAGCAAGGAGGTGCTGGTCCAGCGGATCGCCGCCGAGGAGGTGGCCTGGCTGACCGCGCAGGCGCGGGAGTCGCTGTACGGCGGCGAGGGCGCCTGGGAGGCGCTGGCCGGGTACCTGGCCCGGGCCGTGGGCACCGGGGCCGGGCGGCTGCTGCCGCCGGAGGCCTTCCGGTACGCGGAGGAGCTGGGCCGGGTGCCGGAGCAGCGGGCGCCGGAACCGGCGGCGGCCGTCCGCTTCGACCTGCGCGGCGAGGAGGCGCGGTCCGGGGCGGGGGCGGAGCCCTCACCGGCGGACGCCGATCCCCGGCTGCTGCTGCAGTTGTTGGCCGCCCTGGTGGCGCGCGCGGGTGCGGCGGGCGAGCTGCGGCCGGGCGTCACGGTGTCGGACGTGGTGCTGGTGCTGACCGCTTCGGTGCCGGTGCACGCGGCGCGGCCCTCGGTCTCGGCGCCGACGGCGGCGGGTTTCACGGCGGTCGGTCCGCAGACGGACGGTCAACCGGCCGCCGCGGCGCCGTCGGACCGGCTGCTGCAGATACTGCTGGACGGTCTGCGGGCGGGCTGAGCCGCCTCCCGCGGCATGCCGATCCGGCGGCGGCACCGGGCCGCCGCGACCGACGCGCCGGGCGGGCAGGCGAGTTGGGCGGAACACCGGCGCGCGGACTGGGCGCGCGCCGGGTGCGGGCGTCGCGCGACCCCTCGCCGCACGCTGAGCGAACAGATCCGCGACGGCCCCTCGGAAGAGTGGGTACCGGCCGGTCCGGCTACCGCGCGTCCCTGCGCTATGCCATCCTTTGCCCGTGGTTGGAGCCAATGTCCCGATGCGCGCCCTTCGCGCGCCGTCGGCGCCGTACGCCGGGGAACCGTGCACCCACGCACTCCCGCGCGCCCTGCCACACTACGGGGGCTGTCGTGGAATCTGGGGTCCGTTGTGAGCGCCGAGGAACAGAACGACTACGGGTACGGCCTCGACTTCGGGGGGTTCTCCGGCAGTACGGCCGAAGGATCCGCCGCGGGCCCCGGCGGTAGCGGCTCGGCCCAAGTGCCGGGCGCCCCGGCCGGATCGGGCGCCCCGGCCGGATCGGGCGCCGCGTCCGGCTCGGGCAGCACGTCCGGCTCTGGCAGCGCGACCGGTTCCGGCGCCGGACACGTCCCGGACCAGGGCGGATGGCCCGGCCGCGAGTCGCTGTCCTCCTCCTCCGCCGCACTGCCGCCCGGCCGGGTGCCCGGCCAGGCCCCGGCGGGCCGGGGCGGCGTCGCCCCGGAGGCGTTCGTCGGCGACGGCCGCCCGGCACGCCCCACCGTGCCCGCCCCCGCCGACCCGGTGGACGGCGAGCGCCCGCCCTCCGACGCCGAGTTGACCGCCCGGGTCCGGGCCGGCGACGACACCGCGTACGAGGAGATCTACCTCCGGCACGTCGACTCGGTGCGCCGCTACGCCCGCACCTGCTGCCGGGACAGCTTCACCGCCGAGGACCTCGCGGGCGAGGTCTTCGCCCGTACGCTCCAGGCGCTCAAGGCGGGCAAGGGACCGGAGTTCGCCGTCCGCGCCTATCTGCTGACCGCCGTGCGCAACGTCGCCGCCGCCTGGACCCGGAGCGAGCGGCGCGAACAACTCGTCGACGACTTCGGCCTGTTCGCCCAGACCTCGGCCGCCGTCGTCGACTTCGACCTGGCCGACCCCGGCGCCGACGCCTGGGCCATGGCGATGGCCGACCAGCGGATGGTCATGCAGGCCTACGCCGAACTCCCCGAGGACGACCGGGTGGTGCTCTGGCACACCGAGGTCGAACGGGAGTCCCCGAAGGCCGTCGCCGTGATGCTCGGCAAGACCGCCAACGCCACCGCCGTCCAGGCCCACCGGGCCCGCGACCGGCTGGCCGCCGCCTTCCTCCAGGCCCACGTCTCCGGCAGCCAGGCGAGCACCTGCGAGGCGTACGCCAACCGGCTCGGGGCGTACGCGCGCGGCTCGCTGCGCAAGCGGGCCTCGGCGGAGGTCGGCCGGCACCTCAAGGAGTGCGACCGCTGCACGGCGGCCTGCCTCGAACTCACCGAGATCAACACCGGTCTGCGCGCGCTGCTGCCCGGCGGCGTACTGGTCTGGGTCGGAGTCGGCGGGTTCAGCGCCGCCGCGGCCGCCGTGGGCGGTGTCGCCGCGGTCGGCGGTGCGGCCGCGGCGGGGACGGCGGCGGCCTCGGCCGGATCCTCGGGCACGGCGGCGGGGGCCGCGGGTGCTGCGGGAGCCTCCGGCGCGGCCGGTGCCGCCGGGGCCTCCGGCGCCGCGGGTGCGTCCGGCGCTTCCGGCGGGAGCTCGGCCGCCGCCGCGGCCGGCGAGGGCCTGGGTACCGCCGCCAAGGCCGGGATCGCCGCCGCCGTCGCGGTGGCGGCGGCGGCGGTGGCCGCCTACGCGCTGACCGGCTCGACCGAGCCGGGGCCGCCCGTGGCCGCTCCCCCGGCGGTCTCCGCCCCGGCCTCCCCCGCACCGGCGGCAGCCCCGCCCGCGCCGCCCACCCCGGCGCCCACCCCAGCGCCCACCAGCGCCGCCCCGGCCCCGGCCCCGGCCGCGGCCCCGGAGCAGCCCGCGCCCAGCCCGAGTGCGACCCCCACCCCCAAGCCGACCTCGAAGCCGACCCAGCCCCCGGTGGCCGCCCGGGCCCCGCGGCACGAACCGACCACCGAACCGACCACCGAGCCACCGCGCGTCCCGGCCCCGACCCTCCCGCCGCCGCCGACGCCGGAGCTGCCGGAGCTGCCGGAGCTGCCGGAGGTGCCGGTCGTCCCGACGCCCACCGTTCCCACGGTGCCGCCGGTGCCGGAACCGACCGTCACCCCGCCGATCCCGCCCGCGCCCACCGACTTCTGGGGCGACTCCCTGCCCGTCCTCAAGCCCGGCAACCACCGGGTGCCGCCGGAGGGGCCCAGCATCCGGCAGAAGGGCAGCGACAGGTTCTCGCAGCGCGACGGCGGCTGGATCGGCGGCGACTACCACCCGCACGCCATCACCGTGCACGCGCCGGCCACCACACTGATCGACCTCAACCGGGGCTGCACGTCCTTCGACGCGGTCGCCGGGGTCGACGACGCCACGCTCAGCCCCGGCGGGGTGGTCTTCACCGTCCAGGGAGGCGACGGCAGCACCCTGTGGCGCTCCCGCGCCATCGGCGCCGGGGACGACGCGGTGCCGGTGCACGTGCCGCTGGCCGGGCAGAAGTCGATCCGGCTGGTCGTCACGCCGGTGCACGGGATCTGGTCGGCGCTGAACGTGGCGGACTGGGCGCAGGCCCGGTTCAGGTGCTCGTAGCGGGCCCGGAACGGGCCTCCCGCTCCTGCGGCCACCCGCTCAGACGGCGCAGGAGCCGTCCGCGCAGGCCTCACCGGCCGGGGCGACCTGCACCGGGGCCGGGCGGCGCTCCCCGATCTCCGCGGCGACCTGCTCCAGCACCTTGCGGAAGGTCGCGGCCTCCTGCCCGCCCTGGACCGCCCACTTGCCCTCGAACACGAAGGTCGGCACGGCACTGATGCCCAGCTCACGGGCCTCGGCCAGCTGGGCGCGGACCTCGGCGGTGCCCTCGTCGCCCGCCAGGTAGGCGGTCACCCGCTCGCGGTCCAGACCCGCCGCCACCGCGACGTCGGCCAGCGCGTCGCGGTCGCCGACGTCCACGCCGTCGGTGAAGTGCGCCTTCAGCAGCGCCTCCTTGAGCCGGCCCTGCGCCTCGGCGCCGTACTCGGCCTCGGCGAGGTGCAGCAGGCGGTGTCCCAGGAAGGTGTTGGCGTGCAGGGCGGCGTCGAAGTCGTACGTGATGCCCTCGGCGAGGCCCAGCTCGGCCACCCGCGCGTCCATCGCCACCGACTGCGGGCCGTAGCGCTCGGCCAGCCAGGCGCGGTGCGGGCTCGCCGTCGCGGGCGCGTCGGGGACCAGCTGGTACGGGCGGTAGACGACCTCGACGTCCTCCTTGCCCGGGAAGTCCGCCAGGGCCTGCTCGAAGCGGCGCTTACCGATGTAGCACCAGGGGCAGGCGATGTCGGACCAGATCTCGACCTTCATGTCGGGGGGCTCCAGGGGGCGTCTCGTGCGGATGTACGGGATGGGTGAACGATGAACCATCTCGGCACATTCCCGACACCGCCGGGCTGCCTCGCGTCAGCCCTCCGGGGGCGCCGGCACCACCAGGACCGGGCAGGCCGCGTGGTGCACCGCCGCCGAGCTCACCGACCCCAGCAGCAACCGGGCGAAGCCCCCGTTGCCCCTGGTGCCGACCACCAGCGTGTGCTGCCGGGTCGAGGCCTCCAGCAGCACCTCGATCACGTTGCCCAGCACCACGTGCAGCGACATCTCCCCCTCGTACGGCCGGACCCGCTGCCGCAGCACCGCCGCCACCGCCCGGCGCAGCCCGTCCGCCATGCTCTCGACCAGCGTCTCCACGCTCTCCTGCACCAGCTCGGCCATCCCGGGCGGGTACCCGGCCGGTGCCGGGTTCACCACGGCGAGCACGTACAGCGGCAGCCCGAAAAGTTCCGCCTCGGTGATCGCCCGGTCCAACGCCCACAGCGACCCGTCCGACCCGTCGCAGGCCGCCAGCACCCCGGGCGGCCGCCCCGTCGGCGGCCGCCCGAGTACCGACAGCACCACGGGAACCTCCTGCCCCGGGCTCACACCGGCCACCGCGCACACTCCTCACCGCTGGCTCACAGCTCCGCCATCATCACCTGCCCGGCGCCACCGCCCGGGCCAGCCGCGCCGAACGGCGTAGCGGCGGGGGCGGCTCGGACGGGGGTGCGCCGGCTCGCCCAGGCCCCGGGGAGGGGGGAGCCGCGGGGGTCAGGGGGTGAGGGCCGGGAGCCGGGGATGGGGGAGGCCGGTCCAGCAGGCGCCGTGGCGGCGGGCGCGGAGGCGGCGGAGCCAGAGTTCGGTGGAGACGAGGTCGGCGAGGCCGGCCAGGTCGGCCGGGGAGAGGGGGGTGGCGGGGTCGGTGGAGCGGGCGAGGCCGGCGCGTACGGCGGGGAGGTCGATGAGTCCCGCTTCGGCGAGGAGGGGGGCGTCGAAGAGTTCGGCGAGGCCGTCGGCGGCGAGGCGCAGGCCGGCCCGGGTGGGGGCGGTGCGGTCGGGGCGGGGGCCGCGGCCCCAGTCCGGGGGCAGGTCGGTGCGGCCGGCGCCGGTGAGGACGGCGTGCAGGAGGGCGTGCCGGGCGCCGGGTTGGAGGCGGACGTCGTCGGGGAGCAGCCGGGCCGCGCGGACCACCTGGTTGTCGAGGAAGGGGGCGTGCAGCCGCTGGCCGGGCCGTTCGGCGGCGTGCACGAGCGTGCGGTAGGAGCGTGCCTGGCGGTGGAGGGCGTGCCGGGCGCGGTGCGCGCCGGGGTGTTCCTCGGGCGCCGGTTTGCGCGCCGCCAGCCGTAGCCGGAGGGCCACCGAGGAGAGCGCCTCGTCGGAGAGCCAGCGGGCGGCCGGGCCGGGGACGCACCAGGCGAGGTCGACGGCCGAGCGGTCGCCCGCCGTGCCCGCGCCGTCGGGGACGTGGCGGGCGGTCAGCTTGGCGGCCGCCTCGTCCAGCGCCTCGGCGTAGCGGACCCGGGAGAGCCGGTGGGCGGCCCGGACCACGGTGAGCGGGGTGCGCAGCGCGCCGGCCAGCACACCGGCTGCGGCCCGGTCGGCGCCGGCCAGGGCGGCGACCGGGGGCAGGAGTTCACGGGGCCGCCCGGCCCGGATGAGGTCGGCGAGCCGGGCCGGGTGGCCGTCCAGGACCTGGCGGGCGCCGTAGCCGGTGAGGTGGTCGGTGCCGCCGGCGTCGAAGCGGGCCTCGGCGCGGGCGACGGCCACGAGTTCGGGGCCGGGCTCGTCGGTGAGCGGACCGGACTGCGGGTCGGCGCGCAGGACGGCGTAGGGGAGGGTGTCGGGGCCGGGGTCGAGCACGGTGTGCCGCAGCCGCGGGGTGTCGGGGGCGAGGGCGAGGGTGGTGGGCGGTTCGGTCTCGCCGAGCGTGACGGCGGCCAACTGCTCGGGGGCGGAGGGCCCCTGGGCGTTCTGCCGGACCCAGGAGCCCTTGACCGCACCGCTCCTGGCCCCGGCAGCCCCGGCGGCTCCGGAAGCCCCGGCGGCGCTCCTGGTGCCGACGGCGAGCGGCGCGGCCCCGGCGCCCCCTGCGCCCGTGGGCACCGGCGGCAGCGGCACGGCGGCGGCGAGCAGGGCGACGGTGGCGGAGGCGGTGCCGTACGAGAGGTCGACGCCGAGCCGGGCGCGCCCGGCGGGGCCGCCGGCCGTTGCGGTGGTGCGGACCCGGGAGCGGACGGATTCCAGCAGGGCGCGGGTGAGTTCGCGGATGGCGGGCGCCTCGTCGCGGGGTTGTTCGGCGCCGGGCGGCTCGTCGTAGGCGTCGAGGTACGGGCGGCCGCCGCGGATGGCCAGCACATGGCCGGGCGGCACCCGTTGGACGCCCAGGTACGGGGTGCCGGTGCCGAGCGCCTCCGGGGACTCGGGGCAGGCGAGGCGGGCGGCGAGGTGGCCGGTGTCGAGGGCGGCGCCGACCAGGTCGGCGAGCGGGAGGGCGGCGGTGGCGTACGCGGTGCCGCCGGCCCAGGGGGTGTGGAAGACGGGCTGGGCGCCGGCCAGGTCGGTGAGCAGCAGGGTGGAGCGGGTGCCGGTGCGCAGCACGACGGTGTAGCTGCCGGGCCAGGCGGTCAGGTGGCGGACGGCGCCGCCGCGGGCGGCGGCGAGGCCGGCGGCGAGTTCGGCGTCGGTGGCTCCGCAGTGGCCGAGGACGGCGAGCCGGGTGGTGGCGGGGGTGTCCTCGACCGGGTCGGGGGTGGTCGGTCCGGTGCTGACGGCGGCGGGGGCACCGGGGCGGAGGGTGACCAGGCGGATCTCCTCGGGGCGCCAGTCGCCCACCGCCCAGAGGGGGTTGGGGCCGGTCCACAGGGGGCGCGCGGCGATCGGTGTGACCGTGGCGAGTGCCTCGTGCGCCGGTGTTCCCGCCCGGGGCGCACCCGTGCTCCAGCCCGTCAGCCACCGCATCGCGCCTCCACCGGACGAGGACCTGCACTCGCGCGGCGCGTCCGGCGCCGGGCGGGGCGGCCGGGTGGGGTGCCGGGTCGCGGCCCGCACGCGCGTCCGGGCGTGCCCTCGTTCCGGCGCGCCGTCAGGAGACATCGTGCCACCACCGGGCGTGGCCGGGGCCGGTGTTGTCGGTTCCGGTTCCGTTTCGCCGTGGCCTCGGCAGCCGCCGGGCGGGAGTTCGCCGGCGGCGGGTTCGGGCGGGCCGGGCCTCCCCCTCCCTGACCCGGACCGCCCGGACGGCGCCCTTGACATGGGCATCGCGAGATGGCCGAAAGGCGTCGCCCCGCCCGGGAGGGCATCCGCATGCCCTCCCGGACTTGGCCGCCGCCCGCGGGGATTGAGGCGGCGGCATCCCCCGGCCCGCCGGGTCCTCGACGGCGGGCCGACCCACGACCACCAGCGAATCGCCGCGCAGCCGGTCGGGCCAGGGGGCACGGCCGGGCGCACGTGAACACGGGACCGGAGCACGACGCTCCGGCGCGCGGAGCGGCCGAACCGCTCCGGGTGGTCCGGACCAACTGCCGCAACGGCCCGGCGCGGCACCGCCGGGTGCGCGATCCCGCCATCCGGAATGCGGCCTCTTAACCGTCGGAACGCGTCCGACTACTCTAGGTACAGCAGCTACGGCCCGGTGCCGCCCGGGCCCCGCGCACAAGGCCGCAGGAGGTGCCGCCGCCACCATGACCGTCAGCCCACGAGGACCGAACGAACGGCTCGGCACGCTCCTGACCCTCGCCCAGATCAGCAACGCCGGCCTGGCCCGTCGGGTCAACGACCTAGGCGCTCAGCGCGGATTGACGCTGCGCTACGACAAGACCTCGGTGGCCCGGTGGGTCAGCAAGGGCATGGTGCCGCAGGGGCCCGTCCCGCACCTGATCGCCACCGCGATCGGCGGCAAGCTCGGCCGGCCCGTGCCGCTGGAGGAGATCGGCCTGGGCGACACCGACCCGGCGCCCGAACTCGGCCTGGCCTTCCCGCGCGACGTCGCCGACGCCGTGCGCTCCGCCACCGACCTGTTCCGGGTCGACCTCGACCTTCGCCGGGGCCCCGGCGGCGGCCGCTGGAGCGACAGCCTGGCCGGCACCTTCTCGGTCGCCGCGTACGCGACGCCCGTCTCCCGCTGGCTGATCAACCCGGCGGACGGCTCGGTGGCCCGCGAGGTGCCGCGCTCCCCCAGCGAGAACTCCTCGTACCGGGTCGGCCACTCGGACGCCGTCAAGCTCCGCGAGGCCGCCCAGGAGGCCCGCCGCTGGGACTCCAAGTACGGTGGCGGGGACTGGCGTTCGTCGATGGTGCCGGAGTGCCTGCGGGTGGAGGCGGCGCCGCTGCTGCTGGCCTCCTACAGCGACGCGGTCGGCCGGGCGCTCTTCGGCGCGACCGCCGAACTCACCAGGCTGGCCGGGTGGATGGCCTTCGACACCGGCCAGCACGAGGCCGCCCAGCGCTACTACATCCAGGCCCTGCGGCTCGCCCGGGCCGCCGCCGACGTGCCGCTCGGCGGTTACGTGCTCGCCTCGATGAGCCTCCAGGCCGGCTACCGGGGCTTCGCCGAGGAGGCCGTCGACCTCGCCCAGGCCGCCCTGGAGCGCAACCGCAGCCTGGCCACCGCCCGGACCATGAGCTTCTTCCACCTGGTGGAGGCGCGCGCCCAGGCCAAGGCCCGCAACGCAGCGGCGTGCGCGACGGCGCTCGGGGCGGCGGAGAGCGCACTCGAACGAGCACGCGCCGGGGACCCCGACCCGGCGTGGATCGACTTCTACGCCTACGACCGGCTGGCCGCCGACGCCGCCGAGTGCTTCCGCGACCTCGGAGTGCCCTCCAAGGTCCGGCAGTTCACCCGGGAGGCGCTGGCCAAGCCCACCGAGGGCTTCGTCCGCTCGCACGGGCTGCGGCTGGTGGTCTCGGCGATGGCCGAGGCCGAGGCGGGCAATCTGGACGCCGCGGTCGCCGCCGGCGAGCGCGCCGTCGAGGTGGCCGGCCGGATCTCCTCGCAGCGCAGCCGGGAGTACGTGGTGGAGATGCTCCGGCGGCTGGAGCCCTTCCAGGGTGAACGCCGGGTACGGGAGTTGACCGAGCGCGCCCGGGCGGTGATCGTCGCCCCGGCGTGAGCCGCCGGAGCCGGCGGAGGAGCTCCCCAGGAACTTCCCGGCGGTAAATGAGGTGCACCGGCGGGAGGGGCCTGACTAAGGTCTCTCTCGTCCAGGTGCGCAGGCAGAGGTTACTTCCACTCTTAATGGGCGTGTCGCGGGTTCGAGTCCCGTCACCGGCTTCGGGCCGGTGTAGCTCAGTCGGTAGAGCAGCTGTGTCACCTCAGCCGTCCTTGAACTCTGGACACCTCAACATGAACAGCATTTCCGCACCTCCCGGTGCGACGGCAGCGGTTACTTCTGGTGGACGCCGGTCTTCCGGCGTAGCGGTTCAAGTCCGCGAAACACCGCCGCCACCTTTGATCTCGGGAGGCAGCTGCGCTTCGGAGTGCCCGGTGCGCAGGCGGGGGTTACTTCGGATCTTGCGGTTCCGGGTTCAAGTCCCGGGCGTGCCGTGCGCGAGCGCGGCCGCTAGCTCAATCGGATAGAGCACAAGGCACCTACCTCCGCCGAGGCCGGTCGTTCGACAACGACCGGCACGATCTCGGGCACCCCTCAGCGCGGCATGCCTCCCTCCCGTTGACGACCGAGCAAAAGCCGAGGGGGGCTGCAGCATGTCCAGGTTCAACAGCCGCAAGGCCACGTCGAGTCCGAGTTCGCCGGTGACCACGACCGGGCAGCGCGGCCTCACCCACGAGGGCGGCACCGGTTACCTCCGGGACCGCAAGTCCGAACTCTTCCTCCTGTCGGTCTCCAACCTGGTCGGCCAGGACACCTTCTACGAGCGCGGCGGCGCCCGCGACGACCGCTACACCGCGCTGGTGCGCGAACTCGCCGTCGCCGAACCGGAGTGGACCCTCGGGCTGCTGCGGTGGCTGCGGTACGGGGCGCAGCTGCGCACCGCCGCGCTGGTCGGCGCCGCCGAGTTCACCCGCGCCCGGCTGGACGCCGGCGCCCACGGGTACTCCCGGCAGGCCGTCGAGGCCGTGCTGCGCCGCGCCGACGAGCCGGGCGAGCTGCTCGCGTACTGGACCTCGCGCTACGGCCGGGCGCTGCCCAAGCCGCTCAAGCGCGGTGTCGCGGACGCGGTCCGGCGGCTGTACGACGCCCGTTCGCTGCTCAAGTACGACACCGCGGGCAAGGGCTACCGCTTCGGCGACGTCCTGGAACTGACCCACCCCACGCCGGACCCGGACAGGCCCTGGCAGGGCCCGCTGTTCGCGTACGCGCTGGACCGCCGGCACCGGCCGGAGGAGGCCGTGCCGCCCGCCGCCGACCGGATGCTGACCGCCAACCGCGAGCTGCTCGCGCTGCCGGTCGAGCAGCGCCGGGCGGCCGTCACCGCCGAGGACGGCGCGGAGCGGCTGGCCGCGGCCGGTCTGACCTGGGAGGCGCTGGCGGGCTGGTTGCAGGGGCCGCTGGACGCGGCGGCCTGGGAGGCGGTCATCCCTTCGATGGGCCCGATGGCGCTGGTCCGCAACCTGCGCAACTTCGACCGGGCCCGGGTGTCGGACGAGGTCGCGGCCGAGGTGGCCCGGCGGATCTCCGACCGGGGCGAGGTACGGCGTTCGCGCCAGTTCCCGTTCCGCTACCTGGCCGCGTACCGGCACGCGCCCTCGCTGCGGTGGGGGCAGGCGCTGGAGACGGCACTCGGCCACTCGCTCGCCAACGTGCCCGAACTGCCGGGCCGGACACTGATCCTGGTCGACCGCTCCGGCTCGATGTTCGACCGGCCGAGCGCGCAGACCCAGCTCAACCGGGCGGACTCGGCGGCGATCTTCGGCACCGCGCTGAAGGTCCGGGCCGCCGAGGCGGACCTGGTCGAGTTCGGCAGCAGCAGCCGGACGATCGAGGTCGGCCGCGGGGAGGCGGTGCTGCGGGTGCTGGAGCGGTTCTCCAGCCTCGGCGGCACCAACACCGCCGACGCCGTCCGCACCCACTACCGGGGCCACGACCGGGTGGTGATCGTCACCGACGAACAGACCGGCTTCGGCTACCGGGGCAGCGACCCGCTCGCCGCCGTCCCGGCCCGGGTGCCCGTCTACACCTGGAACCTGGCCGGCTACGCCCTGGGCCACGGTCCCGGCGGCGGCGCCAACCGGCACACCTTCGGCGGTCTGAGCGACGCGGCCTTCCGGCTGATCCCCCTCCTGGAGGCGGGTTCCGACGCCGGCTGGCCCTGGGAGGTGTAGCGAATGCCGGTGCACGGGCTCGGGGGAGCCTGCGCACCGCCACGCGGCCGGACGGGGGGTGGCGGTGACGCGCGGAGTCGGGGGACCCGGCGCGTGACCGTCGCGGCCGCACGAGGGGGAGGCGGTGGCGCGGAGTCGGGGGACCCGGCGCCACCGCGGACGGCCGGTCCGGGGGGACCGGCCGGAGCCCCCGGGCGGAGCCGCCAGGGGGGAGGCTCCGCCCCGTACCCGAGGCGGGCGGCAGGACACTGCCGCCCGCCTCGGCACGCCGTCCGCCGGACCACGTCGGGCCGCTCCCGGCCCCGACGCACCCGGCATCGCACGGGCACCGAACCGGGGTCGACCGGGCGTCAACGGGCGTCGAACGGGCGCAGGACCGCGCAGCCGCGCAGCGGAGCCTTGACGGGCCGACCGGTGCGCGCGAACGGCCGCGGCACTCACCGCCCGCCGCACACCACCCGTCACGACGGCACCGGCAGCCGACCCCCGCCACAGCGAGGGCACCGCGGTCCGGGCAGCAAGCGGGAAACCGGCCCCGGCGCCCCCGACCCGTGGCAGCATCGGCACCGCACGCCCGGCGCCGGACCGCGCCGGGCCGGCACCGGGGGCCGGGCGGCGGACGAGGAGCACAGGGTGGCGGACGAGTTCGATGTCGTGGTGGTCGGCGGCGGGATCGTCGGGCTGGCCACGGCCCACGCCCTGACCGGGGCGCGCACCGGCCTGCGGGTCGCGGTGCTGGAGAAGGAGAACGGCCTCGCCGCGCACCAGACCGGGCGCAACAGCGGGGTGATCCACAGCGGCGTGTACTACCGCCCCGGCTCGTACAAGGCCCGGTTCGCCGTCGCGGGCGCCGCCGAGCTGGTCGGGTTCTGCCGCGAGCACGGCATCCCGTACGAGGTCACCGGAAAGCTGATCGTGGCGACCGACGACACAGAACTGCCCCGACTGGCGGTGCTGGCCGAGCGGGGACGGGCCAACGGGATCCCGGTCACCGAACTGGACCGGGCCGGGATCGCCCGGTACGAGCCGGAGGTCACGGGGCGGGCCGGGCTGCACGTGGGCACGACCGGAATCTGCGACTTCCCGGCGGTCGCCACGACGTACGCCCGGCTGGCCCGGGAGGCGGGTGCCGAGCTGCGGACCGGCGCCGAGGTCCGGACGCTCGTCCGGCGCCGGGACTGGGTGACGGTCGGCACCGCCGCCGGGGAGCTGCGCTGCCGGGTGCTGGTGAACTGCGCCGGACTGCACAGCGACCGGATCGCCCGGCTGGCCGGGGACGACCCCGGGGTGCGGATCGTCCCGTTCCGCGGCGAGTACCACGAACTGGTGGAGAAGCGCAGGGACTTGGTGCGCGGCCTGGTCTACC
Organism: Kitasatospora sp. NPDC101157; assembly: GCF_044768255.1. Taxonomy (NCBI): domain Bacteria; kingdom Bacillati; phylum Actinomycetota; class Actinomycetes; order Kitasatosporales; family Streptomycetaceae; genus Kitasatospora; species Kitasatospora sp. NPDC101157. The sequence goes on along the minus strand of NZ_JBIWPL010000033.1, from coordinate 63,875 downwards.
CGGTGCCCGACCCGGCCTTCCCGTTCCTCGGGGTCCACCTGACCCGGGGCATCCACGGGGACGTCCACGTCGGCCCGAACGCGGTGCCCGCCCTGGCCCGCGAGGGGTACGACCGGCGCACCGTCCGCCCGCGCGACCTGGCCGAGACCCTGGCCTTCCCCGGCACCTGGCGGATCCTGCGGCGGCACTGGCGCTACGAGGTGGGCGAGTTGCACCGCTCGCTGTCCAAGCGCGCGTTCACCGCCGCCGTCCAGCGGCTGCTGCCCGCCGTGACCGCCGCGGACCTGGTGCCGGCCGCCGCCGGGGTGCGGGCGCAGGCGGTCGCCCGGGACGGCTCGCTCCTGGACGACTTCGCCTTCGCGGGCTTCGACCCGGAGGACCCGCGCTCCCCGCGCCGTGCGGTCCACGTGCTGAACGCCCCCTCCCCCGCCGCCACCGCCTCGCTGCCGATCGGCCGCGAGGTGGCCCGCCGGGCCCTGGCCGCCCTGGAGGCCGGCGGATGAGACCGGTCACAGGCCCTGCGGGACAGCCCCGGAAGCCCCGTAGACTCGGGTGATTGTGACTGCCACCGCCCCGATCCCCCAGCAATCGCCGTCCGCCCGGCTGTCCGCGGCGCCGGCCGCCTACCCCGCGCCGATGTACCCGCACAAGGCCACCGAGGAGCAGCACCGGGAGCGGCGCATCCGCAGCTTCCAGCCGCGCCGCGGCCGGATGACCAACGCCCAGGCGAGCGCCCTGGACCGGAGCTGGGAGACGTACGGCGTCCCGATCGACGGCACCCCGCTCGATCTCGCGGAGCTGTTCGGCGGCCTGCCGGTCACCCTGGAGATCGGCTTCGGCATGGGCGAGACCACCGCCGCGATGGCCGCCGCCGACCCGTCGATGGGCATCCTCGCCGCGGACGTGCACACCCCCGGCCACGGCAACCTGCTCGGCATGCTGGAGCGGGACGGTTCGCGGAACGTCCGGCTGGCCGCCGGTGACGCCGTCATCCTGCTGCGCGACATGCTGCCGGACGCCTCGCTGGCGGGCCTGCGGGTCTACTTCGCCGATCCGTGGCCGAAGCCCAAGCACCACAAGCGCCGGCTGGTCCAGTCGTCCTTCCTCGACCTGGTGCTGCCCCGGCTCGCCCCGGGCGCCCTGGTCCACTGCGCGACCGACTGGGAGCCGTACGCGGAGCAGATGCTGGAGGTGCTGTCCGCCTCCCCCGAGCTGGAGAACCTGCACCCCGAGGGTGACGGCACCGGCTGGCTGGAGCCCGCGGACCACCCGGACGGCAGCGTCCCGGGCTACGCGCCGAGGCCCGACTGGCGGCCGGTCACCAAGTTCGAGCGGGCCGGGATCGCCAAGGGCCACGTGGTGCACGACCTGCTGTTCCGCCGCCGCTGACCCCTCGGCGGCCGTTCGAAGGGGCCCCGGCGGGCTGACCGGCCGGTCGGGTCCCGGACGAACCGTTCGTCCCGAATCCTCCCGACGGGCCGCCACCGTGGCCTACCCTGTGCCGCATGGGCAGCCCGTCCAGCGGCGGCCGGGACGTCTGGCCGGGGCGGGCGACCGTCCGCACCGCCGCCGACGCACCGGGGACGGCCCCGCGCACCGGTGGCACCCGGACCATCCCGGGGCCCCGCGGGCGCCGGGCCCAGCGGCTGCTGCCCCGGCCCGGCGGCGCGTCACCTCCCGCCGCGGCCGCCTCGGCCTCCGCCCGGGACGGATCGCCGGGGACTCCCCCTGGCCGCAGCGGCTCGATGGCGCTCTCCTCGGTCACCGCGACCGCCGTGCTGGTCCTGGCCGGCTGCGGGGCGCTGATCCTGCACCTGGTCCAGCGGCAGACCGGCACGGTCGGACTGCTGGTGGGCCTGGGCCTGGCGATGGTGCCGCTGCCCTTCGTGCTGGGCGGCCTGGCCTGGCTCAACCTGACCGCCCGGGTACCGCTGCGGCACACCCTGTTCTGCCTCGGCTGGGGTGCCTGCGCCGCCACCACGGTCGCGATCCTCGCCAACAACTGGACCGCCGACTACCTGACCGCCCACCGCGGCGCGTTCGGCGGCCTGCTCGGCGCCGGGATCGCCACCCCGGTGATCGAGGAGAGCGCCAAGGCCACCGCCCTGCTGGTGCTGCTCCTGCCGCTCGGCCAGCGGCTGCGCTGCCACGGCCGCCGCTCCGGGCGCCCCTGCGCGCCGCTGCTGCACCGGGCGCCCGCGCCCCGGCGCCCCCACCCGTACCCGCGCCACCCGGCCGGGCCGCACGCCCAAAGCCGGCTGCGGCTGCGCCCGTACCTGCGGCCGCTGCCGTACCTGTGCCCGGCGCCGCCCTCACCGGGCACGCCGCACCGCCGCTCCCGGCCGCGCACGCTGGCCGCCGGGGTGGTGCTCGGCGGGATGACGGCCTGCGGCTTCGCCTTCACCGAGAACGCCCTCTACCTGGGCCGGGCCTTCAGCACCGACCAGCGCAACCGGCTGGACAGCATCGGCCTGGGCGATCCGCCCAGCCTGCGCGACTTCGACAGCACCGTGCAGACCTTCGTGCTGCGCGCCCTGCTCTCCCCCTTCGCCCACCCCCTGTTCACCGCGCTCACCGGGATCGGCCTGGCCGTCACCCTGACCACCGGGCGGCGCTGGCTGGCGCGGCTGGCGGCGCCGGCCGGGCTGCTGACCGCGATGGTGCTGCACGGGACGTGGAACGCCGCCGCCGACCTGGGCACGGACGGGTTCCTGGTGGTCTACGGGGTGCTGATGGTGCCCTGCTTCGTGGCGCTGGTCTGCTTCGCGCTCTGGGCCAGATCCCGCGCCGCCCGGCACGCCTGGCGGCGCGGACGGCGGCCGGCAAGGGGGTAGCGGAGCGCTCCGCGGGCCGGTCCGGAGAACCGATTTCCCATCTCGGCGACTTCCACGTATTGTTGTGTTCACCGACGCGGGGTGGAGCAGCTCGGTAGCTCGCTGGGCTCATAACCCAGAGGTCGCAGGTTCAAATCCTGTCCCCGCTACTCAGTAGCCGAAAGGGCCCGGAGGATTCTTCCTCCGGGCCCTTTTGCGTTCCCGGGGACGTGCAGAGCACGGTCCCGCCACGAAGCGGTAACGGGGGCCGATTTCAAGATCTCCTGTCGTACGGCTCCCTCATACTGAGGAAAATTCATCCACGTGGGGGACGGCGGGACCGTTCCCTGGACAAGGAACGACCTCGATGCTGTCGAAGCGCATGGCCAGTACCGCCGCGATCTGCCTCCTCCTGGGGGCCGGTACGGCCGCCTGCGGTGACAACAAGGACTCGGACAAGGCCGCCGCGCCGGCGACCAGCGCCGCCGCTGCCGCGACCGCGACCGCCACGCCGACTCCGACCCCGACCGTCGCGAAGCTCGACACCGACAAGCTGAGCGCGCAGGAGATCGAGAAGCAGGCCAAGGACGCACTGGCCGGCGCCACCTCCCTCAAGATCTCCGGGACCATGGCCGACGCGGACGGCAAGATGGAGATGGACCTGGCCATGGACAAGAAGGGCCAGTGCGTGGGCAGCATGACCATGCCGGGCATGGGCAAGGTCGACATCATCGGGGACGGCAAGACCTCCTACATGAAGGGGGACGCCACCTTCTGGGCCGCCATCGTGGGCAAGGACGGGGGCAAGAGCGGCGCCCAGGTCGCCGAGCTCCTCAAGGGCCGCTACCTGACCGGCTTCGACAGCGACCCGCAGATGAAGATGATGAGCAGCCTCTGCAGCCTCAGCGACTTCAGCAAGCAGATCGTCGACGGCAAGACCGACAAGGCGGAGAAGGGCGTCGCGGGCACCGTCAACGGCGTGAAGACCTTCAGCCTCAAGGTCACCGACGACTCGGGCGAGCAGTCGACCCTCCAGATCGCCACCGAGGGCAAGCCCTACCCGGTCCAGGTCGAGACGGTCTCGGCCAAGGACGGCAACACCAAGATCAACTTCTCTGACTTCGACAAGCCGCTCACCATCCAGGCCCCGTCGGCCGACAACGTCATCGACTTCTCCAAGTTCAAGGCCCAGGTGCAGGGCGCCTGAGCGGCACCCGCGAATAATCCGTTGCCCTCCCGCCGGGAGCCTGCCTACAGTGGCGGCACACTGAAAGGAGGTGATCCTGAATTGAGTTCCATCAGGATGCGTGAGGTGGCTGCTCGCTAGAGCCGCCCCTGCCTGCGCAGGGTGAGGCCCCAGGCCTCCGGCAGGCGAAATCCACAGCAGTCACCCGGCCCGCGGGCTCACCGGTACATCCCCGGTGCCTCGGGCGCCAGGCCAGTGCACGGGCCGGCGCCGAGGAGCAGCCCGCGGGCCGTCTGCGTTTCCGCGACCGGTTCCCGTCGTGGCCGTGGCACCCCCGGCGCGTTCTCCCGAGGGGGCCGCGGCGCTAGAGTCGGCCCGGCCCCACCACGGGACGACGGGGCACGGCGGCGCGGACACAGGGGGTGGGCGATGGCGGTGGCACGGCGACGGGCCGGCACGTCGGCGCTGCGGACGGCGCAGTGGGCGGCGGCCGGAGTGCTGGGCGGTACGGGCCTGCTGGGGCTGCTGCTGTTCGCGCTCGGCCGGGCACAGGCCTGGCAGGCGCTCGGCGGCGGCCTGGTGGTGGCCGGGGCCTCGACGGTGCTCGGCGGCGCGCTGGGCTTCCTGTTCGGGGTGCCCCGGGTACGGAACGGTTCCGGTGAGCCGCAGGGCTCGTACGCGCCGAACACCAATCTGGAGCAGGTCTCCGACTGGCTGACCAAGGTGCTGCTGGGCGTCGGCCTGACCCAGCTCGGCTCGCTCGGCGAGCGGCTGCACCGGCTCGGCGCGGCGCTGGCGCCGGTGCTCGGCGGCGAGGACGCCGCGGTGCCGTTCGCGGCCGCGCTGGTGCTGTACTTCCTGCTCCTCGGTTTCCTGGCCGGCTGGCTGGTGACCAGACTGGCGCTGCCGAGGGTGCTGACCGAGACCGACGAGGCGCTGGACCTCTTCCTGGCCGGGCAGGACCACGACCGGCGGGGCGACAAGGTGGGCGCCGACGACCTGCGGGTGCGCGCGATGCAACAGCTCGGGCTGCTCGGCGGCAGCACGGGCCGACCCGCCGCGCTGGCCGCGCAGTTGCCGCCCGCCGAGGGCGCCCCGGCCAGTCCGGCGGGTGTGGTGGCGGAGGTCCGCTCGACCGCGAAGCGCTCGGCACTGACCGCCGAGCAGGTGCGGGACCTCTTCGCGGACGGCACCGAGGGCCGCCGGATCCAGGCGCTCGCGCTGATGCAGGGCGACCCTTCGCTGGCGGACCTGCCGAGCCTGCTGGACGCGATCGAGCACCCGCGCTCGGGCTTCGAGCAGTACCACGCGCTGCTGGCCGCCCGGGGACTGCTCTCCCGGCTGCCCGGCGCCGAGGAGCGGCGGCTGCGGGACGCGGTGGCGGCGCAGCTGGTCGACCCGCGGGGCATTCCGTACGGGTCGGACCGCAGCTGGCTGGCGGAGAAGATCCTCTCCCGGCTGCCGGTGACGGCCACCGTCCCGCCGCAGCCGAAGGCCGCCGCGGGGAGCGACGGCGCTGCGAGCTCCGCGCAGGTCCCGGGGCCGCCGGACAGGCCCGAGACGGCCCTCAGACGGTGAAGAGCAGTTCGGGCTGCGCCCAGGGGGTCTTGGCCCCCGCGCGGACGGGTGCCGGTGCGCCGGGCGCCGACCTGGAGGTAGAAGCCCTCGGCGGGCGGGTGGGAGACGACCTTGACGCCCGCGATACCTGCGGCCCGGGCGCGGTCGAGCATGTCGGTGATCAGCGCCCGTCCGATGCCCAGTCCTTGGGCGTCGTCGGCGACGAACATCAGGTCCAGTTCGGCGGCCGGTTCGTGGATCAGCGCGTAGAAGCCGAGCAGTCGGTCGTCGGATGCGGGCGGGGCGGGTCAGGCCGGGGCGGAGCGGGAGCGGGGGCTCAGCGGCCCAGCAGCCCTTGGGCGGCGGCCCGGTTGACGCCGGTCAGGCCGCGCACCAGCTGCGCGGTGAGGAAGATCAGCAGCACCCCGGCCACCGAGAACGCGGCGATCTGCCCGGCGCCCTGGACGTAGTACGCGTGCCGGACGTGGTCGCTGTCGGTGTAGTCGAACAGCTGGTAACCGGGCCAGGAGGTGTAGCGCGGGAAGACCCACTGGTAGAGCGGGTAGAGCGCCATCGCCCAGCCGAGCACCAGGAACGTCAGGGTCAGGCAGAAGCTGAGCACCGCCCACGGGAACATCACCAGCTGGTACAGCGCGGCCTTCCAGCCCGCGCCGTCGGCCAGCCGCGCGGTGATCGCGCCCCAGTTGCCCGGGCGCACCTGGCGCACCGGCGCCGGGCCCGGCACGTCCAGGGCGAGCATCCCGCGCACCCGGGCCCGCTCCGCCCGGCCGAGGCCCCGGGCGGCGCTGGTCAGGCCGGCCAGCACCGGCAGGCCGAGGACGGTGACGAAGGTGCCCACCCCGAGGGAGAACAGGGTGATCGCGACGGTGAAGCCGACGATCGCCACCGGCAGGCCGGTGAGCGCGTAGCCGACCTCGCGGTAGTACTGCCGGGAGAACGGCGCCCGGAAGAAGCCCGGCGGCTGCTCGGTGCGGCGGGCCCGGGCCGGGCGGGTCCCGTCGCCGTAACCGTCCGGGCCGTCCCACTCCTGCCCCAGCGTGCTGTTGCTCATCTCCCGGTCCCCGGCCCCTCGTTGTCGTGTCGCGGCGTCTTCCGTGCTGACGGACTCCAGTCTGGCCGGAACCCCGCCCGGACGGCATCCGGGGGACCGGCGGATCAGGGGTGGGGTTAACCCCCCTGCGGTGGAACGGGTGGACCGGTCCACTCGTCGGCGAGCAGCGAGTACTGGTACGAGTCGGACCAGACGCCGCCCTTGTACAGGTCGTGCCGCACCCGCCCCTCCAGCTGGAAACCGAGCTTGGTGAGCACCTTGGCCGAGGCGGCGTTGTCCACGTCGACCCGGGCGACCAGCCGGTGCAGGCCGAGCGGGCCGAACGAGAGCCCGCAGAGCAGCCCGGCGATCTCGCCCGCGTAGCCGCGACCCCACGCCGGGCGGCTCAGCACGTAACCGAGGTGGGCGGAGCGGTACTTGCCGAGGGTGAGGCCGGCGTGCGCGACCGGCAGCGCGTCCTCCGGGTCCTCGGCGTCCTCGCGACGGACGACGGCGAGCCGGTAGGTGTCCCGCTCCTCGGCCATCGCCTCCTCCAGGTAGAGCTCGATCTGGTCGGCGCAGGTCTCGCGGTCCCGCGGCTCGAAGGGGAGGTAGCGGGTCACCTCCGGGTCGCCGAACAGCGCGTGCAGCGCGTCCACTTCGGCCGGGGTGTGGTGGTACTCGCGGAGGGCGAGCCGGGGGCCGGTGAGGCGTACGGGGACCATGGCTGCCGACCCTACCCCCGTGCGGCGGCTACCGTTCGGAACATGAACGACGAAGACCTGCGGCTCGCCCCGCGCACCAGGGCCGCCGACCTGCTCGCCTGGGCGGCGACCGGGCCGGACCGCGCGCCGGTGGCCGAAGCGCCGCTGCGCGCGGTGCTGGCGCTGCTGGAGCTGGGCGAGGGCAGGATGCACGACGGCTGGCCCGAACTGACCTCCGACGCGGTGGAGCACCTGCTGTACGAGCGGCTCCACCTCTACGTCCAACCCGCACCGGAGGACGATCCGCTCGCGTACGGCGACGCCGTACGGCTGCTGGTCGACCACCAGCGGGCGGCCAAGCGGCTCAACGCCAAGCGCCAGGAGCGGCTGCACGCCGAGGCCGAGTGGCAGGGCGAGGTCGCGGCCGGGCTGCTGCGCCGCGCCGACCTGGTGACCTGGCCCCGGCTGTACGCGGTGCTGCTGCACGCGCACGGGGTGGACGTGACGGACCTCTCGGCCGTCCGGGAGTGGCTGACCGGCTTCGCCGGCCTCGACGAGGAGCAGCGGCTGGCCGGGTACGAGGCGCTGGTGCCGACCGGCTGGCTGGACGAGCCGGACGAGCAGGGCTGGGGCCCGGGCCGGGTGCTGTCGGTCGGCATGGCCACCGACGGGGCACGGCGGCTGCTGGAGCAGGGGCTGATGCGGCGCAGCTACCGCAACCTGGCCGAGCTGAACGCGCTGGGCCGGCCGATGCCGGACGAACTCGCCGGGGGCTTCGAGGAGTTCGAGGCGGCGGCGGCCGAGGTGGCGCTCGACCTGCTCGGCGAGTGGACGGTGCCCGGGCTGCCGCGGCTGCTGCTGGAGGAGTTCCCGGAACTCGCGCCGGAGCCGGGCGCGGAGGAGATCGACGCGTACCTGGCGCAGCTGCCGCCGGAGTGAGGTGGCGGGGGGAGCCTCGGGCGGGCGGCCCGGGGCTCCCTCCTTCCGGACCCGTTTACGGGTTGAGGCCGTGCTGCTGCAGCCAGGTCTCCGGGTCGACCGGGGCGCCGCCGCCCGGGCGGACCTCCAGGTGCAGGTGCGGGCCGGTGACGTTGCCGGTCGCGCCGACCTTGCCGATCTGCTGGCCGGAGGTGACCTGACCGGAGCCCGTGATGATCGAGGACAGGTGGCAGTACCAGATCTCGGTGCCGTCGGGCAGGGTCTCGACGATCCGGTAGCCGTACGCACCGGACCAGCCGGCCGAGGTGATGGTGCCCTGGCCGACCGCGTGGACCGCGGTGCCGGTGTCGGCGGCGAAGTCCAGGCCGGTGTGCAGGTGGGCCCAGTAGCGGGCGCTCTGGCCGTAGTGGGCGGAGAGGTTGTACTCCTTCACCGGCAGGGTGAGTGCGGCGGCCTTGGCCCGCTCGGCCTCCTCGGCGGCGCGCTTGGCCTCGGCCTCCTTGGCGGCGGCCTTGGCCTCGGCATCCTGGGCGGCCTGTACCCGGGCGTTCTCCTCGGCGGCGGTGCGCTGGCTGTCGGCCTGCTGCTGGATGCGGGCGGCGAGCGCGAGGCCGGGGTCGGCGGCCAGGGCGACCGGGGCCTCGTCCGGCGTCTCGACGGCGGGCGCGGCGGCCGGGGTCGCGGAGGCGAAGCCGGTGGCGCCCAGGGTGGCGGCGACGGCGGTGACGCCGAGCAGCGGGGAGGCTCCGCGGGTCTGACGCGGCATCCGGTGGCGGTTGGGCTCGGCCTCCGGGGCGAAGGGGTCGCCGTGGCCGGCGGAGTCGGCGTCGTGGGGCTCGGAGCCGTCCGGGCCGGGGTGGTCGAGGAGCTGGGTACCGGCTGCGGGGCCGGCCGGGTGTGCCGGAGTGTGCGTCGACGCCACGGAGGCGCGCTCCTTTCCTTCCTTCGCGCCTACCGGGTTAGCTGACGGGTTCGGAGCAGGAAGGTCTCCTACGGCCGGGCCGGAGCCCCGCCGATTCACCCCAAGGAACGTGGTTCCCCGGCTCCCTGGCCTGCCCGGAGGCCGGCCGGCGGGATTAGGCGACGGCGCACGGTGCCGTCTGGGTACGGCGTTGACGACCGCGCTGCGTTATCAGACGTTAATCCTAGGACGCCCTGATTCCAAGCCGTCCATCCGCCAGGGGCGGGCAACAGGTGACCGGACGTCAACGAACGACCGCTCGACCGCCCGGCCCATCTGAGTACTCCTACTCATGTGCACCCCGGCCGCCCCGCCGCATCCTGGCGCCATGAGCACACCGATGCAGTCACGCACCACGGCCGCGTACTACGTCCAGGCCGTCCTCTCCTTCGCCATCTCCGGCGCGGCCCTCGCCGCCGGGATCGCCTACCTGCCCGTCGGCGGCTGGACCCGGGCCTTCCTCGGGATCGGCCTCCTCTACACCGTCACCTCCGCGTTCACGCTGGCCAAGGTGATCCGGGACCGGCAGGAGTCCTCGGACACCCTCGCCCGGGTCGACCAGGCCCGGCTGGAGAAGCTGCTGAGCGAGCACGACCCCTTCAAGGTCGAAGGGGTGTGACCGGGGAGTTCCGCGCGGCCGGAGGCTTGACGGCTAAGGCTAATAGCCGTAGCTTTATGGCTATCGGCAGCAGCGAGCGACCCCGTGGAGGTCCACCGTGAACGGCACCGTCACCCCGAGCACCCAGTACCTCGACGTCCCCGGCGGCCGCCTCGCGTACGACGACACCCGGCAGGGCGACGGCACCCCGGTCGTCCTGCTCCCCGGGATGCTCGACTCCCGCCGCGCCTACCGGCACCTCCACCCACTGCTCACCGCGGCCGGGCGCCGGGTCATCACCATGGACCTGCGCGGGTTCGGCGAGTCCTCGATCGTCTGGGACGACTACAGCCCCGCCGCGATCGCCACCGACGTCCTCGCCCTGCTCGACCACCTCGGCATCGAGCGGGCCGTCCTGGTCGGGCAGTCCTACACCGGGGCGACCGTCGTCAAGCTCGCCGGGGACGCGCCCCAGCGGGTCGCCGGGATCGCGCTCATCGACGCCTTCGTCGAGCACCGGGCGAACGCCCTCATGAAGGGCGTCATGGTCGTCATGGGCGCCGCGATGGTCCGGTGGCCCGCGGTCTGGGGCCACTACCTCCGCAGGATGGCCTTCCCCGGCCCCCGGCCGGCCGACCTCGACACCTACGTGGACGGGCTGGTCGCCGCCCTGCGCACCCCCGGCCGCCGCACCGCCACCCGCGGCCACGTCACCGGCGACTCCGCGCCGATCGGCTGGACCGCGGCCGTCCGCTGCCCCGCCCTCGTGCTGATGGGCAGCAAGGACCCCGACTTCCCCGGGCCCGAGGCCGTCGCCGACCTCCAGGCCGAGAAGCTCGGCGCACGGAAGGTCATGATCGAGGGATCCGGGCACTACCCGATGGCCGACAACCCGCGGGCGGTCGCCGACGCGCTGCTGCCCTTCCTCGCCGAACTCGCCTGAGACCGAACCCGCCTGAGACCGAACCCGCCCGCTGGAGAACCGGAGCCATGCCCCGCGTAGGACTGACCCCCGACCAGGTCGTCGACCACGCCCTCGCCCTCATCGACGACCAGGGCACCGAAGCCCTCACCCTCGCCTCCGTCGCCGCCCGCGCCGGGGTCGCCACCCCCTCGCTGTACAAGCACGTCAGCGGCGGGCTCACCGAACTCCGCCGGCTCATCGCCGTCCGGGTCACCGGGGAACTCGCCGACCGGCTCGCGGAGGCCGCGGTCGGCCGCAGCGGGGACGACGCCGTCACCGCCCTCCTGCGGGCCTACCAGGCCTACGCCACCGAACACCCGCACCGCTACACCGCCCTCCCCCAGGCCCCCCGACCCGACGACGACCTCACCCGGGCGGCCACCCGCCTCGTCGGCGTCATCATCGCCGTCCTCCGCGACTACGGCCTCGACGACTCCGAAGCGATCCACGCCGCCCGCACCCTCCGCTCCCTCGCCCACGGTTTCGCCGCCCTCTCCATCACCGGTGCCTTCCAGCTCAGCGAAGACCTCGGCACCACCCACGACCGCCTCGTCACCACCCTCACCACGGGCCTCCGCTCCTGGCCGAAGGAGGAGAAGTAGCAACCGGCGGTAGCAACCCGCCCCGGCCCGGGTCGGGCCCCCGGCGCCGGAGCGGACGCGCACCGGACGGCATCGCATCCATGGCCGGGGCCGGAATTGTTCACCTGCACGGAATGTCGTTCGTTCAACAACATCGTGCACACCGAACCCACACATCCCGGGAAGCGAATCGGTCACCACCCGCCACCCCCGCGAAGGCCGGAAGACCATGGACGAACGACCGGACAGCCCGTCAGGGCAGCGCGATCGCGTCCGAACGACACCGGGACGACGGCGTATTGACTCGATATTGACGAGATCCGGTCACATGGCGAGATCCGTTCACACCTTCGTAGGATCATCGCCCTAGAATTCGCCGCGTGACGATGACTCAGTGGTGCGCAACGGCTACCGGCGTGCTCGCCGTCCTCGCCCTCGTGGCCGCCGCGCGGTACCGCGCCGTGTCCGTCACCCAGCGCGGCCGGGCCGACCGGCTGGAGGGCGAACTCGCCCGGCTGCAGGAGCAGCTGAGCTCCGAGCTGTCCCGCCGGGGCGCCGACCTGGCCGCCGTCCAACAGGAGCAGGAGCTCACCGCCTCCACCCAGCGGGCCTTCCTCAGCGTGGCCCGACGGATCCTCGTCATGGCCCACGACCAGCAGGCCCTGCTCGACGAGATGGAACGCACCCACGACGACCCGGCGCTGCTGGAGGGCCTGCTCAAGGCCGACCACGCCGCCGCCCAACAGGCCCGGCTGGCCCAGACCCTGGCCGTACTGTGCGGCGCCCGGGCCGGGCGGCACTGGCCGGAGCCGGTCTCGCTGGAGGACGTGGTGCGCGGCGCCCAGTCGCGCATCCTGCCCTTCCAGCGGGTGGTCGTGCGCAGCCGGATCGAGACCGCGGTGGTCGGCGCCGCCGCCGAGGCGCTGATCCACGCCGTCGCCGAGCTGCTGGACAACGCCACCCGCTACTCCCCGCCCAGCACCCAGGTGTTCGTCACCCTGATGCCGGTGCACAACGGCGCCGTCATCGAGATCGACGACGGCGGCGTCGGCATGCCCGAACAGGCCGTCGCCAAGGCGGCCGACGCGCTCGCCGGGGGCAGCAGCCTGGAGGTCTCCCGGCTCGGCGAGGTGCCGCAGTTGGGGCTGGCCGCGGTCGGCCGACTGGCCGAGAGCTACGGCTTCCGGGTCACCCTCAGCTCGGCGCCCTCCCCGTACGGCGGTGTGCGCGTCGTCGTGCTGCTGCCGAACGCCCTGCTCACCGAGCCGCTGCCGCCGACCGTGCCCGGGCTCGGGCTCGGGCCGGACGGGGACGACCCGGCGTTCCGCCCCGGTCCGGCGCTCACCCCCGACCCGCGGCCGGCCTCCGGGGCCACGCACCCCGGCGCCGGTCACCCGCTGGTGGAGCCCCCGCCCACCGGCCGGCCGCCCGCGACCGGCGACGCCCCGCCGCCGCTGCCCCGCCGGAGCCACCGGCGCGACCGAGGGAACCGCACCGCCCAGCACGCCGCTCCCCCGCCGCCCGAGCCGCCGTACCGCTCCGCCCGGGAGGCCCAGACCTTCATGACGATGTTCCAGGCCGGGACGGCCAACGGCCGCTCGGCCGCCCGCTCCCAGGACCGGCCCCCCGGCCCGCACTGACCGGCCCACGCCGGCCGGCCCGCGCCGCTCGCCCCGACCTTCCCCGAGTCCCCCGGCTTCCCCCGACTTCCCCAGCGCTCCGGAGAGTTCCATGACCACCACCCCCGATCTCGGCTGGCTGCTCGCCGACATCATCGCCGTCCCGCAGGTCCAGCACGCCGTGGTCGTCTCCAACGACGGCCTGGAGATCGGCCGCAGCGCCGACATCGCCCGCGAGGACGCCGAGCGGCTCGCCGCCGCCTGCTCCGGACTGCAGTCACTGGCCCGCGGCGTGGCGGCCGGCTTCGGCGGCCCGGGCAGCGCCACCCGGCAGATCATCATCGAGTACGGCGGCGGCTACCTGTTCATCGTCGCCGCCGGGGCCGGCGCCCACCTGGCCGTGGTCACCAGCGAGGCGGTCGACGCCGGGCTGGTCGCGTACCAGATGCAGGTCCTGGTCGAGCGGATCGGCACCCACCTGACCAGCCCGCCGCGCGTCGACCACGCGGCGGGGGGCCACCGGTGAACGGGCCGGTCCGGCCCTACGTGATCACCGGCGGCCGCAGCCGCCCGACCCGCACCGACCTGGCCATCGAGAGCCTGGTCAGCGCCCTGCCCGGACCGTTAGGGCTGCCCGAGCCCCCGGCGCTGCCCGAGCACGTCCTGCTCAACCGGGAGCACCGGCGCATCCTCGGGCTCTGCCACAGCCTGCTGTCCGTCGCCGAGGTGGCGGCCCACCTGGGGCTGCCGCTCGGCGTCGTCAAGGTGCTGGTCGGCGACCTCTGGGACCTCGGCGCCGTGCAGGTGCTCCCGCCCGTCCCGCAGGCCGAGCGCCTGCCCACAACCCTCCTGGAAGAGGTGCTCGTTGGCCTCCGCCAACTCCGCTGAAGCCCCCGCCTCCCGGCCGTCCGGGCCGCAGTACCTGCCGTCCTCGGTGCAGGGAGCGGTGAAGATCCTGGTCACCGGCCCGTTCGGGGTCGGCAAGACCACCCTGGTCGGCTCGCTCAGCGAGATCACCCCGCTGCGCACCGAGGAGACCATGACCGCCGCCAGCAGCGGCGTGGACGACCTCACCGGGCGCGGCGACAAGACCACCACCACGGTCGCCCTGGACTTCGGCCGGATCACGCTCAACTCCCGGCTCGCGCTCTACCTGTTCGGCACGCCCGGACAGCAGCGGTTCTGGCCGCTGTGGGACGACCTGTCGCGCGGCGCGCTCGGCGCCATCGCGATGGTCGACCTGCGCCGGCCGGACGAGAGCTTCGACGTGCTCGGCCGGCTGGAGGAGCAGCGCATCCCGTTCGCGGTGGCGGTCAACACCTTCCCGGACACCCCGAGTTACCCGGAGGAGGAGCTGCGCTCGGCGCTGGACGTGCTGCCTGAGGTACCGATCCTCTACTGCGACGCCCGGGACCGCCGCCAGTCCTACGACCTGCTGATCGACTTCGTCGACCACCTGCACCGCAGCTCGCTCCTGGAGCTGCAGCCGTGACGGCACCCGAGCCCCCGCGGGCGCCCGGCGGCTGCCCGGTCGCGCACGGCGCCGCGTACGGAGCCGGGTACGGCGGCGCCCCGCCCGGCGGCGCCCCGCCCGGCGGCGGGCTCCCCGTGGGCGTCCCGCTGACCCCGCTGTACGGACAGGCCGTCGCCGACGACCCGCACGGCCTGTACGCCCGGCTGCGCGAGCGCCACGGACCGGTCGCGCCGATCGAGCTGGAGCCCGGGGTCGAGGCCTGGCTGGTCATCGGCTACGCCGAACTGCTCGAACTCACCCGGAACGAGGCACTGTTCTCCAAGGACTCGCGGCACTGGCGGGTCCCCGCCGAGGGCCGGCTGGCCCCCGACTCGCGGCTGCAGCCGATGACCGCCTGGCGGCCCACCCTGCTCAACCTGGACGGCGCCGAGCACCAGCGGCTGCGCGCCGCCGTCTCGGACACCCTGGCCCAGATCGACCACCGGCAGCTGCGCGAGACCACCGCGGCCGCCGCCAACGGCCTGATCGACAGCTGGGGCCCGGACGGCACCGCCGACCTGATCGGCCAGTACGCCCGCGCGCTGCCGCTGCTGGTCTCCACCCAGCTGGTCGGCCTTCCCACCGGCAGCGGGCCGCGGATGATCGAGCTGATCAGCCACTTCGTCGACAGCGGGCCCGAATCGGTGCGCGCCGCCGGGGAGTTCCAGTCGACCCTGACCGGACTGGTCCGCCACCGCCGGACCTCCCCCGGCGCCGACCTCACCTCCTGGCTGCTCGCCCACCCGGCCGCCCTGACCGACGAGGAGGCGGCGCACCACCTGGTGGTGCTGATGATCGCGGGCAACGAGACCTGCATCAACTGGATCGGCAACACCCTGCGGCTGCTGCTCACCGACCGGCGCTTCCGGGCCACCCTGACCGGCGGGCGGCTCACCGTCTCCGACGCACTGGAGGAGGTGCTCTGGCGCGACCCGCCGACGCAGAACTTCCCCGGCCGCTGGGCCACCGGCGACACCGTGCTCGGCGGCCAGTACATCAGCGCCGGCGACATGCTGGTGCTCGGCCTGGCCGCGGCCAACGCCGACCCGGCCGCCCAGGGCGCCGCCTCGGCCGCGCAGGGCTCGCTCGGCGGCAACCGGGCCCACCTGGCCTGGGGCGCGGGCCGGCACGTCTGCCCGGCCCAGCACCCGGCCCGGATCATCGTCGAGACCGCGATCGAGACCCTGTTGCACCGCCTGCCCGACCTCCAACTGGCCGTACCGTCGAGCGAGTTGGCCTGGCGGCCGTCCCCCTGGTCCCGAGCCCTGGTCGCCCTGCCGGTGCTGTACAGCGCCTTCACCCCGCCCCGTCCGCCAGTTCCCGAAAGGCCCGCACCCGCATGGACACCGCCGACGCCCCCCGTGGCTCCCGACCCGAGCCCGGCCGACCCGAGCCCGTCCGGCTCGACCCCTTCGGACGCGACCAGCACGGGGAGAACGCCCGGCTCCGGGCCGCCGGACCGGCCGTCCTGGTGGAACTCCCTGGTGGGGTGGTGGTCTGGGCGGTGACGCACCACGACACCCTGCAGTCCCTGCTGGCCGACCCCCGGGTCGGCAAGGACCCGGCGCTGTGGACCACCTTCCGGGAGGGCCGGCTGCCGTACGGCTGGCCGCTGCTCAACTTCGTCACCGTGCCCGGCATGATCACCGCGGACGGCGCGGACCACAAGCGGCTGCGCGGCCTGGTCAGCCAGGCCTTCACCCCCCGCCGAACAGCGGCGCTGGCCCCCGCGATCGAGGCCCGGACGCTCGCCCTGCTGGACGCGGTGGCAGAGCTGGAGGGCCCGTTCGACCTGCGCGAGCACTTCGCCTACCCACTGCCGATGCAGGTGATCGGCGAGCTGCTCGGCCTGGCGGAGGAGCAGCAGCACCGGCTGCACGAGCTGTCCGACACCCTGGTCTCCAGCTCCGCCACCCCGGAGGCGGCCCTCGCCGCCCAGCGGGACCTGAACGCCCTGCTGGCCTCGGTGGTGGCAGCCAAGCGGGCCGAGCCAGGAGACGACCTGACCACCGACCTGATCGCCGCCCGCGAGGCCGGGGACGCACTCAGCGAGGCCGAGCTCGTCGGCACCCTGCTGCTGATGCTGGTCGCCGGGCACGAGACCACCCTCAACCTGATCACCAACGCGGTCCGGGCCCTGCTCGCCCACCCCGACCAGCTGCGGCTGGTGCTGGACGGCGCGCAGCCGTGGTCGGCGGTGGTGGAGGAGACGCTGCGCTACGACTCGCCGGTCGGCCAGTTCCCGCTGCGCTACGCGATCGAGGACATCGAGGTCGGCGACGCGGTGATCCGGCGCGGCGAGGCGCTGCTCGCCTCGTACGCGGCGGCCGGACGCGACGGCGGGCACTACCCCGACGCCGACCGCTTCGACCTCACCCGGCAGCCCGCCCGGCACCTCTCGCTCGGCCACGGCCCGCACTTCTGCCTCGGCTCGGGGCTGGCCCGGCTGGAGGCGGAGACGGCGCTGCGGCACCTGTTCGGGCGGTTCCCGGGGCTGGCCCTGGCGGAGGGCGAACGGCCGGAGCCGATCGGCTCGTTCGTGAGCAACGGCGTGCGGACCCTGCGGGTGACGGTTCGGGGGTGACGGTTCGGGGGGTGATGGTTGGCGCCGCGGGGTTACCTGCGGGCGGTCCGGTCGTTCGGCAGGGCATGAAGAAACTCGCCACCCTGGCCGCCCTCACCATGGCGGGCCTCGCCCTCGCCGCCGCGCCGGCCTCCGCCGCCAGCCAGATCGCCAGCTCGCCGGACGCCACCGGCGGCCTCACCGACGGGCTCGAAGTCTCCCCCGCCGACCTCGCGCTGAAGACCGCGGGCAAGCTCCCGGTGGTCGGCCACGTCGCCGACCAGGTGGAGGCGATCGGCACCAACCAGATGTCCCACCCGGGGCTCAGCGGGCAGATCAATCCCTGACCGGCCGCCGCCCGTACGGCCGGGTGCCGGGCGGCTGACCGACCCCCGTCCGGTCAGCCGCCCGCCCTTCCCCGGTACCGCTCAGCCCGCGAAGAGGCCGTTGAGCTCCGGGTAGGTCAGTCCGCCGTCCAGGGAGGTGTACGTGCCGCTCGCGTACACCTCCTCGGCCGCGCGGCGGACCGCCGCGTAGGCCACCTTGGCCAGGCCCGGGCCCAGGCTGATCCGGGCGACCCCGAGCTTCGCCAGCTCGGCGACCGACAGGGAGCCGGGGGCGGCCAGCACGTTCAGCGGGGCCGGCACGGCCTCGACCAGGGCGGCGATGGTCTCCGGGTCGGCGACGCCGGGGACGAACACGCCGTCCGCGCCCGCCTCGACGTACGCCCGCAGCCGGCGGACCGCCTCGTCGAGCCGGCCCCCAGGTTCGCCGAGGCCGTGCAGGAAGACGTCGGTGCGGCCGTTGACGAACAGCGGGACCCCTGCCGCGTCGGCCGCCGCCCGGGCCGCCGCGATCCGCTCGGCGGCCTCCCGCGGGGCGTACTCCGCGTCCTCCAGGTTCACCCCGACCGCGCCGGTGGCGAGCAGCGCGGCGACGGTCTCGCCGACCCCGGCCGGGGTGTCCGCGTAGCCGCTCTCCAGGTCCGCGGTGACCGGCAGGTCGACCGAGCGGACCACCTCGGCGGTACGGGCCAGCACCTGTCCCCGGTCGGCGCCGCCGCCGTCCGGGCTGCCGAGCGACCAGGACACACTGGCGCTGGCCGTCGCCACCGCCCGCGCCCCGGCGCCGGCCACCAGCCGGGCACTCGCGGCGTCCCACACGTTGGCCAGTACCAGCGGCTCGCCCGGGCGGTGCAGCTCCTTGAGCAGCCGGGCCTTCTCCCGCTGGGAGGTCATCGCGGCCCCGCTCACTTCGCGGCCGGGCTCATGCGGGTGGACACGCCGATCCGGTTCCAGGCGTTGATGGTGGCGATCAGCGCGATCAGCTGGGCCAGTTCGGCCGGCTCGAAGTGGGCGGCGGCCTCGTCGTACACGGCGTCCGGCACGTGGCCCTGGGTCAGCAGGGTGACCGACTCGGTGAGGGCCAGCGCGGCGCGCTCGCGGGCGGTGAACCAGGGGGTCTCGCGCCAGGCCGGGAGGGAGACCAGGCGGTGGTCCTGCTCGCCGTTCTTGCGGGCGTCGGTGGCGTGCATGTCGATGCAGAAGGCGCAGCCGTTGATCATCGAGGCGTGCACCTTGACCAGCTCGGCGAGGACCGGGTCCAGGCCCTGCCGGGAGGCCCGGTCCACAGCGATCATCGCCTTGTAGTAGTCGGGGGCGAGCCCGTCCATCCGGAGGCGCTGCTCGGGGGCCGGCACGGTCGGGTTCGGGGTGCTGTTCGTCGTCACGGTGCCCAGCCTAGGAGCCCACTGGCCCGCGGCCCTGGTGCATTCGCCGCGCGGCGGCTTGGGCCACTTCCGACGTGCGAACGGGCGTGCGAGGATCACCGACAGGGATTCTCGGCAGGACGGCGTCAGGGGGAACGGGACCGTGTGCACGGCCTTCGTCAGCATCGAACCGGATTCGGCGGTACCGGTGCTGCTGCTGTCCGTCCGGGACGAGTACTCCGGCCGCGCCTGGCTGCCGCCGGACCACCACTGGCCGCGGCGGCCCGAACTGCTCGGCGGGCTGGACCTCGCGGCCGGCGGCACCTGGCTGGCCGTGGACCCGGCCCGGCGCACCGCCGCCTGCCTGCTCAACGGCTTCGGCCCGCCCGCCCCCGCCGGCACCCGGCTCAGCCGCGGCGAACTGCCGCTCACCGCCGTCCGCGAGGGCGGGATCGGGCACCTCGACCTGACCCCGTACGACCCCTTCCACCTCGTCCGGGTCCGCCCCGACGGCGCCCGGGTCACCAGCTGGGGCGGCGGTCAGCTCAGCGAGCACGAACTGCCCACCGGTCTCAGCGTGGTGCTCAACGACGGGCTGGAGGGGCTGGCCGCCAACCGCACCGCCCCCGAGTGGATCCGGGCGCTGATGGCCGCCCGGGCCGACCACTTCCGGGCCCGCTTCGCCGCCG
The DNA here is from genome assembly GCF_044768255.1 of Kitasatospora sp. NPDC101157. Taxonomy (NCBI): domain Bacteria; kingdom Bacillati; phylum Actinomycetota; class Actinomycetes; order Kitasatosporales; family Streptomycetaceae; genus Kitasatospora; species Kitasatospora sp. NPDC101157. Next base: position 44,429 of record NZ_JBIWPL010000033.1, on the reverse strand, counting down.
CGCCCCGCCCCGAACCGGCCGCCGAGGGACCGACGGAGCAGGCCTGGGGCGACTGGCTGCCGATCGTCACCGGCGACGGGCTGGCGCTGGACGGGAACGCCGCGCTGATCCAGCGCCGGGACTTCGGCGACGGGCGGATCTGGGGGTCCTCCTCGATCTCCCTGCTGGCGCTCGGGCCGGAGCTGCTGCGCTACGACTTCTCGACCGCTCCGGTGCCGGCCGGCGGCTCGGACTGGCGGCGGGTGGCGGTCTGAACCGGGCGCGCCCGGGAAGGACTTGAACCTGACGCTGCGGGAGGCGGCATCGTGGGCGTCCGTCGACCCCCGCCTTCCGAGGAGGCTCCCGATGGACCGCCCGCGCCGTCCCCGCCCACCGCGACGACCGTCCCCCCTGCTGCCCGCCGTCCTGGCCGTCGCCCTGCCGCTGGTGGGGCCCCGGCGGCGGTGACCGCCGGTGTGCTGCTCGGCGGCGCCGTGCACCGGGCGGTACCCGCCGCCGGTCTGCCGTCGCCAGGGCTGCCGGGCGTCGTCACCGGGCTGCTGGTCCGGGCGGCCGGGGGCCGGTGACACCCGGACATACGCTCGATGAACTTCTGGCGGCGGGGCTGACGGGCGTCTACATACCGGTAGTAGCTTCGCGGAGGCCCCCGGAATCGGCGGGCCGCAGACCTCCGAGCGAAGGTGCGCGATGTCCACCCTGACCTACCCGGAAGCGATAGGCGTCGGCCTGCTGCAGGGTGTGACGGAACTCTTCCCGGTCTCCAGCCTGGGCCACAGCATCCTGCTGCCGGCCGTGATCGGCGGGAAGATCCAGCGGGACCTCGACATGACCGCCGACGGCTCCTCCTACCTCGCCGCCCTGGTCGCCCTGCACCTGGCCACCGCGCTCGCCCTGGTGGTGTTCTTCTGGCGGGACTGGGTCCGGGTGGTCAGCGGCCTGATCGGCTCGATCCGGCACCGCCGGGTGCGGACCCGGGACGAGAAGCTCGCCTGGCTGCTCATCATCTCCACCATCCCGGTCGGGGTGGCCGGCCTCGTCCTGGAGAAGGCGCTGCGGCACGCGCTCGGCAAGCCCGTCCCCGCCGCGGTGTTCCTCGCGCTCAACGGGCTGGTGCTGCTCGGCGCCGAGCGGCTCAAGCGCGGCGGCTCCGGCCGTCGCCGGGCCGGGCACGCCGCCCCCGTCGACGAGCCGGGCCTCGACCCGGCGGTGGCCTCCGACGTCCGGCTGACCAGGCTCGGCTACGGCCGGGGCACTTGGATCGGCGCCGCCCAGATCCTCGCGCTGTTCCCCGGCATCAGCCGCTCCGGCGTCACCATGAGCGCCGGCATCCTGCGCGGACTCCACCACGAGGACGCCGCCCGGTTCTCCTTCCTGCTGGCCACGCCGGTCATCCTGGCCGCCTCGGTGCTGAAGGTGCCCGAGCTGTTCAAGCCGGAGAACTCCGCCGTCCTCGGCCCGGTCGCGGCGGGCAGCGTCGCGGCCTTCGTGGCCGGCTACGTCTCGGTGCGCTTCCTCACCAGGTACTTCGAGACCCGCAGCCTGACGCCGTTCGCGGTGTACTGCTTCCTGGCCGGCGTCGGCAGCGCGGTCTACCTGTCGCTCTGAGCCCCGCCCGAACGAAACCGCGCGCGCCGGCCGGCCGCGTCGGCGACGATGTGTCCGACGCGGCGGGCGACTTCACGGCGGGAGGAGGTGCGCAGGGTGGTCGAGGGCAGGGTGGTCGAGGGCAGGGCGGCGGTCGTCACGGGCGGCTCACGGGGCATCGGACGGGCGATCGTCGAGCGACTGGCGCGCGAGGGCGCGGACGTCGTCCTCGGCTACGCCAACGACGGGGCGGCCGCCGAAGCGGTGGTCGGCGCGGTGACGGCGGCCGGCGGACGCGCCTGGGCGGTACGGGCCGACCTCGGTGAGCCGGGCGCCGCCGAGCGGCTGATGGCCGCGGCGGAGGAGCGCCTCGGCGGGCTGGACATCCTGGTCAACAACGCCGCGAGGACCTTCACGCCCACCCCGCTCGCGGACCTCGACGACGCGGCCTTCGACGCCGTGCTGGACGTCAACACCCGCGCCGTGTTCGCCACCGTCCGCTACGCGGCCCGCCGGATGCGCGACGGCGGACGGATCGTCAACATCTCCAGCGTGAACACCGCCCGCGCAGTCCCCGGCATCGCCGCGTACGCCGCCAGCAAGGGCGCCGTGGAGCAACTCACCGCCGTCGCCGCGGCCGAGCTCGGCCCGCGCGGCATCACCGTCAACACCGTCTCCCCCGGCGCCACCGACACCGACCTGCTGCGCGGCACCAACCCGCCCGAGGCACTCGAACGGGTCGCGGCCCTGACCCCGCTGCGCCGGCTCGGACAGCCCGACGACATCGCCGACGTGGTCGCCTTCCTGGCCGGGCCGGACGCCCGCTGGATCACCGGGCAGAACCTCCGGGCCACCGGCGGTCTGGGCTGACCACCGGCGGCCCGCCCGCCTCCCCGCCTACGAGATCTGGGACGCGGCCGCCGACCACGTCAACGAGGAGCAGCTCTCCGCGATCATCCCGATGACCGGCCTGACCAACTTCTTCCATCGGATCAACGCCACCGTCGAGAAGCCCGCCGGCGCCACCTGGCGACCACCGGCCGCGCGAGAATGGGGCCGTGAACGGCTCCTGGACCTCCTTCGGCGGCGACCTGCACCTGGACCTCACCGAGCGGCGCGCCGCCGGCGCCGGGCTCCGGGCCGCCCTGGAGGACGCCCTACGGGAGGCCGTCCAGCACGGGCGGCTGGCACCCGGCACCCGGCTGCCCTCGTCGCGCGCCCTCGGCGAGGACCTCGGCATCGCCCGCAACACCGTGGTCGAGGCGTACGGCCAGCTCACCGCCGAGGGCTGGCTCAACTCCCGGCAGGGCTCCGGCACCACCGTCGCCCGGCGGGCCGCGCCCGCCCCCGCCGTACGGGCCGCCGAGCCGCGGCCCCGGCGGCCGGCCGTCCGGCACGACCTGATGTCCGGGCGCCCCGACCTGTCGCTCTTCCCCCGCACCGCCTGGCTCGCCGCCGCCCGCCGTGCCCTCGCCACCGCGCCGCACGAGGCGCTCGGCTACGGCAGCCCACTCGGCCGGATCGAACTGCGGGAGGCCCTCACCCACTACCTGGCCCGGGTCCGCGGCGTGCGCACCGACCCGGACCGCCTGCTCATCTGCAGCGGCGTCCAGCAGGGCCTCGGCCTGCTCTGCGCGGCCCTGCGGGAGCGCGGCGCGCGGTCGCTGGCCGTCGAGGCGTACGGGCTGCCGCCGCAGCACGCCGTGGTGCGGGCGGCGGGGCTGTCCACCGTCGCGCTGCCGCTGGACCGCGAGGGCGCGCTGGTCGACCGGCTCGACGCCCGCAGCGGGGCCGTCCTGCTCACCCCCGCCCACCAGTACCCCACCGGCGCCCCGCTGGCGGCCGACCGGCGGGCCGCCGCGGTGCGGTGGGCGCGCGAGCAGGACCGGTACGTGATCGAGGACGACTACGACGGCGAGTTCCGCTACGACCGGCAGCCGCTCGGCGCCATGCAGGCGCTCGACCCGGAGCGGGTGGTGTACGCGGGAACGGCCGCCAAGAGCCTCGCCCCCGGCCTGCGGCTGGCCTGGCTGGCGCTGCCGGACGCGCTGGTCGAGCCGGTCGCCCGGCTGAAGGTGCTGGCCGACACGATGTCCCCGGTGCTGGACCAGCTGACGCTGGCCGAACTGATCACCTCGGGGACGTACGACCGCCACGTGCGGCGCTGCCGGCTGCACTACCGGCGCCGCCGCGACCGGCTGGTCGCGGCCCTCGCCGAGCACGCCCCACAGGTGCGGGTCACCGGCATCGCGGCCGGCCTGCACGCCGTCCTCCAACTCCCGCCCGGCTCCCTGTCGGAGGCCGAACTCGTGGCCCGGGCGGAGGCCGCCGGGCTGGCCCTCAGCGGCCTCGGCTGGCACCGCGCCGACCCGGAGGCGGCGGAGGCGGCGGAGGACACCGGGCCCGCTCTGGTGATCGGCTACGCGACCCCGCCGGAGCACGCCTTCCCGGCAGCCCTGGAGGCCCTGTGCGGGGTGCTCCGCGCGTCGTGAGCGGGGCCCGGGCGGGTCGGACTACCGGTTGCGGCTGCCCAGTTCGAACAGCAGCATGATGAAGCCCGCGAAGACGTGGATGCCCGCGGTGTAGATGACCAGGCGGAGGTAGACCCGCTTGTTGGCCCACTTGCCGGCGTCCATGGTCTTCGGGCCGGTGGCGGTGTCGGCGGCCCCGGTCGGGACGGCGGCGGTGACGGCGGTGGCGCCGACGGCGGTGGTCACGGTGGCGGTGGTCACGGTGGCGGTGGTGGTGGGATCGGCCATGGGGATCTCCTCCGAGGGGTCCGACGGCTGGTCAGTGGGTCGCGGCGGGGCCGCCGCCGAGGCAGAGCTCGCCGCCGGGGCTCTGCAACAGGGTGTGGACGAAGAGCAGTTCGACACCGGAGCCGGATTCGGCGGCGATGCAGTGCGGGGTGAGCGAGTCGTAGTGGGCGGAGTCGCCGGGGGCGAGGTGGTGGACGCGGTCGCCGAGGGTCACCCGCAGCTCCCCGCGCAGCACGTACAGCCACTCCTCGCCGGGGTGGACCCGGACCACCGAGTCCTGGACGCCCGTCGGCACGTGCACCCGCAGCGCCTGCATGGCGCGACCGGGGGCGCCGGCCCGGCGGTAGCCCCAACCACCGGCCCGGCCGGGCTCGATGGCGCCGCCGCGGACCACCGGGTCCGGCTCGACCATGGCCTCGCCGAGCAGGCCGGACACCGAGGTGCCGTAGGCGCGGGCGAGGCCGAGCAGGACGGGCAGCGAGGGCTGGCGGCGGCCGGTCTCCAGCCGGGACAAGTAGGCTGGGGAGAGGCCGACCCGGCCCGCGGCAACCTCCAGGGTCAGCCGGCTGCTGAGCCGGTGCTCACGGAGGCGGGCGGCGAGGCCGGCGACCTCCTGGTCGTCGAGCTGGTCGCCGGCGTCGGGGGTGCCGGTGGAGCTGGTGGTCATGTGACCAGTGGACACCCGGCCTGCCGCTCGGGCAAGAAATTTGCCTCAGAGGCAAAGGCCCGGTGGAGTCGTCGGCCTGGAGTCGTCCGACCATCCGCCGCGCTCACGGCCGGGGAATGTTGCGCAGGTTGCTGCGCGCCAGGTCGACCATCCGCCCCACGCCGCCCGAGAGCACCGTCCTCCCGGCCGCCAGCGCGAAGCCCTTCAGCTGGGCAGCGGTGATCCGCGGCGGGATGGACAGCGCGTTGGGGTCGGTGACCACGTCCACCAGGGCCGGACCCGGCCGCTCCAGCGCCTCCGCCAGCACCTCCCGCACGCGGCCCGGTTCGGCGACCCGCTTGGCCGGGATGCCCATCGCCCGGGCGATGCCGGCGTAGTCCACGTCCCCGTTGTCGATCTCGGACTCCGGGTAGCCGGAGACCAGCATCTCCAGCTTGATCATGCCGAGCGCGCCGTTGTTGAAGACCACCGTCTCCACCGGCAGCCGGTGCTTGGCCACCGTGAGCAGCTCGCCGAGCAGCATGCCGATCCCGCCGTCGCCCGCCATCGCGATCACCTGCCGCCCCGGACAGGCGAGCTGGGCGCCGATCGCGTGCGGGAGGGCGTTGGCCATCGAGCCGTGCAGGAAGGAGCCGATCACCCGGCGGCGGCCGTTCGGCTGGAGGTAGCGGGCGGCCCAGACGTTGTTCATGCCGGTGTCCACGGTGAACACCGCGTCGTCGGCGGCCACTTCGTCCAGCACCGAGGCGACGTACTCCGGGTGGATCGGCAGGTGCTTCTCGATGTCCCTGGTGTAGGCGCCGATCACGTCCTCCAGGGACCGGCAGTGCTTGGCCAGCATGCCGTCCAGGAAGGACCGGTCCTGCTTGGCGTCCAGCAGCGGCAGCACGGCCCGCAGGGTGGCCGCGACGTCCCCGTGCACGGCCAGCTCCAGCGCGGTGCGGCGGCCCAGCCTGGTCGCGTCGTGGTCGACCTGGACGGTGTGCGCCTGCGGCAGGAAGGAGTCGTACGGGAAGTCGGTGCCGAGCAGCAGCACCAGGTCGGCGGAGTGCAGCGCCTCGTGGCAGGCCCCGTAACCGAGCAGGCCGCTCATCCCCACGTCGTACGGGCTGTCGTACTGGATCCACTCCTTGCCGCGCAGCGAGTGCCCGACCGGAGCGTTCAGCGCCTGGGCGACGGCCATCACCTCGGGGTGCGCGCCGCGCACCCCGGCGCCGCAGAACAGGGTGACCCGGCGGGCCGCGTTGAGCAGCCGGGCCAGCTCCTGCACCTGGGACCAGGGCGGCGCGGCGACCGCCTGCTCGGTGAGGAAGTGGCTGGTGCCGGTCGGTCCGGCGGCCGGGAGGGCGGCGACGTCCCCGGGGAAGGCCAGCACCGAGACGCCGTGCGAGCCCAGCGCGTGCTGGATCGCGACCCGCAGCAGCCGGGGCAGCTGGGCGGGGGTGGAGAGCATCTCGCACCAGTTGCTGCAGTCGGTGAACACCCGCTCGGGGTGGGTCTCCTGGAAGAAGCCGGTGCCGATCTGCCCGGACGGGATGTGCGAGGCCAGTGCGAGCACCGGCAGGCCGCTGCGCTGGGCGTCGTACAGGCCCTGGATCAGGTGGGTGTTGCCGGGGCCGCAGGAGCCCGCGCAGACCGCGAGGCGACCGCTGAGCTCGGCCTCGGCGGCGGCCGCGAAGGCGCCGGCCTCCTCGTTGCGCACGTGCACCCAGCTGATGCCCTCCGCCCGGCGGATCGCGTCGACCACGGGGTTGAGGCTGTCGCCGACGACGCCGTAGACCCGTTCCACCCCGGCCTGCCGGAGCACCTCCACCATCTGTTCGGCCACGGTCGCCACGGGGAACTTCCCTTCGATCGCCACAGGACACCTGCACCCTCCGACGGGGCGGCGGGGGCGTGCACCCGGGGTGGGCCGAACGGGTGGGCGGGCGCGGATGGGCGGGCGCGGGGCCGCGAGACGGCCCCGTGCTTCCGGGTGCCGGGCGGGCTACTCCGCCGCCAGGTGGTCCTGCTGGCCGAGCTTGCCCACGACCAGCCCCGCCTGGGCCTGGCGGCGCGCGGGCTCCCGGCCCGGGGGCTGGGTGCAGCGCTCCTGGGACGGCGGGACGGTGGTGGGCAGGGTGACCGGGGAGCCGGCCTTGACCTGGACCGCCTCGCCGTCGTGCCGCAGGTGGATCACCTCGCCGCGGCGCAGCGTGTAGGTGGTGCCCCCGTGGGTGATCCGGACGCCGAGCAGCTGGTCGCGCACCATCAGGGAGAAGCTCAGCTTCATCAGCCCGGAGGGCAGCCGGGGCCGGAAGTCGAGCACCTCGTCGTGGTCGCGCAGTCCGCCGAAGCCGGCCACCAGGGCGATGCAGGCGCCGGCGAGCGAGGCCATGTGGAGGCCGTCGCGGGTGTTGCCGCCGAGGTCGTGGAGGTCCATCAGGGCCGCCTCGGCCGTGTAGTCGTAGGCGAGGTCGAGCTGGCCGACCTCGGCGGCGATGACCGCCTGGGTGCAGGCGGACAGCGAGGAGTCGCGGACGGTGAGCCGCTCGTAGTACGCGAAGTTGCGGGCCTTCTGCTCGTCGGTGAAGGCGTCGCCGCGGACCTGCATGGCGAGCACCAGGTCGGCCTGCTTGACCACCTGCTTGCGGTACAGGTCGAAGTAGGGGTAGTGCAGCAGCAGCGGGTACTTCTCCGGCGGGGTGTCCTCGAAGTCCCAGACCTGGTGGTGGGTGAAGCCGTCGGCCTGGGGGTGGACGCCGAGGTCCTCGTCGTACGGGACGTACATCGCGGCGGCGGCGTCGCGCCAGGCGGCGGTCTCCTCGGTGTCGACGCCGAGTTCACCGGCCTCGCGCGAGTGGCGGACGGCCGCCTCGGCGGCGGCGCGCAGGTTGGCCTGCGCCATCAGGTTGGTGAAGACGTTGTTGTCGGCGACGGCGCTGTACTCGTCGGGGCCGGTGACGCCCTCGATCCGGAACTTCCCGGCGCTGTCGTGGTGGCCGAGCGAGCGCCACATCCGGGCGGTCTCCACCAGGAGTTCGAGGCCGTACTCGCGCTCGAACTCGTGGTCCCCGGTGGCCCGGACGTAGCGGGCGACGGCGGCGGCGATGTCGGCGCCGATGTGGAAGGCGGCGGTGCCGGCCGGCCAGTAGCCGGAGCACTCCTCGCCGCGGATCGTCCGCCAGGGGAACACCGCGCCGGACAGCCCGAGCTGGGCGGCCCGTTCACGGGCGAGCGGGAGGGTGGTGTGCCGCCAGCGCAGGGCCTGGTTGACGGCACCGGGCAGGCAGTAGGTGAGCACCGGCAGGACGAAGGTCTCGGTGTCCCAGAAGCTGTGGCCGTCGTAGCCGGGACCGGTCAACCCCTTGGCGGGGATGGCGCGTTCCTCGCTGCGGGCGCCGGCCTGGAGGACGTGGAAGACGGCGAACCGGACGGCCTGCTGGAGTTCGACGTCGCCCTCGATCTCGATGTCGCTGGTCTCCCAGAACTCCGTGAGGAAGTCCGCCTGTTCGGCGACCAGACCGTCCCAGCCGGTGTACCGGGCGGCGGTCAGGGCGGCCTCGACCTGGTCCCGGACGGCGGGCAGCGAGCGGGTGCCGGACCAGCCGTAGGACATGAACTTGACCAGCCGGAGCTTCTGTCCGGGCTCCAGCACGGTGGTGACGCTGATCCGGCAGTGGTCGGACTCGGCCTCGGCGACGGTGTCCAGCCGTTCCGGGCCCTCGATCACGTGGTCCATCCCGGCGGCGACCCGGATGCCGCTGAACCGGGTGCGGTGCACCAGGACGGCCTTGGTGCCGCTGGCGTGGTGCGCCTCGGGCTGCAGCGGGGCCTCCAGGACGGCGGCGGCACGCGGGTCGCCCTCGGGCCCGCCGGGCAGCTGCTCGTTGGCGACCAGCTCGGACTGGAGCACGATCCGCACCGGCCCGTCCACCGCCTCGACGCTGTACTCCACGGCGGCGATGGCGCGCTGGGTGAGCGAGACGAGCCGGGAGGAGCGCACCCGGATGGTGCGTCCGGCCGGGGAGGTCCATTCGCACTCGCGGTGCAGCAGGCCTTCGCGGAAGTCCAACCAGCGTGTGTGGCTGGCGAGTTCGCCGTAGCGCAGGTCGAAGGGCTCGTCGTCCACCAGCAGTCGGATGATCTTGCCGTTGGTGACGTTGATGACGCTCTGGCTGGACTCCGGGTAACCGTAGCCGCCCTCGCCGTACGGCAGCGGGCGCAGCTCGAAGACGCCGTTGAGGTAGGTGCCGGGCAGGCCGTGCGGCTCGCCCTCGTCCAGGTTGGCGCGCAGGCCGATGTGCCCGTTGGAGAGCGCGAAGACGGACTCGGCGCGGGCCATCGAGGTCGCGTCCACGCCGTGTTCGGTGATCTGCCAGGGGTCGACGCTGAAGTTGTCGGCGGGGCTCACGGCTTCTCCCCCAGCAGCTCTGAGAGGTCGTCGACGACCACCGTGGCGCCGTCCCGGCGCAGTTCGTCGGCCTGCCCGGTGCGGTTGACCCCGACCACGGCGCCGAAGCCGCCGGCCCGGCCGGAGGCGACCCCGGCGAGGGCGTCCTCGAAGACGACGGCGTGCGCGGGTTCGACGCCGAGCCGGCGGGCGGCGTACAGGTAGGTGTCCGGGGCGGGCTTGCCGGGCAGGTCCTGCTGCTTGGCGACCACGCCGTCCACGATCAGGTCGAAGAGGTCCAGGATGCCCGCCGAGCGCAGCACGTCCTTGCAGTTGGCGCTGGAGGAGACCACCGCGCTGGGCAGCCCGAGCGCGCGCAGCCGGCGCACGTAGGCGACCGAGCCCTCGTACGGCGCGACGCCCTGCTCACGGATCAGCCGCAGCACGGTGTCGTTCTTGGCGCGGCTGATCCCTTGCACGGTACGGGCGTTCGGCGGGTCGTCCTCGCTGCCCTCGGGCAGGTCGATCCCCCGGCTGTGCAGGAAGGCCCGGGTGCCGTCGAGGCGTGGTCGGCCGTCCACGTAGGTGTCGTAGTCGGTGACGGCGTCGAAGGGGACGAACTGCCCGCCGGTGCGGGCGGCTTCGGCGCGCAGGAAGGCGTCGAAGGTGTCCTTCCAGGCCGCGGCGTGGACCGTGGCGGTCTGGGTGAGCACCCCGTCGAGGTCGAAGAGGAAAGCGCGGATGTCGTCCGGTAGCCCCAGCATGGGTGCAGTCTGCCCCAGCGAGCGCAAGGGATGCCGCCCATCCCGGCGGCGCGTCGCGGGAAGGGCGGCTCCGGCCGCCGCGGCGGGATCGGTCGCCGCGGCGGGGTCAGGGCAAGTCGGCGGGCTCAGGGCGAGTCGGCGGGCTCAGGGCGAGTCGGCGGGGTCAGGGCGAGTCGGGCAGCTGGGCCTCGGGCGCCTGGATGACGGCGAAGACCGCGCCCTGCGGGTCCTTGACCACGGCCATCCGGCCGGACTGCATGTCGAACGGCGGCTGGATCACGGTGCCGTTCCGCTTGACCACGGCGTCCACCACGGAGTCCGTGTCGTCCACCGAGAAGTACGGCATCCAGTGCGAGGGCGTGCCGGGGTCCAGGTACTTGGGGATCCCCTGCATGCCGCCCACCGTGCGGTCGCCGACGTTCAGCGAGTAGTAACCGTCCATGCCCTGGATGGTGGCCGGGCGCAGGCCCAGGGCCGGCTGGTAGAAGCGGCCGGCCGCACCGGTGTCGGCCGTGTTGAGCTCGTTCCAGACCAGTGCGCCGGGCTCGTTGACCACGCCCGCGCCGATGAAGTCCATCGCCTGCCAGACGCCGAACACCGCGCCGGTCGGGTCGGCGGCGACCAGCATCCGGCCGAGCGCGCCGACGTCCATCGGGTCGTACAGGACCGTGCCGCCGTTCCCGGCGATGGCGGCCTTGGCCGCGTCGGCGTCGTCCGAGGCGAGATAGGTGGTCCAGGCGACCGGCGGCAGCGGCTGGCCCTCGGGTCCGGACTGCGCCATGATCCCCGCGACCGGGCGGCCGCCCAGCGTGCACACGGCGTAGCCGCCGAACTCGGCCGGGCCGATCTCGCCCTGCCAGCCGAACAGGTCGCGGTAGAAGTCGAGCGCGGCCTGCTGGTCGCTCGCCATCAGGTCGATCCAGCACGGGGTGCCGGGCTTGTACGGATCGGTCACTACGGGCATTGCTGGGCCTCCCGGAGGCGGTGGTGGCCGGCTGTGGTCGTCGGGCGGGCGGAGGCCCGTCCCGGCCGGTACGGCCGTCCGCACGGACGGCGGTACGACGGAGGTACACCGCCCACCTTCGGTCCACCGCCGTGTTCCCGCCACCGGACGGCGCCCTGCTGGGCGACCGGCGGCCCGGAGGGCACCGGGCCGGTCACTGTTCGTCGTGGCGCTTCGTGGTGACGAAGTACGGCTGCACCTTGCCGCTCTGCGCGTAGTCCTTGAGCCGGACCAGCAGTTCGGCCCAGGTGCCGGCCACCATCGGGACGCCCCCCTCGCTGCCCGGCTGCCAGCCGCCGTGCCGGAACAGCAGCCGGGTGCGCTCGGGCGCGTCGGGCTGGTCGGCGAGGTCCCAGCTGATCCAGGTGCCGGCCCAGTGCGGCGGGAACGCCCCGGCGTTGGCCCACAGCACCCGGTCCGGGTCGGCCCGCTCGCGGCGCAGCCGGAACGGCTCGGGGACGCCGGGGAAGTCGAGGAGCAGCACGTCGCCGTCGCGGTCCACCGCGGTGGTCCACCAGCTGGTCAGCCCGTCGTGGGTGTTGAGCGCGTCGAGCACGGCCGCCCGGGGCGCGGCGATGTCGATCTGCATGGCGATCTCGGGCACGGGATCCGCCTTTCGGTGACCGGTGGGCCCCCTCCACCCGCCCACGATGGCACGACCCCGGGGCTTGTGCGCCCCGGGGTCGTGCCGGCCGTTCCGTCGCCCGCGGTCAGCCGCCGCTGCCGTAGGTGGTGTTCGCGCAGATGTCGTCGTCCGCGGAGCGTGCGTCGTTGGTGACGGTGGTGGGCAGCGGCGCCGCGGGCGTCTGGGCACCCGGAGTGCTGCTCGCGGTGCTGCCCGAGGACGTCCCCACGCCGTTGGCCGCGGCGAAGTCCTGGCCGACGATCACCGAGATGCCGCGTGCACTGCCCGGCTCCATGCTGGCGCCGGGGAACAGCGCGGCGACCTTCTCCGCGTTCGCCTTCTGGCTGGAGCTGTACTCGATCGTGGTGGTCTTGTACTTGGTGCTCGCCGCCTGGCCCGCCGTGCTGGCGGTGAACTTGGCGCCCTTGAGCAGGTCGGTCGCCTTGCCGGCCAGGCCGTTGGCGACGGTGCCGTTGTAGACCGCGACCTTGATCGAGGCGTTGGAGGCGTCCCCGGCCGGGACGGCGGGCGTGCTGGGCGCGGCCTGCTGCGGGGCGGCGCTCGGGCTGCCGCCGGCGTCCGGCTGCTGGCCGGTGGCGTTCTGGCCGTCGATGGTCTGGTCGGCCTTGAGGGTCTCCCAGAGCTTGTTGGCGTCCGGCTGCACCAGGTCGATGTTGGCGTCCTGGGTGCGGTAGCGCCAGGGTGCCGTCACGAACTTGAGGTCGTGCATGTCGATGTTCTTCAGCGACAGGCCGAAGGAGAGCAGCTTGTCCGCGGAGTCCAGCCCCGGGTCGACGGTCAGCGACTTGGTCGCCGCGTCGGCCAGCGGCAGCAGGTTGGTGGGGCTCATCCCCTCCTTCTTCATCTTGGTGGCGAGCGAGCTCATGAAGGCCTGCTGGCGCTTCATCCGGCCGATGTCGGAGCCGTCGCCGATGCCGTGCCGCAGGCGGACGTAGTCCAGCGCCTGCTGGCCCTGGACGGTCTGCTTGCCCTGCGGGAGGACGAGGTTGCCCTTCTTGTGCAGGTTGGGGTTGATGTCGCCCTCGTAGATCGGCTTCGGCAGGCAGACGTCCACGCCGTCGACGGCCTTGGTCATCGCGGCGAAGCCGTTGAAGTCGACCACCATGGTGTGATCGACCCGGATGCCGGTGAGCTTCTCCACGGTGTTCTGGGTGCAGGCCGGGTTGCCGTTGTCGCTGCCACCGGTCGAGAAGGCGGCGTTGAACAGGTCGTTGCCACCCTTGGTCCACTTGCCGTTGGGCAGCTTGCAGGACGGTATCTGCACCATCGCGTTGCGCGGGATCGAGATGCCGACGGCGTGCTTGTGGTCGGCGTAGACGTGCAGCAGGATCGTGGTGTCCGAGCGGGCGCCGCCGTCCTCGCCGCCACCGAGGTCGGAGTTGTTGCCGCCCCGGCTGTCGGAGCCGATCAGCAGGACGTTGACCGGCTTGTTGCCGTCCGCGTCGGCCTTGGCCTCCGGCGGCCGGTCGGTGGCGATGGCGTCGGCGTCGAAGGACTTGATGTTGGCGTTCAGCTTGAAGTAGATCGCGCCGCCGGCGCCCGCGACCAGCACCAGCACGCCGGCCGCCGACCAGGCGACGATCTTCTTCACGTTCTTCTTGGGCTTGGCCCCGCGCCGGGCCGCCGCCCGTCCGCCGGAGGCGCCGTCCGCCGCGCCGCCGCCCTTGCCCTGCGCGGCGCGACGGGCCTCGGCCCGGCCGCCGGAGCGCGGCGCGGGCACGGTGCCCGGTGTACCTTCCGCCGGGAGCGCGTCGGGCGCGCCCTCGCCCCGTGCCGGGCTCTCGCCCCTCCGACCTGACATGCGCGTACCTTTCACCGACGGAAGCGACGCCCCGGACGATCTGGCGCACCGCACAGGGGGAGACGGTCAGAACCGCTCCCTGGTTGTACGTACGAAGGTCGGTACAGTCCGACCATCGTGGCTTCCGATCATATTGAGACCAAAGGTGATCACTGACCTCCGGTACACCAACGACCCCGGCAGCCACGGGGAGATCCCTTTACAAAACCCCCCAAAACGCTCGATTCGGACTCGGTGCCGTCGGCCGGGCAGGAAGACGCGGGGAAGGCCGCCGTCGGGCCGGGCGTCGACCATCGGCCCCGCCGGTGCGCGACGACGCCCGGGCCGGTCAGGGCGCCGGCGGAGCGGTCGGCGGCGAGGCCGGTGAAGGCGGCGCCCGGGGGGTGGCCACGATGTGGCCGGCGGCGGATGAGGCGTTGAGCACGTCCGCGGTGGCGGACGCGGCCTCCTGGGCGCGGTCTCCTGGGCTGGGGCCCCGGCCCGGGCCGCGCTCGCGGAGGCGCTCGGGTTGGCGATGCCGGTGGGCGCGGGAGGCGGGGCCGCGGCGGCGTCCGCGCAGTTCGGCAGGAGCGGAGCGGCCGGAGGAACCCGGGAACCGTCCCGGCTCCCGTGATCGACCGTCATATTGCCGTCTTCGTACGGCGCTTGCGGAGAATCGCCGGTGCCCGGGGCGGCCTCGGCACGGGCTCTGCACGGGCTCGGCGCCGGCCGCGCCGCCCGGCCGGAAGCAGAAAGGCCCCCGACCTGGGAAGAGGAGCTTGTCATGAGTTTCGCCAATTCTTCTGCGTGATAGGGCAATTGACTGGCCAACAATCCCGGAACGGACTTGCCGGGCACATGACAGTCGGCGGACTCTGTACTGCCATCCCTCAACGGCCGACCCCCACGGCCGGGCTGGCGCGTGAACCTCCTGCTCGCCCCCAACGAAGGAGCCCGCATGCGCACGTTCATGATCCGCCTCGCCACGCTCGCGGCGGCCGCCACCACCCTCGCCGCCCCCGCGGCGCCGACCACCGCGGCAGCCGCCCAGAACCTGCCGTTCCGCCCCCTCTCGTACAACACCAACGGCTACAACTGGGGCGGCTACGCCGCCACCGGCAGCGGCTTCACCTCGGTCTCGGCCTCCTGGACCGAGCCGGACGCGGTCTGCAACTCCACCAACGACCTCTACGCCCCCTGGGTCGGCATCGACGGGTACGGCTCGTCCAGCGTGGAGCAGACCGGCGTCGCGACCGACTGCTCCAGCGGCAGCCCGGTGAACCAGGCCTGGTACGAGATGTACCCGGCGAGCCCGGTCTACCTGAGCCTCAGCTCGTACCCGGTGTCGGCCGGCGACCACATCAGCGCGTCGGTGACCTACGCCGGGAGCAACCGGTACACCCTCAAGCTGACCGACTCCACCAGCGGCTGGACGTTCACCACCACCAAGTCCCTCACCGCGCAGCGGACCAGCGCCGAGGTCATCATCGAGTCGCCGACCGGGTCCTACCCCGACTTCGGCACGCTGACCTTCACCTCGGCGACGGTCAACGGCAAGTCCCTCGGTTCCTACAGCCCGGTCGCGCTCGACCCCAGCTCCAACGGCACCTACGAGGCCCGCACCAGCGGCCTCGGCTCCAGCGGCACCAGCTTCACCGACACCTTCCTGGCGGAATAGCCACCGCACGCACAGCGAGGAGCGGGGGGGGGGGGGGGGGCCCGCGCCCCCCCCCCCGCCCCCCCCCCCCCGGGGGGGGCGGCGGGCCCCCCCCCCCCCCCCCCCCGGGGCCGCGGCACCCGCCCCACCCGCTCCCCCCCCCCGTGCGGGGCGAAACCCCCCCCCCCCCCCCGGCGGGGCGGGGGCGGGCGCCGGCCCCCACCCCCCGCTCCTCTTCTACCGTTCCCGAGTGGCGGAAACGTGCGCCACCGCTGCGGCGACGAGTGCGACGCACCCGCCGAGCAGCATCACCGTCGACGGCGACGAGGCGTCCACGACCGCACCGCCGACCAGGGCACCGAGCGAGATGGTGGCCTGGAACGAGGAGGTGAAGACGACGGTGGCCGCCTCCGGGGCGTGCGGGGCCGCGCGGACGAACCAGGTCTGGGCGCAGACCGGGACGGCACCGTAGGCGAGACCCCACGCCGCGAGCAGCAGTGCCGCGCCCGACGACGTGGTCCCGAGGGCGGGAAGCAGCAGAACGGCGGCCGCGAGCAGGCCGATGGCGGCGGTGAAGGTGGCGCGCCGCCGACCCGCCCAGGCTCCGCCCACGACGTTGCCGACGACTCCGGCGGTCCCGTAGACGAGCAGGAGCGCGGTGACGGCGCCCGGCCCGGCGTGGGTGACGTCCTCCAGGAACGGGGTGACGTAGGTGTACGTGCCGAAGTGGGCCGTCACCAGGAGAAGCGTGACCACGAGCCCCGCACGGACGGCCCGGATGCCCAACAGACCGCGCAGGACGGCGAGGCGGGTCGGTGCCTCCGGCGGCAGCGGGGGCAGCGTCGCGGCGAGGGCGGCGAACACGGCGAGGCTCAGCACCGCCATGGCCCCGAAAGCCGCCCGCCACCCGGCCAGATGACCGAGCAGCACCCCGGCGGGCACGCCCAGGACCGACCCCAGCGGAACGGCCGAGAAGATCACCGTATTCGCCCGGGCCTGCCGTCCCTCCCCCGCCACCAGCCGCGGCGCCAGCCCGGCCCCGACCGACCAGAACCCTCCGACCACCACCCCGAGCACGACCCGGGCGGCGAGCACCGCCCAATAGCCCGGTGCGAGCGCGTTGAGGACGTCGGCGAGCGCAAGGGCCAAGATGAGCCCGCAGAGCACACGGCGCCGGTCGACCCGCCGAACGGCGACCGTGACGACCGGCGCCGCGACCGCCGCGATGACCCCCGGCAAGGTCATCATCAGTCCGGCGGTGCCGTCCGAGATCCGGAAGGTGCCGCCGATCGGGGTGAGCAGGCCGATCGGCAGGATCTCGGTGGTCACGATGGCGAAGATCCCCGTCATCACGGAGACCACGGCCAACCAGCTGCGCACCCGGTTGCGAGCGTCAACCGGCGATGGGAGAAGAGGAGTTGTGGACACGTAGCCAGTCCAACAGCGCTGCCGGGCCCCGGCTGGCGCGATTGCGACCTCGACGTCCGAAGCGCCCGGGCCCGCGAGGCGGGGGGTTCAGGTGGCATCGGGGACGGTGCGGTCGGGTTCGGGCCCTGGCCCCGCCCCGGCCCGGCCCGGCCGTGACGCCCCGGGTCAGCCGGCCTGGCGGACCTTGACGCCCCCGACCAGCGAGTACGAGCGGACCTTGACCACCGCGCCACCGGGCTCACCGGCCACGCCCTTGCTGCGGCCGCCGAGCAGCGAGAACCCGCTGACCTGCACCGCCGTCCTGGCCGGAACCGTCAGGTCGACCCCGCCGAACACCGAGAACGCGTCCACCTCGGCCGAGGCACCCTCCGGGTAGGCCAGCTCCGCGCCCCCGACCAGCGCCGCCTTGACCAGGTGGGTGCCCTCCTCCGGCAGCACCGCCCCGGTGTGGTCCAGCTTGGCCCCGCCCACCGCGGCCACGTGCACCGTGCGCTCGCGGGCCGTGAAACCGCCGCGGTGCTTCAGCCCGCCCAGCAGGGCCAGGCTCCACTCGGTGCGGCGGGCCGGGGTCTCGGTGTCCTTGGCGATCTCCATGCCCTGAAATCTACGGCCGGGCCCTGGACCGCCGTCAGTGCCTGCGCGCACCACTGCGACATGACAAACGTCATCCCCGCCCGCGCTCTCGCCCCACCGCGCTCTCGCCCCACTGCGCTCTCGCCCCACTGCGCTCCCACACGCACCGGAACGGCCCGGGTCCCGGGCAGTGGTTCAGCCACTGCCCGGGACCCGAGCCGTTGGTGGGGAAGTACGAAGCTGCAGGTCAGGACTCGACGCCGGCCTTGTCGTCGTGCGCGGCGAAGAACTCCTCGGCGATCGCCCGGGTGCGCGGCAGCTCGGCGACCGGCTCGCCGATCACCCGCCCCGCGAGCTCACCGGCCAGCCGGATCACGTCCTCCCGCAGCTCGGCCTCGGCCAGCACCCAGTCCGCCGCCAGCTGCACCTGCGCCTCGGCCAGCATCCGGTCCCGCAGGTCCTGCCCCTCGGCCCGCAGCCGCGCGATCAGCGCCGCCCCCTCCTCGGTGGCCGTCTGCCGGATCAGCGCCGCCTCGTGCCGCGCCGCGACGAGCTCCGCCTGGAACTCCTCGTACACCCGCTGGGCCTCCGCCCGCGCCGCCTCGGCCCGCTCCACACCACCCTCGGTGGCATCCCGGCGCTCCCCCAACAGCTTCTCGATCCGCGGCAGCAGCCCCGCCCCGAGAATGCCGAATATCAGGAAGAAGCAGACGAGTCCGACGACGACTTGAGAAAGATCCGGCTTCAAAGGTCCCATGCCGTCAAGATAGTTGAGCCTCCCTCACCCAACTCCGGCGGCCCCCTCCCCGGCCCCGGACACGACGAAGGGCGCCCTCCCGGAGGAGAACGCCCAGGTCACAAGCCATGCGGTTGGGTGGGGCATCAGGGGCTCGAACCCTGAACCTACGGATTAAAAGTCCGCAGCTCTGCCAATTGAGCTAATGCCCCGCGGCTCTCCGTAGCGGGCTGGTCCCGGGTGGGGAGGGCCACCGCGATCCTACCCGGTGGGCCCCAGGGCTCCGCCAGTGGATTGGGTGGGCGCGCCGGGCGCGCGGAGCGGGGGCCGGGGCGCGTCGTAGTGGGCGGCGCGGACGCGGCGGAGCCAGGCCTCGGCGGGGCGGGGGTCGGGGGCGTCGGCCAGGACGCCGGGGCGGGCGAGCTGGTCGGCGGCGTCGGCGAGCATGCGTTCGGCGGTGTCGGGGCGGTCGGCGATGCGTTCGCCCAGGTCGCGGACGCGTTCCGGGTCGGGCAGCCGGATCAGGTTGTGGCCGGTGCAGTGCAGCCGGACGGCCTGCTCGACCAGCCGGACGAGGTGCCGGGCGTGCTTGGCGGCCCGGGCGCGGGTGGCGACGGCACCGGTGTCGCGGGTCAGCAGCTTGCGGAACTGCTGGTCCGCGTAGCCGAGGTAGGCCTTGCGGACGGCGGGTGCGCTGAGGAAGCTCGACCGGATCCCGACCAGTTCGCGACCGAGCGGGGTGACGGTCTCGTACAGGTCCTCCGGCAGCCAGACGAGTTCGGAGGCGGTCGGGTTGCAGGACAGCGCCAGCCGGCACCACTTGGCGGCCTCGTGCAGGGTGACGTCCGGCGCGGTGGTGACGTGCGACTCGGCGGGGCGGTGCAAGCCGTGCAACTCCTCGGTGGGCACGGCGAACAGGCCCAGCCGGTCGACGTCGGAGCCGGCGTGGGCGAAGCCGTACGCGGTGGAGCCGACGATGCCGGAGAGCAGCACGGTGCCGGGGGCGGTGGCCATGGACGGGGCTCCTCTCGAACGGGCGGCCCGGAGAGCGCATCCTCCCCCGGATGGGCCGCGCCGGGCGAGCGATTTCCGGACCGGCGCCCGACCGGCCGTCGATACTGGCCCCATGCAGCACTCCCCCCTCCCGGAAACCGTCGGCATCGAGAAGCTGCGGGCCTGGTGGTCCCACCGGCAGTGGCTGGACCGCCCGCACACCGGGGCGTCCGCCGCCGAGGTGCTGGCCGCCACCGGCTGGGCCCGCTCGGTCGGCGGCGCGGCCCCGTACCTGGGCCTGTTCGCCCGGGCCGGGCTCGGGCGGGCGGAGGTGGACGCGGCGGTGGCCGCGCTGGAGGTGCACGAGCTGCCGGCCGCCCGCGGCTGCACCTACGTGCTGCCGGCCGCCGACTTCGCGCTCGGCCTGGCGGTCGGCGCGGCCGCCCCGGCGGGTGAACTGGCCGCCGCGGCGAAGCACCTGGGGGTCGGCCGGGACGAGGTGGAGCAGCTCTGCCTGGCCGTCGAGCGGGCGCTGTCCGACAGCGGTCCGCTGGATCCGACCACGATCCGGGAGGCGGTCGGCGACGCCGTCCGGCCGCTCGGCGAGGCGGGCCGCAAGCGCGGCCTGTCGACCACCCTGCCGCTCGCCCTGGGGCTGATGCAGTCACGCGGCCGGATCCGCCGGGTGCCGGTCAACGGCCGCCTGGACCAGCAGCGTTACGGCTACGTCGGCTGGGACCAGCCGGTCGCGGGGGCCGCCGTCGACCTCGCCCGCCGCTACTTCTCCTGGGCCGGGCCGGCCACCCTGGGGCACTTCCGCTGGTTCTCCGGCTTCACCGCGGCCACCGCCCGCCGGGCCGTCACCGAGGCCGGTGCCGCCCCGATCGCGCCCGGCTCCGATCTGCTGCTGTTGCCGGAACTCGCCCAGGAGTTTGCCGAGTTCCAGGTGCCCGCCGAGCCGCACTACACCCTGCTGGCCGGCATCGACGGCATCCACCTGCTGCACCGCGACCTGTCCCGGCTGCTCGACCCGGCCGACGCCGCCCGCCCGCTGCCCGCCGGCCGGGCCGGACGCACCTTCGGCAGCGAGGCCGACCCGCAGACCCACCTGGTGCTGGACCGCGGCCGGATCGTCGGCCTGTGGGAGTACGACACCGAGCGGGCCGAGATCGTCCACCAGTCCTTCGTCCCCCCGGACGACGCGCTGCGCGAGGCGGTGGTCCGCACCGAGGCGTTCGTCCGGGACGACCTCGGCGACGCCCGCGGCTTCAGCCTCGACTCGCCGAAGAGCCGCGCCCCGAAGATCGCCGCACTGCGGGCGACCGCGACCGGCGCCGGGTCCGCGTCCGCTACCGGCTCCGCGTCCGCGACCGGCTTCGAGTCCGGGTCGGGGTCCGGGTCCGCGACCGGCTCCGGGCCCGGGTCCGCCGGTCGGCGGACCCGGTAGCGTACGGCCCATGTCGACCACCACCACCGACGAGGTCCTGATCGTCACCGGCGCCGGTCGCGGCATCGGCGCCGCCACCGCCCTGCTGGCCGCCCGCCGCGGCTACCGGGTGTGCGTCAACTACCGCACGGACGAGGCCTCGGCCGCCGCCGTGGTGGACGCCGTCCGGGCCGCCGGGGGGACCGCGATCGCCGTCCGGGCCGACGTCAGCCGCAGCGCCGACGTGGAACGGCTGTTCACCGTCGTGGACTCCGAACTCGGGCCACTCACCGGGCTGGTGAACAACGCCGGCACGCTGGAGCGGCAGTGCCGGCTGGAGGAGATCGACGAGGACCGGCTGAACCGGATCTGGGCCGCCAACATCACCGGCCCGTTCCTGTGCGCGGCCCAGGCCGTCCGCCGGATGTCCACCCGGCACGGCGGACGCGGCGGCGCGATCGTCAATGTCGGCTCGGCCGCCTCCCGGATCGGCTCGCCCAACGAGTACGTCGACTACGCGGCCGCCAAGGGCGCCGTGGACTCGATGACCCGCGGGCTTGCCCTGGAGGTCGCCGGCGAGGGCATCCGGGTCAACTGCGTGCGCCCGGGCCTGATCCACACCGGCATCCACGCGCTCGGCGGCGAGCCGGGCCGGGTCGACCGGGTCGCGCCCAACCTGCCGATGCGGCGCGGCGGGGAGCCGGAGGAGGTCGCCGAGGCGATCCTCTTCCTGCTGTCGCCGGCCGCCTCGTACACCACGGGGGCGTTCCTGGAGGTCTCCGGCGGCCGTTGAAGACCCTGTTCGGCGTCCACCGGACGCCGAACGGTCCTCTCCGGTTTCCTTCCCCGCGCTCCGTCCGCCCCCGTACCGTAAGGGCCATGACCGACGCCTTCATCGACATCCCCGGTGTGCGCAACTTCCGTGACGCGGGCGGGATCGGCGCGCTGCGCCGGGGTGTGCTGTACCGCTCCGGCTCCCTCCACACGCTCACCGAGGAGGGCGCCCGGAAGCTCAAGGACCTCGGTCTGCGGACGGTGGTCGACCTGCGCAGCCCGTTCGAGCTGGAGATCTGGCCGGACCAGCGGCACGGCCTCGACCACGAGTCCCTCCACCTGCCCACCCTGCCCGCCGACCGCGGCGACCTCGACCGCCCCTGGCCCGAGGACCAGGCCGCCCTCTACACCTTCATGCCGGAGACCGCCGGTCCCTCGCTCAGCGCGATCATCCGCCGACTGGCCGCCCCGGAGGCCGTGCCGGTGATCGTGCACTGCGCGGTCGGCAAGGACCGCACCGGCCTCACCGTCGCCGTCCTGCAGTCCCTGCTGGGCGCCTCGGACGCCGACGTCACCGCCGACTTCCTGCTCTCCAACCGCGGCCTCGGCCTCGACCACGGCCCGACCCCGTACATCGACGAGACCGGCAGCGAGCGCCTCTCCCGGCCGGTCGGCGCCGAGCTCATCGCCTCCTCCCTCGCCTGGATCCGCACCCGCCACGGCACCCTCCCCGACTACCTCCGCGCCCACGGCGTCACCGACACCGACCTGGACGCCCTGCGGGCCAACCTCTCGGTCTGAGGAGTCGGCCCCGAAGGTCACCCCTGGCGTTCGAAGCGCCACCACTGGGCGGGGGAGTCGACGTCCTCCCACTGCTGGACGACCCCGTCCGGTGCCTCGGGGGCGGTCAGCGGCTTGCCGCTGATGAAGCTGGTGACGGTGTACGTCCCCGGGGCGTCGACATGGGCCTCCAGCAGCCACTCCTGGGCGCCGAAGGCGTTGGCGGACCACTGCTGGATCGGGACGCCGTCCTCCGGGGAGGCGCCGGTGACGTCGAGGCGCTTGCCGCTGCCGGCGTTCTCGATGTGGAACAGGGCGCCCCCGGGATGGACGGCGGTGAGCTGCCAGAGCTGGGCGTCGGAGCCGTCGTCCGCGCCGACGCGGATGCGGGCGCCGCTGCGCCGGGAGGCCTCGGCGACCTCCAGCAGCAGGCCGCTGCCCACGTTGCGGATCCGGTAGCGGCCGTCGGTGATCGCGCTGTCAGTCATGCCCGGAGTGTCCCACCGGGCGCTGACAGAACGCCTCGTGGCCGAGGACCACGACCCGCACCGCGGCCATCGCGCCGACCTGCGCCGGCGTCGGCACCCGATGCCCAGCGGGACGGTCGGCGCGACCACGGCGGCGAACAGCAGCACGCCGAGCAGCGGCCCGAGGTGGCCGGGGCGGTCGCCGCGCGGGCGTTGTCGTCGTGCCCGGAGTACGCCCATCGGTAACGGGAGGAACGGGGGACGCGGTCACCGCACGAGTACCCGTCACCCGGCGAGGGACGGGGGCGTTTCCAGTGGACCGACGGCGCCGCCTATGCTGCGGCGAATGTCCATCGAGCAGAACCCCGAGCAGAACGCCGAGCAGCATCCCGGGCCGACCTCCGGTCCGCATCCGTCGCAGCGTCAACAGCCCACCCTCCTGGAGGCGGTGGCCGAACTGGAGACGGTTGTCGCGGCCGGCGACGACGAGCGCTTCGGCCCTGCCCTCGGCCTGGTCGGCGGGCTGTTCGGCTCGGCCGGGCCGGCCGATCGACGGGCCGCCGGGCCCCGGCTGGCCGCGCTGCTTCCGGACGCCCCGCCGTTCCCGCGGGCGCACCTGGCGATGGTGGTGGGCGCCTGCGTGGAGTCCGGGGCCGACCCGGTGGCCTGCGCCGGACCGGTGCTGGCCGGCCTGCGCGGGGCGCTGACCGGCGCCCAGCGGCTGGTCGAGGGCTGGGCGCGCACCGGCGGCGGTCCGCTGCCGGACCAGGAGGAGGACGATCCGGCCGAGGCGCACGCCCGGATCGAGAGCCCCGGGCACCTCGACGCATGGAACGCCCACCTGGCCGTGGTCGGCTGGTGGACGCTGCACCTGTGGCAGCAGGCCGCCTGGGCGGTGTACGCCCACGCGTCGGTCCGGGCCGAGGCCCGTGCCTCGGGCGTCACCGAGGTGCTGTTGGAGCTGTTCGACCGTTACGAGGGCGAGCGGCACGACTTCAAGGGCCTGACCCACCTGGCGCTGATGCTCGACGACGAGCCGCTGCTGGTGCTCGACCGGCCCACCGGCACCGGCTACCTGCTGCGGATGAGCGGCCTGAGCGACACCTTCCAGCTGCACACCCTGCTCGCCGACCTGCTGATCGGCGGCGGCCACCTGCCCGGCGAGCCGCAGGACCCCGAGGTGGTGGCGCTGGCCCGCACGGAGTTCCTGGACGGCCGCCGGCTGATCGCCACCGGCGCCTTCAACCTGGTGGCGCCGGACGGCTCCTGGCTCTGGAACGAGGGCACGCCCAGCGACATCCCGGTGGTGGACGGGGTGCGCACCCTGGTGCTGGAGCCGCTGCCGTACGAGCGCAGCTGGTCGGCCGGGCGCTTCATCCAGGAGGTCCCGGGCGACCTGCGGTTGGAGCGGGTGCTGGACCCGGCGGAGGTGGCGCGCCGGCTGGCGCTGACGGTGCCGGGGATGTCCACGGTCTCGGCCTTCGGGTAGGGACCCGCCCGTGGCCCTCCCGTTCGCCGGGTTATGGTCGGAAGCCGGACGCACCGTCCCCACGAACCCCACGAACGGAGTCGACAATGGCGAAGGTCCCGAACGCGCTCGCGACCGCCGCGCCCGCCGCGCTGACCGCGGCGAGCGGTCTGGTCGGCGGCTACGGCGTGGCCCGCTGGAGCGGCCGGCGCGAACTGGGCGGCGCGGTGCTGGCGGTGGCCGGGGCCGGGGCGGCCGCGCAGTGGCGCCGGAGCTCGGGCACGGCCGCCGCGGCGGCGCTGACCGGCCTGTACGTGGCGGCCTTCGGCGGCTCGCACCCGCTGGCGAAGCGGATCGGCGCCTGGCCGTCCGTGTTCGCCGTCACCGGGGTGGTCGCCGCGGCCTCCACGGCCGCGACCGTGCTGTCGGCCCGCAGGCGCTAGGGACCACCCGGCAAGATCCGCCGGACAGGCGCTAACGCGCCGGACGGGACGGGACCACCGCCGCGCCGAACCTGGCCTCGAAGGCGGCCCGGTTCGCCGAGACCGGTGAGCGGTCCCAGACCGCGAACACCACCTGCTCGAACGCGCCCCCGTACCGGGCCAGCGCACCCTCGAAGGCCTCGGCGACCTGGGCCGGGTCGTTGCGGAACACCCCGCAGCCCCAGGCGCCGAGCACCAGGGCGCGGACCTCGTGCCGGGCCGCCGCCGCGAGCACCCGGACGGCCCGCTCGGCGAGCACCCGCCGGACGTCCGTACCGGCCGAACGCCGTTCCAGCTGACCGGCGTTGGGTGCCGGCGAGGTCAGGAAGGTGACCGGGTACGGCCGGGCCCGGAGGTCTCCCCGGTCGCCGCGGATCACCGGCACCGCGGGCGAGACGATCACCCGGTGGCTGTACCGCAGATCCGTCGAGGCCCGGTGCGCCTCGTAGTAGTCCGGCGCCTCGACCAGGCAGCTGTACAGCAGCGCGCTGCGGCACAGGTCCTCCTCCTGGGCGCGGGCGCCGCGCAGGTAGCCGCCGCCGGGGTTGCGCGCGGAGGCGAAGTTCAGCACCCCGACCGGCCCGGCCCCGGCCGCGACCAGCCGCCGGGCGGCCTCCATGCTCCCCTCGGCCGTCACCTCGATCCGCCCGCCCGCGGGCCCGGGCCCGCGCTCCCCCTCCGCCAGCATCGCGTCGAGGTCCGCCGGCGCGTACGACACCGTGCCGGCCCTGGCCGCCGCCAACTGTTCCCCCACCTGCACGAGTTCGCCCCCGGCAGTCCGGTAGCTCCCCCGCGCGGCGATCTCCTCGTTCACCCGTGCCACGTCGTGCAGTCTGCTGCTCATGTCCGTGACGCTACGGGACTACCGGCATCGCGCGCCACAGGTTATTCTCACCTCCAGAACAACACCTCGGGGGGCGAGCAGCAGCGGGGTGTTCGGGGGGATCGGGGGAACACGGGGAACACGAAGGGCCCGCTCCGGGAAACGGAGCGGGCCCTTCGTGGGTGCGTCAGGCGTCAGTTCTTCCAGCGCGGCTTGCGGTCCTCGCGGTTGAAGCCGCCGCCGTTGAAGCCACCGCGGTCGCGGTCGAAGCCGCCGCGGTCACGGTTGAAGCCACCGCGGTCGGACTGCGGACGGCCGCCGGAGCGGTGGTCGTCGCGGCGCGAGAACGGACGGCTGCTGCCGCCGCGCTCGTCGCGCTCCCGGCCGAAGGACGGGCGGTCGCCGAAGGAACGGGCCGGACGGTCACCGAAGGAGCGGCCGCCGCGGTCGTCGCGGTCGCGGTTGAAGCCACCGCGGTCGCCGCGGTCGTCACGGTTGAAGCCACCCGAGCGACGGTCGTCACGGTCACGACCGGCACCGAAGCCACCACGGTCGCGGTTGAAGCCACCGCGGTCGCCGCGGTCGTCACGGTTGAAGCCACCCGAGCGACGGTCGTCACGGTCACGACCGGCACCGAAGCCACCACGGTCGCGGTTGAAGCCACCGCGGTCGCCGCGGTCGTCACGGTTGAAACCGCCCGAGCGACGGTCGTCACGGTCACGACCGGCACCGAAGCCACCCGAACGGCGGTCGTCACGGTCGCGGTCACGGCCACCGAAGCCACCGGAACGGCGGTCGTCGCGGTCACGGTCACGGTCACGGTCGCGGTCGCGGCCGAAGGCCGGGCGCTCGCTGCGCGCCTCGCGGTACGACGGGGCGCGCTCCTCGGCCTGCGGCGCGGCGGCGGCCGGGGCCTCCGCGACGACCGGGGCGTCGGCCTGGGCGGTCTCCTCGCCGGCCTCGGCGGCGGCCGGGGCCTCGTCCTCGATGCCCAGCTCGGCCCGCTCGCGCGCCGCACGGGCGGCCAGGCGGTCGGCCTCCTCGCGCAGCTCGGTGGCGCGGCGCTGCGCGCGCTCCAGCTGGCGGGTCATGTCGGCGAGCTCGCGCTCGGCGGCACCGGCGATGTTCGCGGCGCTCTCGGCCTGCACCTCGGTGAGCGAGCGGGCGCCGGTGATCTTGGCGACCTCGGCGTCGAAGGCGTGGTCCAGGATGTGGCGGCTGGCGTCGACGCCCGCGTCCTCCATCAGGCGGAAGACGCCGCGGCGCTGGTGCGGCAGCACCAGGGTGACGACGGCACCGGAGCGGCCGGCACGCGCGGTGCGGCCGGAGCGGTGCAGGTAGTCCTTGTGGTCGCCGGCCGGGTCCACGTTGAGGACCAGGTCGATGCCGTCGACGTGGATGCCGCGGGCGGCGACGTCGGTGGCGACGACGACGTTGACGTAGCCGTCCTTGAAGTCGCCGAGGACGCGGGTACGGGCGCCCTGGGTCATGCCGCCGTGCAGCGCGTCGGCCTTCACGCCGGCCTCGATCAGCTGCTCGGCGACGCGGTCGGCGCCCATCTGGGTGCGGACGAAGATGATCGTGCGGCCCTTGCGGGCGGCGATCGCGTTGGTGATCGGCGCCTTGTCCTTGGGCTTCACCACGAGGATGTGGTGGGTCATGGTGGTGACGGCGCCGGCCGACGGGTCGACCTCGTGGGTGACCGGGCTCTTCAGGTAGCGCTTCACCAGGGTGTCGATCTCGTTCTCCAGGGTGGCGGAGAACAGCAGGCGCTGGCCGCCGGCCGGCACCTGGTCGAGGATCTCGGTGACCTCGGGCAGGAAGCCCATGTCGGCCATCTGGTCGGCCTCGTCGAGGACGACGGTCTGGACGTCGTCCAGCTTGGCGGCGCCGCGGTTCAGCAGGTCGCGCAGACGGCCGGGGGTGGCGACCAGGATGTCGACGCCGCGCTCCAGCGCGTAGATCTGGTTCGACATCGAGGTGCCGCCGCAGACGACCTTGAGACGCAGGCCGAGCACCGAGCCGAAGGGCTCCAGGGCGTCGGCGACCTGCATGGCCAGCTCGCGGGTCGGGACCAGGATCAGGCCGCGCGGGTGCTTGGCGCGGGTGCGCTCGCCGTCGGCCAGACGGGTCAGCAGCGGCAGGCCGAAGCTGAGGGTCTTGCCGGAGCCGGTGCGGCCGCGGCCCAGCACGTCCTTGCCGGCCAGGGCGTCCGGGATGGTCGCGGCCTGGATCGGGAACGGGGTGGTCACGCCGCGCTTGGCGAGGGCACGGACGACGTCGTCGTGCAGGCCCAGGTCGCCGAAGGTGATGGTGGGCTCGGCGGGCTCGGTGGCCTCGACCGTCTCCTCGACGGTCTCGGCGGTGATCTCCTCGGCCGGCTCGGCGGCCTCGGTGATCTGCTCGGTGGAATCGGTGACATCGGCGGCGGCCTCGTTCGCGGGCATGGCGAAGCGGGCGTCGTCAACGAGAGACATGCAAAACCTTCCGGAAGTGGCACGCGCCAAAGTCCGGGGTTCTGTTTCACAACCGCCTCTATGCGGTCAGCCACGGATCGCCGGAACGCGCCAAGGGCGCCAGTTGGGAATGGGGCGCCAGTCAAATGGATCAAACGAACGATCTACCACCATAGAGGACCCTCGGGATCGGAGGCAAATGCCCAGGCCAGCCCGCTATTGGGTGGCCGCCCGAGGGCTCGGGGCCGAGGAACCGGAGCTGCCGGCGGAGGGTTCCGGGCCCGGCGGGACGGTCGCGGCGGGCGTGGTGCGCTCGGGCGCGGGGGTGCTGGACGGGTGGGCGCTCGGCGTGGCCGACGGGGTCGCCGGGCCGCCGCCGGAACGGCCCTCGGCGGTACCGCCGGTGCCCGTCGAACCGCCGCCCGAGGAGCCGCCGGGGTGCGGTGCGGGGCTGGAATTCGCCCCGCCCGTCGAGGCGTTGCCGCCGGGCGCGCCCTCGGGAGCGGGCGCCCCGGGCACCGGGACCACGCCGGCCACCGTGCCGTTCGCGCCGGGCGTGAGCTCGCCCGGCGCGGCGGCCGTGGCCCCGGCCGGCGCGTTCTCGGCCTGCAGGCCCCCCTGGTGCTCCGCGCGCCCCGGGACGCCCCCCGGGTGCCCGGCGCCCGGCGAGGCCGAGGGACCGCCCGTCGCCCCCGGCCGGCCCGCCGGACCGGCCTGCCCGACCGGCGCCACCCCGCCGTGCTTCTCGTCCGCCGCCGGACCGACCGACATGCACCCCGTCAGCCCCAGCCCGGCCACCGCCAGCACCGCCGCCGCCCGTACCGCGCGCGACCGCAGCGCAGCCGGCTCCCGCACCGCCGCTCCCGATCGCACCGCCCGCACCGAAGCCACCGCGCTCACTCTCCTGCCGCCCCACCCGGGCCGCCCACTGGCGCGCGGCCGCTTTTCGGTGCCCAACGCGCGCCGGGCCCTGCGGGACACGGGTCGGTGCGGCAGTTCCCGGCCGCCGCAGGACGCCGGGACCCCGGAACCCCGGAACCCCAGCCGCCTCGGCCGCCTCAGCGCCCTCGGCCGCCTCAGCCCCTCAGCCCCAGATCGCCGAGGCCAGCTCCGCCCCCGCGTACACCGCCGCCAGCCCGGCCGCCAGGCTCCCGGCCACGTTCGCCAGCGCGTACCGCCCGGCGCCGGACTCGGCCAGCCTCAGCGTCTCGTACGAGAACGTCGAGTAGGTGGTCAGCGCCCCGCAGAAGCCCGTCCCGACCAGCAGTTGGACGTGCGAGGAGGCCGCGCCGGCCGTCACCGCCCCCGCCAGCAGGCCGAGCACCAGGCACCCGAACACGTTCACCGCGAAGGTGCCCCACGGGAACACCGAGTCGTGCCGGGACTGCACCGCCCGGTCGGTCAGGTACCGCAGCGGAGCGCCGACCACCGCGCCCGCCACCACCAGCAGCCAGTTCACTCCGAGCCCCCGCCCGCACCCCGGCCCCGGTAGTGGACGACCTCGCAGTGGTCCAGCAGCACCAGGCCCTCCGCGACCAGCTCCTCCAGCTGCGGCAGGAACGCCCGCACCCGGTCCTCCTCGTCCACGACCACCACCGCCACCGGCAGGTCCTCGCTCAGCGACAGCAGCCGCGCGGTGTGCACCAGCGAGGAGGCCCCGAACCCCTCGATCCCCCGGAACACGCTCGCCCCGGCCAGCCCGGCCGCCCGCGCCCGGTGCACGATCTCGCTGTACAGCGGGCGGTGGTGCCAGGTGTCGCTCTCGCCCACCAGCACGGTCAGCCGCAGCGCCGGGCCGCTCAGCCGGCTCACCGGGCACCGCCGCGGCGGATCACGCGCCGGGTCAGCGCCGCCGCCGCCCACACCGCGCCGAGCGCGCCCACCAGGGTCAGCCCCAGGTACGCCAGCCCGGGCCCCGGCCGCCCGGCCACCAGCAGCCGTCGGACGTCCACCGCGTACGTCGAGAAGGTGGTGAACCCGCCCAGCACCCCGGTGCCGAAGAACGGCCGCAGCAGCGGGTGCGCCGGGCGCCCCTCCGCGATCGCCACCAGGAACACCCCGATCACCGCGCAGCCGACCACGTTGACCAGCAGCGTCGTCCACGGGAAGGCCGACGGCCCGGTCTCCCAGCCCAGCCCGGCCGCGTACCGCGCCACCGCCCCGATCGCCCCGCCCACGGCGACCACCGCCACGGCCGGACCCTGCCCGCGCAGCACCGACGGCCGTTCGCGCACCGGCGTCGTCGTGCTCTCCACCGTGTCCTCCGAGGTCGCCACGAATCCCATCAAACACCGCTGCCCGCTGCCTGGCACACCGTCACCCGAGAGCCGACAATGATCCGGTGGAAATGACCCGGGAAGAGTTCGAGACGCTGGTCAGCGACGCCCTGGACCAGATCCCCCCGCAGCTCGCGGCCATGATGGACAACGTCGCGGTCTTCGTCGAGGACGAGCCCGACCCGAGCGACCCCGAACTCCTCGGCCTCTACGAGGGCACCCCGCTCACCGAGCGCGGCGAGTGGTACGCGGGCGTCCTGCCCGACCGGATCCTGATCTACCGCGGCCCCACCCTGCGGCACTGCGAGACCCACGAGCAGGTCGTCGAGGAGGTCCGCACCACCGTCATCCACGAGGTCGCCCACCACTTCGGCTTCGACGACCACGAGCTCGACGAACTCGGCTGGTCCTGACCCCCGCCCCGCCCGGCGCAAACCCGTTTTGGCGATCCGCCCCGAATCCCATATGCTTCTCGACGTCCCCGGAACGCTGGAAACAGCCGGACGGGCCGCAAGCCCTCATCGTCTAGTGGCCCAGGACGCCGCCCTTTCAAGGCGGTAGCACGGGTTCGAATCCCGTTGGGGGCACGCAGTACCGTAGTAAAGTCAGTGCCGCAAGACCTTAGTGGTTCGCCACTACCAGGTCCCGTGGAGCAGTTGGTTAGCTCGCCACCCTGTCAAGGTGGAGGTCGCGGGTTCAAGTCCCGTCGGGATCGCTCGTCTCGCAAGAGACGGTGCAGTACGGCCAGGTAGCTCAGTTGGTACGAGCGTCCGCCTGAAAAGCGGAAGGTCGCCGGTTCGACCCCGGCCCTGGCCACATTGCCTGACCAGGCACGATGCCCCCGAAGCGGATCGCTTCGGGGGCATTTTCGTGCCGTTTGACGCCAACGGCGCAGCGGGCGGTCGTTGCCCTGCTTCGGCCCGCCTTCACCAGCGGCTAGGCAAAGACCTCGATGGTGCACTTGGCCGCACCGCTGCGCTGGATTCGGGCATCGCTGGTGACGAGCGGCACGCCGAGGGTCTCTGCGAGCGCCACATACTGGGCGTCATATGCACTGATGTTGTGGTGCAGTTCTCGCACCCGCTGCCACAGGATCAGCGTCTCGTGTCGCGTGATGGCGAGTGCCTGGTAGTCGGCCATGGCCTTCACCGCTTCCTCCTCCGCGAGCTTGCCGCCCCGCACCATGCCGAAGAGAGCCGACACGAGTTCGTAGTCGAGCAGGCCAGGGGCGGCAAGCACATCTACCCCGCGGAGTCGGTCGCGGACGGCGTGGCCGGCGGGGCTGTGGTCGGTGAGCACCCGCACCAGCGCAGAGCAGTCAATGACAACGCTTGGATTCACCGACGCTCCCGCCCGTCATCGATCGCGGCGAGGATGTCAGAGGTACTGACGTCGGTACGGGTCTCCCGGTCAAGGCGGGCCATCATCTCGGCCAACGTCGGCGTGGCCGCCTCGCGGGTGACGAGGTCGAGCAGGTACGCCTGGAGGCTCTTCCCTGCCTTGGCCGCCTTGAGCTTGAGGGTTTCGAGAATCGGGTCCGGGACTTCACGAATCGTGATCGCAGTCATGCAGGCATTTTAGCTGCAACGCTTGCGAAATGCCTGCACGTGATATCCCAGCCGCTTGGTCACGGCCCAGGGGCCACCGGTGTCCCTCGGCGAGCCCCGTGAGTGGAGGGAAAGCATCAGCCTCGCAGGGCCCGGTCGTCGAGCCTGCGCAGCAGACCGGGCAGGTGCCGGTACTGCTCGCGGAGCGCGGCCAGTCGCTGCCGGAACTCAACGCCGCGTCCGACGTGGTCACAGGCATCACGGAGCTGGACCAGGAGGGCCACGGCGGTGTCGTAGCGAGCCGTCTGCTTGCGGGCGACGTGGTTCTCGATCTCGCGCCAGATCGCTTCCTCGTCGGCGGCCAGGGCGGTCAGCTTCGTCGCGCGCGCCTCGTCCCGAACCCGCTCGGCACGCCGCTGGCGCTCGGTGGCCCGGGTGCGTGCTGCGGCCAGCAGTTCTGCGGCCGAGCGCCGGCCCGGCGCGGTCACTGCAGACGGCTCGCCGAGCAAGCGGCGCAGGAACTCGGCTCTCGGCTGAGGCTCGTCGCCCAGTGCCAGGCGCAAGAGGATCTCGTCCTTGTCCTTCTCAGGAAGCGCGGCAATCAGCGGCGCCAGCTCCTTCTTCCCGGGCCGCTTCCGGGGCATGGGGGCGGGCGGGCTGGCCTCGGCGGCGACCGCCAGCAGGTCGGCGTCGACACGCAGGAAGTCCGCGAGCGCTCGCTGCGGTGCGGTGGGGCGGTCGAGACCGGCCGGGACCGGGGGCTCGACCGCTGCCAGATACTCATCCTCGCCGTCGTCGTCCTGCAGTTCCCAGGTGCCAATGGCGGACAGCCATGCAAGGTACAGGGCGCGGTGATCCCCGGAAGCCAGCTCGGCCGGTACCCCGGCGATGGCGCCGAGCGAGTCCTCCGCGCCCTCCTCCCAGTCCCCGCTCTCGTCCTCGCTGCGTAGGTCCAGAACGAGGTGGGTCTTGGTCGTCCATGCCTCGACGCACTCGTCGAAGCAGTACGGTTCCAGCGCCCGCAGCGTGAGCTGCCCCTTGGGCACGCGCAGGATCACCTGGTGGGTGCCCCAGTTGGTCAGGTAGAGATGAGCGTCGTAGTACTGCTCCACCATCTGCCTCGGATCACCGCGGAAGTCGCCCCACTGGTATTCGTTGGTGAAGCTGGTCGCGGTGATCCGGGCCCGGGTGGACAGCGCCCGCAGTTGCTCCTGCTCGTCGCTGGTCAGCGGCCGGTCGATCGCCAGGAACTCGTAGTACTGGTACTCACTCATCGCTGCGACCCTAGCGGGACCCCCGACACCCGATGATGAAATCCGCCAAGCCCGAGGCAGACAGGAAGCGATGATGGAACCCGAGCAGCCACGCACCGTCGAGCAGATCCGAGGTCTCGTCAGCTGGATCGGCGCGGGGCGCAAGCTCACCCAGACGGGCAAGGTCACCCTGGCGGATGCGCGGGCCCTGGTCACGCTCCTGGAGACCGGCAACACCATCGACCCGGCCGTCGGTGACAGGACCTTCAAGACCAAGTCCAGCGGGAGCTGTACCACCTGAACCTGCTGGTGGAATGGGCCAAGGCGGCCCGGCTGCTTCGGGTCACCGGCGGCCGCCTGGTGACCGCCAAGAGGAACGCGCGCCTACTGGAGGACCCCGACGCGTCCTCGACGCACTGTTCGAGGCCCTGCCGCGCATCGGCGCGGCGGTGCTCCCCTCCGGGTGGCTCGGCTCGGTGCTCGCTCACGGCGAAGAATCTCCGGCTCCTCGCGGCAACCTTTTCTGCCTCCGCGGCCACTCAGTGGTGTCCGGCCAAGTGGTTCGGTCAGATGCGACGGCTGAAAGAGAGCACAGACGTGTCCCTTGAACGAGAGCACAGAGACGTCCCCCGCCCACCCCACGCCGCCAGTGGCGCCGCACGGGTGGGCGGCCACGGGCGCGGAGCCCGTCCGTCGCATCGCGCCCGTCGGCTGTACCAGCGCCGGGGTTTCTGGGCGGCCGTCGGCCTGGCGGTCGTGGGCGCCACCGTGGCCGTGGTCAACACGGCCTCGGCGGGCACCGTGGCCGTGGACACGAACCCCTGGTACCTGCTGGTCAACCGCAGCACCGGCCAGGTGCTGGACGACTACGGCTACGGCGCGTACGACGGCGCCTCGGTGGTGCAGTGGAGCCGCACCGGCGAGGCGAACCAGCAGTGGAAGTTCATCGACGCGGGGGACGGGAACTACCGGCTGCAGAACCGGTACTCCGGAAAGGTGCTGGACGACTACGGCTGGTCGAAGGCCGAGGGCGCCCAGGTGCGGCAGTGGCGTGATCTGAACGGCGCCAACCAGCAGTTCCACCTGGAGAAGTCGTCGGACGGCTACGTCCGTCTGATCAACAGCTTCAACGGCAAGGCCGTCGAGGTCCCGCTCGGCTCCAAGGCCGACGGGGGCCAGATCGCCCAGTACCACGACTGGAACGGCGCCAACCAGCAGTGGCAGCTCGTCCCGGCCGGCAGCACCGGAGGCACCGGGAACGCGGGGGGCTCCGGCAGCAGCGCCACGCCCGCCGAACCCGCCACGCCCGCCAAACCCGCCACGCCGGGTGGCAGCGCTCCGACGGGCCAGGCCCCCAGCGGCAACCACCCGACATCGGCGCCGCCGGCGCCGGCCGGCGGCGGCAACAACTCGGCGAAGAGCTTCATGGGCAGCACCACCGTGCTCGTCGGCGGCTCGATGTCCGACGCATCGGCGAACGCCGCGCCGTTCGACGTGCAGTACGCCTACGTGCACAGCCAGCCCGCGCCCTCGTCCGACTACTACACGGCGGCCCGCTGCCAGGACGGGTGGACGGGCTGGTGGGGCTGCTGGAACGGCAGCACCACCGCGCCCGGCACGTACGTGACCTGGCGGGACGCCAAGGCGGCCCAGCAGACCTACCAGGGCAAGCCGCGCCCGCAGAAGTTCCTCTGGACCTGGTACTCGCTGCGCGACCTCGGCGACGCGGCGGGCCAGGGCGACGGTCCGGGCGAGGTCCAGGCCATCAACAGGACCGACCTGCTCACCCGGTACCTGAACGACTACCGCTTCTTCCTCCAGAAGATCGGCACCTCGCACGACATGATCGACCTCGAACCCGACTTCTGGGGCTACGTCCGGTCGCTCGGCGACCCGCACCAGGTCGCCGCGCAGGTCAAGGCCGCGGACCCGACGGACTGCGGATCGCAGGAGAACAGCGCCGCCGGTCTCGCCCAGTGCCTGATCTCGATGGCGCACAAGTACGCTCCGAACACCGCCGTCGGACTGCACCTGTCCTGCTTCGACTGGCAGCAGAACACCCCGCAGTGCGTCAAGGACTACGCCCACCTCGGCGCACAGAACGCCGACTTCCTGGCCACCGACGTGTCGGACCGCGACGCGGGCTGGTACGCGCAGCCCGCCCACGGCGGCCTCGACAAGTTCTGGACCGAGCAGAAGGCCGCCGCCCAGCTGTCGTTCTACAGGACGATGGCCGAGTCGGTGGGCAAGCCGGTGGTCCTGTGGCAGATCCCCGTGGGCAACATGGCGCAGAACAACACGCTCAACCACTACAAGGACGACAAGGTGGACTGGTTCTTCGCGCACATGGACCAGGTGGCGAACGCGCACATCGCCGGCCTGCTCTTCGGACCGGGGCAGCAGGAACAGACCACGGCCGAGACCGACGGCGGCAACCTGATCAACAAGACGACCGCGTACCGCAACTCGGGCGGTACAGCGCTCAAGTAGGCGGAAGAACGACTGCGGCCCCGCCTCCTCGGCGGGGCCGCAGTCGTTCCGGTGGCGTCAGAGGGCGGGGAAGGCGGGGAAGGAGCAGGCGGGGGCCGCGCCCGGGCCGTCGGCGGTGGTCAGGGTGACGTCGGGCCCGGACGGGTGGAGGTTGGTGTCGGCGGCGGTGATGCGGGCGTTGGCGGCGGTCACCGTGGTGACGTCGAGGTTGACGTGCCGCAGGGTCAGTTCGAGCGGGCGGGTCCTGTCCAGTCCGACGAGGGTGGATTTCGCGCCCTTGGGGGAGTGGGTCGCGGTGACCCCGTCGACGGTGATCCCGGTGAACCAGGGGACGTTGGGGCCGCTGCCGCCGGAGTAGTGGGTGTCGAGGACGAGCGGGGCGCGGACGGCGTCGAGGCAGGTGTTCAGGTAGGTGACGCCGGTGACCCTGCCGCCGTTGGCGGGGGAGCTCTTGATGCGGATCCCGGTGCTGGAGCCGCTGGTGTTGCCGAGGGCGTCGGTGCCGGTGAGGGTGTTGTCGCGGAAGAGGACGTTGGTCACGCCGCTGGTGGTCTCGCTGCCGATGGAGATGCCGTGGGTGCCGTAGAAGTGGTTGTTCGACACGGTGATGTTGCTGCTGGGCCGGTTGCCGCCCTTGATGGCGATGCCGTCGTCGCCGTCCATGATGGAGGAGTCGGTGATGGTGACGTTGGTGGCGCCGGCCGGGTCGATGCCGTCGGTGTTGCGGGCGGTGGCGGGGGTCTTGATGCGTACGCCCCAGGCGGTGAAGCCGTTGCCGCCGTTGTAGACGACGTGGAAGTTGGGGGAGTTCAGCAGGTCGACGTGGTAGAGGGTGAAGTTGTCGGAGTTGTCGGCCTGGATCAGGCGGGGGTTGTTCTGGTTGGAGCCGGCTTTCTGGGCGTCGGTGGCGAGCTGCCACCAGCTGGTGGTGGTGCCGAGGACGGTCTGGTCGCCGCGGCCGTCGATGCGGCCCTGGCTGCCGTCGGGGGCGCGGACGGCCTCGATGCCGGCGTTGGCTCCGGCGACGCTGATCAGGGGTTTGCAGCCGCCCCCGGAGGAGGCGAGGGTGCCGCAGCGCGGCTTGCCGCTGACCTGGTAGTCGGCGGGGTTGCGTGAGCCGTAGAGGGTGACACCGCTGTCCAGCAGCAGGACTTCGCCCTGGTGGACGGCCAGCGGTCCGGTGAGGAAGGCGTTGTGGCCGGAGTCCGTCGCCTGCAGGCGGACGGCCACGGTCTGTTGTCCGGTCCGGGCGCAGGTGTCGAGGGCATGCTGGATGCGGATCGTGTCCGGTGGGGTGGCCTCGCTGCCCTGGTCGGCTGTGCGGGTGGGCATGGTCCGGGCGGCGGGAACGGTGGCACAGACGCTGGTGGGCAGTGCGGGCTCCGTGACATGGCGGGTGTCCCCGGTCGCGGTTGCGGCCGGCCCGGCCGCTCGCGTGTGGGCCTTCGGGGTCGGGGCAGCCTGGGCGATCAGGGGGACGGTGGCGCCCAGGACGGCGAGGACTCCGGCGGTGGCGAGCACGCGACGGGTCGGCGGGCGTCGGCGGTGTGTGCGTCGGTCGAGATCTGGCAACGGTCCGTCCTTCTGGAGCCGGCGGCCCGCGGGCGCGGGCCGGATTCCCCATCAGTTGCCGTCGGAGCACAAAAGGTTGCCGTGCGGGAGCACGCGTTCCTTCCGGCCGGGCGCGCCGCCTCCGGACGCGCCGCCTCCGGACGCGCGTCTCACCGCGGGGAGGAGAGGTGCCCCCCGACGGCGAGGGCGCCTTCGGAGTCCGAGGCGTCCGCACGGTAGGTGTCGTCCCTTGGATCCCGCTGGCCCGTGGCGTGGTTGTACTGGGCCGCGAAGACGTGCTGCCCCGCCGGCACGGTGCAGCCGGGCTTGAGCGTCCAGCGGTAGACCAGCGCACCGCCCTGGTCCTGCACGGTGACGGAGAACCAGTCGGCGGGCAGCGTCTGCCAGTAGCCCGTGTTCTGCACCCCGCCGGTCTGGGCGATCCGCAGCTCGACGGTGAGGGTGGCGAGCGGCTGGGTGGTCCTGAGCGTGAGGTTGCTCTGCGCCCAGTAGATCGTGCTGTGGGGGTCGACGGAGCCGTCCGATGACAGGGCTCCCTGCTGGGCCTGCGTGCTGCCGGACGGTGACCGGCTCGGATTGCCCGTCGGCACGGTCGGGGTCGGTCCACCCGTCGGCACGCTCGGGGCCGGCCTGCCAGACGACGCGTTCGGGGTGGAGCCACCCGTCGGCACGGTCGGGGCCGGTCCACCCGTCGGCACGCTCGGGGCCGGTCCACCCGTCGGCGCGTTCGGGGCCGGGCTGCCGGTGGGCGGGACGAAGGGCGTAGGACTCACCGTCGCCGTCGCGGTCGATGTGGGAGCGGTCGCGATGTCGGGCCGTGGTGGCGAACTCCGGACCACGGCGGCGACTGCCACCCCGACGGCCAGGATGCCGGCCGTGGCAACGGACACGAGAGCCGCCTTCGGCCAGGACCGCCCCATCCGTGGCCGGAGGGGGCGGGTTGCGGCGGGTGTCATGCCGCGTTCCATCCGAGCCCGGATCCGGTCGCGGTCGGGCTGATGCTGCTCGGCGGCATCGCGAAGCAGTCCGGCGACCTCCTCGTTCAACGACTCCCCCTGCCCGTCACCAGTGCTCCGGCCACGCGTGCGCCCAGCATCCGTTCCAGCTCGGCCGTACCCTTCGAGGTCCGGCTCCTCACCGTACCGACCGACACTCCCAGAGCCAGCGCCGTGTCCCGCTCCGACAGGTCGAAGGCGTGCCGCAGCACCACGCACACCCGCTTGCGGAACGGCAACCACGCCAAGGCCGTCCTCACGTCCACCGCGGCAGCCGCGTCCGGGCCCTCGATCCGCGCCGACCGGGTGGACCGGAACAGGGTGATCCGCCGCCTTTCACGCACCGAACGCCGGATTCGGGCCCGCGCCAGCTCGGCCACGACGCCCCGCGCGTACGCGAGCCGCTGCTCCGCTGCGCGCAGCCGGTCCCACCGCCGCCACAGAGCGAGCAGCGCATCGGCCGCCAGGTCGTCGGCCGCATCCGGGTCGCCCGTCAGAAGGGCGGCTAGCCTGGACAGTTCGGCGTAATGGCGTTCGAAGAATCCATGGAACTCCGCGGACGCATCATCGAAGAGCATGTCCGTCGGCAGCCTCTCAGTGCGTTGTTGGCGCTCACATCCGAAAGCGGGGGAGCGGCAGCCTACCAATCGGTAGCCTGCCCCGGTTCATCGCGTGGCCTCTGTCCACGCACGTCATCGCCGCGGAATCCCCCGACTTGATGGACACATGACACAACGAGCGGCGCGGCCGTGCCCATCCGTCCGAAGGAAGATTCTCCTTTCCTGACGGCAACCTTCCCGTGCGCCGCGGCAACTGACGGTCAACCGGGGCATTAGACGGAGGCCCCCAGCGCCAGAAGGACAAGCCTTTGCCAGATCAGAACCGCTCTCATCGCCGCCGTCCGGCAACCCGCCGCGTGCTCGCCGCCGCCGTTGTCCTCGCTGCCGTGGGTGCCGCCGTACCCCTGGTCGCTCAGGCCGCGTTCACGTCGAACTCCGGCACGCCCACCACGCTGGGCGCGGCGGCGTCCGGCAGCGGCCGCTACTTCGGCACGGCGGTGGCCGCGGGCAGGCTCGGGGACTCGACGTACTCCACCATCCTCGACCGGGAGTTCAACGCGATAACCCCCGAGAACGAGATGAAGTGGGACAGCACCGAACCCTCCCGGGGCTCGTTCAACTTCGGCCCCGCCGACGCGATCGTCGGCCACGCCGCCGCGCACGGCCAGAAGGTGCGCGGCCACACCCTGGTCTGGCACTCCCAGCTGCCCGGCTGGGTCGGCTCGATCAACGACGCCAACACCCTGCGCAGCGTGATGGACGACCACATCACGCAGGAGATGACCCACTACAAGGGCAAGATCTACGCCTGGGACGTGGTGAACGAGGCGTTCGCCGACGGCCCCAGCGGCCAGCACCGCGGCTCGGTGTTCCAGAACGTGCTGGGCAACGGCTTCATCGAAGAGGCGTTCCGCACCGCCCGGCGCGCCGATCCCGGGGCGAAGCTCTGCTACAACGACTACAACATCGAGAACTGGTCCGACGCCAAGACCCAGGGCGTCTACGGCATGGTCAAGGACTTCAAGTCCCGTGGCGTGCCGATCGACTGCGTCGGGTTCCAGAGCCACTTCGGCGCGGGCGGCCCACCGGCGAACTTCCGGACCACGCTGTCGAGCTTCGCCGCGCTCGGCGTGGACGTCCAGATCACCGAGCTCGACATCGCCCAGGCCCCCGCGAGCGCGTACACCGACACCGTCCGGGACTGCCTCGACGTCGCCCGCTGCACGGGCATCTCGGTGTGGGGCATCCGCGACAGCGACTCGTGGCGCGGCGGTGAGAACCCGCTGCTGTTCGACGCCGGTGGCAACAAGAAGCCCGCCTACGCCGCAGCGCTCAATGCCCTCGGCGGCGGGAGCAGCAACGGTGGCGGCGGCGCACAGGGCGGGGGCATCACGTCCGGCACCGTCTACTCGCTCGCCGCGGCGGTCGGCGGACGCGTCCTGGACGAGCCCGCCGGGCAGAACGGCAACGGCACCCCGCTCCAGGTGTGGGACGCCAACGGCGACGCGGCCAACCAGCACTGGCGCGCCGACCGCAACGGCGACGGCTCCTACACGTTCACCAACCTCGCCAGCGGCCGGGTCCTGGACCAGCCCAGCGGCCGGACGGCCAACGGCACGAAGCTGCTGGTCTGGGACGCCAACGGCGGTGCCAACCAGCACTGGCGCGCCGACCGCAACGCCGACGGCTCCTACACCCTGATCAACGTCGCCAGCGGCCGGGCACTCGA
Organism: Kitasatospora sp. NPDC101157; assembly: GCF_044768255.1. NCBI lineage: Bacteria > Bacillati > Actinomycetota > Actinomycetes > Kitasatosporales > Streptomycetaceae > Kitasatospora > Kitasatospora sp. NPDC101157. The sequence continues at coordinate 4,369 of NZ_JBIWPL010000033.1, read as the reverse complement.
ACTCCCCGGCGGCCAGAGCGCCAACGGCACCTCCGTCCAGGTCTGGGACTCCTGGGGCGCCGCCAACCAGCACTGGAACCTCGGCTCGTCCGCACCGACGGCCGGCGGCACCTGCACCCTCCCGTCGACGTACCACTGGTCCTCGACCGGCGCGCTGGCGCAGCCGGCCAACGGCTGGTCCGCGGTGAAGGACTTCACCGACGTGGTCTACAACGGCAAGCACCTGGTCTACGCGTCGAACGTGAACGGCTCCTCGTACGGCTCGATGATGTTCAGCCCCTTCACGAACTGGTCCGACATGGCCTCGGCCCCCCAGACCGGGATGGGCCAGGCCGCGGTGGCGCCGACGCTGTTCTACTTCGCGCCGAAGAACATCTGGGTGCTGGCCTACCAGTGGGGCCAGTGGCCGTTCGTCTACCGCACGTCCAGCGACCCGACCAACCCCAACGGCTGGTCCGCGCCGCAGCCGCTGTTCACCGGCAGCATCCCCAACTCCGGCACCGGCCCGATCGACCAGACGCTGATCGCCGACGACCAGAACATGTACCTGTTCTTCGCCGGTGACAACGGCAGCATCTACCGGGCGAGCATGCCCATCGGCAACTTCCCCGGCAACTTCGGCTCCTCCTACACCACGGTCATGAGCGACTCGGAGAAGAACCTCTTCGAGGCCCCGCAGGTCTACAAGGTCAAGGGCCAGAACCAGTACCTGATGATCGTCGAGGCCCGCGGCGCGAACGAGCAGCGCTACTTCCGCTCCTTCACCGCCTCCAGCCTGAACGGCTCCTGGACGCCGCAGGCCGCGAGCGAGAACAACCCCTTCGCGGGCAAGGCCAACAGCGGTGCCACCTGGACCAACGACATCAGCCACGGCGACCTGGTCCGCAACAACCCCGACCAGACCATGACCATCGACCCCTGCAACCTCCAGCTCCTCTACCAGGGCAAGTCCCCCACCGCGACCGGCTCCTACGACCGACTGCCGTGGCGGCCCGGCGTCCTCACACTCCAGCGCTGACCCCGCCTGATCCACGCTGATGGCGATCGGGCGCGGCCCGCCGGCGCGTAACCGAGCGGTTCACGCCGCGGGCGGCTCCACCCGTTGACCGTCACTCACCGCATCGAGGAACCCCAGCCGTGCGACGGCTGGGGTTCCTCCTTCGTGGACCTCCATCGCGGGTAGCCGAAGCGTTCAGCCGCAGCACGTCGCTCTCGTCCCGGGCGTAGGGCGAAAACGTCCGTGGGAGTCTCGGAACACCGCGCACGAAGGCCGTCACAGCCCCAGCGCCGGACTACTCTGAGGGTGTTGCCCGGCACACCCCAGGAGACACCGCGCATGAACCCGGAGCACTTCGCACTTCTCGAAGAAGCCCGCCGGAGCCTGCCCGACGGCTTCAAGGTGGAAATCTCGGGCGACACCATCGTCATGATGGTCAGCCCCTCGGGCATCCACCAGCGAAACCTGCTACTGGTCCGCCGCCAGTTCGACAGGCACGCCCCGGTCGACCTGCTGCCGAGTGAGAACACCGACCTCGTCTCGCCCAACGTCGGCAAGAGCCGCAACCCGGACCTGACATACCTTCCGAGCGAGGCGCTGGAAACGTCCGACAACCAGGTCCCGTCCGAGCTCGCCGCAGTCGCCGTCGAGCTGGTCTCCCCCTCGAACCCGGAGAACGACTGGGTGGGAAAGGTTCGCGACTACCCCCTGATGGGCATCCCGCTGTACTTGCTGGTCGACGCCAGGCAGAAGACCGTGACCCTGTTCAGCCGACCCGACGGTACGAAGTACCACCGCCGTGAGGACGTCGACTTCGGCGAGACGCTGCGCATCCCCGAGCCGTTCGACTTCGACCTGGTCACGAGCGACCTGCTGCCGTACTGATCCGCGCCGGCCCGTGCTCCCCGCCGCCGGTTGACGCTGACGCCAACCGATCCGGACGACGGCGCTCGACAGCGGCCTTCCCCGGACGGCAGAGGTGATCAGGCCGGGGGCGTTCCCCTCCCCAGCCGCCTGACCGCCCCTCACCGGGCGAGTCGGGCGGTGAGCCAGTCGGCGGTGGCCGGGAGCCAGTCGGGGAGGGCGGTGCCGAGCAGGTGGTTGCCGTGCGGGACGAGCAGCAGTTCGGCGTTCGGGGCCCGCTCGGCGAGGACAGTGGCACTGGTGACGCCGGGGATGCGGTCCTCACCGCCCTCGACCACCAGCAACGGGAGGGTGATCGTCGGCGCGAGCTCGGTCAGGTCGAGCCGGTCGGCGAAGGCCCGGGCCGCCTCGGGGCCGCCGCAGCGCTGGCCGAGCGTCTCGGTGACGAACGGCACCAGGCCCGCCCAGTCCAGCCGGTACGGCCCGCTGACCGCCACCGCGGCGCGCAGCCGCGGCTCGTGGGCGGCGGCCATCGCCGCGTAGTAGCCGCCCAGGCTGAGCCCGACCACCGCGGTGCGGCCGAGATCCAGACCGTCGTGCGCCGCGAGCGCGTCCAGCGCCCGGCCCACCACCCGGTGGTAGTCGGGCTCCGGCGCACTGCCGGCGGCCAGGACGCCCTGCCCCGGCCCGTCGATCGCCAGCACGGCGGCCCCCCTGGCCAGCAGCGCGTCGGCGAGCGCGTGGAACTCCTCCTTCCCCGAGTCCATGCCCGGCACGATCAGCACCACCGGGCCGCCACCCGCCGCCGGCCGCCGCAGCCAGCCCGCGAAGCCCTCGCCCTCGACCCGCGCCGCCTCCGGCTCCAGCAGCGCCAACGACCGCCCCATCGCCTCGTCGGCCTCGGCGGCCAGCCGGGCGGCGCCGGCCCGGTCGGGGTGCGGCATCAGTCCGGCCGCGTGGAACCAGCGGGCGGCACTGCGGTAGGCGCCGCCCGCGGTGACCGTACGCCCCTGGGCGGCGGCGGCCCCGGCCTCGGCGGCGTACCGGCGCCCGACGGCCCCGAACGCGGCCGGCCAGTCGCGCAGCGAACCCAGCGACCCGGTCACCCGGTCGTACTCGTACAGGTCGAGACCGGCACCGTGGGCGCGCGGTCGGGTCTCCGCGATGAACGCGGGCAGCAGACCAGGGGTGTCGACGAATGACACGATGAGAGTTCCTTTCCGGCAATCAGGCGACGGTCAGCACGGCCTTGCCGCGGATCCGCCGGTCGCGCAGGTCGGTGAGGGTGGTCGCGGTCCGCTCCCAGGGCGCGACCAGGCCGATCTCCGGGGTCAGCCGGCCGGCCGCCACCAGCCGCACCAGGGTGGCCAGGTCCTCGCCGTCCGGGACGTCCGAGTCGGCGTAGTGGAAGTGCCGCAGGACGGCCGACTCCGGCCCGGCGAAGAAGTCGAAGAAGTTCAGCGTGGCCGGCGTGCGCGAGGCCTGCCCGAACCAGACCAGAGTGCCCCGCCGGGCCAACCGGGCCAGCGCCAGCGGCAGGTTCGCCCCACCGGTGGACTCCAGCACCAGGTCGTACGGCCCCCGGGCCTCGCCCAGCTCGTGCACCACCTCGGCCGCCCCCAGCTCGGCCAGCCTCCGACCGCGCTCCGGAGAAGCCGTGACGACGGTCAACTCGGCCCCCGCCGCCGCTGCCAGCTCCGTGAAGTAGTGCCCCACCCCACCGGACGCCCCGGTCAACAGCACCCGCCGCCCGGCCACCGCCCCCACCGTCCGCAACAGCCGCAGCGCCGTCAGCCCCGCCAACGGCAGCGCAGCCGCCCGAACGGCATCCACACCGTCCGGCAGCTCCGCCACCGAGGACACCGGCACACACACGTACTCCGCCCACCCCGCCGCCGGCGGGTGCCCCACCACCCGCCGACACACCGCAGGCCCCGACCCGTCAGCCGCAGCCTGCACCACCAGCCCGGCCACGTCCTTCCCCGGCCGCCACCCGTCCCCCGGCGCCTCCAGCTGGAACGTCTCCCCCCGGTTCACCGAGAACGCCTCCACCTTCACCAACACCTCCCCCGGCCCCGGCCGCGGCTGCTCCACCTCCGCGAACCGCACCGGCTCCCCCGCATCCCCCGTAGCCACCAGCGCCTTCATCCCCACTCCTCACCTCACCGGAGCCCCCACTCCACCGCCCCCACCACCCCCGGGTCCAACAACCACCGGACACCCACGACAACCACCAGCTGTCACCCCCTCCGGCACCCCACCACCCCCACCCCGTGGGCACACGAGCAACCCCCACGCGCCCACACCCCTCCCCCTCCGTGGGCACACGAGCACCCCCCCACGCGCCCACACCCCTCCCCCCACCCCCGGGCGCGCGAGCAACGCCCCGCGCGCCACCCCCCTCCCCCTCCCACCCGACCAAGGCGAGAGGGACGCGCTGCGGGAGGGGGCGGTGGAGGGGGTGGGTGCGGAAGGGGGCGTTGCGGGTGATTTTCAGACTGCCAACGG
>NZ_JBIWPL010000032.1:0-81810 GCF_044768255.1 Kitasatospora sp. NPDC101157 | reverse complement strand
GAGTACGTCGAGTACCCGCGTGAGGTGCACCCGTACCTGGTGGCCACCCAGGCCCACCCGGAGCTGAAGTCCCGTCCGACCCGCCCGCACCCGCTGTTCGCGGGCCTGGTCAAGGCCGCCATCGAGATCAAGACCGCCCCGGCCGGCGAGTAGTCGTCTTCTCCTCGGCCTCGGTCGTTCACCGGACGGCGGCCCCGCGATTCCCGCGGGGCCGCCGTCCGGCGTTAGATTGTGTCGTACTGACGAAAAGGGGAGAGCGATGGACGAGCAGCGCGACGTGGTGATCGCCGACACGGCCGAGGAGTGGGAGGTCCGGGGCAGCTCCACGCCGTTCCAGGGCAAGGTCACCGGGGTGCGCAGCGAGGAGGTCCGGATGCCCGACGGCAGCTGGGCCCGGCGCGACTACCAGACCCACCCGGGCTCGGTCTCCGTGCTCGCCCTGGACGACAAGGAGCGGGTGCTGGTGCTGCGCCAGTACCGCCACCCGGTCCGCCAGCGGCTTTGGGAGCTGCCGGCCGGCCTGCTCGACGTGCCGGGCGAGAACCCGTGGCACGCCGCCCAGCGCGAGCTGTACGAGGAGGCCCACTGCAAGGCCGACACCTGGCGGATCCTCGCCGACTACTACACCTCCCCGGGCGGCACCGACGAGGCGCTGCGGATGTTCCTGGCGACCGACCTGTCGGACGCCGAGGGCGAGCGCTTCGCGGCCGAGGGCGAGGAGCAGGAGATCGAGGTCGCCTGGGTGCCGGTGCCCGAACTGATCCGGCGGATCCACGCCGGGCAGCTGCACAACCCGACCCTGATCACCGGAACCCTCGCCCTGCACGCCGCCCTGAACTCCCCGGAGGGCCTGGACGGGCTGCGCCGCCCGGACGCGCCCTGGCCGGCCCGGCCGTTCGAGGCCTGAACCCTCCCGAGGCCTGGACCCTCCCGAGGTCTGAACCCTCCCGAGGTCTGGGGGCTCCCGGGGCGCGGGCGCCCCCGAGGAGCGTCGGCGAACGACCCGGCTTGATGCCTTGGGGTGATTTGCCGGTTCGTACGACCGGATGTCACCTCGGATCAGCCGGACGGTCGAACTACGCTTCCCAGACAGGGCGCCCGTCCCGGGCCGCCCGCATTTTTTGCGCCGGGCGCTGAGCGCGGGATGACGTCGGGAGTGGGCACGGGTGGCGAGGAAGACGGCGACGATGGATCCCGGCCCCGACGCGCCCGCGAGCGCGGTCCCGGGACTCGACCGACTGCCGGCCGGGCCCGCGCTGTTCGTCGGGCGGCGCGCCGAGCTGGCCGCGCTGCGGGCCGGTGCCACCCGGCGGGTGAGCGGCCGCTGCCCCGTCCTGGTGCTGGCCGGGCGGCCCGGCTCGGGCCGGACGGCGCTCGCCGCCCGTTTCGCCCGGACCGTCGCCGCCGACTACCCGGACGGCGTGCTGTTCGCCCGGCTCTCCGCCCCCGACGGCGGGCGGGTGCCGCCGGGCCGGGCCGCCCGGCTGCTGCTGGAGCAGCTGGACCCCGAGGCCGCCGTGCCGCTGCCCGGGGTGGTGGAGGACGGTCGGGACGAGCCGGGCTGCGTGGCGCTGCGGGAGGCGCTGGCCGGTCTCAAGGCGCTGCTGGTGCTGGACGACGTGCGGGACGCCGGGCAGGTGTGGCCGCTGCTCGCCGACGAGCCCGGCTGCCTGGTGGTCGCCACCACGGCCGGCCCGCTCACCGGGATCGAGGACATCGACCCGGTGATCCTCGGCGGGCTGGACCGGCAGGCCTCCGCGGAACTGCTGGCCGACCTGGTGGGCGGCACCCGGATCTCCTGCGATCCGGTCGGCGCGGCCGACCTCGCCGAGGCCTGCGCCGCCCGGCCCGCCACGCTGCGACTGATGGCGGGGTGGCTGCGCGGCGATCCGAAGCTCGCCGTCACGGAAGCGGCGCGTGAGCTCAACCGGGTGGTGGCGGAGCAGTCGGAGACCGCGAAGCCGGACGGGGACGCGGCCAAGCCCGGGAAGGCCGGGAAGGCCGGGAAGACCGGGGAGGCCGGCCGGTCGGGGCGGCCGAAGCCGCAGGAGAAGAAGGGGGAGGGGCAGGCGGCCGAGCCCGCCTCCGTCGCCGGAGCGGCCCCGGCCGACCCGGCGAGCTGGGTGAAGCCCGGGCCGGAGCCCGCGGAGCCGGTGCCCGTCCCCGACAACGACCCGCTGCTGGGCGCCTTCACCCTGCTGTACCGGGGGCTGTCGGCCGCCCAGGCGCGGATGCTGCGCACCCTCACCCTGGCCCCGGCGCAGACCGCGGACCCGCGCACCGCCTCCGCCCTGGTCGGTTGCCCGGCGCCGGAGGCCGCCGCGACGCTGGCCGCGCTCGCCGAACGGGAACTGCTCGGCGAGGAGGCGCCGGCCGTCGACGGCACCCCGCGCTACCGGGTGCCCGGGCGGCTGTACCCGCGGCTGGTCCGGCTGCGGGAGCAGGAGGACCGGGCCGCCGAGACCGAACTCGCCCGGGCCCGGCTGCTGGAGCGGCTGGTCCGGCTCACCGAGTCGGCCCGCGCGCTGCTCGACCCGGGCGACGGACCGGCCCCCGACCCGCTGCCGGCCGCGCTGCGGCTGAGCTCGGCCGAGCACGCCCGGGACTGGCTGCTCGGCGAGCGGGAGCTGCTGCTCGGCGCGGTGGCCGACGCGATCGGCCAGGGCGATCTGGACGGCTCGGCCGGTCGGCTGGTCACCGCGCTGCTGCGGGCACTGCCGCTGACCGGCGCGGCCGCCCCCGCCGACCTCTACCGGCTGCACGAACTGGTACTCACCGTCGCCGAGCGCAACGGCCGCCCCCGCCGGGCCTCGGCCGCGCTGCTCAACCTGGGCGACCTCCAGGCGGCGGCGGGCCGCTGGGAGCAGGCCGGCGCCCACTACCGGGCAGCCCTGGAGCACGCCCGTGCAGTGGGGGACGAACCGCTCTGCGCCCGGGCCCTGGAAGGCGCGGCCGGCTGCCACCGGGCGCTCGGCGACGCGGTGCGCGCCGCCGACTGGTACGGGCGGGCGCTCGGACTGCGGCAGTCGCTGGGGGACCACGCGGCGGAGGCCCGGCTGCTGGCCCGGGTGGCCGAGGCACACACCGCGCAACGCCGCTTCGAGGAGGCCGACCGGGAGTACCGGGCGGCCCTCGCGGTGCTGCGCCGGATCGGCGACGAACGCGGCCGGGAGGCCGTCGGTGCCGCCCTCGCGGACCTGCGGGAACGGGTCGACGGCGGGTGGTGAGGGGGGTTTCGGAGGTATCGTCGAAAGTGCCCGGTTGGAGCGCTTATGGCAGGTAAGTTCCAGTGGAAGCCTACGAACCTGCCAATGTGTTCGGCGAAATTATTCGATTTGGAAGGCTGACACGCCGCCTGGGCTTCATTACACTCGAACTCAGTCGCGCAGCATCCCCTGCCCCGGCCTGCCCGGAGGCTCCCCACGTGCGCGTCGCCCACCGGTCTTCTCCGGTCGGGACCCCCATGGCAAGAGGACGTGTTTAGCCGTGAAGGTCGGCATCCCCCGCGAGGTCAAGAACCACGAGTACCGCGTGGCCATCACGCCCGCCGGCGTGCATGAGCTGGTCCGCAACGGACACGAGGTCTACATCGAGGACAACGCCGGTCTCGGCTCCTCGATCCCCAACGAGGAGTACGTGGCCGCCGGCGCCACCATCCTCCCCACCGCCGACGAGGTGTGGGCCACCGCCGACCTGCTGCTGAAGGTCAAGGAGCCCATCGCCTCCGAGTACCACCGGCTGCGGAAGGGCCAGACCCTCTTCACGTACCTGCACCTGGCGGCCGACCGGGCCGGTACCGACGCGCTCGTCGCCTCCGGCACCACCGCGATCGCGTACGAGACCGTGCAGCTGGGCAACGGCGCGCTGCCGCTGCTCGCCCCGATGTCCGAGGTCGCGGGCCGCCTGGCCCCGCAGGTCGGCTCGTACCACCTGATGCGTCCGGCCGGCGGCCGCGGCGTGCTGCCCGGTGGCGTGCCCGGCACCCACCCGGCCAAGGCCGTCGTCATCGGCGGTGGCGTCTCCGGCTGGCACGCGGCCACCATCGCCATCGGCATGGGCTACGACGTGACCCTGCTGGACCGCGACATCAACAAGCTGCGCGAGGCCGACCGGATCTTCGGCACCAAGATCAAGGCCATCATGTCCAACTCGTTCGAGCTGGAGAAGGCCGTCCTGGATGCCGACCTGGTCATCGGCGCCGTGCTGATCCCGGGCGCCAAGGCCCCGAAGCTGGTCACCAACGAGCTGGTCTCCCGCATGAAGCCGGGCTCCGTGCTCGTCGACATCGCCATCGACCAGGGCGGCTGCTTCGAGGACTCGCACCCGACCACGCACGACGACCCGACCTTCCAGGTCCACAACTCGGTCTTCTACTGCGTGGCCAACATGCCGGGCGCCGTCCCGAACACCTCCACCTACGCGCTGACCAACGCCACCCTCCCGTACGTGCTGGAGCTGGCCAACCGTGGCTGGAAGGACGCGCTGCGCCGCGACCCGGCGCTCGCCAAGGGTCTGAACGTCCACGAGGGCCAGATCACCTTCCCGGCCGTGGCCGAGGCCTTCGGCCTGGAGTCGGTCACGCTGGAGAGCGTGCTCGCCTGAACTCCCTGACCGCACGGCGGTCGTTCGCCCCCGACCCGATCCGTTCGGGCCGGGGGCTTCGCCGTGCCCGTGAACGCCGGGTGGGCCGGGCGGGTCGCTCTGTCGTCAATTCCCGTCGGTCGTGTCACCCGACCCGCAGCCGCCCGCAGAAACGTTAGGGTCATAAGCCCGCTCATCCCTTGACAGCAGCCCGCCCGATAGTCGACACATCGTGCCCACTACCGTGGATTGTGTTGCTGCGAACGCCTTGAACGGCCTAGAGTCGCAAACCGTCGGCATGCTGCCACGCTGACGAATCGACATAGAGTCCTGGATCCCCAAGGAGGTAAGACGACTTGTGAATGAGTCGACAATTGCTCCCGGGGGTGGTCAGCCAGGACTGGCGGAGCTCACCGCCGGCCAGCCGAGTGAGGAGCCCGGGGCCCGGCAGCCCTCCGTGGGCTCGGCCGAGGTCGGCTCGGTCGCACTCCGTACCTTCGAAGCACGCCAGAACACAGCGCAGGTGACCACGGTGACCGACCACGACGCCGAATTGGCGGCCTACGGCCTGGCTTACGGCGAGTTCGCCTACGGTGCCTACGACGACCCGGACGCCGAGTACGAGCCGGACCCGGAGTACGCCGCCACGCTGGCCCCCGACGCCGCGCGCCAGCGCCGCGAGCGGGTCGGCCCGACCGGCCGTCCGCTCCCGTACTTCCCGATCCCCGCGCCGGTCGCCGAGCACGGCCCCGCCCAGATCATCGCCATGTGCAACCAGAAGGGCGGCGTCGGCAAGACCACGTCGACCATCAACCTGGGCGCGGCGCTGGCCGAGTACGGCCGCCGGGTGCTGCTCGTCGACTTCGACCCGCAGGGCGCGCTCTCCGTCGGCCTCGGCGTCAACCCGATGGAGCTCGACGTCACCGTCTACAACCTGCTCATGGAGCGGGGCCTGACGGCCGATGAGGTGCTGCTCAAGACCGCCGTCCCCGGCATGGACCTGCTGCCCTCCAACATCGACCTCTCCGCCGCCGAGGTGCAGCTGGTCAGCGAGGTGGCCCGGGAGTCCGCGCTGGCGCGCGCCCTGAAGCCGCTGCTGCCGGACTACGACTACGTCATCATCGACTGCCAGCCCTCGCTGGGCCTGCTGACGGTCAATGCGCTGACGGCCGCTCACAGCGTGATCGTCCCGCTGGAGTGCGAGTTCTTCGCGCTGCGCGGTGTCGCGCTGCTGACCGAGACCATCGAGAAGGTGTGCGAGCGGCTCAACCCCGAGCTGCGCCTGGACGGCATCCTCGCCACCATGTACGACTCGCGCACCGTGCACAGCCGCGAGGTGCTGGCGCGGGTCGTCGAGGCGTTCGGCGAGCACGTCTTCCACACCGTCATCGGGCGGACCGTGCGCTTCCCGGAGACCACCGTCGCCGGCGAGCCCATCACGACGTACGCGACCAACTCGGTCGGTGCCGCCGCCTACCGCCAGCTCGCCAGGGAGGTGCTCGACCGGTGCCGCCCCGCCGAGTGAGTCTCCCGGGTGCCGACGAACTGTTCCGGACCACCGGCGGGATGGCGCTGTCGCCGTCCCTCGCGCCGCGTCCGGCCGCCGAGGCATCCAGACCGGAGACCGCGCGGACCGTCAACGGCACGGACGGCGCCGAAGGGGCCGAGGCCGCCCAGGACGACCGGCGGGCGCCGCAGGACCAGCAGCCCGCCGCCGCGGTGCCCGCGCCCGGGCAGCCGCCCGTGCAGCGGACGGCCGGGGGCCAGGGCACCGCGCCGGGCGAGGCCCAGGCCGGGAAGACCGTGACCGGGGGCCGCCCCGCCGCCGCACCGGCGGGCCGCGCCCACGCGGGTGCCGCCGAGGAGCAGGCCGGCGCCGGACGCGCCCGACCGCGCGGCCGTGCGCCGCGCCGCCCGAGCGGGCGCGAGCGGCACGACGAGAAGATCACGGTGTACGTGTCCGCCGAGGAGCTCATGGACCTGGAGCACACCCGGCTGGTGCTGCGCGGCGAGCACGGCCTGGCGGTGGACCGCGGACGGATCGTCCGGGAGGCCATCGCGGTCGTCCTGGCGGACCTGGAGCAGCGCGGCGAGGCCTCGATCCTGGTCCGGCGGCTGCGCGGCCGGTAGGGCGCCCCTTCCGGGCGCCGAGGGCGGCGGGCCGGCTCGGCGGGTCGATGGGTCGATGGGTCGATGGGTCGGCTCGCCGGCGTGTCGGCGTGTCGGCGGGACCCGGGGCGGGCCGGGCCGGGCGGGCGGGCGAAGATGGACCGTCATGCCGAGCACCGTCCAACCAGCCGCCAGCGCCGTGAACGCCACCGAGGAGGAGTCGCGGGGCGGCTTCCGGGTACGGCTGGACAACTTCGAGGGCCCCTTCGACCTGTTGCTCGGCCTGATCGCCAAGCACAAGCTGGACGTCACCGAGGTCGCGCTGGCCACCGTGACGGACGAGTTCCTGGCGCACATCCGGGCGATGGGCCCGGACTGGGACCTGGACGTGGCGACCGAGTTCCTGGTGGTGGCCGCCACCCTGCTCGACCTCAAGGCCGCCCGGCTGCTGCCGGTGGCCGAGGTCGAGGACGAGGCGGACCTCGCCCTGCTGGAGGCGCGTGACCTGCTGTTCGCGCGGTTGCTGCAGTACCGGGCGTACAAGCGGGCGGCGGCACTGTTCGGCGAGCGCTGGGCGGCGGAGCTGCTGCGGCGGCCCCGGACCGTCGGGCTGGAGCCCCGGCACGCGGAACTGCTGCCCGAGGTGGTCATCACCGTCGGGCCGGAGCGGCTCGCCCGGCTGGCGGCCAAGGCCATGGAGCCCAGGCCGAAGCCGGTGGTGTACGTGGACCACATCCACGCCCCGCCGGTCAGTGTGCGCGAGCAGGCCTCCCTGGTGGTCGACCTGCTCACCGGCCTCGGCGAGGCCTCCTTCCAGCAGCTGGTCGAGGACGCGCCGGACACCCTGGTCGTGGTCGCCCGCTTCCTGGCGCTGCTGGAACTGTACCGGGAGCGGGTGCTGGCCTTCGAGCAGCCGGAGGCGCTCGGCGAGCTGCGGGTGCGCTGGGTGGCCGAGGAGGGCCGGGGAGAGGTCGAGGTGACCGACGAGTTCGACCGGCCGGCGGGTGAGCCGGAGCGGTCCCAGGAGGAGGACGGGCGGCGATGAGCGGCGGGAACGACGGCGGGCGGCCGGTGCGGCGCCCGCTCGGGCTGCCGGGGCGGCCGCGGGCCGAGGAGTGGCTGGAGCCGGCCTTCGCGCTGCTGCCGGAGCCGGTGGCCGGACCGGCCGCGGTGCCGGAGCAGGGGGAGGCCGGCGCCCCTGAGCAGCCCGTCGCTGCTGCCGAGGAGCCCGTCGGGCCGGGACTGAGGGCCGAGCTGGAGGCCGTCCTGATGGTCGTCGACGAGCCGGTCGGCGAGGAGCGGCTGGCAGGGGCGCTGGAGCGGCCGCGGGCCGAGGTGGCACGGGCGCTGCGCGAGCTGGCCGCCGAGTACGCCGCCCAGGGGCGCGGGTTCGACCTGCGGCTGGTGGCCGGCGGCTGGCGGTTCTACAGCCGGGACACCTGCGCGGCGGCCGTCGACCGCTTCCTGCTGGACGGCCAGCAGGCCCGGCTGACCCAGGCCGCACTGGAGACCCTGGCGGTGGTCGCCTACCGGCAGCCGGTGTCCAGATCCCGGGTTTCCGCCGTCCGTGGTGTGAACTGTGACGGCGTGATGCGTACCCTGGTACAGCGAGGACTGGTGGAAGAGGCCGGATCCGAGCCCGAAACAGGTGCGATCCTGTATCGGACGACGAACTACTTCCTGGAACGGATGGGGCTCCGCGGCTTGGACGAGCTGCCGGAGCTCGCTCCCTTCCTGCCCGAGGTCGACGACGTGGAAGCGGAGTCCCTGGAGGGCACGATGATCGCGGAGGCGGTCGCCGCCGCTGCCGTGCAGGCCGCGGACGGCAGTGGCGAGGCCGGTCGGGCAACGCACGATCGGTAGGGGGAGGTGAGGTCGGCCGAGACGACCGCACATCCCAGACGGAACGACGTACGGACACTTTGATGCGTAGCAGTGGCAACGGCAGGAACAGCGGCGGCGGCAGCGGTCGCGGCGGACAGGGCGGGGGCCGGGGCGGCTCCTACGGCGGCGGCAGCGGCAGCGGTCGCGGCGGATCGGGGTCGGGCTCGCGCGGCGGTTCGTACGGCGGCGGTTCGTACGGTGGCGGCGGCAGTGGTCGCGGCGGCTCCTACGGCGGCGGCTCGGGCTCGGGTTCGGGTTCGCGCGGCGGCTCGTACGGGCGGGACGGCGGCCGTCGGGACGACCGGCGCGACGACCGCCGCTACCCGGACCGCCCGCTGCGGCCCGAGGAGCGCAAGTACGACCGCCCCGAGTACGGCGGCGGCCCCAACGCCACCCCGGCGCGCGGCGGGTTCGCCGGCCGTCGCCCCGGTCCGGCCCCGCGCCCGCGCCGGGAGGGCCAGGGCGCCCCGGGCGATCCGCGCCGCCAGCCGCAGCGCTCGCGGGAGCTGCAGGCCAAGATCGAGGACGCCGTCCTCGCCCGGCACGACAAGCCGGCCGTCAAGCTGCCCAAGACCTTCGGCGAGCCCGAGGGCGAGCGTCTGCAGAAGGTGCTGGCCCGGGCCGGCGTCGGCAGCCGCCGCGCCTGCGAGGAGCTGATCGAGCAGGGCCGGGTCGAGGTCAACGGCAAGCGGGTCACCGAGCAGGGCAAGCGGGTCGACCCCCAGAAGGACGAGATCAAGGTGGACGGCCTGACCGTCGCCACCCAGTCCTACCTGTTCTTCGCGCTCAACAAGCCGGCCGGCGTGGTCTCCACCATGGAGGACCCGGACGGGCGCCAGTGCCTGGGCGACTACGTGACCAACCGGGAGACCCGGCTGTTCCACGTCGGCCGGCTGGACACCGAGACCGAGGGCATCATCCTGCTCACCAACCACGGCGAGCTGGCCCACCGCCTCACCCACCCCAAGTACGGCGTGACCAAGACCTACCTGGCCGCCATCCAGGGACCGATCCCTCGTGACCTGGGCAAGCAGCTGGCCCAGGGCGTGGAGCTGGAGGACGGCTACGCCCGTGCCGACAGCTTCAAGGTCGTCTCCAACGTCGGCAAGAACTACCTGGTCGAGGTGACCCTCCACGAGGGCCGCAAGCACATCGTCCGCCGGATGCTGGCCGAGGTCGGCTTCCCGGTCGAGAAGCTGGTGCGCACCCACTTCGGTCCGATCGCGCTCGGCGACCAGAAGTCGGGCTGGCTGCGCCGCCTGACCAACCCGGAGGTCGGCCAGCTGATGCGCGAGGTCGGTCTGTAACCGGCAGGTTCACCCGGACTTCTTCGGAGGGCTCCCCGCCCGTGGTGGCGGGGGGCCCTCCGGCGTCGGCTGTGAGCCGGGACGCAACCGCTGGTCACGGCCTTGTCAGCGCCATGATCCGTGGCCGAGGATGGCCACCGGAGCACCGGCCCGCCGAGTGGCGGGACTGCGCCAGCCCGGCGCCGGAGGGGGTGTTCCGGGGCGAACAGGGGGAGACGGCGTCGTGTCCGATGCAGCACTGGGGCGGTCCGCCGGGCACGCGCTCGGCCCGTTGGGACTGGCCGAGCCGGACGGGCAGGTGTACGCGGCCCTGGTGGCCAATCCGCAGTCCACCGCGGAGGAGCTGGCCGAGAGCTGCGCCCTGACGTTCCAGCAGTGCGTGCGCGCGCTCGACCGGCTCGCGCAGCAGGGAATGGCCACCCGGGCGCCGGTGGACCGGGAGCGCTACCTGCCGGTCGCCCCGGACGTCGCGATAGGGACGCTGATCGGCCACCGGGAGTCCGAACTGCGGCACGCCCGGGCCGAGATGCACCGGCTGATGGACGCCTTCCGGGAGGCCTCGCGCTACACCGACCCGGCGCACTCGGTGGAGGTGCTGACCGGCGGCGAGGCGATTGCCCAGCGGCTGGAGCACATCACCGGGACCAGCCAGTACCAGGTGCGCGGCTTCGACCGCCCGCCGTACATCCAGGACCCGGTGGCGGCGATGCCGCTGCAGCGGCGGCGGCTGCGGGAGGGGCTGAGGTTCCGGACGATCTACGACCGGGACGCGGTGGCCTGGCCCGGCCGGCTGGAGAAGAACATCATGGTCGGCGTCGCGGACGGCGAGGAGGCGCGGGTGAGGCCGACGCTGCCGATGAAGATGATCATCTCGGACGACCGGATGGCGATCATCCCGATCAGCGTCGGCGACAGCGTGCTGGACGCGGCCTACGTGATCCACCCCTCGGCGCTGCTCCAGGCGCTGGACACGCTGTTCGAGGCGGAGTGGGAGCGGGCCGTGCAGCTGCAGGCCGCGATCGGCACCGGGGAGGCGTCGCCGGAGCCGGACGCCGACCACCGCAAGCTGCTCGGGCTGCTCGCCGCCGGGCTGACCGACGAGTCGATCGCCCGCTCGCTCGGCTGGAGCGCCCGGACCACCCAGCGGCGGCTGCAGGCCCTGATGCGGTCGCTGGGCGCCACCACCCGCTTCCAGGCCGGGATGGCGGCCCGGGAGCGGGGGTGGCTGTGAGCGGGCCGGGGGTTCATCGGTCCCCGGTTCCGCGGCCCGGGGTCCCCGGGCCGCGGCTCCTCAGCTCCAGGGGCTGAGGGCGGACCAGCGGCCGTCGGGGCCGCGCTCGACCTTCTCCAGGCCGACCACGGCGGTGCGGTTCAGCCGGCCGTAGATGTGCGGGAACAGGACCCCGGGGGTGGCGCCGGGCGGCGGGGCGCCGTGCGGCGGCTCCCACTTGACCATCGGCTCCACCAGTGACTCCTCGATCAGCAGCGCCATCAGCGGGTCCGGGGTGTCGGTGAAGAAGGCGTTGGCCACCGCGAGAGCCGTCTGCTCGTCCGCCGAGCAGTGGATGAACCCGTCGGTGAGCAGCGACGCGGTGGCGTACGGGCGGCCGGGGTCGGCCAGCCAGTCGTCCAGGGGTGCGAGATGGAGGATCATGTTCCTTTTCTACCCGCTTTCCGGTTCCGATTCCGGTCCTGAGCGGTCGTCACGGGCGGCCGGGCCGGCCGCCGGGTGGCCTCATGGCCCGGTCTCGGGGCGGCCGCACGGCCCGGCCTGGGGGCGGCCGTACGGTCCGGGCTCGGCGCGGCAGTACGGTCCGGGCTCGGGGGCGGCCGCGCGGTCCGGGCTCACAGCCCGGCCACCTTGGCCGAGGCGGAGACCTCGTACACCAGGGTGAGGCTGCGGCGGGCGCCCGGGCCGAGCGGGACGTCCCAGCGGACGATGCCCTCGGCGTCGAAGGAGTCCGGCGCCGGGGAGCACTCCTCCTTGCGCAGCCGCACTTCGACCGCGGCCACCTCGGAGACCGGGACCCGTTCGCGCACCGTGACCAGCTGCTCGTCATGCTCCTCCGGGCCGGAGAAGCGGGACAGGTGCAGGTGGACGGTGCGGGTGGTGGTCTGGCGGCCGCTCAGGGCGGCGGTGGCCTGGCGCTCGTCGATCTCGCGGACCACCCGGTAGCCGTCCGTGCTGCCGAAGGACAGCTCGGCCTCGGCGCCGGTGGCGGTGAAGCGCAGCTCGCCGCGCCCGGTGAAGCCGCTGCCGCGCACCAGCTCGACCGGGCCGGCCAGCAGCGGGTGCCCGGCCGCGTTGCGGAACCGGACCACCTGGGTGACCAGCGGGGAGAGCTCGGGGGCGCAGGCGAACTCGGTCTTCGCCGGGCCGGTGAAGGCACCCAGCGGTACCCGGTGCGCCCGGCCGTCGGAGGGGACGGTGGCCGGGGCGGGGGCGGACAGCACCCGTACCTCGCCGCCGTCGTCCAGGCCGGGGACGGCGGCGCCCGGGCCGAGGGTGCCGACCTCCTCCTCGCGCAGCTCGACCTCGACCGTGCGGCGCTCCTCGTCGGTGCGGTCGCGCAGGGTCAGCCGGTCCTCGGTGAGCGCGGGCGGATCGGTGGCCAGCGCGGACCGCGCGGTGGAGAAGGTCAGCCGGGCGCCGGTCCAGTCCTCGCCGGTGCGCTGCCAGACCACCGCCTCCGACTCCAGGCGCAGTTCGCCGCCGGTCAGGGTGGCGCGGTAGGAGGGGCGCCACAGGGCGCACGGCACCAGGTGGTGGACGGTCAGCGCGGTCGGGCCGGGCCGTTCGGCCTCGACGGTCAGCTCCAGGTGGGCGAGCAGTTCGGCGGGTTCCTCCTCCGCCCGGTCCAGGGCCAGCAGGGCCTGGGAGCGTTCCTGGTCCAGCCGGCGCAGCCGGGAGTGGGTGGCGCGCAGCTCCTCGCCGTAGCGCTCGCGCTCGGCGTCCACCCGGTCCAGCTCGCGGGCCCAGCGGGTGCGCTCGATCTCACCGACGCCGGCGCCCTCGCCGACCTCGCGCAGCAGGTCGGTGCTCAGCTGGGCGAGCAGGGCGAGGCGGGCCTCCAACCGGGCCCGGGTCTGCTCCGCGAGCCGGGACTCGGTCTCCAGTTCGTGCAGCCGGTGGCGCAGCGCCGAGTCCTCCGGACCGGGCGGCAGCGGGGCGCGCGGGGTCCAGGTGCGCACCAGCCGGGCCTCCAGTACCCGGGTGCCGGGGGCGGCGGACTCGGCACGCAGGGTGCGGTCGACGGCGAGGGCGGTGAGCGGGCCCAGCCGCAGTCGCTGGACGCCCTCGGCGAGTTCGACGGTCACCGCGCGTTCGACCTGGGCGCGGTCCTCCAGGCAGGTGACGGCGGTGACGGGGAGGGGGACGGTCTCTTCGGTCATCTGTCAGTTCCTCCGGTTTCCGCCGACGATGGCCTTTCCGGCCGGGATCTTGATCTGGTAGCCGCCGTCCAGCTCGGTGCGGCCGCCCGGCGGCAGTTCGATCCGCCAGAGCCGGGTGCCGGGCGGGCACTCCGGGGTGGGGACGGCCGGTGCGTGCCAGTCGGCGCGCTCCTCGATCCGGATCTCGGCGTCGGAGGCGAGCGGCACGCGTTCGCGGACCTCGACCGTGACGGCGCGGCCGAGCCGGTTGGCGAGCTGGACGTGCACCCGGTGGTCGAGCACCGTGCTGTTGCCCTTCAGCATGCCCGTGGCGGACTCGTGCAGCTCGGTGCGGCGCGCCACCTCGATGCTCTCGGTCACGCCGACGCCCAGGTGGCGGGTCTCGCCGGGGGCGAGGGTCGGCAGGGCGGCGGTGAGCAGGAACTCGTCGTCGACGGTGACCTCGACCGGGCCCGCCAGCACGGCGCGGTCGGTGCGGTTGGCGAGCACCAGGGTGGCGTACACCTTCTGCTCGACGGCGGGGACGGTGACGTACTCGGGGCTGACGGAGAGCGGGATCTCGTCGACCGTGACGGAGTGCCAGGTGCCGTCGGAGGGGATGTCGGCAAGTGCGGCGGCGTCGAAGCGGTGGTCGAAGGAGCCGGCCGACCGGCGGGGCGGGACGGCGTGGCGGGGGAGCGGGAGGTCGCGCAGCCGGGCGCCGCCGGGGCCGCCGGGGAGGAAGCGTTCCAACTCGGCGCGCTCGACCCGGGCGGGGTCGGGGCGCAGGGTGCCGCGGCGGTCGGTGGGTTCGTCGGGGCCGGCCAGTCGGAGGGCGGGGTAGTCGAGCAGGACGGTGTCGGGGGCGAGGCCGGTGGCCGGGAGCGGGGTGGCGGCGCGGCGGAGGGCCATCCGCGGCGGGGCGCCGCCGAAGGCCTGGGGCATGGGGGCGCTGCCGGGTGCTTGGGGCACGGGGGCGGCGGGGGTGGTCGGTGCGGCGGGTGGGGCGCTCGCGGCGGGTGGGGCACCGTAGCCGGCGAAGCTGGGGGGTGGGGGCATCGGAGTCGGCTCCTGGATGCCGAGCGAGCCGCCGGCGGGAGGGCCGGCCGGTGCCGCCTCGTCCGGGCGGAAGTCGGCGCGGGCGGCGGGCCGGGCGCCTCCGGCCCGGGGCCTGCGGTGGCGCTCGGCGGCTTCGGCGGGCTCGGCGGTGAAGGCGGGCTCGGTGGTGAAGGCGGCGAGGGCCGCGACCGGGATCGGGGCGCCGGGGCGGGCGGTGACGGGCCGGTCGGCGGCGGCCGCGTCGTAGCCGGTGAAGAGGTCGGACAGGCCGGCCGGTGGCTCGCGCCAGCCGGAGGGCGGCGGGGCGGGCTGGCTTCGGCCGATCCGCAGGGAGGAGAGCCGGGGCAGGTCGGTGCGGCGCTCCAGGTCGGCGGTGGACAGGGCGAGCCGTACGCCCGTCCAGTCCTCACCGGTGTGCTGCGCGACGGCGGCGCGCAGGACCAGCTGGGCGGTGTCGGCGCCGGTGCGGTGGCTGAGGCGGTAGGCGGGCACCCAGCGGGCGGCGGGGACGCCGTACTCAAGCTCCAGCTCCACCTGGGCGGCTTGTCCGGGCTGTTCGGCAGCGGACAGGGTGAGTACGACCGTGTCGGCGGCCCCGACCGGCTCGGTCCGCCCGGCGGTGGACGCGCGCTCCAGTCGGTCGGCGGCCAACTGGCGCTCGTGGTCGGCGAGTTCGATCTCCCGGGTGAGCTGCTCGGCCCGCTCCTGGAGGCCGGCCAGTCGCTCGTCGACGAAGTCGGCGAGCTCCAGCCAGGCGTCGGCGGGGGTGCGGCGCAGCGGTTCGTCGCGGCGGCGCTGGGGTGGGACGGCGCGCAGCGCGGCGGTTTCGGCGATCGCGGTCCGGACCAGCCGGTGGCGCTCGTTCAGTGCGCCCTGGCGCTCCATGGCCTCGTCCAACTCGCGCCGCAGCTGCGGGAGTTCGTCGCTCTCGTGGAGCTCGGCGACGGTTTCGAGGCGGGCCTCGACGACCGCCGTGCCGACCGGTCCGGCGAGTACCCGGGCGCGCAGCGAGTCGGCGTCCAGCGAGCCGGGCAGGCCGGTCAGCCGCAGCCGTCCGCCGGGCGGGACCGGGACGGTGGCCCGCCGACGGCACACCGCGCCCTCGGCGTACACCACGACGGACTCCAGCACCGACGGGTGGGCCGGTACGGCCGGCGGTTTCGACGGCCCGGTGTGACTGCTGTGCTGGTCGTCCATGCGCAACCCCTTCGTTCGCGTCCGGTGTGCCGCGGCTCGCCCCGCCGCCCCCGGCGGCCAGTGTGCCCCGCTCGGGCCCGGGCGTCGCCGGATTTCCCGGGGCGCGGCGTGTGCACCGTGGGAGACGAGGACGGGGGCGCGGTGGTTGCCGGGGCACCGGGGGTGTGCGGGCACGGGGTTGACGGGGTTGGCGGGGTCCGGGGTTCTCGGGGGCCGTCGGATGGGAGGATGGGGCGCGGGTGCCCCCGGCCGGTTCCGGTGGTGCGGCACCCGTTGGGACCGTGGCACCTGTTGAGCACCGCCAGCGAGAACCGTCCAGTCGAGAACCGTGATCGAGGAGAGCCACCCGCCATGCGCACTGCCGTCGTCGTCGGCACCGGACTGATCGGCACCTCCGCAGCCCTGGCCCTGGCCGCACGCGGGCTGACCGTCCATCTGGAGGATGCCGACCCGGACGCCGCCCGCACCGCCGAGTCGCTCGGCGCCGGCACCACCGAACCGGCCGAGGGCCCGGTCGATCTGGCGATCATCGCCGTCCCGCCGGCCCTGGTCGGCAAGGTGCTCGCGGACTGCCAGCGTCGCAACCTGGCGCACTGGTACACCGACGTGGCCAGCGTGAAGTCCGGCCCGGGCAGTGAGATCGCCGCCCTCGGCCTGGACACCGTCCACTACATCGGTAGTCACCCCATGGCAGGCCGCGAGCGCTCCGGGCCGCTGGCCGCCCGGGCCGACCTGTTCGAGGGCCGCCCCTGGGTGCTCACCCCGACCGCCGACACCGACACCGACACGCTCAACGCCGCGCTGGAGCTGGTCGCGCTGTGCGGAGCGATGCCGATCGTGATGGACGCGGACGCGCACGACCGGGCCGTTGCCCTGGTCTCGCACGCTCCTCAGCTGGTCTCCTCGCTGGTCGCGGCCCGGCTGGAGAACGCGGACGAGACGGCCATAAGGCTCTCCGGCCAGGGCGTGCGCGACGTGACCCGGATCGCCGCCTCCAACCCGGCGATGTGGGTCGACATCCTGTCCGCCAACGCGGGCGCGGTCGCCGACGTGCTGGAGGAGGTTGCCGGCGACCTCGGCGAGGCCGTCATCGCGCTGCGCGCCATGGCGGCCGAGGAGGAGGGCGAGCGCCGGGCCGGCGCCGAGGGCATCGAGGCGGTCATGCGGCGCGGCAACACCGGCCAGGCCCGCATCCCCGGCAAGCACGGTGCCCCGCCCACCCGGTACGAGACCGTCGCGGTGGTGCTCGGCGACCAGCCGGGCGAGCTGGGCCGGCTGTTCGGGGAGGTCGGCGAGGCCGGGGTCAACATCGAGGACGTCCTCATCGAGCACTCGGACGGGCAGCAGGTCGGCTTCGTCCAGCTGTCGGTGGCGCCGATGTCGGTCAAGCGGCTGACGGCGGCGCTGCGCGCGGGCGGCTGGAGCGTTCGGGACTGACGGCCGTCGGGCCGGGGAGCGCGGAAGGGCACGGGTCGGGGAGCGGGAGCCGGGACCCGGGACCCGGGACCAGGCTGGGGAGCGGGAGCCGGGAGTGGCGAGGGCGGGCGGGGAGGGGAGCGGGAGTGATCATCGAGTTGCCGCTGGGGGAGGCCCGGCACGGTTCGGCCGGTGAGCCGGTGGACCTCGGGAACGAGCGGTTCCTGCGGGCGGTGATGGGCGGGGAGTTCCGGATCCGCCACCGCAGTGTGACGGCGATGGTCGAACTGCCCCGGCCCGTCCGCCCGCGGCTCGACCATCCGGAGCTCGTCGGAACCCAGCTCTTCGAGCCGGAGCTCGTCGAGCCGGAGCCGACCTGCAGTCTGCTGCTGCGCGCGGCCCACGCCGCCTTCGCCGAGCACCTGCCGCTGAGCCTGTCGCCGGACGTGCTCTGGTATGCGGTGGTGCACGAGGTCGCGGTGCACGTACGGATGTACCCGCCGCGTTACCGGGTGCTGTTCGGCGCGACGGGCCGGGAGCGGGTGCTCACCGTTCGTGATGACACGTTGGTGGGCGCGGTGGGCGCGGTGGGCGCGGTGGGCGCGGTGGGCGGAGCGGATGGGGCGGATGGGGGCGCCGACTGGGCGCGGTCGCTGCGGCTGCTCCGGGAGCCGCTGACAGCCGCACTGGGCACCCAGCTGGTGGAGCTGTTCCGGCCGGGCTTCTCCACCACGACGCCGGACGACGAGGCCTCGGCGCTGGTGGCGCTGATGGACGTGGTCAGCCCGTACTACGACTTCCGCTGGGAGACCCGCTGCGGCATCCCGGAAATCCGGCTGGAGGGCACCGCCGAGGACTGGGCGCTGTTGGCGGAGCGGGTCGGGGCGCTGGCGGAGCGCTTCGACTGGCTGGCGCCGTGGTTCGCCGAACTGCGCCCGGTCCTGGCGGAGATCGCGGCGACGGCGGCGGGCGGGCCGGTGGACGAGGGCTTCTGGCGCTCGCTGTACAAGTGGGATTCGGTGTCCGGCGGACCGCGGGTGACCGGCTGGCTCACCGCGTTCTTCGCCCACACCCAGACTCCGGACGGCCCCCGGCTGCGGCAGGGCTTCGGCTGGCGGGAAGCGGCGGACTGGCCGTACCACCACGACGCCTTCGCGGTGAACGACTTCCCCTCGCACCTGTCGACGGTGCCGTTCGTGTGGGAGTGCCTGGGGGTCGAGCGGCCGATGGTCTTCGTGGGCGGGGTGCTCGGGATCGAGCGGGACGGGGAGTTCCTGCGGCCCCGGCTGGGGCACGCGGTGCTGGAGCGGGAGAACGGGGGTGGGCCGTGATCGATGAGGCTCTGAACGATGAGGCCGTGGTCGGTGGGCTCGTGATCGGTGAGCCCGTGATCGGTGGGCCCGTGGTCGTTGACGCTGTGCGCGCTGACGCCGTGGTCGTCGACATCGGGCTCGGGGACGGGCAGGAACCGGGCGCCGTGGCGCGGCTGGACGTCGTCGGGAACGACGCGTTCCTGGCGGCCGTGGTCGGCGGGGAGTTCACCGTGTTCCACCGCAGCACGGACACGCTGCTGGCCTTGCCCCAGGAGGAGGCTCCGCGGCGGGGGGCGCCGGAGCCGACCTGGAGCCTGCTGCTGCGCGCCGCGCACACCGCCTTCGCGGAGCACCTCCCGCTGAGCCTGTCGCCGGACGTCCTCTGGTACGCGGTGGTGCACGAGGTCGCGGTGCACGTACGGCTGAACGCGGAGCGGTACGAGGGCCTGTTCAGCGCCACCCCGGGGCAGAAGCGGACCGTCGAGGTCAGGGACGACAGCCTGCTGAGTGCCGAGGCGGACTGGGCGCGGTCGATCCGACTGGTCCGGGAGCCGCTGGCGGAGGCGATCGGGCCGGAGCTGGTGGAGCTGTTCCAACCGACCTTCTCGACGACCACGCCGGACGACGTCTCGGCGGCGCTGGTGGCGCTGATGGACGTGGTCAGCCCGTACTACGAGTTCCTCTGGAGCTCGTTGTGCGGCATCCCGAAGGTCCGGCTGGAGGGCACGGCCGAGGACTGGGCGCTGCTGGCGGCGCGGGTCGGGGAGCTCGCGGACTGGTTCGAGCCGCTCGGGCCGTGGTTCGCCGAGCTGCGCCGGGTGCTGGCGGAGATCGCGGCGACGGCGGCGGGCGGGCCGGTGGACGAGGAGTTCTGGCGCTCGCTGTACAAGTGGGAGTCGGAGTCCGGCGGGGACTTCGTCTCGGGGTGGATCACCGCCTTCTTCGCCCACACCCAGACCGGGGCCGGGCCGGAGCCGCGCACGGACTTCAACTGGCGGGCGACGCGACGGACCTGGAAGCGGCGGACAGTGGAGACGGGCCCGGCGCGGTTCACCGAGAACGCCTTCCCCTCGCACGTGTCGAAGGTGCCGTTCCGGTGGCAGACGCCGGGCGGGGTGCGGTCGATGGTCTTCCTCGGCGGGGTGCTCGGCATCGAGCGGGACGGCGAGTACGTGCGGCCCCGGCTCGGGAACGTGGTGCTGGAGGTCGTGCGGGAGCCCGTGGACCCGGCGGCCGAGCAGGCCGAGCTGGCGGCAGCGCAGCTGCCGGAGGGGTGGACGATCGAGCGGGTGCGGGAGGTCAGCGGGGCGGAGGGCGCCCGGTTGGTCAGTACCGAGGGGATCCGTGCCGTGGACGGGCTGAACGGCGCGGAGCTGGGCCGACCGATCGCCTTGATCCGCTTCGGGATCGGCTGCGTCTCGCGGCTCGACGCCGACGGGCCGTGGTACGTCGGGACCATGAACCCGCGCGACGGCGTCATCGGCTGCGAGCCCGGGCCCGGACCGGAGCTGGCGGACGTCCTGCCCGGGATGGGGTGGTGACCGGCCCGGGACGGGGCGCGGCGGCGGTCCATTAACCTTGAGGGAGACAATCCCCGGCCGTCCGCCCGCGCAGGCGCCGGCTTCCATGCTCAGAGAGAGGTTCGCCCCGTGGACACTGCCGACCGAGCGCACGCCCCGGTCGTCGTCGCCATCGACGGACCCTCCGGCTCCGGCAAGTCGACCGTCTCGCGGGCGGTCGCCGCCCGGCTGGGCCTGAGCTTCCTGGACACCGGCGCCATGTACCGGGCGATGACCTGGTGGATGCTGGCCAACGACGTCGACGTGACCGACGCGGAGGCGGTGGCCGTCGCGTGCGGCAAGCCCGTCATCGTGTCGGGTACGGACGCCGACGGTCCGACCATCACCGTGGACGGCCGGGACGTCTCCGGCCCGATCCGGGGCCCCGAGGTGACGGCGCAGGTCAGCGCCGTGGCCGCGGTGCCGGCGGTGCGGGCCCGGCTGGTCGAGCTGCAGCGCGGCTGCGCCGAGGTCGCCGAGCGCGGCATCGTCGCCGAGGGCCGGGACATGGGGACCGTGGTGTTCCCACAGGCCACCGTCAAGGTGTTCCTGACCGCTTCCGAGGCGGCCCGGGCCGAGCGCCGGGCGGCCGAGCTGCGCGCCAAGGGAGTGGACGAGGCGACCATCACCGCGATGGCCGCCGACCTCGCCCGCCGCGACGCCGCCGACTCCTCGCGAGAGACGGCCCCGCTGGCCCAGGCCGCGGACGCCGTGCTGGTGGACACCAGCGAGCTCACCCTGGAGCAGGTGATCGACCGGATCGCCGCGCTGGTGGAGGAACGGGCGGGGCTGTCCTCGGTCTGATCAGCTGTTTGGACGACTCGGCTGGTCAGGCGACCATTGAACGAATGAACGAACCGCGGGCCGTCGAGGCGCCGCGGCGGAAACCATCGCGCTGCCCCCTCGGGGCAGGTACGCACGGCACGCCCCTGGGAAGGGCCGGGCCGGGAAACGGAACAGACGAACATGACCGCAGAGCACTCCGCCACCGGCCCCGGTGAGCTGGACGCCGCCGACTACGCCGAGTTCATGGCCCTCGCCGCCGAAGAGGGCTTCGACCTCGACGGCTTCGACGGCGTGGACGGCGCCGAGCACGTCCGGCTGCCGGTGCTGGCCGTTGTCGGCCGCCCGAACGTCGGCAAGTCGACCCTGGTGAACCGCATCATCGGCCGCCGCGAGGCCGTCGTCGAGGACAAGCCGGGCGTCACCCGCGACCGGGTCACCTACGAGGCCAGCTGGAACGGCCGGCGCTTCAAGGTGGTCGACACCGGCGGCTGGGAGATCGACGTCCTCGGCATCGACGCCATGGTCGCCGCCCAGGCCGAGCTGGGCATCGAGCAGGCCGACGCGGTGCTGTTCGTCGTGGACGCCACCGTCGGCGCCACCGACACCGACGAGGCCCTGATCAAGATCATCCGCCGGGCGGGCAAGCCGACCGTCCTGTGTGCCAACAAGGTCGACGGCCCGTCCACCGAGGCGGAGGCCGCCTACCTGTGGTCGCTCGGCCTGGGCGAGCCGTACCCCGTCTCCGCTCTGCACGGCCGCGGCTCCGGTGACCTGCTGGACGCCGTCATGGACGCGCTGCCCGAGGCACCGCCGCAGACCTTCGGCGACGCCGCCCCCGGCGGCCCGCGCCGGATCGCGCTGATCGGCCGGCCCAACGTCGGCAAGTCCAGCCTGCTGAACAAGGTCGCCGGCGAGGAGCGGGTGGTCGTCAACGAGCTGGCCGGCACCACTCGTGACCCGGTCGACGAGATGATCGAACTCGGCGGCAAGACCTGGAAGTTCGTGGACACCGCCGGTATCCGCCGCCGGGTCCACCTGACCGCCGGCGCCGACTTCTACGCCTCGCTGCGCACCTCCGCCGCGCTGGAGAAGGCCGAGGTCGCGGTCGTCCTGATCGACGCCAGCGAGACCCTCGCCGAGCAGGACACCCGGATCATCTCGATGGCCGTCGAGGCCGGGCGCGCCGTCGTCGTCGCCTACAACAAGTGGGACCAGCTCGACGAGGAGCGCCGCTACTACCTGGAGCGCGAGATCGAGCGCGACCTCGTCCAGGTGCAGTGGGCCCCGCGGGTCAACGTCTCGGCCAAGACCGGCCGGCACATGGAGAAGCTCGTCCCGGCGATCGAGACCGCGCTGGAGGGCTGGGAGACCCGTATCCCGACCGCGCGCCTGAACGCCTTCCTCGGCGAGCTGGTGGCCGCCCACCCGCACCCGATCCGGGGCGGCAAGCAGCCGCGCATCCTGTTCGGCACCCAGGCGGGCATCCGGCCGCCGCGCTTCGTGCTGTTCGCCTCGGGCTTCCTGGAGGCGGGCTACCGGCGCTTCATCGAGCGCCGGCTGCGTGAGGAGTTCGGGTTCGTGGGGACGCCGATCTCGATCTCGGTGCGGGTTCGGGAGAAGCGCAAGAAGAAGTAGCAGTAGTAGCAGTCGTTGGTAGTGGTACGGCTGAGGGCTCCGTCACCGGTGGTGGCGGGGCCCTCGGGCTTTTCCGGGCCATACGGGCTTTATGGGTCCGGGCCTTTCGGGCTTTATGGGTCCGGGCCTACGGGTTTTACGGGTCCGGGCTTACGGCTTTTACGGGTCCGGGCCTACGGGCTTTACGGGCTCAGCGGGTTTGCCGGCCGGGTCAGTGGTGGTCGCCGGCGCGGCCCGGGGGGAGCGAGAGCATCTGGCGGTGGCGGCCGCCGGTGGACTGGGCGGTGAGGCCGGTGACCGTGCCGAGCACCGGGGAGGGCGCTGGGGGTGGGGCGGGGGTCCCGTGCGGGAGCGGGCCGAGGTAGCCGGCGGCGACCCAGCCCTGGCCGTTGGTGAACTGGGGGGAGGGGGGTGGAGCGTGGCCGTGACTCTGGCCGTGGCCATGGCCGTCGCCGTCGCTGGTGGTGGCGGTGCCGGTGCCGACACCGGTGGCGGGGGCGGTGGTGGGACCGGGGTGGCTGGTGGTGTGGGTGTGCTGCGACTGCGCCGGCATGAACTGGGGGAGGCCGGACGGCTGGCCCGCGTAGGTGTGGAAGGCCTGGTGCTGGGGCGGGTGCGAGTACGAACGCTGTTCGCCGAGCAGCGGATGACCGTCGCGGACCGCGAAGCCCGTGAACCTCAGGTTCTCCTCGCCCGAGCGGTCGCCGGGCAGGGCGCGGAACAGTCGCCGGTACTCGGAGTACAGCTCGTCGTAGATCGGGGTCGTCGAGTGGGGGTGCTCCGCGTCGTACGACGGGCGCATGCCCGGGATCGAGCGGGCTGAGGTGGTGGACCGTCCGGCGGGCGCGGAGACGTCGTAGCTGTACACGTAGGGGCCAACGAGTGAGGGGCGGTGGGGGATGCGGGGCGTTCGGTGGACGGGCCGGGGAGCCGTTCGGCGGGGCGACGCCGGGGAGGCGGACGGCGGGCGGGATGACGGACGGGTCGGCGGGCGTGTGCCGCACTCTTCGGACGGTGGCCG
The DNA here is from genome assembly GCF_044768255.1 of Kitasatospora sp. NPDC101157. Taxonomy (NCBI): domain Bacteria; kingdom Bacillati; phylum Actinomycetota; class Actinomycetes; order Kitasatosporales; family Streptomycetaceae; genus Kitasatospora; species Kitasatospora sp. NPDC101157. The sequence goes on along the minus strand of NZ_JBIWPL010000032.1, from coordinate 58,571 downwards.
CTGACCGGGTTCGGTCAGCGACCACCGTCCGAAGCGCCGGAGCGGATCAGGTGCCGGCCAGCGGGAGGGAGGCGGCGACCACCTGACCCAGCGCCACCGCCCGCTCCAGCGCCTGGCGCAGCAGGTCCTCACGAGGCTGGCGGCCGACCATGCCGGCCGGGACGGCGTACATCGTCACCTCGGAGAGCTGGCTTGCGGCCATCCGCCAGGCGTCGGTGACCTGGAGCGGCTGGTGGGCCTGCCACCAGCCGGTGCTGCCGCCCGCCGCGGCGGGCTGGAGGATCGCGTGCAGCTTGCCCATGGCGACCAGGACCGACCAGCCGGGCAGCTGCTCCGGGGTCTCGTCGAGGTCGCCGACCCGCTGGAAGCCCGCGTCCTGGAGCAGGTCCAGGAACTCGTCCTCGCCGGACGTGCTGCCGGGGCGGCCGACCGGGCCGGTGGGTTCGACCACCAGTGCGGCGTGGCCGACCTTGCCGTGCAGGACGAGCCCGCAGGTGATGCCGAGGATGGCGGCCTGCCCGGGGGCGGTCGGCTGGGGCGGGGCCCCGGCGGCGCCCTGCGCGGGGACGGCGAAGTCCGGAGCGGGGAAGTCCGGAGCGGGGAAGTCCCGGGTGGCGAAGTCGGGGGTGGGGACCGCGAAGTCCGGGCCAGGGGCCGTCAGGTTCGGCGCTGCGGGCTGGGACTGGCTGATGCTGCGGACGGCGCCGGCCAGTTGCTCCTCGGCGACCGGCACGACCTGGGACGGAATGCAACGGGCGTGGGCGAAGGCCAGGACGGCGGTCTCGTCACCGACGAACAGCACCGTGCTGGTGGGCTCCGCGTGGGTGTCGCCGGGAGTGCGGCAGGAGGTGCATTCGTAGCTGTCGGGGGCGCGGTCGCCGCCGAGCAGGCGGTCGGCCTCGTCGTCGCCGATCTCGGACCGGACCTCGTCGCTGACGTCGAGCATGCGCGGCACAGGGTCTCCTCGGATGGGTGCGGTTGGGGTCACGGGGGGCGGACTCGGGGAGGTCGCCATGCCCAACGGGCCCTTGTGTCAGGCGTCACGGGTGCCCGTCGAGGCTGACGGGAATTGCCCCTGATCCGATCGCGCCACGTGTTCTCGTTGTCGCAATCTGTCGATGTCGAGGGCGGGACTGCCGGAATGGAACTGTGAGGTGGGCCACGGCTCATCGGTGTTTGATCTAGGAATCAATGGCCAAACCGGACATTTCGGTCATGAATCGATGGTCGTTACCGCCGGTAACCCGCTCCTGAGCTGGGCAGACCGGTGGAGTTTTGGTTTCCCCGGTGACCGGCTCGTAGCTTCTTTGGCGGCGCAACGAGCGCCACCCGGGCTCACCCCCGACGCACCGCCCCCCGGTCCCGCCGGGCGCGGCAGGTGCCCGCCGACGCGATCGCTCGAACAGGTCGCCGGCGAGCGGCTGGGTGGCCGGGGCGGCAGCGGCACGTCCGACACGTGCACGGCCGTCCGACGGACGCGGCAAGCGAAACGCGGCCCTCTCCAGGGTCTGGTTCCGCATGCCCGCCCGGGGCTGTCGAGAGGAACCCCATGACCTTCCGTCACGAGAACGCCGCTGCCACCACCACCGCCGCCACCAAGCGCAACCGCGTTCGGATGGCCGTCGTGGCGGGCGCCGCTGTCGCGGCCCTGCCGGTGGCCGGCCTCGTCACGGCCACCTCGGCCTCCGCCGCGCCCGTCTCCACCTGGGACGCCGTCGCCCAGTGCGAGAGCGGCGGCAACTGGGCCATCAACACCGGCAACGGTTTCTACGGCGGTCTGCAGTTCACCTCCAGCACCTGGGCCGCGTACGGTGGCACCGCCTACGCCGCGCAGGCCAACCTCGCCACCAAGGCGCAGCAGATCGCGGTCGCCGAGAAGGTCCTCGCCTCGCAGGGCCCCGGCGCCTGGCCGGTCTGCTCCGTCAAGGCGGGCCTGACCAAGGGCGGCGCCCCGGCCGCCGTCGACACCACGGCCGGCTCCTCCGCCGCCAAGCCGGCGCAGGCCCCCGCGCCGAAGGCCGCCACCCCCAAGGCCGCGGCCGCCCCGAAGGCCGCTGCCGCGCCGAAGGCTGACGCGCCGAAGGCCGCTGCGCCGAAGGCCGACGCCGCGCCGAAGGCGGACGCCGCCAAGTCCTGGAACGGCGCCCAGTCCTGGAAGGGCTCCAACGATGCCAAGCCGGCCAAGGGCGACTACACCGTCAAGTCCGGTGACACGCTGAGCTCCATCGCCGCCGCGAAGGGCCTGGACTGGCACGACCTGTACAAGAACAACGCCAAGGTCATCGGTGGCAACCCCGACCTGATCTTTCCGGGCCAGACCCTGAGCATCTGAGACCCGATGAGCTGACCGTCGCTCGGCTCGGCTCGGCTCGGCTCGCTCGGCTCGTGCCACGGCCGCTCCTCCGCCACGCGGGGGAGCGGCCGGCGGCGTTCCCGGCGTGTCGGGGCGGATGGGGGCCCGGTCGGAGGCGAGCTGCCTAGGGTCGGCTGCCGTGCCGAATGCGAGTGAGGAACGGACGACCCGGGCCGTGATCCGGGAGGGTGCTTCCACGGTGGCGGTGGCGACGGCTGCCGTGGTGGTGATCGCCGTGGCGATGACCGTGGTGGTGGCGGCAGTCGTGGTCTCGGGCGGTGTCCGGGCCGGCGCGGCGCCGCGGGTCGCGGACCTGGTCTGGGACGAGCTCGCCGACTGCGAGAGCGGCGGCGACTGGCGGGCGGACACCGGCAACGGCTTCTACGGCGGCCTGCAGATCCAGCCGCCCACCTGGGCGGAGTCCGGTGGCCTCCACTTCGCCGACCGGCCCGACCACGCGAACCGGCGGGAGCAGACGACGGTCGGGGAGGAGATCGTACGGCAGCAGGGGTGGGAGGCCTGGCCGTCCTGCGCGCGGCAGCTGGGGCTGCTGGGGTAGGCGTTCCTCTCCTCAGGTCCTGTGCTCCTCGGGTCCTGGGCCCCGCGGGCCCCTTGTCTCCTGCGCTGCTCGGCTCCTGGCCGCCTTATCTCTTGGGTCGCTCGGTTACTGCGCTCCTCGCCTCCTATGCGCTCAGGCCGGACTGCCGGACCGTGACATTGAGCCGTCCCACCAGCCCGAGTGACGGATCCGCCGTCCCCGGCAGCGTCCGGACCACCCCGTGGTACGCGAACCGGGCCGGTCCGCCGAAGACCAGCAGGTCCCCGCTGCGCAGCTCCAGGTCGGTCCACGGCCGGGTCCTGGTCGCGGTGTTCCCGAGCCGGAAGACGCAGTCGTCGCCCAGCGAGAGCGAGACCACCGGGGCGTTCGCGCGCTCGTCGCGGTCCTGGTGCAGGCCCATCTTCGCGCCGTGCGGGTAGTGGTTGACGATCGCGGTGTCCGGTTCGTACGCCGTCGCGCCCGCGATCTCCCCGACCCGGTCACCGTAGGACTCCGCCACCGCCCGTCGGGCCAGCTCCCCGAGCAGCGCCGGGAACGGCTTGACCGGGGCACCGTCCTCGGCGACGCGGGCGTAGCCGTACGGGTACCAGTGCCAGCCGAGGCTGACCATCCGTACCGACATGACCCCGCCGGTGGGCATCCGCACGCTGTGCAGCCCGGCGGGCGGCCGGGCCCACTCCCGGCAGGCGGCGACCAGCCGGAGCTGCGCGGCGGGGTCCAGCCAGCCGGGGAGCAGGACGGCTCCGGGGGCGGGTTCGGACCGTACCCGCTCGGCCCGGCCGCCCGCGCCCGGGAGACCGCCGGGCCGGTTGTCGGGCTGGCCGTCGGGCCGGTCGTCGGGTTGATCGTCGAACAAGTCACCCTGGATCACCTCCCCATCCTCCTGCTTCCTGCTTCTCGCTTCCTGCTCTGCCCTGCCCCAGGGGCGATTCGAGGGTGCTCGGCCGTTCGTCGACCTGTCCACTCGTTTTCACGTTCGAGTGAATCGGTCGCTCGGGGCCGGTGAGCGGGAATGACCCGGGTCGCCGGAGAATTCGAATGAGCTGGAGAACTCGATCGGAATCACGAGAGGGAGCGCGCGCATGGGTACCCCCGTCGACGACCTCGTCGATCTGCTGGACCTGGAGCAGATCGAACTCAACATCTTCCGGGGGCGCAGCCCCGAGGAGGCGCTGCAGCGCACCTTCGGCGGGCAGGTCGCCGGGCAGGCGCTGGTCGCGGCGGGGCGCACGGTCGAGGGCGAGCGCCCCGTCCACTCGCTGCACGCGTACTTCCTGCGGCCCGGGGTGCCCGGCGTGCCGATCGTCTACCAGGTCGACCGGATCCGCGACGGCCGCACCTTCACCACCCGCCGGGTGCTCGCCATCCAGGGCGGCCGGTCGATCTTCTCGCTGACCGCCGACTTCCACAGACCGGAAGAGGGCAGCATCGAGCACCAGTACCCGATGCCGTCGGTCCCGGCGCCCGAGGGCCTGCCCAGCGCGCTGGACGAGGTCGGGTCCCGGCTCGGCGAGCTGCCGCCCTTCATCAGCCGCCGCCAGCCCTTCGACATCCGCTACGTCGAGCGGCTGCGCTGGAACAAGGAGGAACTGGTGGACGTGGAGGCGCGCAGCGGTGTCTGGCTGCGCACCAACGGTCCGCTGCCCGACGACCCGCTGATCCACGTCTGCGCCCTGACGTACGCCAGCGACATGACGCTGCTGGACGCCGTCCGCGCCCCCGTCGAGCCGCTCTGGGGCACCCGCCACTTCGACATGGCCTCGCTGGACCACGCGATGTGGTTCCACCGTCCGTTCCGGACCGACGACTGGCTGCTCTACCAGCAGGAGTCCCCGATCGCCCACGGCGCTCGCGGCCTGGCGCGCGGGCAGATCTTCGACCGTAACGGGCAGCTGGTGGTGTCGGTGGTGCAGGAGGGCCTGTTCCGGCCACTGAAGGGCTCAGGGGCTGAGGGGCCGACGAACTGAGGGGCCGAGGAACTGAGGGCCGATGTCCCGGCCGCCGTGTTGCTTGCCGCCGCACTGCCGCCGTGTTGCGGTCTGCTTGCGGCTCCTTGCCGTGTGCTGCGGTGTCTTACGGGCTCCTTGCAGTCTCCTTGCGGAATCGGCGGCTTGCCGAGGCCGGGGAATGATCCGTACCGGCGCACGGCGTTGTGCAGGATGACCGAGTGTGCAGGATGACCGAGACGGACGGCTCGAACGGCGGGCCGTCCGCGGACCGGACCGGGAGGGTTGACCGATGACGGCGACGGCCGCGGAGGACTGGAAGCACTGGAGTGACCGGCGGGCGGCGTCGGTGAGCGCGCCGCACGGCCAGCTCGCCCTCACCGGCACGCACTGGCTGGAGCCCGAACCGGTCGAGGTCCCGGGACTGCCCGGCCGGTGGTGGGCCGACGCCGAGGGCGTCCGGGTGCGGGCCGCGGCGGCCGACGGCATCACCGTCGACGGCACCGACGGCCTGGTGGACGGCGAGGTGCTGCTGCGCCCGGACACCGACCCGGCCGCCGACACCGCCACCCTGGGCGAGCTGCTGCTCGTCCCGATCGAGCGGGAGGGCGAGCTCGCCCTGCGGGTCTTCGACCCCTCCTCGCCCGGCCGGGCGCGCTTCGCGGGCATCGCCGCCTATCCGTACGCGCCCGAGTGGGCCGTACCCGCCGTCTACACCCCCTTCGAGGAGGAAGGGCAGTCGGTGCTGGTCGCGAACGCGGACGGCAAGGACCGCCCGCTGGCGGTCACCGGGACGATCGAGTTCACCGTGGCCGGGGAGCACCGCACGCTGACCGTCAGCCGTGCCGGGCAGCGCCTCACCGGCGTCATCGCGGACGCCACCAGCGGGATCGACACCTACCGGTTCCGCTTCATCACCCTGCCGGCACCCGACGGGGACGGCCGGACCGTCCTCGACTTCAACCGGGCGTACCTGCCGCCCTGCGCCTTCGCGGACCACTTCATCTGCCCGTTCCCGCCGCCGGGCAACCGGCTGGACTTCGCGGTGGAGGCAGGGGAGAAGCAGGTGCTGAGCAGGTAGGGCGCGGGAGCGGCGTCGTCGGCCGATCGGGCGCGGAGCCCGGTCGGCGGGCGGGCAGAGCCGGACCCGGTGTCGGTACCGGCGGAGGCCGGAGCAACCATGGACCGTTGTGACGACCAACCAACCCCCTGAAGCCCCGGCCCCCGCCCTCGCCCCTTCCTCTGCCACCTCTCCGGCCCCTTCCCCCTCCCCGGCCGCTTCCCCCGGCCCGGCGGACCTTCCCTGGTACCGGAGGGCCTTCGCCGACCTCAGCCCGCTGCGCGAGCACCCCGACTACCGCCGGGTCTGGTCCGGCCAGGCGGTGTCCTCCATAGGCCAGCAGATGACCGCGGTGGCCGTCTCCGTCCAGGTCTACGACCTGACCGGCTCCGCCTTCGCGACCGGCCTGGTGGGCCTGTTCTCGCTCTTCCCGCTGGTCGCCTTCGGCCTGTACGGCGGCGCCATCGCCGACACCGTCGACCGCCGCAAGCTCGGTCTGATCGGCTCGGCCGGCCTGGCCGCGGTCTCCGCCCTGCTCGCCGCCCAGGCCCTGGCCGGGCTCGGCCTGGTGGCCGTCCTCTATGCGGCGGTCGCCCTCCAGGCCGGGTTCTTCGCACTCAGCTCGCCCGCCCGCTCGGCGATGATCCCCCGGCTGGTCCCCGCCCACCAGCTCCCGGCGGCGAACGCCCTGAACACCGTCAGCATGAACCTCGGCCTCACCGTCGGCCCGATGCTCGGCGGAGTCCTGATCGGCGCCTTCGGCGCCCAGGCCGCCTACCTCGTCGACACCGTCGCCTTCGCCGGCACCCTCTACGCCATGTGGCGCCTGCCCGCCATGCGGCCCCAGGGCGAACGCAAGGGCCGCGCCTCCGTCCTCGACGGCCTGCGTTTCCTGCGCGAGCAGCCCAACCTGCGCACCAGCTTCCTCGCCGACCTGGCCGCGATGATCTTCGGCATGCCGCGCGCCCTCTTCCCGGCCATCGCCGTCACGTTCTACGCGGGCGACGCCCGCACCGTCGGCCTGCTCGTCTCCGCCCCGGCCGTCGGCGCCCTGATCGGCGCCCTCTTCTCCGGCTGGGTCGGCCGGGTCCACCGCCAGGGCGTCGCGATCCTCGCCGCCGTCTCCGCCTGGGGCCTCGCCATCGCCGCCTTCGGCGCGCTCCACAACCTCTGGCTCGGCCTGCTGCTGCTCGCGGTGGCCGGCTGCGCCGACACCGTCAGCATGATCTTCCGCAACACGATGATGCAGGTCGCGGCCCCCGACGAGATGCGCGGCCGACTCCAGGGCATCTTCATCGTCGTCGTGGCCGGCGGCCCCCGCCTCGGCGACTTCGAGTCCGGCGCCGTCGCCGCCCTCAGCAACCCCGCCACCTCCGTGATCACCGGCGGCCTCGCCTGCGTCGCCTGCGTCCTCCTCCTCGCCGCCCGCCGCCCCGCCTTCCTCACCTACGACGCCCGCCACCCCACCCCCTGACCACCCCCACCCCGATACCTGGCAGCGAGCACCCCCCGACGTGCTGTATTGTTTTCCACGTCGCCGGGACAACCGGAGACAAGGTCGAGAAGCCACCCGGCAGAGCCCCCCAGGCCCCGCCGCACGGCGCCGAGACCACGGGACGTGGCGCAGCTTGGTAGCGCACTTGACTGGGGGTCAAGGGGTCGCAGGTTCAAATCCTGTCGTCCCGACCGCGAGTTTTCGCAGGTCGGAGGGCGCTTCCATCGAAATGATGGGAGCGCCTTTTTGTGCGTGTCGCGGGGTGGTGGTCGCATGGTGGTCGCGCCCTGACCGGCCTGGGAACGCAGCCTGGTGGCAGGTGGCGGTGGACAACTCGCCGTAGCCAGGCTGGAGTTGTGGCCGGATGGTCAAGCGTGGTGCTTCGGAGCCGGAGGAGCTCGGCCCTCCTGGACGGGTGACCTGCTGTCGTCGGCTTGACGCGCTCCATAGGCGATCTTACTCAGTGGCGACTGATTCGCGCAGGTTTGTCCCTATTGCTGGACAGGGATCCTCGCCTGAAGCCTGCCGAGTGATCGTTCCGGTGCGACCACCACGCGATCCCCAGGGGTCGGGCGTGGTTGCTGAGCTGCTGCTACCCCTTGAGAATGCGACAAGGGCCCCGCTGCGCCCGTCCGTGCGCCGCGGGCTGCTGATAAGCGCTCAGGCCGCGGCGGATGAGGACCGATACGCGCTTCGGCTTCGTGGCCTTCGGTTGGCGTCGTGATGCTGAGCTCGGAGTTGCGCGGGCTTCGACTGGGTCAGATTTTCGCGGCTGGTATTCCGTTGGGTCCGTTTCAGGCCCTGCCGCTGTCCTGTTTCCGGTCGTCGTCCGGTCTGGGAAGGTTTCATGGCGGGGCGGATTGCGGGCAGCTGCGATCCGCGCCAGCGGTTGAGCGTGCAGAAGTACCGCTGACGCTCGCAGTCGAGGAGTTGTGCCCGCATTGCGCGTGGCCGATTCCGGGTGACCATCCGCTCGTTGCCTTCGCGGAAGCGGTGTCGTCTCTGACGTCGTTGACGGCCTGGGTGGATGCCGCAGGCGATGAGGCGGAGTTCCCGGCGGGCTCCGTCATGCTGCCGGTAGGGCGGGCGGAGTCGGATGTTGCGCGTGATGGGCAGCGTCGAAGGTGGCTGCGCTTGCAGGCGCAGCTGCTGGAGAGCCACACGGTCGCTGCGGCCTACCCGTGGCTGGCGTCGTGGGCCGAGCCGATGCGGGCAGCTCTCGAGGAGGCCGTCGACTGCGCGCGCCGGAGCCTGGCCTCACTGCTGGACGAGGCCGCTCTGCTGGAGGCGGCCTGCGCCGCGACCTTGTCGTCTCCAGGGGTCCATGAAGGGCCGGCCGTGGTCGGGCCGGGGCCCAGCGGTTCGTTGCTGGTGCAGGATGCGTGGGCTCGCTGGCGGCACGAGTGCGCGGCCGGCTGGGACGGGCTCGAGGTGGGCAGGGCTGCGGCGATGGCGGTGGTCTACGGAGCGTTCGGGTCCCGTCGGCGGGGTCGCACAGGGGCTCTCGACGCGCTCGACCACCTTGTTGACGACTGGAATGCCCGGGCGCGTGCTCTGGCCGCGCAGCACGCGGAGGTTCCTTGCCGTTCGGTCGCGGTGGATCTCCCGCCGCTCGACCGCGTCCATGGCGACGAGGGGTCGGAGGACGGGCTGACCCGGTGGGAGGCCGGTGTCCTCGCCGTGTATCAGGTGGTTGTGCACTGGTCCGCCGGGACCGTCGACCTGCTGGTGCCTGGCCCTGTTGCTGATCAACTTCTCCGCAGCGCTTCCCTCGCTGTGGAGGACGAAGACGGTGACCGCTCGGGCGTGTGACCACCGGATCGCGAGCCCGAGCGAATGGCCCATGGTGCGGCTCAAGCGGTATGTGAGGTGCGATGGCGCCTGGAGACCGGCACTCCGATTATTAGGCAGCGCGTCCGAGACGGTGAGGGCGGCCGGAATCGAGGTCGGCCTCGGCGTGTGCGAGGGCGTCGGCCAGAGCGTTGACCGCCTCGTCCGCGGCGTGCTTGAGCAGGTGTCCATAGATGTTGATGGTCGTGGCCAGGGTGGAGTGCCGCAGGGTCTTGGAGACCACCGCCATGGGCACACCGGAAGTGATCATGATGGTGGCGGCGGTGTGCCTCAGGTCGTGCACCCCGATCCGCGGCAGCCCGATCTCGGCAGTGCGCCGCCGCAGCTCATTGAGGACGTGCTGGGGCCGCAGCGGCGCGCCGTCCACCCCGGCGAAGACGAGTCCCTCCAGTGGCGCGCCCGGCGGGAGCAGCGACTGCTGGTGGTCGGCTTGTCGGCGCAGGGCATCCATGGCCCGGGTGTTGAGGCTGACCCAGTTCAGGCTCGCCTTGGTCTTCGGTGGCCCCAGGTGCAGTTCGTTGTTGTTGACCGCGGACAGGGTCCAGCGGACGTACACCTTGCGCTCCATGAAGTGCACGTCCGTCCAGTGCAGGCCCAGTGCCTCGCCTCGCCGCAGACCGGTTGCCAGGATCACCTCGAACAGGTCCCCGAGCTGGTCCGCGTACGTCTGGGCGTTGTGGCGAAGGAACGCGGCGGCCTGCAGCGGGGTCCAGCACAGGCGCTCGGGAGAGGCCGGCCGTTGCCTGATGGCGCGCCGGGCCGGGTTGTAGGTCAGGCGTTTGCCGCGCACGGCCTGGCCGAGCGCGCTGCGCAGGACGGCGCCGGCGCGGTAGACGGCGACCGGTCCGCGTCCGGCGGCGCGCTGGTCGGTGCTCCACTTCTCGATGTGTTGGGCTTTCAGGTCGACCAACCGGATCCGCCCGAAGGTGGGCAGCAGGTCCTTGTGGACGTACGCGTGGTAGTTCGCGTAGGTGGAGGCCTTGAGGGTCTTCTCCTTCAACGCGAGCCACTCGAGCAGGTAGCTGCCCACGGTGATCTTCGGGTCCTCGAAGACCCCGATCCGCTCCGCGGCCAGCACGAGCTCCAGCGCGTACCTCGCGTCCTGTTCCGAGCGGTAGCCGCTGCGGCGGCGGGTCTTGCGTCCCACCTCCGGGGACGGCAGGTCCACCGCGTACGCCCAACTCCCGTGCGCTGCCTCGGCGCGCAGCGTCGGACACGAGGCTCCCAACTGCCGGTGGCTCTTGTCGCGGCAGCCGCAGCGGCGGTAGACGCGGCCACGGGTGGGACAGGTGCTCATCAAGTTCTCCCTGTGTCAGGTGATCGTGGTGAGACAGGTGCCCACCAGCCACCTGCTCATGAGCAGAGGAGCACCGGCGTGCGAAGCACTGGGCGCCTCGCGGCGCGCAGCCGGCGATCGTGTCGGGGGAGCGACCCGGCTGCCTGCTCCAGAGCGCCGGTTTGATCCCTCGGGACGTCTGAGTCCGCCCCGTTGTGGTCCACCGGGCGGCGACCCCGGACCCGGTCGGACTGCCCTTCCCACGCCCCGGATGGTCGGTCGTCTCGGCCTTGGACAGGTTTCATGTCCGGGTGATCGGATGCAACCACCGTGCGATCACCAATGCAGAGTTGGGGCTCTGACCTGCGGCTTACGGTGAGGAGCCGCAGGGTTGCCGCTGTGTCCGGGCAGAGGGGGGAAGGGGGGCCGATCGTGGTGGGCGGCGGCGGTTTCGCGGACGAGCTGGGCGTGCACGGCCGCGCTGCTATTGCTGCTCAGTCTGCTTGTCGTCCCAGTCCTCGGCATCGGCGTCTGGGTCGTCCTCGTCGTCGAGGTCGTCGTGACTCGATGTGGAGGAGCCAGCAGCTGTGGATTCCGGTCGGGGGTCTTCTGGAGGTCGCGGTCGGGGCCGTGGGGTCGAGCGGGGTCAGGCGCACCTCGATGTCGGCGAGGTCGGGTGCGTCGTCGCCGAGCTTGGCGAGGGTCTGGTGCGCGTCGTCGATCTGGTCGCGCAGGGTGTCGGGGCGGACAGCAGGCTGTCCGTGATGTGCAGGGCGTGGCGCACGAGGCCGGTAACGGCGTCATGCGGGGTGGCGCCTTCGCCGGGAGGGTGGGGCTTTGTAGGAAAAGGCTTTGACACCGTTGGCCTCCTGGATGACCTGGACTGCGAGGCGGCCGCGGCGGGGTCGATGGCGGAGTGGAGAAGGGCGCCGCCAACCCCTCGACGATCGATTGACAGGCGGTTCAGCGGGCTATGGCGGTTCCGCTGTTGTGGTCTCCGGATCTCGACGGGTGTCGACTTGACGTCACGTCGTGGCGATGATGTCCCGGACATCGTCGAGTGTGGTGTGGGGGTGCAGGAAGGCGAAGCGGGCGACGGTTTCGCCCTGCCAGCCGGTGGGGGCGACGTAGCCGATCTGGCTGGCCAGGAGCCGTTGTGACCAGGTGTGGTAGTCCCGTGCGGACCAGCCCCGGCGGCGGAAGAGGACGGCGGTCAGTTCCGGTTCGCGGATCAGCTCCAACTGCGAGGTGCACCGGATGAGCTCTGCTGTTTGGCGGGCGAGGGTGAGGGCGTGTTCGATGGCGTCGATGTAGGCCTGGGTGCCGTGGATGGCTAGGGAGAACCACAGGGGAAGGCCGCGGGTTCGGCGGCTGAGGTGGTGGGCGTAGTCGGCGGGGTTCCAGGCGGTTTGGCTGTCGGTTTCCAGGACGTCGAGGTAGGAGGCGTGTTGGGCGTGGGCGGCTTTGGCTTTGGCGGGGTCGCGGTAGAGCAGGGCGGCGCAGTCGAGAGGGGCGAAGAGCCACTTGTGGGGGTCGATGACAAGGGAGTCGGCGTGCTCGATGCCGCGGTAACGGTCGCGGACGCTGGGGGCGAGCAGACCGGCGCCGCCGTAGGCGCCGTCGACGTGCAGCCAAAGGCCGAACTCCTGGGCCACGCCGGCGATCCCATCGAGGTCGTCGATGATGCCGGCGTTGGTTGTTCCGGCGATGGCGACGACGGCGATCACGTCGTCGGAGTCCGGGTCGGCGGTCAGGGTGGCGCGCAGGCGCTGGCCGGTCAGTCGGTCTCCGCTGGTGGGGACGAGGAGCGGCTCGACGCCGATGATGCGTAGGGTGTTGGCGATGGAGGAGTGTGCCTGGTCGGACAGGGCGATCCTGGTCCGCTGATGGGCGCCGCGCCCGCGCTGGACCCGGGCGGTTTCGCGGGCGGTGACCAGGGCGGACAGGTTGGCGGCCGAACCGCCGGAGACGAAGCAGCCGCCCGCGTCCTCGGGCATCGCGGCGAGATCGGCGATCCAGCGCAGGACCTGGTTCTCGGCGGCGATCGGGCCCGAGGCCAGCAGCCAGGACACGCCCTGCGCCGAGGTGGAGGAGACCACCATGTCGAACAGCTGGGCGGCCTGGGTGGGCGCGGTGGGGATGAAGGACAGGAACCGCGGTTTCGCACGGTACGACCGTCGAGGCCAGGTGGTCGGTGTAGAGGCGCATGACCTCGGCGGGGTCGTTGCCGTCGGCGGTGATCAGTCCGGCGAGGGCCGCGTCGAGCTTGTCCTTCTGTCCGGGCTGGTTCAGCGGCGCCGGTCCACCGCGGAGCACGGCGCGGACGTGGGTGAGGACGAGGTCGGTCAGGGCAGGGTCGTGCGTGTGCATGGCGTGCCTTCGCGTCGGTGGTGCGGTGCGGCGCGGCATTCGGCCGTATGCGGTACGCCGCTGTCGGGCCGCTGGGCCCGGGGCTCAGTGAATCCGGCCGGGCCTGGGCTTGTGTTGGGTGCTGGGTACCGGTGTGCGGTGGTGAGTTCGTTGCGGCGGCCAAACAGCCGATCCACGGGGGCGCGGGTGAGCGGGGTCGCCTATGTCGAGGTACCGGATTGGAGTGCGGTCCGAACCGGTCGCGTGAGATTGGGGGCTGACGACAAGCCACTGTGCGGTACGGGCGGTCAGGATCGGGGAAGCCCGATTCAGTCCGAAAGGCGGCATCCCGTGAGCAAGAGCCAGGTCCCGGTGCTGGGCATTCTCGGCGGCATGGGGCCGCTGGCGACGGCCGACTTCTACCGTCGGCTCGTTGAGCGCACCCCGGCCGGCGCCGATCAGGAGCACCTTCCGGTGCTGATGTGGGCCGACCCGCGGGTGCCGGACCGGACGGCGGCGCTGCTGGGCGAGGGCCCCTCCCCGGTGCCAGCGCTGGTGGAGGGGGCACGGTGGCTGCGGCGGGCGGGGGCGAGCTGCATCGCGGTGCCGTGCAACACGGCGCACGCCTACCTGGGCCAGGTCTCGCGAGCCGTCGGGGTCGAGGTCCTGGACATGGTCGAGGCCGCGGTGGGCAGCGCGGTGCTACGAGTGAAGCGGGTGGGTGTGCTCGCCACCTGCGGCACGCGCACGGCCGGCCTGTACGAGCGGGCCGGCGAGCGGCTCGGCGTGGCGGTGGTGCAGGTGCCGCTGGAGGTCCAGCAGGAGTGTGTGGATCCGGCGATCGGGATCGTGAAGTCGGGTGGCCGACTGGCCGAGGCCGAAGAGTTGATCGCTGAGGCGGCCACCGTGCTGAAGAAGCAGGGGGCGCAGGCAGCGATCGCCGCCTGCACGGAGATCCCGCTGGTCAGCGGCCCGGCTTCACAGTTGCTTCCGCTGGTCGATTCCACGGACGCGCTCGTGGACGCCATTCTGGCCCGGCTGTGGCGATCCCCACGCCCGACTTCGTGTGGGGCGACGAACGCGGCCGGTTAGCCTTGTCGGCACGTACCGACCTGCGGGGCTCCGACGGTCCTAGCCTGCGGAGATGATCAGCCACATGCCGACGCACCCCCCAAGAAGCCTGAGCCGTGTCGTGGACGACCTCGGCTCCACCCTCCTGGACCTGGTCCATGGGGACGCGGACCAGGTGCCGGAGATCGGTGGGGTGGCGATCCACGATCCCCACGACGAGCAGCAGTACCCGCCGCACGCGATCGTGCTCGCCCCCGGCGTGCGGGGGATCGACCAGATCGAGCAGGCTCTGCGCGCCCTGGCCGCGCAGCAGGCTGCGGCGCTGGTCGTGCGCGGCCCGGTCGAGGACGAGCCCGGGCTCGTCCAGGCGGCCGAGCAGAGCGGGATCGCGCTGCTCGCCCTCACCCCGGGTGCTTCCTGGGCCCAGCTGGCGGCGATGCTGCGCACCCTCCTCGCCGAGGGCGACATCGGGGAGGAGAGCGGGAACACCCTCGGCGGGGTACCGTCCGGAGACCTGTTCGCGCTCGCAAACGCGGTGGCGACGCTGCTCGACGCGCCCATCACCATTGAGGACCGGCGCCAGCGGATCCTCGCCTTCTCCGGCCGGCAGGACGAGGCCGACTCCTCGCGGGTGGCCACCATCCTCGCCCGGCAGGTGCCTGACGGATACGTGCGGATCCTGGAGAGCCGTGGCGTCTTCAAGGAGATCTACCGCAGCGAGGACCCCGTCAAGATCGATCCGGCCACGATCAGCGAGGGTGAGACGGCCATCCCCCGCGTAGCGATCGCGGTACGCGCGGGCGACGAGATCCTCGGTTCGATGTGGGCGGCGGTTCGGGAACCGCTCACCACGGCCCGCGAGAACGCGTTCAAGGAGGCAGCCAAGCTCGTGGCCCTGCACATGCTGCGGGTGCGGGCGGGAGCGGACGCGGAGAACCGGTTGCGCGCCGACCTGGTGGCCACCGCTCTGGAGGGCGGTGCGGGTGCGGCCGAGGCCCTGGGACGCCTGGGGCTGGCCGGGGAACCGGTGCTGGTCATGGCCCTCGGGCTGGCCCACCGCCCGGACGAGGACCACGCCCAGCTCACCGCCGACCGCCAGCGCCTGGCCAGCGCGCTCGCCGTCCACCTCACCGCCGTTCAGCCGCGCTCGGCCGTCGCGCTGCTCGGCGAGACCGCGTACGCGCTGCTGCCGGTGCCGGGCGATCCGACGCGCGGACGCGACCGTGCGGTCCAGGTCGGCGCCGACTTCCTGCAGCGCACCGGGGAGCGCGCGGGCGCAGTCATCGCGGTCGGATCGGTGGCTGGCGAGCCGGCGGCACTGGCCCGGTCCCGGACGAACGCCGACCGTGCGCTGCGCGTGCTGTTCAACAGCCGCACGGACCTGCAGGTCGCCTCGATCGCGGACCTCTACACCGACGCGCTGTTGCTGGAAATGAAGGACCTGGCTGCGGCCAACCGGGACGAGTTGACCGGCCCGCTGGCCCTACTGGCCGCCTACGACGCCAAGCACAACGCCCACCTGGTGGAGACACTGCGAGCCTGGCTGGAGGCGTTCGGGGACATCATCACCGCCTCGGCCAGCGTGTTCGTCCACCCCAATACCTTCCGCTACCGCATCCGCCGCGTCGCCGAGGTCGGCCAGATCGACCTGCAGGACCCGGCCGCCCGCTTCGCCGCCATGCTCCAGCTGCGGCTGCTGGGCCCGCACAACGGCATCGGGGCCCGTGCCGACGGCGCGGACCCTGACGCGGTGCCTGCTGGCTGAGCAGGCCGGGCCGGGCGTCAGCTCAGAGCCGCACGCCCGGCGGCACGACCAGGCCGGGGTTCGCGTCGTGGAAGGCGTCGGCGGCCTCGATGGTGCGCACCCAGTCGTAGAAGAGCTCCTTCGTGGACAGCCGCTCGATGCCCAGCGAGTCCAGGCGGCGCAGCCCGCGCTCGTGCGCGGCGTTCGGCGAGTAGGTGGCGTCGTCGACGACCACGACGCGCTTGCCGGCCTCGTGCAACTGGATCGCCGAGTGGGCCACGCAGATGTCCGTCTCGATGCCGACGAGCACCATGGTGGTGCGGCCAGTGGCCTCGATCGCGGCGGCGATGTCCGGGTTGTCCCACACGGCGAAGGCATTCTTCGGCAGGGTCACGGCCTTGGCGGGCAACACGCCGCGGATCTGCGGCACGGTGTGACCGCTGTGGGCGGGGTCCTCCTCCGTGACGACCACCGGGACCTCCAACCGGTCGGCGATCGCGGTGATCCATGCGATCCGCTGCACCATCTCGTCGAAGCGCAGCCGGTCCACGTCCAGGCGCCGCGGCGGGTAGAAGTTGTCCTGTACGTCGATGACCACCAGGGCCGAGTCGTCACGCTCGATCAGCGGCACGTCCGTCTCCTCATCATTCGGGCTCGGCGCCACCCTAGAGAGCGCATTCGGCCGCCGAGTCGTCCCGGCGCCCAAGCCCGTGACCGCCACTTCGTACCCGACCACCAACGACGCCGACCCGCCGCCGCATAGGCTCCCGCCCAGTTCCATCGACTCACCCCCGGAGGGCCACGTGCAGACCGAGACCCAGCACTGGCAGACGCGCCTGGCCGCGCTGGCAGCCGACTGCGAGGTGCCCGGTGCGAGCCTCGCCGTCTGGCACGACGGCCAGCTGCGCGAGTACGCCACTGGCGTACTCAACACCGACACTGGCGCGCCGGTGCGGACCGACTCGCTGTTCCAGATCGGGTCCGTGACGAAGGTGTGGACCGCGACCCAGCTGATGCTGCTGGCCGAGCAGGGCCGCGTCACGCTGGACACCCCGGTGGTAGAGGTACTGCCGGAGTTCCGCGTGCGGGATGAGGAAGCGACGAAGGCGATCACGGTGCGCCACCTGCTCACCCATACCTCGGGCATCGACGGGGACCTGTTCCTGGACACCGGCCGCGGTGACGACTGCCTCGCACGCTACGTCCAGGCGTGTGCCGAGCTGGAGCAGGCCTTCCCGGTCGGCGACTCCCACTCGTACTGCAACTCCGGGTTCGTCATCGCAGGCCACCTGATCGAGCGGCTCACTGGGCAGGGTTGGGACCAGGCGCTGCGGGAGCAGATCTGCGAACCCCTCGGGCTGACCCACACCTGGACCCTGCCGGAGGACGTGCTGCGGTTCGGCGCGGCCATGGGCCACCGCGACGGCCGCCCGGCTCCCGCGTGGGGACTGCCGCGGTCGGTCGGCCCGGCCGGGCTGATCTGCGCCCGGGCCGCCGACGTGGTCGCCTTCGGCCGCGCCCACCTCACCCCGGGCGCGCTGCTCGCCGACCCGGCCGCGATGCGCAGGCCGCAGGCCGACCTGCCCAACCCCCATGACGGCGGGCGGTGGTGGGGCATCGGCTGGAGCCTGGACGAGTGGGACGGCCACCAGGTGGCCTCGCACGGCGGCGACACCATCGGCCAGCACGCCATGCTCTGGATGCTGCCCGACCTCGGCACCGTCATCGCCCTGCTGACCAACGGCGGAAACAGCATCGACTTCCAGCACCGCCTGGTGACCGAGCTCCTCGCCGCGCTGCAGGACGTACAGGTGCCTGCGCCGCTCGCCCCGCCGGCGCAGCCGGTCGCGGTGGACGTCGACCCGTTCACCGGCGTCTACGAGCGTGCTGGCAGCCGCATCGGCGTCACCCAGCATGCACAGGGCCTGCGGATGACCACCGAGCCGACCGGCATGCTCGCCGGTCTCGCCCAGCCGCGCACCCTGGAGCTGACCGCCGTCGACGCGTCCACCTTCGTGGGCTGCAGCGATGACGACCCCACCTGGATCCCCGTCGTCTTCGAGGACCGCCCGGACGGCACCTCCTACCTGCACTACAGCGGTCGCGCCACCCCGAAGCGCCGCTGACGGACACGATCGGACCGAGAACCCCATGACCTTCCCACCCCCGGCCGGCGACCCGGCGGCCGAACTGCAGGCGATCTTCGACCATGCCGGCGTGGAAGGCTTTGTCCACGCCCGCGACGTCGATACCGACGCCGAGACCGGCTGGCGCCCCGATGCCCCGGTCATCGTCGCCTCCGTCCGCAAGATCCTGGTCGCCCTCGCCTACGCCCGCCAGGCAGCCGCCGGCACCCTGGACCGCGCCGCGCGCCACACCATCACGGCCGTCAACCGCGAGGGCGGCGGCATCGGCACCGACAGCTGCCTGCACGACGTGGCGATGAGCACCCGCGATCTGGCGTTCTTCATGATGTCGATGAGCGACAACGCCGCCACCGACAAGCTGATGGAACTCCTCGGCACAGACCAGGTCCGTGCCCTGGCCGCCGAGATCGGTTGCCCGCGCATGCCGGTGGGCCGCTACCGGGACCTGTGGGATCCGGTATGGGCGGAGCTCGGCCTGGACGCGGACGGCGATCTCGACGCCCAGCTCACCAAGGTGAGCGAGGAACGGATCCGCGGGCTGGCGATGCTCGACCCCACCCGGTCGGCCTCCAGCACGCCGCGCGAGATCACCTCCCTGCTGACCGCGATCTGGCGCGACGAGGCGGGACCGGCCGAGGCCTGTGCGGAGGTGCGCGAGTTGATGTCCCACCAGTTGTCCCAGCACCGATTGCTGGCCGGCTTCGACAACGGCGTGAAGGTCGCAGCCAAGAACGGCTCGCTGTGGGGCGTCCTCAACGAGGCCGCCGTCGTCGAGTACCCCGACGGCGGTCGATACGCCGTCGCCGTGTTCCTGCGCACCCCTGCCCTCAGCGGGCGCAACCCGGCCGCTGACGCCGCGATCGGCCGGGCCGCCCGCACCGCCGTCGACCAGCTGCGCCGCGACCGCACACCACTTGAGGAGAAGGCATGACCGCAGCCGCTCAGCCCGGCACCGCCGAGCAGCTGAAATCGGTGCTCGCCGACCTGTTCGCCGAGGCCGACGTCGACGGGTTCGTCCACGCCCGCGACCTCGACAGCGGCGCCGAGTTCGGCTTCGGCGCCGACGACCGCGTGTTGCTGGCCTCCGTCTTCAAGATCCCGATCGCCTTGGAGTACGCCCGCCAGGCCGCCACCGGGCAGCTGGACCGGGCCGGGCGGCACACCGTCACCGCCGCCCACCGGGCCGGCGGTAGCGGCACCGACGGCGGCCGCTACGACGTCGAGATGAGCGCGCGCGACCTGGCGTTCCTGATGATGACGATCAGTGACAACGCCGCCACCGACGTGCTGCTGAACCTCGTGGGCCTGGACCGGGTGAAGGCCACGCTGGCTGCACTGGGGTTCCCCGACTTCGGAGTGGCGTCCTGCGCCTCTCTCGACGACGACATCCGTCGCGACCTCGGTCTGGCACCCGGCAGCCCGATCGACGAGCAGCTTGTCGGTGTCCCCGAGAATCGCCTGCTGGCGCTCAGTGCGAACGACCCCGAGCGCAGTCCGT
Source organism: Kitasatospora sp. NPDC101157 (assembly GCF_044768255.1). Classification (NCBI taxonomy): domain Bacteria; kingdom Bacillati; phylum Actinomycetota; class Actinomycetes; order Kitasatosporales; family Streptomycetaceae; genus Kitasatospora; species Kitasatospora sp. NPDC101157. The sequence continues at coordinate 39,222 of NZ_JBIWPL010000032.1, read as the reverse complement.
CGAGCACCCCGCGCGAGGTCACCGCCCTGCTTGCCGCGATCTGGCGCGACCAGGCCGGCCCGGCCGACGCGTGCGCCGAAGTGAGGGCGATCATGGCCCAGCAGGTCTGGCAGCACCGCCTGGTCTCCGGTTTCGGCGACGGGATCAGGATCTCGGGCAAGACGGGCACTGACTTCACCGTTCGCAACGAGGCAGGCCTCGTCGAGTACCCGGACGGGCGCCGCTACGCCGTCGGCGTGTTCCTGCGCACCCACACCACGGCGCCGCGCCAGCCGCGGGCGGACCGGGCCATCGGCCTGGCCGCCCGCGCCGTCATCGACCACCTACGCGCCTGAGCTGCCGCACGGGGGTCGGCAGCGGTGTGCGCGAAGGAGACGGGGGTGCCCCGGCCGGGGCACCCCCAGCGCGGCATCGGTTACCTTCGTCTGTGTCCGATCCGTGCCCCGGTGCTCGCGCGCGTGAGCCCGGGGCACACCGCTACCCGGACCCGGTGCGGTGCGCGGCGTTCCGCTTGGGGTGGAACGACTAAGTCGCGCCGTGCCTTTTGTTCTCCCGTCCGAACCACGACCGGCAGGTAGCCGCGACTCTGGGGCAACTCTCCGCCCCCAAGGAGCCCCCATGAGAAGAGCGCAAGCGGCTGCCGCGTGTCTCGCCGCGTCGCTGCTCGCCGCCGGCTGCGGCGCCGCCCCGGCCGGCTCGGTCGGTGGTGACCCCTTCACCTTCGCGATCAAGAGCGACCCCGGTCTGCTGGACCCCGCCCAGGTACAGGACACCACCACCTACACCGCCCTGTCGCTGGCCTACGACACGCTGGTGAACACCGGCGCGGACGGCAGCATCGTCTCCGGCCTGGCCGACCACTGGTCGGTGACCCCGGACTCGGTCACCTTCACCCTGCGCCGCGGCGTCACCTGCGCGGACGGCAGCCCGGTCACCCCGTCCACCGTCGCCGAGAACGTCTCGTACATCACCGACCCTGCCACCAAGTCCCCGGCCCTGGGCGTCGTCATCCCCGAGGGACTGACCGCCAAGGCCGACGACAGCGCCGGCACGGTCACCCTGGCCACGCCGACGCCGTTCTCCTTCATCCTGGAGAGCACCCGCTACCTGTTCGTCGTCTGCGGCCAGGGCCTGAAGGACCGTTCGCTGCTGAAGAGCGGCACCTCCGGATCGGGCGCCTTCCAGCTCACCTCCGCCAAGCCGAACCAGAGCTACACCTTCGCCCGGCGCCGCGACTACACCTGGGGCCCCGGCGGGGCAACCACCTCGGATCCGGCCATGCCGGGCAGCGTGGTGCTGAAGGTCATCGGGAACGAATCCACGACGGCGAACCTGCTGCTGTCCCACCAGCTCAACGGCGCCCAGCTGTCCGGGCCGGACCGGGCCCGGGTCACCAACGTGCCGGGCCTGACCACGAGCGCGCAGAACAACGGCACCCAGGAGTTCTTCTTCCACCAGGGCCCCGGCCACCCCGGCAGCGACCCGGCGGTGCGAAGAGCCTTGCTCCAGGCCGTGAACCTGAAGGACCTGGGCGCGATCGCCACCGGCGGCACCGGCACGGCGCCCACCGGACTGATCATGGACCCCAGACCCTGTCCCGGAGACACCGTCACCGGGCACCTGCCGGCCTTCGACGCCCACGCGGCCGAGGCCGCCCTGGAAGCGGCCGGCTGGCACCGCAGCGGCTCCGGCGCCCGGACCAAGGACGGTCGGCGCCTGACCATCCGGATGATCTACTCGGCCTCCTCCGGCGAGACGATGGCCGCCGCCGCCGAATACCTCGCGGACGCCTGGCACCAGGTCGGCGTGGACGTCCAGCTGCGGGCCGTCTCGGACGCCGCCTACAACGAGGTCGAATCCGTCACCCAGGACTGGGACGTCGACTGGGCACCGCTCGGGGTCACCCTGCCGACCCAGCTCACCGGGCTGCTGTCCGGCCCCTTCACCCCCGACGGCGGCAACTTCGCCCACCTGACCAACAAGGCTTACGAGGACCTCACCGCCAAGGCCGTCACCCTGCCCGGCGCAAGCGGCTGCGCCCTGTGGAACCAGTCCGAGAGCGCGCTGTTCGACAGCGCGGACCTGATCCCGGTGGTCGACAAGACCCTCACCACCGCCTCCCACGACGCCACCTTCCGCATCACCGGCGGTCTGTTCGACCCGACCTCGATCCGCATGACCGGAGGCACCAAGTGACCGCCCCCGGCTCCGTTCAGCGCCGGCGCACCCGGCGACTGACCCCGCTGTTCTTCGCCCGGCACCTGCTGCGCCTGGCCCTGTCGCTGGCGGTGCTGGTCGTCGCCTCGTTCGCGATGATCCACCTCATCCCCGGCGACCCGCTGCGCCGGATGCTCGGCCCGACCGCTCCCAAGGAGCTGATCGAGGCCCGCCGCCACGAACTCGGCCTCGACGACCCGCTGATCGTGCAGTTCGTCCATTACGTGCAGCACCTGGTCCACGGCGATCTGGGCACCTCGTTCTTCTCCGCCCAATCCGTCGCCGACATCATCCGCGAGGGCCTGCCCAACACCCTGGCGCTTGCCGTCCTCGCGACCGCCCTCGCCCTCGCCACGGCCGTGCCGGCCGGCATGTGGGCGGCCGTGCGCACCCACAACGGCCGCGGGCGCGGCACCGAGACCGCGTTCACCACCGTCACCGGAGCCGCGGTCGCCATCCCCGAGTACCTGTACGGCTTGGCGCTGCTGCTCGTCTTCGCCCTGGGCCTCGGTGTACTGCCGCCGGCCGGGCTCACCGGCCCGAGCTCCTACCTGCTGCCGGTCACGTCGCTGGCCATCGCGCCCGCGGCGATGATCGCCCGCCTGGCACGGGTCGAGACGCTGCGGGAACTCGACACCGACTACATGCGCCTGGCCCGCGCCAAACGCCTGCCGGCCTGGCGGCTGTACGCGGTGCACCTGTTGCCGAACACCCTGACCGCCACCCTCACCATGGGCGGCCTGCTGCTCAGCGGACTGATCACCGGCAGCGTCCTGGTGGAGAGCGTCTTCGCCTGGCCGGGGCTGGGGCTTCGCACCGTCGAGGCGATCACGCAGAAGGACTACCCGGTGGCGCAGGCCATGATCCTCGTCTACGGCGCGCTGGTGCTCCTGGTCAACTTCCTCGTCGACGTCCTGCTCGCGGTCATCGACCCCAAGTCCGCCCACTCGGCCACCACCCGCAAGGAGGGCTGATGCGCCGCCTGATGAAGAACCCCGTGGGACTGCTGGGCGCCATCCTCGTCACCGCCATGGTCGGCCTCGCCCTCGTCGGGCCGCTCATCTGGAGCGGTGCGGCGAACGCGATTCACCCGCAGCAGATCAGTCAAGGCTCCTCCTCCGCGCACCTGCTGGGCACGGACGCGCTCGGCCGCGACATGCTGGCCCGCACCCTGGCCGCCACCCGGCTGACCATGGGCCTGGCGTTCGTGGCCACGTTGATCGGCACCGGTGCCGGCATCCTGCTCGGAGCCGCTCCCGCCGTCTTGCCCCGCCCGGTCGCACGCGCCGTGACCGCTGCGGTCGACTTGCTGGTGGCTTTCCCCGCACTGCTGCTGGCGATGTTCACCGCCGTCGTGGTGGGCCTGGGTGGGCGTGGCGCCGTGCTCGGCATCGGCGTGGCGCTCGCCCCGACCTTCGCCCGGCTCACCCACACCCTGACCGCGTCCGTCACCGGCTCCGACTACGTCGCCGCCGCCCGCATGCTCCGCGTGCCGCGCCACCGCATCCTGACCCGGCACGTGCTGCCCAACATTGCCGAGCCGCTCATCCTCAACGCCGCCCAGGCGATGGGCTCCGCGCTGCTCGGCCTGTCCGCGATGTCCTTCCTCGGCATGGGCGTCCAGGCCCCCTCCTACGACTGGGGCCGGCTGCTGAACGACGCCTTCGGGCACGTCTACGTCACCCCGTCGGTGGTGATCGCCCCCGCCGTCGCGGTCACCCTTGCTGGCCTCGGCTTCATGCTGCTCGGCGACACCTTCGCCAAGGCCGCCGGCCGCACCACCGCGACCGCCGCCAAGCCCGTCCCGCCCGTCGTGGCCCGCGCCGAGGAACTGCCGCTGCCCGACGCCATCCTGGAGGTGCGCGACCTCACCGTCGCGTTCCCCGGCGGTGTCACCCCCGTGCGCGAGCTGTCCCTGACCGTCCACCCCGGTCAGATCGTGGGCCTGGTCGGCGAATCGGGCAGCGGCAAGAGCATGACCGCCGCTGCGATCGGACAGATCGTCCCCCACCCCGGCCTCACGGGCAGCGCCCGGATGCGGCTGTGCGGAACCGACCTGGACACCCTCGGCGCGGCCGAGCGCCGCAAGCTTCTCGGGTCCTCCCTGGCGATGGTGTTCCAGGACCCGACCTCCTCGCTCAACCCGGCGCTGCGGGTCGGTGGCCAGCTGGCCGAGGTCGCCACCCTGCACGACGGCGCGAGCCGCGCCGAGGCCCGCGACCGGGCGATCGAGCGGCTGCGGCGCGTGCACATCAAGGAGCCGGAGCAGGTCATCAGGCAGCACCCGCACGAGCTGTCCGGCGGCATGCGCCAGCGCGCCGTGATCGCCATGGGCCTGATGGGCACCCCCCGCCTGATCATCGCGGACGAACCGACCACCGCCCTGGACGTCACCGTCCAGCGCGAGGTACTGCGGGTACTGCGCGAAGTCGTCGACGACACGCGAGCCGGCGCGCTGTTCATCTCCCACGACATCGCCGTCGTGAGCGAGCTGTGCGACCGCGTCCAGGTCATGTACGCCGGACGCGTCGTCGAGGAACTGCCCGCCGACGCCCTGCACCGCGCCCGCCACCCCTACACCCGAGCCCTGATCGGCTCCATGCCCGACATGGACACCGACCGCTCCCGCCCGCTCACCACCATCCCCGGCCGCCAGCCCTCACCCGCCGACATCGGCACCGGCTGCGCCTTCGCCGACCGCTGCGCACTGGCGACCGACCGCTGCACCGAGCGGCCCGCCCTCACTGAACGCGACGCCGACCACCTGGTCGCCTGCTGGGAGGCCTGATGCTCATCAACGAACTCACCGTCCGATTCGGCCACTTCACAGCGGTGGACGATGTCACCCTCGGCGTGGCCGAGGGGTCCGTCACCGGCCTGGTCGGCGAGTCCGGCTCCGGCAAGTCCACCCTCGCGCGAGCCGTCGCCGGTCTCGTGCCCTACCGCGGCAGCGTCTCCGGCGTCGAGGCCGGACGCATCCAGATGGTCTTCCAGGACCCGTACTCCTCGCTCAACCCGAGGATGAGCATCGGCGACGCCATCGCCGAAGGGGTCCGCGGACCGCGCCGCCACCGGGACGACGAGGTCGCGCGCCTGCTCGAACTCGTCTCCCTGCCAGCCGCCTACGCCACCCGCTACCCGAAGGAGCTGTCCGGCGGGCAGCGCCAGCGGGTCGCCATCGCCCGGGCACTGGCGGCACAGCCGGACGTGCTGATCGCCGACGAGATCACCTCCGCCCTCGACGTGTCCGTCCAGGGCGCGGTGCTCAACCTGATCCGCGACCTGCGCGCCGAACTCGGCCTGACCATGCTGTTCATCTCCCACAACCTGGCCGTGGTGCGCTACGTCTGCGACGCCGTCGCCGTCATGCGCGCCGGCCGGCTCGTGGAGGCCGGGCCCGTCGACGACGTGATCGGCCGCCCCGAGGACGCCTACACCCGCTCGCTGCTGGATGCCGTCCCCACCCTTGCCCGCACCTGACCGTCTACCGGCCCGGCGGACCGCCCGCCGGGCCCACTCCCTTCGGAGGAACCACCGTTGAACTCGCCGGCCCTGCATCGCCGCGCCGTCGTCGCCGACGCCCACAACGACCTGCTGATTGCCGTCGCCGCCCGCCCACCCCAGCGCTGGGGGGCCTTCTTCCGGGAACGCTGGCTGCCGCAGCTGCGCGAAGGCGGCATCGACCTCCAGGTCCTGCCGGTCTTCATCGACGACCAGTACCGGCCCGAGGGCGCCCTGCGCCAGACCCTGCGCATGATCGAATGCGCCCACGTCCTGGCCGAGGAGAACGGCGACGAGGTGGCGCTGTGCCTCGACGGCAGCGACATCGACGCCGCCCTCGCCCAGGACAAGATCGCACTCGTGCTGGCCCTGGAGAGCGCCCCCGGTATCGACGCCTCCGTCCACTTGTTCTCGACGCTCCACCGGCTCGGCGTGCGGATCGCCTCCATCGCACACTGGGGCCGCACCCCGCTCGCCGACGGCAGCCGCGAGGACGCCACCGGCAGCCGGCTGACCGTTCCGGGCGTCGAGGCGCTGCGCGAGATGGAACGCCTGCGCATGCTCTTCGACATCTCTCACCTCGGCGCCAGCGGCGTCGCCCACGTCCTCGAACTCGCCACCCGCCCGCTGATCGCCACCCACTCCTGCGCCCGGGCGCTGCGCGACCATCACCGCAACCTCACCGACGATCAGATCCGCGGTGTGGCCGCCACCGGTGGCGTGGTCTGCGTGAACTTCGTCCCTGATTTCCTGACGGACCGTCAGGAAGAAGTGAGCCCGGACCGGATCGTCGACCATATCGAGCACGTCGCCGCCATCGCCGGCATCGACCACGTCGGCCTCGGGGCTGACTTCGTCCGCGAGGTCATGACCGACGTCACCCCGCCCTGCTGCGAGTCCCTCGACGACGAGGACCCGATGTTCGACTTCCCCGGACTGGAAGGCCCGGCCGGCATGCCCTTGGTCACCGAGGCACTCGTGGCGCGCGGCATGCCGGAGCAGGACATCCTCAAGGTTCTCGGCGGCAACCTGCGCCGTCTCATGAGCGACCACATGGGCTGAGGTCCCGACTGCCCGCACAGTGCCCGGCCGGCCTCCGCCTCCGGGCAGCGCCCGTTGCGGATCGAACCGCCGGCCGGCGGTTGGGGCGGGGGAACGAATCTGCTCCCCAGGTTGTGATCCGACCACGAACTCCGCGCCCCTGACGGTGCCTAACGTGATGGTCAACCCACCCTGGAGGACTGTCCCTTGCCGGTTGACCTCGGATCACCTGCCCCCTCGACAGAGCACCCGCCCGACCTCGACGCCATGCTGGCCGACCTGGAAGAGCTCGTCACCTGCGAGTCCTACTCCGCCGACCACGAGGCCGTCGCCCGCAGCGCCCGCACCGTCGCGGCCCAAGGCGCCCGCCTGCTCGGCGCCCAACCGCACACCCTGGTCACCGGCGGCATCACCCACGTCCAGTGGACGTTCGGCGCCCCGCGCATCCTGCTGCTCGGCCACCACGACACGGTCTGGCCGACCGGCTCGCTGGCCACCCACCCCTGGTCCGTCGACCAAGGCATCGCTCGCGGCCCCGGCGTCTTCGACATGAAGGCCGGACTGGTGCAGATGTTCCATGCGCTGACCCTGCTGCCCTCGCTGGAGGGCGTGTGCATCCTGGTCACCGGCGACGAGGAGACCGGGTCCGACACCTCGCGCACGCTCATCGAGGACCTCGCACAGCAGTGCGCCGCCACTTTCGTTCTAGAGCCATCCGGCCCCGGCGGCGCGCTCAAGACCAGTCGCAAGGGCGTGTCCATCTACGACCTGACCGTCCACGGCCGCGCCGCTCACTCCGGCCTCGAACCCGAGAAGGGCGTCAACGCGGCGATCGAACTGGCCCACCAAATCCTCGCGCTGGACGTCATCGCCGCGCACACCGGAGACGGCACGACGCTGACGCCGACCCTCATGTCGGCCGGCAGCGCCAACAACACCGTTCCCGCCCGCGCCGAACTGAACATCGACGTCCGCGTGCCCACCCTCGCCGCACAGGACACCGTCGACCGCCTCGTCCGCTCCCTGGCATCGCACCTGCCCGGCGCGAGCCTGGAGATCAGCGGTGGCCCCAACCGCCCACCTCTGGAAGCCGCCGCCTCCGCACAGTTGTTCACCCTCGCCGACGAACTCGCCACCCGGCTCGACTACGGACCGCTCCGTCGGCTCGCCGTCGGCGGTGCCTCCGACGGCAACTACACCGCCGGCGTCGGCTGCCCCACCCTGGACGGCCTCGGCGCGGTGGGAGACGGCGCCCACGCCGACCACGAGCACGTCCTCACCGCCCACCTGCCACGACGCGCCCAGCTTCTGGCCCACCTCATTGGAGCCATGCGATGACCCCACTCACCGTGCGGGAACTCCACGAGATCGACGACCTCGAAGCCATTGACCGGCTCTACGCCGGCATCTGGGGCACCGAGGACGGTGGCAGCCCCGTCTCGATCGAGGTCATGCGCGCCCTCGCGCACGCCGGCAACTACGTGGCCGCCGCCTACGAGGACACCCGCATGGTCGGCGCATCCATTGCCTTCTTCGCCGCCCCCGCCGGTACCACCCTCCACTCCCACATCACCGGCGCCGCAGCCGGCCGCGGCATCGGACTTGCCCTCAAGCTCCACCAGCGCCGCTGGGCCCAGGACCGCGGCCTGCAGCAGATCACCTGGACCTACGACCCGCTGATCCGCCGCAACGCCTACTTCAACCTCGTCAAGCTCGGCGCCCGCCCTGAGGAGTATCTGCCGTCCTTCTACGGCGCGATGGGCGACGCCATCAACGCCGGGGACGAATCGGACCGCGTGCTGGCCTGCTGGCACCTCGACGCACCCGCCGTCGAGGCCGCGGCCCGCGGCGAGCACACCCCGACCTCCCTTCCCGCCGGCACCGCCCACGCACTGCGCGACCATGACGGCCACCCGGAGGTCCTCACCACCGACGCCACCACCCTGCTGATCGACCTCCCCGACGACATCGAGACCCTGCGCCGCAAGGACCCGGGCGCAGCCCGCGCCTGGCGCCAAGCCGTCCGGCACACCCTCGGCACCCTGCTCGCCGACGGCGCCCGCGTGACCGGCTTCCACGACCGCCGCTCCTACATCGTCCAACGACCCACCACCACCTCCGCCCCTTCGCACACCGGGAGCCACCGCCGATGAAGATCTCCGGCATCGAACTGCGCCGCATCCACCTCCCGCTCCTCGCCCCCTTCCGCACCTCCTTCGGCATCGAGACCAGCCGCGATGTGCTCCTGGTGCGCGTCGTGACCTCTGAGGGCGAGGGCTGGGCCGAATGCGCCGCCATGTCCGAACCCCGCTACTGCTCCGAGTACGTGGACGCGGCCCAGGACGTCCTGCGCAAGTTCCTGATCCCCGCCCTGCCCAAGGACGGTGTCAACGCCCACACGGTCGGCCGCGTCCTGGAACCCTTCACCGGCCACCGCATGGCCAAGTCCGCGCTGGAGACCGCCGTCCTCGACGCCCACCTGCGCATGACCGGGGAGTCGTTCGGCTCCTACCTCGGCGCGGACCGTAACCGCGTCCCCTGCGGCGTCTCGGTCGGCATCATGGACTCCATCCCCCAACTCCTCGACGCTGTCGAGGGATTCATCGCCGAGGGCTACGCCCGCATCAAGCTCAAGATCGAGCCCGGCTGGGACCTGGAGCCGGTGCGCGCCGTCCGCGAACGCTTCGGTGACGAGCTGCTGCTCCAGGTCGACGCCAACGCCGCCTACACCCTCGTCAACGCCCAACACCTCGCCAAACTCGACGACTTCGGCCTGCTCCTGATCGAGCAGCCCCTCGCCAACGACGACCTGGTCCAGCACGCCCAGCTCGCCAAGCTGCTGCGCACCCCGATCTGCCTGGACGAGTCCATCGAGTCCGCCGCCGACGCGGCGGCCGCGATCTCCCTCGGAGCCTGCTCCGTCATCAACATCAAGCCGGCCCGCGTTGGCGGCTACCTCGAAGCCCGACGCATCCACGACATCGCCCACGCCCACGGCATCCCCGTCTGGTGCGGCGGCATGCTGGAGACTGGCATCGGCCGCGCCGCCAACGTCGCCCTCGCCGCCCTGCCCGGCTTCACCCTCCCCGGCGACACCTCCGGCTCCAGCCGCTACTTCGCCACCGACATCACCGAGCCGTTCGTGCTCACCGACGGCCACCTCACTGTCCCCACCGGCCCCGGCCTCGGCGTCGAGCCGCTGCCTGACTTCCTGGAGGAAGTGACCACCTCCACCGAGTGGATCACTGTCTGACGCGACGCCGGGCCGATCGTCGCCTGGAAACAGACTTGGCCGCACAGGCCCTGTAGCAGGATCGTACGCAGCTACCAAACTCCAGGCCGAACTTCAGTCTCCGGCACGGGAGAAGCACCCTGCTCAACCGCGACAGTAGAGGGGCAGGCACACCCCTAAGCCGCACATCCGGTGGCACTCACACACGCACCCGTGAACTCCATAGCCAGCCCTTCGCAGCGTGATCGCCCACAAGGCACGCGGGGCTCAGCGATCCATCCGGCCAAGACGCAAGCGAGGCCGGCTCCCGGCCACCCACGCTGGGAGCTGGCCTCGTCCTCTTCACAGCAGTCCCGGCCGCGTGGAAGCTGGGCCGAGGGAGTTTCGGGTCGGGTGACGATGCCGGTACGAGCCGACTCGCGAACGCGATGTCGACATCCCCCAGCACGCCTCCAATCCGCGAGATAGGAGGCCGTAGGGAGAGGGGGCGATCAATGAAGCCAAGCGACGGGAGGTGCTCATTCTCTTGAGCGTGGACCGAGTTTGACGGAGTGCAGGCCGAAGCGCGGGAGAAGCCCAGGATCTGGCGGAACCGACCAGAAAAGCAGCCGCTGGACACCGAGAGCCTTCTGGGCGCCCGGCGGTTGCCGAGGATGGCGGACGCACAGACGTGTCAACCGACGATCTGCTGCCGCTGGACGAGGGTGGTGGTGAGTTCGACTGTGGCGAGGTACCACCAGAAGATCCAGTCGAGGAAGGCTGGGTCGTAGTCCTCCTGCTGGCTGGCGTCTCGGTGGCGGATCTCGAAGCGGTTGGCGATCTGGAACAGGACCCCGTCGTCGGGCTTGCCGAGCTCGGCACGGATCAGGTCGCGCCGCTCCTCGAGGATCCCGGCAAGGGCAATGATCGCGGAGCGCTTCTCCTCGACGGCCGCGCCGCGACCGCGGTAGAGGGCAATCGCGTGCGCGGTGCGCTGCTGGATGTCGGGGTCGGCGGCGGTCAGGGCGCGGTGGACGAGGTCGGCTCGTGCGTCGTCGGTGACGGCGACGAGCCGGCCCTGGTCCTCACCTTCGTCCGCGAGTCGGTAGTGGACCCCGGCACCGGCAAGAAGCCGGTTCACCCGCCACCGGTACAGCACCCGCGCAGGACCGGTGTGGAATTCCTGGTGGTGCCAGCCGCACTGGTTCCAGTTGTGGTAGCTGCGGTCGCGTGGGCGGGAGACGAGGTCGTGGAATACCTCGACCAGGCCGAAGAAGGTGTCCTCGTCCCAATCCACCGGCTTGAGCGGCCACAGCTGCCCGATACCCAGACGACGCTCCAGGACCTCGGCCGGATTGGGTAGTTCCTCGTCGACGTCGACGCACTCCTCGCCGAAGTGCTCGACGAGGTAGCCCTTGCCCTGGAGTTCGATGATCAGCCGGGCGAAGTCGAGCCTCACCGCATCTGGACGTGCGGGAGCGACGGGGCCGGTGACGGCCTTGCGCTGCGGCCAGTAGGGGCGGGGCTCGGTGAACTGCCGGATCTCCGTGGCCCGGTCGATCAGCTCACGGAACCACGTGCGCTGCGTCAACACTGCGGTCTTCCCCCAAGCGGTGGCGCTTGGTTGGCCCCATGGGTCGTCGCTCTTCGGCGCCTCGGCGGGCAGGTTGTCGAAGTCCGAGCAGGCACTCGATCCCTGGAAGGCCTCGGTGAGCAGCCACTGTGCCCTGGACGTCCAGTCCCGCCGCCCGGACGCCGCGATGTGGTTGCCCTCGGCGATGAAGAGGTCGGCGGGCCAGACCAGTTCGTAACTGCTGAGATCTATCACGAGGGTCCCTCCGCGCCAGAGTCCGCCGGTCAAGCGCTACGCGCCGACCGTACTGGGAGGATACCGGCGGGCCCGGACAGGGAAGTGTGAAGTCCCAGGCCCCGTTCGTCTGTCGGTGCCGGTGGGCGTGGTCGGTGCTCGGTTCAGCGAAGGTCGAATTGCGCGGCCAACGAGGGGCGCCGGGAGAGCAGGGTTTCCAGGTGGCTTTCGGGCCACAACTCTACGGCCGGAAGTACTCGTTCGTTCTCCTGTCGCTCGGCGATAGCCACCGCGTCCTGGGAGAAGCGCCCGGTGGAAGCGACGATCAGCACGTCGATCTTCGGCGGCTCCCACAGCTTGATCGTCTGGATGCAGGCGCTCAGGTCGGCGCTGCCGACCGAGCGCTCCTGCCAATGCTTGCACTGGATGATGACGCGATAGCGGCGCACGCCGGCCAGCGGGTCGCGCACCACGCGGTAGGCCTCGATGTCGCGTCCGCGGTCGGCAGCATTCGTCTTCATCAGCCAGTTGACGTTCTCGTAGCCCGCCGTACGGCGGACGAGTTCGAAGACCAGGCGCTCGAAACCCTCCGCGTCGAGCCGTGACCACGCCAGCCGGGTGCTCACCGCACCGACTGGACGGGCGTTGACCAGGTCAGCGAGGTCTTCGACAGCCACTGGCAGGGGCTCGTGCTGGTCGTAGAGGATCGACTGCACCTCGGCGCGCACCGATGGCCAGTCCATGGTCGCGATGTCGCTCAGGTCGGTTGAGTCCTGGAAGGAGAGGTGTCTGCGCAGTGCCGCCCAGCGGGCCTTGCCCGGAACCTGCCCACCCACCAGCCGGTCGAGCTGGGAGACCAAGGAGGACAGCTCTTCCCAGCGGTCCTCGCCTCGCCACTCACCCAGCCCGTTGACGGCGTCGATGTCGCGGACGACGTCGTCGATCATCGCGGTCACATCGGTCACATGGCTGCGCACCAGTGCACTGCGAGCTCTGTCGAACCGATACCGGTACTCGCCGATCTGATAACCCGGCTCCTCGACGCTGCGGTCGAACGCCGCGCGGCCGGCCGGTTCGCCGATCTCCCAGTAGTCCAGACGGGTCTGGGCGATCGCGTCGGCCGACTCCGGTACGGCGTCCACCCGGAACCCGTCGATCGCGGGCAGGTGCTCGGCCAGATGCGAGAAGGTGCGGACGAGGTTCCCCCGTTCGGGAGTGTCCAGTCCGAACTCGATGTCCGCCGGACTCAGCTCGCCCAGCTGATGCCAGACGGACTCGAGCTTCTCAAGGTTGGCGGCCACACGGTCGAACTGGTCGATCGCCGCCGCCAGATCAGCGTCCTCGGGTCCGAAGCGCATCCGAGACTCCCCACCTTCGTCCGGCTTCCCCATCCAGCGCGGACGCTACCCCACCCAGTCCGTGGCCGTCTCAGGATCGACAGGAGCACCAGAGCCGGGTGCTCGCCCGAGGCTGGCCAACTGGATCGCTGCCGCCGTCAGGCCGCGGCCGCAAGCAGACATGTCGACGCAGCGTGCCCGGCATCGGCCCGGTCGAGGGCGGCAGTCCGGGCGACGACGGCCTCGTCGGCGGAGTCCTTGAGGAGGTGCCCGTACAGGTCGACAGTGATGGCGAGGTTGGAGAGCCGCAGGGTCTTGGAGACGACGGCGAGCGGGATGCCGGCGGCGATCATGATGCTGACCGCGGTGTGGCGCAGATCGTGAGGGCCGATCTTCGATAGTTCGACCTCGGCGATGCGCTTGCGGAGACGCGAGGGTCGTCGGGTCGGCGTGACGGCCATGGGGCAACGCCGGGCCGTTGTCGTGCGCCAGCTCTGGCCAGCGGGTTCGACACCAGCAGTGTCCACGGAGGAAGGTAGGGGCTTGGCGGCGTCCGCCAGGTGGCGGCCGGCGCGAGGCCCGGCCCGGTGGCGAGGAGCGGCAGTGAGCGATCGAAGCGCTATCGAGTGGACGGAATCGACCTGGAATCCGACCACCGGCTGCGACCGCGTGTCCGCCGGCTGCGACAACTGCTACGCCCTGACCCTGGCCAAGCGGCTGAAGGCGATGGGCGCCGCCAAGTACCAGACGGACGGCGACTCGCGAACGTCAGGCCCCGGCTTCGGACTTGCGCTGCACCCGGACGCCCTCGGCATCCCGAGGCGCTGGCACAGCCCCCGGGTCGTGTTCGTGAACTCCATGAGCGACCTCTTCCACGCCCGGGTGCCGCTGCCGTTCGTCCGGGACGTGTTCCAGGTCATCGCCGACACCCCCCAGCACACCTACCAGGTGCTGACGAAGCGATCCGTGCGGCTGCGCCGGGTCGCCGACCGGCTGGAGTGGCCGGACAACCTCTGGATGGGGGTGTCGGTCGAGGACGAGAGTCAGCTCGGTCGCGTCGACGACTTGCGAGTCGTCCCGGCCGCGGTCCGGTTCCTCTCGCTGGAGCCGCTGCTCGGACCGCTGCCGGGCCTGGATCTCGACGGCATTGGATGGGTGATCGCCGGCGGTGAGTCCGGCCCCCACCACCGTCCGATGGACCCCACGTGGGTCACCGGAATCCGCGACGCCTGCCAGACGGCCGGCGTGCCGTTCTTCTTCAAACAGTGGGGCGGCCGCAACCCCAAGGCCCGCGGCCGCGACCTCAACGGCCGGACCTGGGACGAGATGCCCGCACGAGACCCGATCACCGCCTCCTGACCCAGTGCGCCGTGCACACCCCCTGGTCGCGCCGTGACGATTGTGTGATCCTGCCACCGGCAGCGACGGCTCACCGTACCGGGGAGACACATGGCGGCACCGAAGGACGTCATCTGGCCACGCGATCCGCACACCGCCGCCAAGCACGCCCTGCTGCGGCGCTACCTCCAAGCCTGGGCACCGATCATGCTCAGCCACAACGAAGTCGTCACCTACGCCGAAGGGTTCGCAGGCCCCGGCATCTACCGGGACGGCGAGCCAGGTTCCCCCGTCGTCGCCCACCAGGTCTTCTCCGGAGCGCTTCGGCGCAGCCCCCGGAGGGTGAAGATGGTGCTGGTCGAGGAGGACAGCCGGCGCAAGACCGAGCTGGAACGCCGCATCGCGGCGGCCGTCGACTCGTCCGGCGTCCGAGGCGACCGGCTCGACGTACACATCGCCCAGGGCCAGTGCCACCCCGACCTGCTGCAACAACTGGACCGGACCGGCAGCCTCCACCACCCCATGTTTGTCCTTCTCGACGGCTTCGGCGGCCCGGACGTCCCCTTCCCCCTGCTGCAACGGATCGCCACCCAGCGCCGCAGCGAGGTGATGGTCACCTTCCAACCCGCCTTCCTCGTACGGTTCTCCGAGAAGGCCGAGCGCCACCGCTCAGCCGGGGACGCCTTCTTCGGCGGCACCCAATGGCACGGCGTATTCCAACAGCCGTCATCCCGGAAAGCCGCCTACCTGCGCGACCGCTACCGCGAGTCCCTCGGACGCGCCGGCTTCCAGCACACCCTGGTCTTCGAGATGATCGACGAAGCCGGCCACCTCCTCTACCTGATCTTCGGCACCCGCCACGAACGAGGCGTGGAGAAGATGAAAGAGGCCATGTGGGTCGTCGACACCACCTCCGGCGTCCGCTACCGCGACCCCAAGGACCCCAACCAGCAGGCCCTCGACCTCGAACTCGAACCGGACACCGGACCGCTGCGCCGCATCCTGCTTGACCACCTGAGCACCGTGGCGACAGCCCGCAGCGTCGACCAGCTCAAGAAGTTCGCCCTCCTGGAGACCGTCTACCGCCCGACCCAGGTCATACCGCTCCTCAAACGGATGCGCGACCAAGAAGAGATCAACGTCTCCCCAGGCCGGATTACCGGCACCAGTACCGTAGCCGCCTTGCGCCAGGACGCGTTGTTCTGACGCTTCGAGGGAAGCGGCAAGCCTTGCCCCCAAGCGGGCGCCGACGCCGAGAAGCCCCCAGGGCGATCCCAGTGCATGGCGGCGCTTCGCAACACTGCCGCACGGGACGGCCCTCGTGCTGGGGCGACCGGGTCGCGCGTCGACGTAGCGGCCCGTGGAGTTGGCGCATCACACTGGCCGGTCGCTGCTGAGGGGGAGCGAGGCGGTGGTACTCGAACTCACGCCCACCAAGATCAATAGAGCAACGACCACGGAGACCACACAGAGACCAGAGGCTTGTACCCGGCCGATCAGCGGCCGGGTACAAGAACCTGACACCCGACCGCTCACGCCGCCTTGCCGAAGTGATGGCCGCCCGACGAAGTGGGCTGGCCGGTCATCTCGGCATCCGCCCGGTCGAGTGCGGAGGCGAGCGCTGTGACGGCTTCGTCGGCGGAGTCCTTGAGGAGGTGGCCGTAGAGGTTGATGGTGATGGCGAGGGTGGAGTGGCGCATCGTCTTGGAGACGACGGCGATGGGGATGCCTTCGGCGATCATGATGCTGGCGGCGGTGTGGCGCAGGTCGTGCAGCCCGATCCTGGGTAGATCGAGTTCGGCGGTGCGCTTGCGGAGCTGGTCGAGGACCCACTGGGGCCGCAGCGGCGTCCGGCCGGGGCGGGCGAAGACCAGGCCCTCCAGCCGGCCGTCGGGGTGGGCGTTCATCTGGATCGCGGCCTGGCGGTGGAGGGCGGTCATGACCCTGCGGGAGAGGCTGATCCAGGCGCGGCCGGCCTCGGTCTTGGGTTCGCGGAGGTGGATCTTGCCGTTGTCGATGGCGGCGAGGGTCCAACGGACGTAGAGCTTGCGGTCCATGAGGTGGATGTCCGACCAGTGCAGGGCGAGGACTTCGCCGCGGCGCATGCCGGTTCCGAGCATGACCTCGAACAGGTCATTCAGCTGGTCCGCGTAGAACTCGGCGCCGTGGCACAGGAAGGCGGCGGCCTCGTCGGGGGTCCAACACGTGCGCTCGGCGGCGCGAGGCCGGGCGGGGACGGAGTGCTTGGCGGGGTTGTAACGCAGCCCCCAGGCGCGCACCGCGGCGTTGAGGGCATTGCGCAGGGTGGAGACGATCCGGTAGACGGTGACCTTGCCGCGCTTGGCCTTGCGCTGGGCAGCGATCCAGCGCTCGATGTGCTTGGGCCGCAGGTCCGGGAGTCGGAAGTGGCCGAACGCGGGGATCAGGTCCCGCTCCACGCAGTCCTCGTACCCGGCGTAGGTGTTCGGCGCGAGCTCCTCCTTCTTCACGGTCAGCCACTGGCGCAGGAAGCTCGCCACCGTGGTGCGCCGGTCCTCGTACACCCCGCGCAGCTCACCGTTCAGCACCGCCTTCATCTCCCGGGCCGCCTCGGCCCGGGTGGCGAACCCGCCACGCCGACGGGTCTTCCGATTCCCGTCCTCCGGGGCAAGGTCGACGCAGTACGTCCACTTCCCGTGCTTCAGATCCCCCGCCAGCCGCGGACACCACGGCCCCAACTGCTTCCCCGAACCGTCCGAACAACCACACCGCCGGTACACCCGACCACGCTGCGCGCGCTGTCCCATGAGCTTCCCCTTCTCTCGGACTGGGTGGTGCTTCTGGGGCAAGAGTGGCTTCTGTGTCGGGTGTGGCGGCAGAGCGCATTGGGCGGTGCGCGGAGCACTCAGAACCAGACGGCGAAGACACGCTCAAGACGACACACCGCCCGGAAGGTCACCATCCGTGACCAGCGGGTAAGCGACCAGATCCGACCGGAGCCGCTGGCCCCGTGGACCGGCCTGCGGCTTCGCCGCAAGGGCAGTCGGGCTGGCGTGACGCCGCCTCCTGAAAGCCCGACAGATCCCGGTTACAGGCAGTACCTGCGGCGGGGTGGTCGGCCTGGGGACCATTTTGGGACCACGCCTGATGAGCGCCCATGGACGCTGATGATCCGAAACGGACACTTGTGCGCAAAGTAAACACTGAGCCACGGTCAGCGCTTCGCAACACCACATCCGCTGAGAAGTCCCAACTCACGTTCACCTCATGGTGGTTGACTGGGGGTCAAGGGGTCGCAGGTTCAAATCCTGTCGTCCCGACCGCGAGTTTTCGCAGGTCGGAGGGCGCTTCCATCGAAATGATGGGAGCGCCTTTTTGTGCGTGTCGCGGGGTGGTGGTCGCATGGTGGTCGCGCCCTGACCGGCCTGGGAACGCAGCCTGGTGGCAGGTGGCGGTGGACAACTCGCCGTAGCCAGGCTGGAGTTGTGGCCGGATGGTCAAGCGTGGTGCTTCGGAGCCGGAGGAGCTCGGCCCTCCTGGACGGGTGACCTGCTGTCGTCGGCTTGACGGGCGCCGTAGGCGATCTTCCTCAGTGGCGACTGATTCGCGCAGGTTTGTCCCTATTGCTGGACAGGGATCCTCGCCTGAAGCCTGCCGAGTGATCGTTCCGGTGCGACCACCACGCGATCACTAGGGGTCGGGCGTGGTTGCTGAGCTGCTGCTACCCCTTGAGAATGCGACAAGGGCCCCGCTGCGCCCGTCCGTGCGCCGCGGGCTGCTGATAAGCGCTCAGGCCGCGGCGGATGAGGACCGATTCGCGCTTCGGCTTCGTGGCTTTCGGTTGGCGTCGTGATGCTGAGCTCGGAGTTGCGCGGGCTTCGACTGGGTCAGATTTTCGTGGCTGGTATTCCGTTGGGTCCGTTTCAGGCCCTGCCGCTGTCCTGTTTCCGGTCGTCGTCCGGTCTGGGAAGGTTTCATGGCGGGGCGGATTGCGGGCAGCTGCGATCCGCGCCAGCGGTTGAGCGTGCAGAAGTACCGCTGACGCTCGCAGTCGAGGAGTTGTGCCCGCATTGCGCGTGGCCGATTCCGGGTGACCATCCGCTCGTTGCCTTCGCGGAAGCGGTGTCGTCTCTGACGTCGTTGACGGCCTGGGTGGATGCCGCAGGCGATGAGGCGGAGTTCCCGGCGGGCTCCGTCATGCTGCCGGTAGGGCGGGCGGAGCCGGAATGTTGCGCGTGATGGGCAGCGTCGAAGGTGGCTGCGCTTGCAGGCGCAGCTGCTGGAGAGCCACGCGGTCGCTGCGGCCTTGCCCTTGCCGAATACCTCATCCGCCCTGCTCAGGCTGCATGTTGGTACTCGTGGAGGAGGCCGCCGAGTCGGTTACGTCGTCGTATGTCGAGGCGGGCGATCTGGCCTGGATCGGTGATCGGATGGGGGAGTGGGTGGAGTGGGCGGGCGTTGGCGATGCCCTGGTGAGGCCTGTGCTGGTTGTAGAACGTCTCGAACTCGCGTAGGGCGTGGTGGAGATGGCGCTGGTCCCAGATCAGTGTCCGGTCCAGCAGCTCACGGCGGCAGGTTTGCACCCAGCGCTCCATGATGGAGTTCATTCTCGGTATCCGGACGCCGCTGAGTACCACTTCGATGTCCGCGTCTTTGAGCACCTCGTCGAACAGTTGCGGGAACCTTCCGTCGCGGTCCCTGATCAGGTAGCGGGCCCGGCAGCCGGCGTCCTCGAGGTCCATGACGAGATTCTTCGCGGCCTGGGTCACCCAGGCCGCGGTCGGGTGCGCGGTTGCGCCCAGGATCCGGATCCGGCGGTTCGCGTGCTCGATGACCGCGAAGACGTACATGCGGGCCCCGGACAGGGTGACCGTCTCGAAGAAGTCGCACGCCAGGAGCGCGTCCGCCTGGGAGCGCAGGAAATCGGCCCACGTGGTGGAGGCCCGCTCGGGCGCCGGTGGGATCCCGGCCTCCTGCAGGATCTCCCACACTGTGGACGCGGTCACCTTCACGCCGAGGACCAGCAGCTCGCCGTGAAGGCGCCGGTACCCCCACCCCGGATTTTCGGCGGCCAGGCGCAGGACCAGGGTGCGGATGGAGCGTACGGTGCGCGGCCGGCCTCCGCGCTTGGGACGGGACCGGGCAGCGTGACGACGGGCGACCAGGTCGCGGTGCCAGCGAAGCACGGTGTCCGGCTGCACCAGCAGCCGCATCCGGCGGAGCACCTGCATCGGCAGCTGGTGGAGCAGCGCCGCAAGAAACGCCCGGTCACCAGCCTCGAACCGGACCCGCTGCCCACCCAGCTGCCGTTCCAGCACCGCGATCTGATGGCGCAGGGCCAGGATCTCCACGTCCTTCTCGCGGTCGCTCATCGGCAGCAGACGCAGCACCGCTAACGCGTTGGTCACACCCAGGTACGCCAGTCTCAGCAGCACGATCCATCAGCTTGACATGCTCATGCGGGCACCCGTGGCCATTCATGAGAACGCACAGGTCACAGGCCCTGGATGAGGTTTTCGGCAGGAGCAGGGCCAACTGCATGGCCCTCGCCTCCGGCGGCACCGAGCCACACTGCGTCGCGAACAGCTGTTCCACGTCGATGCTCGTGTCACAGCGGCTGACCGGCCCGTGGTTGGTGGCGCTCCCGGTCGGGGAGGCGGGATGTATGCGCTGGCAAATGAGACGGGACAGGTCGATCAGCGGGGCAGGATGCGCATTACTGCCTCGCGTTCGCCGCTGAGTAGCAGGCCTTGCTGTACTGCGGCGCTCAGATCGAGGTCGCCGAGCAGAGTCGCAGCCAGCAGGTGCGGCGGTCCGGTCAGTGACGCGGTGGGGTGGTCGACCCGGCCGGCGTGTGTGTGCACCGAGCCGTCCTTGACTTCGATGACCAGGTCCTCGCTGCCGTCGGCGTGCAGTTGCAGGGCGATTGCGGGCTGGTCAGGGCGGTGGTCGGTCAGTGCCCGGGCGGGCATGTCCAGCCAGTGGGTGCGGAAGGTGTCGTTGCCGCCCGGCTCACGCAGCAGCGGCACGCCCCACCGGCTCAGCTCCTGCAGCACCGGCTCCAGCGCGCGGCCACGCTCGGTGAGGGAGAACAAGGTGGTGGCCACCGGCGGCGGGGCGGCCTTGCGGTGGATCAGGCCGGCTTCCTCGAGTTCGCGGAGCCGGTCGACCAGCAGGTTGCTGGCGATCCCGGGTAGCCCGTTGCGCAGGTCGGTGTGCCGGCAAGGACCCAGGGCGAGCAGTTCACGGACGATCAGCAGGGTCCATCGGTCGCCGATGGTGTCCAGTGCTTTCGCGATGCCGCAGTACTGCCCGTAGGTGCGCATGCCACCACCCTACATCGTGGTGTTGAGATTCAAAACTCTCTTGTTGACTTTCTCAACAACATCGGTCTAGCGTCGCTGCCCATGACTCCCACCCTTTCCGTGCGGCGGTTGGCCTGGGCCGGCGTCGAGATCCGTCTCGGCGACACCCGCCTGCTGATCGACCCGCTCGAGAACGTCGCTCCGCTGGCGCCGGTGATGGGGCCGCCGCACCGGCCGGTCGACCCGGTCGATTCCCCGCCCGGCACCCACGCCCTCATCACCCACCTGCACCCCGACCACTACGACCACGACCTGATCGCCCGGATCGCGGCCACCGGCACGATCGGCTGCCACACCCCGAGCGCGGCGGCGCTGGTCGAGGTGGGCATCACCCCCGTCGCCCAGGACCTGGGCCAGTCACGCCGCATCGGAGAGCTGACCGTCACCCCGGTGACCTCGCTGGACTGGCGCGGCAACGACTGTGACCAGGTCGCCTGGGTCGTCGAAGGCGCCGGCCGGCGGGTCATCCACTGCGGCGACACCCAGTGGCACGGCAGCTGGTGGCAGATCGCCCGCGACCACGGCCCGTTCGACGTCGCGTTCGTCCCGGTCAACGGCGTCATCGCCCACTTCGAGGGCTACGCGGCCAACGTCCCGGCGACCATGACCCCCGAGCAGGGCGTCGAGGCCGCCGTCGCACTCGGCGCCGGCACCGTCTGCGCCATGCACTACGGCCTGTTCCACAACCCGCCGTTCTACACCGAACAACCCGACATCGAGCAGCGCTTCCAGCACGCCGCCGCCGCGCGCGGCATCACCGCGGCCATCATCGCCGACGGCCAGCCCGTCCTCTGACCATCAGAAACAAGGAGCACACATGAAGATCGTCCTGTTCGGTGCCAGCGGCAACATCGGCCGGCCCACCACCGAGGAACTACTGCGTCGCGGCCACACCGTCACCGCGGTCACCCGAGCCGGTCACATCGACGGACTCAAGCACAAGGCCCTGACCGTGACCGCCGGTGACGTCACAGACGCCGCCGTGGTCGCCGGCCTCGCCGCCTCCCACGACGCCGTACTCTCGGCCGTCGGCCCCCGGATCGGCCAGGAGAACGACCGCGCCACGATCCTCGGTGCCGCCCGTGCGCTGATCGACGGACTCCGCCGAGCCGGTGTCACCCGCCTGGTCACCATCGGCGGTGCCGGTAGCCTGCGCACGCCGACCGGCGCCCGGGTCATGGACGACCCGGACTTCCCCGCGCTGTGGAAGGCCAACGCCGAGGCCCAGTCCGAAGCGCTCGATCTCTACCGCGGCGTGCACGACCTCGACTGGACGTACGTGTCGCCCGCCGCAGTCATCGGAGCGGGCGAGCGGACCGGGGCCTACCGCAGCGCCGGGGATACCCTGCTCACCGACGATGACGGCAACAGCCGCATCTCGTACGCCGACTACGCGATCGCCTTGGCCGACACGATCGAGAGCGGCACCGCGATCCGCCGCCGCATCACCGTGGCCTACTGAGTCATGAGCAACGACGCCGCCGGCCGGCAAACCCGATTCATCGTCCTGCTCGCAGCGCTCGTGGCCCTGGGACCACTGTCCATCGACGGCTACCTGCCCGGACTGCCGGACCTCGCCGGCGACCTGCGCGCCAGCGCCGCGGCCACCCAGCTCACCGTCACCGCCTGCCTGGCCGGGCTGGCCATCGGGCAGCTGATCGCCGGGCCGCTGAGCGACACCTACGGCCGGCGGCGTCCGTTGCTGGCGGGCCTCGCCCTTTACACGATCGCCAGCGCGCTCTGCGCGGTGGCGCCCGACGTCCGGACCTTCGTCGGCCTACGCCTGGTCCAGGGCATCGGCGGGGCGTTCGGCATCGTCATCGCCAACGCCATGGTCCGCGACCGCACCTCCGGAACCCGCACCGCACGTCTCTTCTCCGCACTGACCTTGATCACCGGCCTGGCGCCGGTGTTCGCGCCGGTCCTCGGCGGCCAGCTGCTGCGCGTCACGGCCTGGCCGGGAATCTTCGTGGCCCTGGCCGTACTCGGCGCCGTGATGCTGACGGCCTCCGCCGCAGGACTGCCGGAGACCCGGTCCTCCGCGTCACGCCAGCCGCTGCCGGCTGTCGTCGGGCAGCTGCTCAGCGACCGGGTCTTCACCGGGTACGTCCTGACCAACGGTCTGGTCTTCGCGGCGATGTTCACCTACATCTCCGGCTCGCCGTTCGTCCTGCAGGAAATCCACGGCCTGTCACCGCAGCAGTACAGTGCCGTGTTCGCCGTCAACGCCGCCGGACTCATTGCGGCCGCCCAGATCAGCGGCCGGCTGGTGGCCCGGGCCGGCGCCCGCGTGCTGCTGCTCGCCGGTCTGCTGGGCGCGACAGCCGGTGGCACCACGGTCCTGGGCGCGGTGCTGACACGGGCACCCCTGCCTGCGCTCCTGATCGGCCTGTTCGTCCTGGTCTCCAGCGTGGGCCTCGTCATGCCGAACGCCGCGGCCCAGGCCCTGGCCGACCACGGCGGACACGCCGGGTCGGCCGCCGCTCTGCTCGGCTTCAGCCAGTTCATGTTCGGCGGGGCACTTGCTCCGCTGGCCGGCGCGGGTGGCGCCACCGACGCCTTGCCGATGGGAATCATCGTCGCCGTGCTGCCGGCGCTCGCTCTGCTCACACTCGGCGTCCTCACCCGGTCGATGCCCGGTGAGCGCACTCGCAGGCCGGCTCGCCAAGGACCTGCCGGGCACCGGCGACCGCGCCGGCACATCGATCGCAGGCGCGGCAAGGTCCATTAGCAGCTGAAGGGTCGGTGGCCCAACCGTCGCGAACCGCGCCTGCCTGGCACACCCTCCGCCAAGGCCGAAGTTAGACGCGCGGTGGATTGAACACCAACCGGCATTCGGACTGACACTACTGAAGAACGGTGTTGTCTGCGCTGAAGAGCAGATGTCGTCCAACAGAAACGAGCCCCAGGACCCCCAACAACTCCTACCGCTACTACGACATCCTTGCCGAGGTCGGTGGCGCCGTCTGGACCCCCGACCGGGACACGCTGCCGTGGGTGCGTTTGTCTGCGTGCCCACCGCCAGCAGGCCCAGACTGTCGAGCGTCAGGTGAACACCACCCGCGAGGTCTGGAGCGCCCTGGATGAGGCCGTCGACCAGCGCGGCTGGCCCGACCGGATGCTGTACGTCCTCTACCCGGCCGCCATGGGCAACCGGGTCCGCCGCGCCACCTACCAGGCCGACGCGGAGCTCAGCGGGCAGCAGGCGCAGCGCGACATCCGCGAACTCGTCCGCGCCGGCTGGCTCGCCGCGAAGGGTGAGGCCCAGGGCCGGTACTACACGGCTGGCCCGTACCTCCCGGAGGAGATCACCCGCGGGGTCCGCGAGCCGAGGCCGCTGCGCGACCCGTACACGTAGGGCGGGCGGTTGCCGGCCACGCGTCACCCGCCGTCGCTGCTGCGGCAAGCGCCGACGAGGACCGAGTCCTGCTTGAGGAGGTACCCGGGGGCCGGGCGGGGCACGGATAGAGTCGGGGCAGTGGCCCGCGGACCCGGGCCCGCTGTGGTGGACAGGGCTGGAGGGCCGGGCGTGTACCTCAAGAACGTGCGGGTGCGGAACGTGCGCGGCTTCCACGGCGCCCGTCAAGTCGACCTCGACCTCACCCGCCCCGACGGGTCCTATGCCGGCTGGACGGTCCTGGCCGGCCGCAACGGTTCCGGCAAGTCCACCCTGCTGCGCGCCGTCACCCTGGCCGTCAGTGGTCCGAGTGCGGCCCGTGGGTTAATGTCGGGCTTCGAGGAGTGGATCAGCGACGAAAAGTCGCAGGCGGTCACCGAGGTCTGCCTGCACCCGGACCCGGCCGAGGACAGGTTCGCCTCCGGCCGGCCGCCGGCCGGAACGTTCTGGGCGGGGCTGCAGTGGAGCGCGCCCGACCCGAGGAGCGCGGTCGGCCGACACGCCCAACCCTCCCTGGGCCCGGTGGAGTACAAGAGGGCGAAGACCGGCGCGCAGCGCGGGCCGTGGGCGGACAACCCGGTGGGCTGGTTCTGCGCGGGATACGGACCCTTCCGCCGGCTGGCCGGCGGCTCGGGGGAGGTCCAGCGGCGCATGGCCGGCTCCGGAGCGGTGGCCAGGCTGACCAGCCTCTTCCACGAGGACGCCTCGCTGGCCGAGGGTGTCAGCTGGCTGATCGAGCAGCACCTGCGGTCCCTGGAGAACCGGCCGGGAGCCGCCGAGTTGAAGCGCGCCGCCCTGGCGGTCCTCGGCGACGAGCTCCTGCCCGACGACTACACCATCGGCGACGTCGACTCCGATGGCCTGTGGGTCACGCACGACGGCCGCTCCTTCGCCCTACGCGAGATGAGCGACGGCTACCGCACGGTGGCCGCGCTCGTCGTGGACATCCTCAAGCAGCTCCACGACACCTATGGCGCGCTGCGCGTCGACCACCTCGACGGCCACCCGGTCGTGACCGTTCCCGGTGTCGTGATCATCGACGAGATCGACGCCCACCTGCATGTGTCCTGGCAGAAGCGCATCGGCGGATGGCTCAAGGGGCACTTCCCGCTGGTCCAGTTCCTCGTCACCACGCACAGTCCCTACATCTGCCAGGCAGCCGACCCCGGTGGGCTGATCCGGCTGCCCGGCCCCGACGTCGAGCAGTCTCCGGAGGTCGTCGGCGAAGACCTCTACGAGCGGGTGGTCTTCGGCAGCGGCGACGACGCGGTGTTGTCCGAGCTCTTCGGCCTCGATTCCCCCTACTCCCAGCGGGCCGAGGAGGCCCGGACGCTTCTGGTCGCCCTGGAGATGAAGATCGTGACCGGCGAGGCTAGCGAGGACGAGCAGCAGCGCTACCGGCAACTGAAGCGGACACTGACGAGCTCGCCGGCGGCCCGCGTCGACGAGGTCGCCGCCCGACTGCACGGCCTGACCGGACACGTCGCGTGATCCGGATCCGCCGGCTCCCTCTGACGGAGCCGCCGCGCTCCCGCATGGCCGACTGCACCTGCGAGATCGCCCTCGCCGAGGACCCCGCGGTACGGGCGCGGCAGCTCTGGAAGCACACGACGGTCCGGCGCCACGTCCACGCCCCGTTGCGCGACCTCCTGAGCGACATGGCGGCAGGGCGGGAGCGGTGCATGTACTGCGGGGACAACCAGGGCACCGACATCGACCACTTCGAACCGATCGACCGCCACCCGATGCGCGCCTTCGACTGGACCAACCACGTCCTCGCCTGCTCGCTGTGCAACAGCCACCTGAAGGGCACCACCTACCCACTTGACGGCGACGGGCGGCCGCTGCTGATCGACCCCACCGCCGAGGACCCCACGCCGCACCTGCGCCTGGTCCTGGCAGCTGGCCGGGGTGCCACCCCCTCACACTCAGAGGCGAGGTCACCATCGAGGTGTTCGACCTCAACCGCGGCCTGCTGACCAAGGGCCGAGTGAACGCCTTCCACGTCACGAAAGCCTGCGTCACCCAGTGGGCCGACGCCACCTCCCGCGGCGAGCACGAAGCCGCAACCCAGTGGGCGCAGGTCGTCAACGAGCAACCGATAGCCGACGTCGTGCAGGCCATGCTCCACCAGGCCCTCGAACCCGCAGCCGAGATCGTCTTCGACGACGACCCCCAACTCCTGGCCCACCTGCGCGAGCCCCGGCTCCGCTCCGCCCTGCTCCTCCGGTAGGCCCGCAGCCGGACCCCCGCAGAGGCAAGCCGAGTGCTTCTCAAGCAGGCGCGAGCTGGTCAACTGGCCCCGCTGGCCCGCCAGCTGCGCGGTAGCTTCGGCAGGCCAATCAGAGCGTCGATACCGAGGTACTCCAACAGGAGAGATTTCAGCTGGCGGCCCTCGATCAGGAAGAGGCGGTCACCGTTGCGTGCGGCCAGGTCGTAGCTAGCCTTGCCGAACCAGGAGGTGGTCACCAGGACGCCCCGCGCGGCGTCAGTGTCGGCGACCGTACCGAGCAGGGCACGAACGGTCTCCAGCGGCACGGCGTTCTTGGTGCGCTTGGCCTGCACGGCAACGACTGTGACCCCCACACTGTCACGCTTGACCGCAACGGCGTCCAGACCGTCGTCACGGGAGTTCTGCGTGCGCCACGTCTCGTACCCCATCGCCTCGAACAACTCGCGCACGAGCCGCTCGAAGGCGTACGGATCCATCTCCAGCAGGTCCTTCCGGCTGTCCAAGCCGGTCACCGCGGCCACGTCCCTGGCGAGTTTGAAGCGCTGTGGGTCGAACTCCACGACCGGCGGGACGGGTTCCAGGTCGTGTGGGTGTTGGGACACCACCGCTCCGAGCGTATGGAGGCACAGTTGAGGATCCAACGTCGGCGCATCCAAGACCAATTGGGAAAACTCCTCGCGCAGCGCCACCACGCTGACCACGCACGGCCGAACAGCCCGCCCGGTGGCCGGATCCGTCGTCGCGACGAAGCCGTTCAGTGCCACCTCCTCCACCAGACCGGGCGGAGTCACGGAAAACGCTTCATCCAACGCCCGCAGAGCCAGCCGTCCCACCAGAATGCGGTAGGCGAGCTGCAGCTCGACCTCCTTCACCGGCTGCGCGACGATCTCCAAACGCTGGACTACAAGCCGATAGGACGCGACCGTCGGCACAACCGCCAGGGAGGGCAGACCGACGTTGATACGCAGCTGCGCGGCCTCCGGGAAATAGCCGACCTCGACCGCATCACGGCACCCCTCCGGAACCGGCGATCGGCGCAGCAGGTCCCCCACCACCTCCGCCACACCCTTCGCGCCGTCGCGTGCCAGCGCCCGCTCCACCAGCGGATGCCAGTCCTCCAGCCCCGCAGGACGCTCCCGTAGGACCGCCGCCAATTCCGCGCACACCGCCATGACCCGCTCGGTACGCCGCTCGGCCTCGTCTTTCAGGTGCTGCTTGTGCGCCTCACGATCGAGTCGCTGCTGCTCCCGCTCCGCCTGATCCCGGGCACGTACATTGGCCTGCGCCTCACGGGTACGGGCGGCCTGGCGCTTGGCCAGGTCCGCCTCCACTTTCATGGCCTGCCTGGCACGAGCCTCGTCCTCCCGAGCGAGGATCTTCTCACCCGCGGCCAGCAGCCGTGCCTGCTCCGCCTCGGGATCGGACTTTCGGGGCTTGCGAGGGCGCTTCACCGGAGTCGGCATTGTGGGCTGGCCGGCAGCAGCGCGCGCCACCTTCGCCTGCTGCTTCGCGAGGTAGGCCTCAGCCAGCAGTTCCGCCACCGTCTTGCGCCGCGCCACTGACTTCCCCTTCCGAGGGCTGCAGTCCCTTACTGGGGCCTCCGCGGGTCGGCCCAGCGCCAGAACTACCCACGGCTGGTCGCACCGAATCGCTGCCACCGAGTCGCCTGGCACGTGAGATCTGGCTCGCGGGCCGTGTCCTCCAGGAGCTAGGCCCGCAGGCAGGGCGTCGTACCTGCAGCTAGGCTCACGACCACAGGCTGGTACGGGAGTTATGCACTGGAATAGGCAGGTATGGGTGAACGCGGGCGAAGGCACCCCGATTGATGTCCGGAACCTCCTCAATGGAGACGATCCTATTGATAGTGCGGCCGACGACCTGCTGCAGCGTGCAGATCTCGCAAGGACGTTCGCTGCGGAAATCCGCAGGATCTCGGCGAGGCAGGGTGCGGTTGTCGCGCTCACTGGTCGGTGGGGGTCGGGCAAGACCTCGCTGCTGAACCTGGCCGCAGAGACGCTGGAAGCCTTCGACGACGTGCAGGTCATCACATTCAATCCGTGGTTCTTCTCCGGCACGGACCAGCTCATGCGGTTCTTCTTTGATGAGCTTGCCAGCCAACTGTGGGACGAGCGCAGCCTGAAGGCCAAACTCAGGGGTGCCGGGCGCACGGTAGCCGAGCAGATGGGAAAGTACTCCTCCGCCCTGTCGCCACTGAAGTTCATCCCCGGCCTCGCTCCCATCCTTGACGGAATCGGCGCGGGATCCGAAAGCGCCGCCAGGCTTCTTGGAGACGGACAGCACAGCGTTCACCAGCAACGGGCAGAGATCACCAAACTCCTCGCCGACTTGCCCGGTCGCATCGTGGTCTTCATCGACGATATCGATCGCTTGTCGCTGCAGGAGATCCGGGACCTGTTCCGGCTCGTGCGCCTGACGGGCTCGTTCCCGAACATCGTCTACGTCCTCTGCTTCGACCGCAGTGTCGTCGAGGCAGCGCTGACAGACGGGATGATCAAAGGCTCTGACTACCTCGAGAAGATCGTCCGGATGTCGCTCGAGGTACCGCCCTTGCCGACGCGCATGCTCCCAACAATCATCCCCGAGGGACTGGCCATAGCGCTCGCCGACCTTGACACCGGGCCACTCAACCGGACGCGATGGCTGGACATCCTCATGCAGTTCCTCGTCCCCACGTTCTCCACCATCCGGGACGTGAAGCGGTACCTGGCGTCGGTGCCCCTGACGGTCCGCAGGCTGCACACAGAAGTGGACCTGGCCGACATCCTGGCACTCGAAGCGCTTCGCTTGAACTACCCCGCAGCACACGAGATGCTACCGACCATCGGGGACCTCCTCACGGGAACCGGCTCGAACTACCGGCACCACGACACCCGGCCCCACGAGAGACGAGCCTCGTGGAGGACTTCAACCGCTATACGGATGGTCACGCCCGCACCATCGTCCAGCTGCTGTTCCCTGCCGCCAACCCGCTCTTCGGCGGCGCAGGTTACGACTCGGAGTGGATCTCGATCTGGGAACGAGAGCGACGCGTTGCCTGCAGTGGAGCGCTGGACTTCTACCTGCATCAGCAACTGCCCGACGGTCGAGCCCCAGGCAGGCTCGTCGACCAGGTCGCGGCAGCGATCGGCGACGCAGCCGCGTTCGCCCACGCGCTCCAAGCGGTGCCGGGCCCCCCAACTGGAGGACGTCCTCAAGCGAATCGTCCCATACCTTCGCGAGTCCTCTGATGATCAGGTCCTGCCCATA
This sequence comes from Kitasatospora sp. NPDC101157, assembly GCF_044768255.1. NCBI lineage: Bacteria > Bacillati > Actinomycetota > Actinomycetes > Kitasatosporales > Streptomycetaceae > Kitasatospora > Kitasatospora sp. NPDC101157. The sequence goes on along the minus strand of NZ_JBIWPL010000032.1, from coordinate 9,529 downwards.
GCCGTTGCACTGATGCAACAACTTCCTCGGGTCCGACCGGAGTCGCCCGGCATGCACGAACCGCCGGGCGAATGGGTGCTCCTGAGCCTTGTCAATCTCGTACTCCGAACGCTCAGCCCAGGAACGACAACCGACGACACCGTCATTCGCCTCTCCGTCGACATCCCGAGCCTTCACGGGAAGCACCTCCTACTAGACATCACCGCCGGCACCCCGGACAGGCCCGCGCTGATCTCGCCTGAGACGGCCCGGCTCCTCAGAGAGGAACTGCGCCGTCAACTCCACGCGGCCACAGCCGAAACTCTCACCGAAGAACGGATGCTCCTACAGACAGTCGAGGTGGCCATGGCGGCGACAGAAAGCCCTGAACCTCTGGGCACGCTCTCGGACCCGCGCGTGATCGCACGCATCCTGGAAGACGCTGTGGGCGTCGTGCGTAGCCGCCCGCTGAACAGTGTGGTCGTCACCAGCGCGACCCAACTGAAATGGGATTCCCTGACCAGGATCTTCGGCGGGGACGAGAGCCTGACCGAAGCCGTCGCCACGCTGCGCGGGGCGATTCAGACCGGATCGGTCGTATCGGGCGAGGGCCTCGATGCTGCATTGTCGCTCTTTGACCGCTACGCCTCTGGCTGGCGTCCCTCGCGGTGAAGGGTGCGCCATTTGCGTTGCGAAGGCCCTTGGCTCCTTCGGTCGCCAGCGTTGGCGACCGAAGGAGCCAGGCAAGCACAGCGGCCCGGTGCCGGGCATGGCGACAGATTCAGGCTGTTTGGGGTAGGCCGCCATTGGATTCCGGCACAGCCCAGCTCAACGACTCAGCGTCGGCTCGATCGAGGGCAGCGCTCAGAGCCTTGACGGCTTCGTCGGCGGAGTCCTTGAAGAGGTGGCCGTAGAGGTTGATGGTGATGGCGAGGGTGGAGTGGCGCAGGGTTTTGGAGACGACGGCGATGGGGACGCCGGCGGCGATCATGATGCCGGCGGCGGTGTGGCGTAGGTCGTGCAGGCCGATGGTGGGGAGGTCGAGTTCGGTGGTGCGCTTGCGGAGTTGGTTGAGGACCCGCTGGGGGGTGCAGGGGCAGGTTGTCGGGGCGGGCGAAGACCAGGCCGTCGAGGCGGCCGTCGGGGTGGGCGGCCCCTCCTGGAGGGCGGCTTGGCGGTGGAGGGCGGCCATGACTCTGGGGGAGAGGCTGATCCAGGCGCGGCTGGCCTCGGTCTTGGGTTCGCGCAGGTGGAGTTTGCCGTTGTCGATGGCGGCGAGGCTCCAGCGGACGTAGAGCTTGCGGTCCATGAGGTGGACATTGGACCAGTGCAGGGCGAGGACTTCGCCGCGGCGCATGCCGGTGCCGAGCATGACTTCGAACAGGTCGGTGAGACGGTCGGCGTAGTGGTCGGCGTTGTGCCGCAGGAAGGCGGCGGCTTGCTCGGGGGTCCAGCAGGTGCGTTCGGCGGCGCGGGGCTTGGGCGGGACCGAGTGCTTGGCCGGGTTGTAGTGCAGGCGCCAGCCGCGCACGGCGGCGTTGAGCGCGTTGCGCAGGGTGGAGATGGCACGGTAGACGGTGACCGGGCCCCGCCTGGCCTTCTTCTGCGCGAGGATCCAGTCGTCGATGTGCCTGGGCCGCAGATCCAGCAGACGGTGGCAGCCGAAGGCGGGGAGCAGGTCGCGCTCCACGCAGGACCTGTAGCCGGCGTAGGTGTTGGGCGCCAGGCGTTCCTTCTGCACGGCCAGCCACTCCCGCAGAAAGCTCGCTACGGTGGTACGCCGGTTCTCGTACACACCGCGCAGCTCACCGTCCAGCACCGCCTTCATCTCCCGGGCCGCCTCGGCCCGGGTGGCGAAGCCACCGCGGCGCCGGACCCGGCGCCGGCCCTCCTCGCGGGCGAGATCCACGCAGTACGTCCACCTCCCGTGCTTCGCGTCCGCGATCAACCGCGGACACCACGGACCCAACTGCTTCCGATTCCCGTCCGTACATCCGCACCGACGGTAGACCCGGCCCCTGCTCGTACGCTGCGCCATGGGTGCCTCCTGCTCCTTGGTTTTGTGGTGGCGGTTCCAAGGGTGGCCGGGTGGCGGGAGGTGTCGGCAGAGCGTGCGGTGCGGGGTGCGAGGCACGGCGTGGCAGGGCGGGCAGGACACGCTCAAGACGACACACCGCTTCGAAGATCACGATCCGTAGCCGATGGGTAGTCGACCTTGATCGGCCGTCTTCAGTGAGAGGGACACCGGGTGTCTTCGTCTCCGGGCTCCTCGAGTCCGTGAAAGTCGCGCACAGCTTCAGCTGACTGAGCATCAGATAGTCACTCCTGAGAGTAATCGAAGGCATGTTCCGCCCCTGGGGACCATTTGGGGACCAGAGTCGATGGGCACTGATGAGCGCCCATGGGCGGAAATGGGCGCACATGGACGAACTGGACACTTCTTGCATGCGCGGCCCGGGATCGGCGGGAATCCAGTGCGAGTTCCCCGTGGATCCAACAAGGCACCTGACAAAGCGAATTGAAGCTGGGGGTCAAGGGGTCGCAGGTTCAAATCCTGTCGTCCCGACCGCGAGTTTTCGCAGGTCGGAGGGCGCTTCCATCGGAATGATGGAAGCGCCTTTTTGTGCGTGTCGCGGGGTGGTGGTCGCATGGTGGTCGCGCCCTGACCGGCCTGGGAACGCCGCCTGATGGCGGGCGGTGCTGGACAACTCGCCGCAGTCAGGCTGGAGTTGAGGCCGGATGGTCAAGCGTGGTGCCTCGCGGTCGGAGGAGCTCAGCTCTCCTGAATGGGTGACCTGTCGCCGTCGAGTTGACGGGCACCATGCGTGATCTTCCCCGTCGGCGACTGATCCGTGCAGATTTGTCCGGATTTCTGGGCCTGAATCCTCGCTTGCAGTCCGGTCGAGTGATCGTTCTGATGCGACCACCACGCGATCACCAGGGGCTGGGCGTGCTCGCTGAGCTGCTGCCACCCCTTGAAAGTGCGACAAAGGAATCTCTTCGTCCGTCCGTGCTCCGAGAGGCGTTGCTAAGCGTTCGGGTCGCGTTGGCTGAGCAACTCGCTCTTCGTCTTTGTGTTGTTGGGTTGGGGCCGCGATGCTGAGCCCGAAATTGCGTCGGCTTCGGTTGGGTCAGATCTTTGCGGCCGATGTTCCGCTGGGGTTGTTCCAGGATCTGCCGCTGTCGTGTTTCCGGCCGTTGCCCGGTCTGGGAAGGCTTCATGGTGGAGCGGATTGCGGGCAACTGCGATCCGCGCCGGCGGTTCACCGTCTAGAAGTGCCGCTGCTGCTCGCGGTCGGGGAGTTGTGCACGCATTGCGTGTGGCCGGTTCCGGGTGGACATCCGCTCGTCGCCTTCGCTGAAGCGGTGTCATCTCTGACGCCGTTGAGGGCGTGGGCGGAGTTCCAGGCGGGCCTGGTCACGGAGGGGTCGGGACGGGCGGATTCGCGTGCTGCGTGTGAGGGACAGCGCCGAAGGTGGCGGCGCCTGCAGGCGCAGTTGCTGGAGAGCCACACGGTCGCGGCGGCGTACCCGTGGCTTGCGTCGTGGGTCGAGCCGATGCAGGCCCCTCTCGCCGAGGCCGCCGACCACGCACGTCGGAACATGGCCTCGCTGCTGAACGAGGCTGTTCTGCTCGATGCGGCCTGTGCCGCGGCCCTGCCGGCTCCAGCGCTCGGCGAGGGCGGGTCGGCTCTGGTCGGTCCGGGCCCCAGTGGTTCGTGGCTGGTGCAGGAGGCGTGGGCCTGCTGGCAGCAGGAGTGCGCTACAGGCTGGGACGGGCTGGAGGCGGGCAGGAGCGCGGCGATGGCGGTGGTCTATGAGGCGTTCGGGTCCCGCCGGCGAGGTCGCGCGGAGGCTCTCGACGCGCTGGATCGCCTTGTCGACGACTGGGACGCTCGGGCGCGCGCCTTGGCCGGCCAGCACGCGGTGGCTCCCCGCCGCCCGCTCACGGTTGAGTTCCCCTCGCTCGTCCGCACCCACGGCCAAGAGGGGGAGGACCGGCTTACCAGATGGGAGGCCGGTGTCCTCGCCGTGTATCAGGTGGCCGTGCACTGGTCGGCCGGGAGCATCGACCTGCTGGTGCCCGGGCCCGTCGCCGATCAACTCCTTCGCAGCAGTTCGCTTGCCGCGGTGGCGGAGGGCCGTGACCATCCGGGCTCGTGATCACCGGTTCGCGAATCCGCGAGCGGTACATGGCCGGGCTTGGAGCCGGCCGTGTCCGGTCCGGCTCCAAGCCCAGTACGAGTAAACCGATGGCGCCCGGAAGCCGGGATCTCCGTTGCTAGGCGGCGCGTCCGAAGCGGTCGGGGCGGCCCGATTCGAGGTCGGCCTCGGCGTGCGCGAGGGCGTCGGCCAGGGCGTGGACCGCTTCGTCCGCGGCGTACTTGAGCAGGTGCCCGTAGATGTTGATGGTCGTGGCCAGGGTGGAGTGCCGCAAGGTCTTGGAAACCACTGCCATGGGCACACCGGAGGTGATCATGATGGTGGCCGCAGTGTGCCGCAGGTCGTGCACCCCGATCCGCGGCAGCCCGATCTCGGCCGAGCGCCGACGAAGCTCCTTCAGGACGTGCTGGGGCCGCAACGGCGCGCCGTCCACCCCGGCGAAGACCAGTCCCTCCAGGGGTGCGCCCGGCGGGAGCAGCGACTGCTGGTGGTCGGCCTGCCTGCGCAGGGCGTCCATGGCCCGGGCGTTGAGGCTGACCCAGTTCAGGCTGGCCTTGGTCTTCGGCGGCCCCAGGTGCAGCTCGTTGTTGTTGACCGCGGTCAGGGTCCAGCGGACGTACACCTTGCGCTCCATGAAGTGCACGTCCGTCCAGTGCAGGCCGAGTGCCTCACCGCGCCGCAGACCGGTTCCCAGGATCACCTCGAACAGGTCCCCCAGCTGGTCCGCGTAAGTCCGGGCATTGTGGCGGAGGAACGCGGCGGCCTGCAGCGGGGTCCAGCACAGGCGCTCGGGGGCGGCCGGCCGTGCCACGATTGCGCGCCGGGCCGGGTTGTAGGTGAGGCGCTTGCCGCGCACGGCCTGGCCGAGCGCGCTGCGCAGGATGGCGCCGGCCCGGTAGACGGCGACGGGCCCGCGCCCGGCGGCGAGCTGGTCGGTGCTCCACTTCTCGATGTGCCGGGCTTTCAGGTCGACCAGCCGGATCCGCCCGAAGGCGGGCAGCAGGTCCTTGTGGACGTACGCGTGGTAGTTCGCGTAGGTGGAGGCTTTGAGGGTCTTCTCCTTCAACGCGAGCCACTCGAGCAGATAGGCGCCTACGGTGATCTTCGGGTCCTCGAACACCCCGATACGCTCTGCGGCCAGCACGAGCTCCAGCGCGTGCCGCGCGTCCTGTTCCGAGCGGTAGCCGCTGCGGCGGCGGGTCTTGCGTCCCTCTTCCGAAGACGGCAGGTCCACCGCGTACGCCCAACTCCCGTGCGCTGCTTCGGCTCGCAGCGCCGGACATGCGGCTCCCAACTGCCGTCGGCGCTCGTCACGGCAGCCACAGCGACGGTAGACACGGCCACGGGTGGGACATGTGCTCATCGAGTTCTCCCTGCGTCAGGTGATCCTGGTGAGACAAGTGCCCACCATTCACCGGCTCATGAGCAGAAGGGGGCCGGCGCGCGAAGCACGGAGCGGCCTCCAGCGCGTCAATGGCGATCGTGCTGGGGGAGCGACACCGCTGTCTGCTTCAGAGCGCCGGTTTGATCCGCCGAGACGTCTGATTCCGCCCCAACGAGCTGACACGATCGGGTCTACGTCGGAGAGCCGGCATCGCGATTGGTGGCCGACCGGACGGCGTCCCCTGCCCCGGTCGGATCGCCCTTCCCGTGCCCGGATGGGCGGCCGTCTCGGCCTTGGACAGGTTCCACGTCCGGGTGATCGGCTGCGACCACCATGCAATCACCAAGGTGGAACTGGGGTCTGACCTGCGGCCCGCGGTGGGAGCTCGCACCTGGGACACGCCCCACTCGCGTACCGGCGCCGGGTGCAGTGGCGTTGCCCGGGACCTCTCGGGTCAGGGCGCCAGGTCCCGGCGGAGCAGCAGCGGGACCGCTGCGCCGAGACCGGCGGCTCCCACGGTCAGCAGGACGGCGAACGACCCCCAGGTGAGGGTGCCGTGGGCGAGCGCGTCGCCGGGTGTGTAGTAGTGGAACGGGCTCAGGTACCTCAGTGGTGCGGCCGGGTGCCAGGCCATGGCGATGAAGTTGACGGCGAAGCCCACCGCGCCGACGGTGATGGTCGCGCCGATCACCTGAGCCTTGCGCCGTCCGGCGGCCGACACGGCCAGGGCCGGACCGGTCAGGCAGGCCGTGAATGCGAGGCCCATCAGTCCGGCGGCGAACACGCCGCGCAGCGCGACGGCGTGGTGGAGGTCGGGCGAGAGTGCGACGCCGCCCGCCACGGTCAGGACGGCGGCGGTGTTGAGGGCCAGGGATGCGACGAACACGGCCGCGGCCCGTTCGCCCAGCAGCCGAAGCCGGGACACCGGGCGGACCATCAGGAGTTCGACGGTGCCCGACTCGACGTCGGCCGCGACGGCGGCGGCCGTGAGCGATCCGATGGCCGTCAGCTGCATCGCGATCCAGAACGGGTGCACCAGGCCCGCGCCGAGAAGACCGGCGTAGCTCGCGATGGACACATCGCCCGTCGAACCGGAGAACGCCTTCAACGCGTCCGGTGCGGCATGCCCACCGCCGGCGAACATCTGGACGGGTGGCACCGCCCGGATGACCAGCACCATCAAGGCCTCGAACACCACCATGCCCGCAGCGAGCATGGCCAGCATCCGCCGGCGCCGGTGCAGGGCCAGCCAGAACAGGGGGAACCGGGCTCTCATGACCGCGCCTCCACTTCGCCGACCGGCCGGCGGTACAGGTCGAGGAACGCCTCGTCCAGTCCGGCCTCCTCCACCGAGAGATCCACCACCGGCAGCTGCGCCAGGAGTCGGCGCAGCTCCTCCACCAACTCCTCGGGCGGTATGAGCAGCTGGACCTCGGTGCCGTGCCAGCGCGGCGACCACCGCTCGGCGCGCCCCAGGGCACGGGCGCCCCGTCCGTCCGCGAACACCAGCCGGACCCGCCGGGCCCGCTCCTCCCGCAGGGCCGACACCGCCTGGACGGCCACCAGCTTCCCCGCCCGCACGATCGCCACCCGGCCGCAGGCGCGCTGGACTTCCGGCAGGACGTGGCTGGACAGCAGCACGGTGCGCCCGGCCGCGGCGGCCTCGCCCAGCAAGGCGAAGAACTCCTCCTGCACCAGTGGGTCCAGACCCTCGGTGGGCTCGTCCAGGACCACCAGCTCCGGATCGTGCTGGAGCGCCTGCACCAGTCCCAGCTTCTGCTTCATCCCGCGCGAGTACTCCCGTACCGGGCGGGCCAGATCGGGGGGCGTCAGCGCGAGGCGCTCGCACAGCCGCGCGCGGTGCGCGGTCGCAGCGCCCTGAAGGTCTCCGAGCAGTCGCAGCGTCTGCGCGCCGGTCAGTTCCGGATACAGCCGCAACTCGCCCGGCAGGTAGCCCAGGCGCGGGGCGAGTCGGAGATGATCGGCGACCGGGTCGAGCCCCAGCGCCCTGACCTGGCCGCCGCTGGGCCGTAGCAGCCCCACCAGGCAGCGGATGGTGGTGGTCTTCCCGGCGCCGTTGGGGCCGAGGAAGCCGAACACCTCGCCTCGTCGGACGGTCAGGTCCAGTCGGTCGACGCCGACCTTGTGTCCGTAGTTCTTGGTCAGTGCGGCCAGCTCGATCGCCGGCCCGTCGTGGTCCATCCGCTACCTCCCACGTCATGCGCGAACACCGCGCCCGCCGCACGGTCGTTCTGGACTGGTGCAGCCGTACGCGATGACGGTGACCTACTCGCACGGGTCGGCGGCAGGGCCTGTTGGACCCGGTTATGAGGCGATCGGTCCCCTCATGTCCCCAGGGCGTTGCGAGGAGCGGATCTGAGGGTCGTCCTGGCGGCGTGGACCTGACGATCCTTGGAAGGTGTGGTGATCTTGTCCAGCGCGGCGCCCATGACGGGCAGGGTCGCGCGGATCACGACAGCCGATTCGGCGAAGAGCATCGGCAACTCCAGGAGGGGAGACGAGTGGGCGGACGTCCTGGACCCGCAGACGCGCTCTGTCTGGTGCGTCATCGTCACCGGGATCGCCACGCTCGTCACCGACCCCAAGGAACAGCGGTGCTGCCGAGAGCTGCTGAATCCGTGGTTCGGCGGTGGGACGGAGCACGTCGTGCGGACCAGCGCCGACGTGGTGACCGGCTACCGCATCGGCTGACCATGGCGACCGGGGACCTTCGGCCTTGAGCGAGTGCACCTCCTGACCCCAGCGGACACCTGGCCGAGGCGGTGGGATGAAGACAGCGGTTCCGGTGGACACCGGAATCGCCTTCGTCACCGTCAGAAGGGCAGGATCATCATGAAGGCCGCCGTCGTCCGCGATTTCGCCGCACCGCTGGTCGTCGAGGACCGCCCCGTCCCGACGCCGGGGCCGCACCAGGTCCGGGTCCGGATCGAGGCCTCCGGCCTCTGCCACACCGACATCCACGCGGCCCACGGCGACTGGCCGGTCAAGCCCAGCCCGCCGTTCGTCCCCGGGCATGAGGGCGTCGGCATCGTCGAGGCGGCCGGTGACCAGGTTCGGCACGTCCGGGTGGGCGAGCGGGTCGCCATCGCCTGGCTCGCGGACGCCTGCGGGCACTGCGACCAGCGCGTCTCCGGCTGGGAGACGCTCTGCCTCCAGCAGCACAACAGCGGCTACTCGGTGGACGGCGCCTACGCCGAGTACGCGCTCGCGCACGGCGACTACGTCGTCCCCGTCCCCGACGGCATCGACCCGCTGGACGCGGCGCCGCTGTCCTGCGCGGGCGTCACCACCTACAAGGCGCTCAAGGTCTCCGGTGCCCGCCCCGGCACCCGGGTCCTGGTCTCGGGCATCGGCGGCCTCGGCCACCTGGCCCTCCAGTACGCCCGGATCTTCGGCGCCGAGACCATCGCCGTCGACGTCACCGACGACAAACTCGCGCTCGCCCGCGACCTCGGCGCCGACCATGTGATCGACGCCCGCACTCAGGACGTCGCCGCCGAGGTCCAGGCGCTCGGCGGAGCCCACGCGGCCATCGCGCTCGCCGTCAGCAACGCCTCCTTCCAGGCCGCCTACGGCGCCCTGCGGCGCGGCGGCACGCTCGTGCTGGTAGCACTGCCGGCCGGCGGGAAGCTCGAACTCCCGGTGTTCGACACGGTGTTGAACGGCACCAAGGTGATCGGATCGATCGTCGGCACCCGCGAGGACCTCACCGAAGTCTTCCGCCTCCACGCCCTCGGCCGCACCCGCGTCATCCGCGAGACCCGGCGGCTGGACGAGGTGAACGCCTGCTTCGACGAGGTGCTGGCCGGCAAGGTCTCCGCCCGCCTGGTCTTCGACCTGCGCGGCTGAGCTCCGGGCCGCTCCCACAACCCTGCTCGACAGAACACGAAAGACATCTCACGTGCCTAACAAGTCAAGCTGCGACGGCCAGATCAGCTGATGAGGAGGTGAAGGCGTGCTGCTCGTCGAAGAGTTGCCTGG